>NZ_CP116005.1:1711606-2415713 GCF_027941835.1 Sphingosinicella microcystinivorans
CGGACGCGGGCGTGCTCGGCGGCGTCGCGCTCGGGCGGCTTTATCCGGGCGAGGCGAGCCTTGCGAACGGCGTCGTCGTCGCCGTGACCGAGACGCAGACCGACGAGGATGTAGACGAACTTGTCGCAGCGTATGAGGAGGCCGTGTCATGCTGAACCGTCAGGGCCGCGAGACTGCGCCGGGGGCTGCCGCGGCGAGCGAAGTTGACACCTTCACCGGCAACCGGGGCCTTGCGCTGGAGGAGCCGCTGATCTTCGAGATCGGCGACAGCGCCCGCACCGGCGTCGACCTGCCCGCGCCGCCGGAGGTCGCCTCGCGGCTCGCCGGGCTGGAGCGCGAGCTGATCGGGCTTCCGGGCCTGTCGGAGCCCGAGGCGGTGCGCCACTACACGCGCCTCAGCCGCCAGAACTTCGCCATCGACATGGGCCTGTTCCCGCTCGGCTCGTGCACGATGAAGCACAACCCGCGGCTCAACGAGAAGATGGCGCGCCTGCCCGGCTTCTCGGACATCCACCCCTTGCAACCGGTGGACAGCGTGCAGGGCGCGCTCGAACTCATCGCGCAGCTAGCCAACTGGCTGAAGACGCTGACCGGTATGCCGGAGGTCTCGATGAGCCCGAAGGCGGGCGCGCACGGCGAGCTGTGCGGGATGCTGGCGATCCGCGCCGCGCACGAGGCGCGCGGCGAGGCGCGGAAAGTGGTGCTCGTCCCCGAATCGGCGCACGGCACCAACCCCGCCACGGCGGCGTTCTGCGGCTACGAGGTGGAGAACATCCCGGCGACGCCCGCGGGCCGCGTCGACCTCGCGGCGCTGAAGGCCCGCCTCGGTCCCGACGTCGCGGCGGTGATGATCACCAACCCCAACACCTGCGGCCTGTTCGAGCCGGACATGAGCGCGATCTCCGAGGCCGTGCACGCGGCGGGCGCCTACGTCTATTGCGACGGCGCCAACTTCAACGCCATCGTCGGGCGCGTCCGCCCCGGCGACCTCGGCGTCGACGCCATGCACATCAACCTCCACAAGACCTTCTCGACGCCGCACGGCGGCGGCGGACCGGGCGCGGGGCCGGTGGTGTTCTCGGCGGCGCTGGCGCCGTTCGCGCCGCTGCCGTTCGTGCGCCACACCGGCACGCACTTCGAGCTGGTCGAGGAGGAGCAGGCCCACGGCCTCGGCGACGCGCACGCGCAGAGCTTCGGCCGCATGGTCGCCTTCCACGGCCAGATGGGCATGTTCGTGCGCGCGCTCAGCTACATGATGAGCCACGGCGCGGACGGCCTCCGTCAGGTCGCCGAGGACGCGGTGCTGAACGCCAACTACGTGCTGCGCAGCCTCGAGGACGTGATGACCGCGCCGTTCGGTGCCTCCGGCCCCTGTATGCACGAGGCGCTGTTCGACGATTCGTTCCTTGAAGGCACCGGCGTCACCACGCTCGACATCGCCAAGGCGCTGATCGACGAGGGCTACCACCCGATGACGATGTACTTCCCGCTCGTCGTCCACGGCGCGATGCTGATCGAGCCCACGGAGACCGAGAGCAAGGCGGCGCTCGACCAGTTCATCGCCACGCTCAGGAGCCTCGTGGCGCGCGCCAAGGCGGGCGAGGCGGAGCACTTCAAGGCCGCGCCGCACCTCGCCCCGCGCCGCCGCCTCGACGAGACGCTGGCGGCAAGGAAGCCGGTGCTGAGCTGGGCGCCCTCCGCATAGCCCTGTTGACCGCCGCGCATCGCCCGTCCAAAACGCCCTGCGAAGAGGCAAGACGGGGATTCTGATGACCGATGCGGCGGCATCGCTGGAGGGGCTGAGCTTCGAGGCCGCGCTCGCGCGGCTGGAGAAGATCGTGCACCAGCTCGAGGCCGGCGAGGTCGACCTCGAAGCCTCGATCGGCCTCTACGAGCAGGGCCAGCAATTGAAGGCCTATTGCGAATCGAAGCTGAAGGCCGCGCAGGCGCGCATCGAGCTCATCCAGATCGGTCCGGACGGCGAAGCGAGGGGCACGCGGCCCTTCGACACCGAATAGGGGCCGCGGTGCACGCTTCGCTCAGCCTGAAGCCCGCGCTCGACGCTATCGGAACCGCCATCGACCAGCGTTTCGACAAGCTCCTGCCGATTCCCTCGGACCCCCGCCGCCGTCTCGTCGAGGCGATGCGCTACGCGGCGATGGGCGGCGGCAAGCGGATGCGGCCGCTGCTCGCGGTCGCCTCCTGCGACCTTTTCCACGTCGACAAGGAGCGCGCGCTGCGCGCCGCCATCGCCACCGAGTGCGTGCACGTCTACAGCCTCGTCCACGACGACCTGCCGTGCATGGACGACGACGACACGCGGCGCGGCAAGCCGGCGCTGCACAAGGCGTTCGACGAGGCGACGGCAGTGCTCGCGGGCGACGCCTTGCAGGCGCTCGCCTTCGAGGTGCTCGCCGACGAGGCGACGCACGAGGACCCTTATGTGCGCGCCGAGCTGGTGCTGGAGCTTGCCCGCGCCAGCGGCCCGACGGGCATGGCGGGCGGGCAGATGATGGACCTCGTCGCCGAGGAGGAGACGTTCGACCTGCCGACGACGACGCGGCTCCAGCAGCTGAAGACCGGCGCGCTGATCGGCTTCGCCATCGAGGCGGGCGCGATCATGGGCAAGGCGAGCGCGGACAACCGCGTGAAGCTGCGCGGCTATGCGCGCGACCTCGGCCTCGCCTTCCAGATCGCCGACGACCTGCTCGACGTGGAGGGCGACAGCGGCCGCACCGGCAAGGCCGTGCGCAAGGACGCGGGCGCCGGCAAGGCGACCTTCGTGTCGCTGCTCGGCATCGAGCGCGCGCGCAAGCAGGCGGAAATGCTGATCGACCAGGCGATCGGGCATCTTTACGGCTTCGGCCAGTCCGCCGATCTGCTGCGCGCCATCGCGCGCTTCGCGATCGAGCGCGACCGCTAGACCAGAAAGCAGGGGGGACACGTCATGCGCATCGGCGTCTATCCGGGCACGTTCGACCCGATCACGCTCGGCCACATCGACATCATCCGGCGCGGCGCCAAGCTCGTCGACAAGCTGATCATCGGCGTGTCGACGAACCCGTCGAAGTCGCCGATGTTCACATTGGACGAACGGCTGGAGCAGGTGCGCCGCGAGACGGCGGGCATCGCGAACGGCACGATCGAGGTGGTGTCGTTCAACGCGCTGCTGATGGATTTCGCCGCAAGCCAGGGCGCCAGCATGATCGTGCGGGGCCTGCGCGCGGTTGCCGATTTCGAGTATGAGTACCAGATGGCGGGCATGAACCAGCAGCTGAACAGCCAGATCGAGACGGTGTTCCTGATGGCGGACGTGGCCCTGCAGCCGATCGCCTCGCGGCTGGTGAAGGAGATCGCGGTGTTCGGCGGCGAGATCGCGAAGTTCGTGACGCCGGCGGTCGCCGCCGCGGTGAAGGCGAAGGTCGCCGCGGGCAGATCGTGATATTCAGCACAAGGATGTTCAGCGCCGATGCAGCCTTCCAGGGCTATGGCGCGCAGCAAGGTGGAAATCGAGGGTTCGGCATGAAACGAGTATGGACTGCGCTCATCGCGATGCTGGCGTTCGCGGCGGCGACGCCCGCATCCGCGCAGGAAGCGGGCAAGATGTCGCCGGAGCAGGCGATGAAGGTGCAGCAGCAGCAGGCCGCCGCCGCTGCGCCCGCGCCTGCCGCGCCCACGGCGCAGGACCCGGAGAACATCCTCTATCTCGACCTTTCGACGGGCGGCCGCGTCGCCATCCTGATGCGGCCGGACGTGGCGCCGAACCATATCGAGCGCATCAAGACGCTGGTGCGCCGCGGCTTCTACGACGGCATCATCTTCCACCGCGTGATCGACGGCTTCATGGCGCAGACCGGCGACCCGCAGGGCACCGGGCAGGGCGGCTCCGACCTTCCCGACCTCAAGGCCGAGTTCAATTCGCTGCCGCACCTGCGCGGCACCGCCTCGATGGCGCGCACGCAGGAGCCGGACAGCGCCAACAGCCAGTTCTTCATCATGTTCATGCCGATGACCGGCGCGATGGACGGCAACTATACCGGCTGGGGCCGCGTGATCTCGGGCATGGAGTTCGTCGACAGGATCGCGCGCGGCGAGCCGCCCGCGAAGCCGGACCGCATCCTCAAGGCCTCGATCGCCGCCGACAACGTGCCGCCGCCGCCGCCTGCCGCCATCGCCGCGCCCGAGGCCGCGCCCGCCGGGCAGCAGGCGGCCGTGGAGGCCTCGCCGCCGCCGCAGAACTGACTTGCGCGTCGACGCTTTCGATTTCGACCTGCCGCAGGACCGCATTGCGCTTCGCCCGGCCAGCCCGCGCGACGCGGCGCGGATGCTCGTCGTGCGGCCCGATGGTCTCGAAGACCGCGTGGTGCGCGACCTGCCCGCGCTGCTGGCGCCCGGCGACGTGCTCGTGTTCAACGACACGCGCGTCATCCCCGCGCAGCTTTTCGGCCGCAAGGGCGAGGCGCGGATCGGCGTCACGCTGCACAAGCGCGAGGGGCCGTATGAATGGCGGGCGTTCGTCCGCAACGCCAGGCGCCTGAAACCGGGCGACCGCGTCGATTTCGGCGCGGGGCTGGAGGGCATCGTCGCGGACAAGGGCGCTGACGGCAGCGTCCTGTGGCGCTTCGAATGCGATGGTCCGCTGGAGGCCGCGCTGCACGCGGCGGGCGCGATGCCGCTGCCGCCCTATATCGCGGGAAAGCGCCCGGCGGACGCGCGCGACGCCGAGGACTACCAGACGATGTTCGCCGCGCGCGAGGGCGCGGTCGCCGCGCCGACGGCGGCGCTGCACTTCACGCCCGCGCTGATCGCCGCGCTCGATGCGCGCGGGGTGCGGCGCGAGACGCTGACGCTGCATGTCGGGGCGGGGACGTTCCTGCCGGTGAAGGCGGAGGACACGCGCGACCACCGGATGCACGCCGAATGGGGCGAGGTGGGGGCGGACGCGGCGGCGCGCCTCAACGCCGCGCGCGCGGGCGGCGGGCGCATCATCGCCGTCGGCACGACCTCGCTGCGCCTCCTCGAAAGCGCGGCGGGCGAGGACGGCGCGATCGCGCCGTTTAGCGGCGACACCGACATCTTCATCACGCCCGGCTACCGCTTCCGCGCCGTGGCGGGCCTGATGACCAACTTCCATTTGCCGCGCTCGACGCTGTTCATGCTGGTGAGCGCGCTGATGGGGCTGGAGACGATGCGCGCCGCCTACGCGCACGCGATCGGCAGCGGTTACCGCTTCTACTCCTACGGCGATTCGAGCCTGCTCTTGCCGTGACGCGGGCGCTTCTGTATTATTTACATAATACGGTTAACGAGGTGGTCACGATGAAGCCGATGGTTTCCGCCCTGATGTGCGCCGCGCTCGGCCTCGCGGCCTGCGACGCGCCCGCCGATCCGCCGGAAAAGGGCGCGGACGTCGCCGTCGTCGCGGCGAACGACCAGGGGAGGCGCGTGTTCGAGGCGTCGGCGGACGGCGGGACGGGGGCAGTCACGGTCTCGACGCCGGGCTTCGACCTCAACCTCAAGCTGCCGAAGATGGCGCTCGGCGCCGACGATTTCGACATCGACGGCGTCAAGCTCTACCCCGGCTCGACGATCGGGACGATCCGGGTCGATGCCGGCGGCAAGGACAGGAAGGGCGACAGCGCGGTCGATGTCGGCTTCACCGCGCCCGCCGACGCGAAGACCGTGGCGGGCTGGTTCGCGCGCCGCTTCGCCGAGAAGGGCATCGCCTTCGAGCGCGACGGCGAGACGCTGACCGGCGAGACCGGAGACGGCGACGCCTTCGTCATCGAACTCGCCGACGAGACGGTGGACGGCGCGGCGGGGGCGAAGGGCAGCATCCACCTCGTCAGCGGATAACGGTTCCCAGCGCGGGCGCTTCGCTCTATGCGGCGCGCGATGACGCGTTTCGACTTCTCCATCCACGCGCGCGACGGCAAGGCGCGCACCGGCACCATCCGCATGATGCGCGGCGAGATTCGCACGCCCGCGTTCATGCCGGTCGGCACCGCCGCGACCGTGAAGGCGATGAAGCCCGCCGACGTGCGCGCGGGCGGCGCCGACATCATCCTCGGCAACACCTATCACCTGATGCTGCGCCCCGGCGACGCGCGCATGGCGCGCCTCGGCGGCCTGCATCGCTTCATGGGCTGGGACCGGCCGATCCTCACCGATTCGGGCGGCTATCAGGTGATGAGCCTCTCGGACCTCACCAAGGTGACGGAGGAGGGCGTGCGCTTCGCCTCGCACCTCGACGGCTCGCGGCACCTGCTGACGCCGGAGCGCTCGATGGAGATCCAGCGCAACCTCGGCAGCGACATCGTCATGGCGTTCGACGAGTGCACCGCGTTTCCCGCGCCGCACGCCGCCGCGGCGAGGTCGATGGAGATGTCGATGCGCTGGGCGAAGCGCTCGCGCAGCGGCTTCGATGGGCATGAGCACGCCGGGCGCGCCGCGCTGTTCGGCATCCAGCAGGGCTCGATGTTCGAGGATCTGCGGCGCGCCTCGTCGCAGGCGCTGACGGAGATCGGCTTCGACGGCTACGCGATCGGCGGCCTCGCCGTCGGAGAAGGACAGGCGCAGATGTTCGGCGTGCTCGACTACGCGCCGGGGCTGCTGCCGGAGGACCGGCCGCGCTACCTGATGGGCGTCGGCAAGCCCGACGACATCGTGGGGGCGGTCGTGCGCGGCATCGACATGTTCGACTGCGTGCTGCCGACGCGCTCGGGCCGCAACGGGCAGGCGTTCACGCACGACGGGCCGATCAACCTCAGGAACGCGCGCTTCGCGGAGGACACGGGGCCGCTCGACCCGGATTGCGCCTGCCCGGTCTGCCGCGGCTGGAGCCGTGCCTATGTCCACCACCTGATCCGCTCGGGCGAGATCCTCGGCGCGATGCTGATGACCGAGCACAACCTCGCCTTCTACCAGCAGGTGATGGCGGGGCTGCGGCAGGCCATCGCGGAAGGGCGGCTGGAGGCGTTCGCGCGCACGTTCGTCGGCCGCTACCGCGCCCGCGCTAGCGCCCCTTGAAGTTCGCGGGGCGCTTTTGCAGGAAGGCGCTGACGCCCTCGGCGAAGTCTTCCGTCAGGCCCGCGAGGCGCTGGTTGCGGCGCTCCACCATCAGCCCCTCGCCGAGCGGCTTGTCGAGGCACTGGCGCAGGCCCTGACGGATCAGCGCATAGGCCTTCGTCGGCCCCTTCGCGAGCCGCGCGGCGAGCGCCTGCGCCTCGGTCATCAGCGCGTCGTTCTCGACGACCTTGTAGATCATGCCCCAGTCGAGCGCCTGCTCGGCGGGCACCTTCTCGCCGAGCATCATCATCGCCTGCGCCCGCGCGCGCCCGGCGAGGCGCGGCAGCAGCCATGTCGAGCCGACATCGGGGACGAGGCCGATGTTGACGAAGGCCTGCAGGAAATAGGCGGAACGGGCGGCGATGACGATGTCGCCCGCAAGCGCGATCGACGCGCCCGCGCCCGCCGCCGGGCCGTTCACGGCGGTGACGAAGGGCAGCGGCAGGTCCATCAGCCGTTCGAGCAGCGGATTGAAATGGGTTTCGAGCACCTTGCCGGCGTCCATCGGCCCGGCAGGGAGCCCGCTGCTGTCCGGCGCCGCGCCAGCGTTGCCGCCCGAGAGGTCGGCGCCCGAGGAAAAGCCTCGGCCCGCGCCCGTCATCAGCAGCACGCGCGCCGTGCCGCCGTCGCGCACGGCATCGACCGCGTGGATCATCTCGGCCACCGTGTGCGTGCTGAGGCCGTTCAGCACCTCCGGCCGGTTGATCGTCAGCGTCGCGACGCCGTCCCGTTCGTCGAGCAGGATGTGGTCGTAGGCCATGTGCATCTCCCCAAATGTCCGATCGGGGCGATGCTTAGCGGCATCGGGCGGCAAGGGAACCGGTCATTTGAAAGGGGGCCATCGCCTGACCGGTTCCCGCCGTCCGCCGAGGGGCGGGTTCACGTTTCAGGCCGCCGGGGCCTGAAACGATCGCAGCCCTAGTCGTCGAAGCGCCGGTCGAGCACTTCGCCGGTCCGGCGGTCGAGCACCAGTTCCACCTTGCGGTTGCGGTCGTCGCGGCCCTCCACCTTGATCGTGGAGCGCTTGATCTTGATCTCGTCGGCGCGCACGCCGTGCTTCGCGGCGTGCTTTTCGGCGGCGCCGAACGACATCGGCTTTGCCACGGGTGCAGCGGCGCAGGCGGTGAACGGCGCGGCGAGCGCGATGATGGCGGCGGGGAGGACGAATCGGTTCATGGGCACTCTCCTTGGGTTCGATGTTGCCGCCGGATAGCCGCCCGGGGCTGACGCGCGATCGTCTGCGGCCGTCAGCGAAGCGTCAGCCGCGGCGTGATAGGCGCGGCAGATGCAGACGATCCTGAAATCCGGCCTTCGCCGGGTCTTTCTGGTGCTCCTGGCCGCGGCGGCGACGCTGACGCTCGCCTCGGGCGTGCCCGCGAAAGACAAGAAGCCGAAGAAGTACAAGGCCGAGGAAGTCACCTCGATTCGCGCCGCCGTCGAGCGCGGCGACATCCTGCCGCTGCCCCGCATCCTCGCGCTTGCACAGGCGCGCGTAAAAGGGGAAGTGCTGAAGATCGAACTGGAGCAGGAGCACGGCGTGCTCAGCTATGAAGTCAAGATCCTGACCAAGAAGGGCCGGGTCCGCGAGGTCGAGCTCGACGCCCGTACCGGCGCGCTCATCAAGATCGAGGACGATTGATGCGCCTGCTGGTGGTGGAGGACGATCCCGACGTCGGGGACGATCTCGTCCGCGCGCTCGGCGAGGCGGGCTTCGTCGTCGATCTTTCGGTGACGGGCGACGACGCCTGGTATCGGGGCGACACCGAGAACTACGCCGCCGTCATCCTCGATCTCGGCCTGCCGCGCCTCGACGGGCTCAGCGTGCTGAGGCGCTGGCGGAGCGCGGGGCGCAACTTCCCCGTGCTCATCCTCACGGCGCGCAGCGAATGGACCGAGAAGGTCGAGGGCATCGACGCGGGGGCGGACGACTATCTCGCCAAGCCCTTCGCGATGGGCGAACTGGTGGCGCGGGTGCGGGCGCTGCTGCGCCGCGCGGCCGGACACGGGTCGCCGCTCATCAGCATCGGCCGCCTGACGCTCGACACCAGCCGCATGTCCGCGCATGTCGATGCGCGCGCGATCCGCCTGTCGCCGCTCGAATACCGGTTCCTCGAATTCCTCGCGCACCAGAGCGGCCGCGTCGCCGCCGTGCACGACATCGCCGAGCATCTCTACGGCACCGCCGATTCGGGCGACACCAACGCCATCGAGGCGCTCGTCACCCGGCTTCGCCGCAAGACCGGCCCCGGCATCGTCGAGACCCGGCGCGGTTTCGGCTATTTCCTCGCGGAGGAAGGCTGATGCCGCTGCGTTCGCTGCGGCTTCGGCTGCTGGCGAGCGCCGCTGCCGCGATCTTCCTCGCGCTCGGCGTCGCGGGTTTCGGCCTCGACCTGCTTTTCGAGCGCCATATCGAGCGCCGCGAAGCGCTGTCGATGGAAGCGAAGGCGCGCGAGCTTCTGGGGGCGCTGAGGCTCGATGCGGCCGGCAGGCCGGTCGTCGATCCGCTGCCCTCCGACAACCGCTTCGACGAGCCGGCCGGCGGCCTTTATTGGCAGGTCAGCGCTGCCGGGGGACAGGCGCATTCGCCGTCGCTCTGGGACCAGTCGCTCGCCGCCGTGCCCGGCGCGCCGCGCGGCCATTGGCGCATCCGGCGCAGCCCCGGCCCGTTCGCGCAGGGGCTGCTCGTCATCGAGCGCATGGTCGAGCCGGACCGGAGCGGCCGCGCCGTTCTGGTGCAGGTCGCGACGGACGACAGCGCACTCATTGATGCGCAGCGCGAATTCGGCCGCGAGATGGTCGGCTCGCTGGTGCTGCTCTGGCTGGTCCTGATCGGCGCCGCGTATGGCCAGGTGGTGCTGGGGCTGCAGCCGCTGGCGCGCATCCGCGCCGAGCTCGACCGGATGCGGCGCAACCCCGGCGCGCGGCTCTCGGCGGACCATCCGGCCGAGATCGACCCGCTGGCGAACGCGATCAACTCGCTGGCGGACGCGCGCGCGGCGGACGTCGACCGGGCGCGCCGCCGCGCCGCCGACCTCGCGCACAGCCTGAAGACGCCGCTCGCCGCGCTCGCCGCGCAGAGCCGCCGCGCGCGCGAGGCGGGCGCAACCGAGGCCGCGGACGGCCTCGACCGCGCCATCGCCGCGGCGGGCGCGGCGCTGGAGGCGGAACTGGCGCGCTCGCGCTCGGCGGTGGCGCGCGAGGCGCAGGCGTCGTCGCGCGCGAACGTGCTCGACGCGGCGGAAGCCGTCGCCGCCGTCATCGAGCGCACCGAGGCCGGGGAGCGCATCGTGTTCGAGATCGACGTGCCGGAGGACATGGACCTGCCGCTCGCGCCTTCGGACCTCGCCGAGATCCTCGGCGCGCTGATGGAGAACGCCGCGCGCTTCGCCCGGCGGCGCGTCGCCGTGTCGGGCACGGTCACGGACGAGGAAATCCGCATCACCGTCGCGGACGACGGCCCCGGCATCGCCGATGCGCGCGCGGCGACGGCGCTGGTGCGCGGGGGGCGCCTCGACGAGGCGGGTCCCGGCCACGGCTTCGGGCTCGCCATCGTCAGCGACCTCGTGAGCGCGACGGACGGCACGCTGACGCTCGGCACCGGCCGGCTCGGCGGTCTCGAAGTCTGCCTCGCGTGGCCGGCGCCGGGCGCGTCCTAGCGCGCGATCGGGTTCGGCTTGAAAAGGAAAGCCCCTCCTCTTCAGGGGAGGGGCGGTGCCGCTCCTCGACGCCGGGCTTGTGGATGCGCCCCGCCCCCGGCCCCTCCCCTGAAGGGGAGGGGGGAGACGGTGCCCGGCCGTCCTAGAAGTTGACGAGGAAGTTGAGCCTGAGGCGGTTCTGCCAGTCGATGGGGCCGACGACGCCGTCCTTCTGCCGGTAGCGGTAGTAGGTGGCGTTGAGGACGAGGTTGTGCTTGGGCACGAAGTCGACGGCGAGCGTGTGCTGCATGTAGTTCGTCGCGATGTTGGTGTTGTCGTGGCTGAACGCCGCCAGCACCGCGTCCGTCTCCGCCTCGGCGTAGCCGTAGGTGAAGCGCCAGTCGCCGGGCTTGCTGGCGCGGCCGACGAGGAGGTCGACGCCGAAGCCGGTGTCGGCGTCGGTCGCCGCGCCGTAGTTGTGCACGTAGTCGCCGACGAGGCGCACCGGCCATTTCTCGCCGAGACCGTTCCACGTGAGCGCGGCGATCACGTCGAGCAGGTTGAAGTCGGAGAGGTAGCGGCCGCCCGCGAACAGGTTGGAGCGGAAGTCGCCCGCATCGGCGCCCGCGAGGCTGCGGAGGGAATAGTCGTAGTAGCCGACCGCGAGCTCGGCCTGAACGGGCGCCGGGGGCGTCTGCACCGAGAGCTGGCCGCCGATCATGCGGCTGTCCGGCCCGGCGACCGATTCGTCGACGAGGAAGTAGAGGCCGCTCGCCTTCACCTTCACGCCGCCGAGATCGGCGGTGTACGCGGCCGACGCGCCCTGCGGGGAGACGTCGCCGTCCCAGACCAGCTCGGTGCGGACAAACGGCTGCGGGATCTTGCCGAGGTGGACCTGAAGGTCGCCGGGGGTAAGGCGGATATAGGCCTGATCGAGGCTGACCTGGAGGTCGTCGTCGAAGTTCGACAGCGTCATGTCGGTGGAGTTGGGATCGTCGGGGTCGCCCGTGGCGAGCTGGCCGCCGACGGTCAGCCAGTCGTTCACCGCATAGGCGGCGCGCAGGCGGGCGCGCAGCACGCCGCGGTCGCGGTCGCGCGCGCCGGCGATGCCGAAGTTGGACTCGTAGCGCACGCGCACGTCGCCCGAGAGGCTGAGGCGCGAAGGCCCGCTGTCGGCGGGGGCGGCGGTCGTGACGATGGCGTTCGGCGCGGGGGGCGGCGCAGCCGCCACGGCGACCGGCGTTTCGCGCTGCTTCGCGAGCGCGCCTTCCAGCTCGGCGATGCGCGCCTGCGCGCGCGTCTGCTCGGCGCGCAGCGCCTCGACCGCAGCCTTCAACTCGGCGATGTCGTCCGCGGGGGCCGCCTGTGCCGACACCGGCGCCAGCGCGCTTCCCAGCAGCAACGACGCGCAGACGGGCAGGCGCCATCCGCGCAGAAAACGGAACGTATACGTCATAAATTCCCCTTTTGGGCAAGCAAAGGAAGCGCCGGGGCCGGCACCGCACGCCGCCGATAGCAGCATTTCGCTGGCATGTCGCTGACACGGGCCGTCAGCGAACTGTCAGATTGGCCGCGGGAGGGTCGGCCTCGGTGCGGCGTCAGCGCGATGCGGGCGGCGGCCCGCCGAGGAAATCGGCGGCGCTGAAGCCTTCGGGCGCTTCGACCTCGACGATCGGCTCGGGGCGGTTGTCGTATTCCATGCGGAGCGCGCGCGTGATGACGGCGTGCATGTCGTAGAGGCAGGTGATGTAGGTGAACTCGAAGATCTGCTCGTCGTCCCAGAAGGTCTTCAGCTTTTGGAACACGGCGTCGGGGACGCGCCCGCCCGCGCCGGACAGGCAGTCCGCATAGGCGAGCACGGCGCGCTCCTCGTCGCTGAACAGGTCGGAGACCGTCCAGTGCGGGATGGCGGCGATCTTCTCGTCGCTGACGCCGAGGCCGCGCAGCGACTTGCAGTGCTGCGAGAAGACGAACTGGCTCTGCTTCACCCACCCGGCGCGCGTCTGCCCGAGCTCGCGCAGCACGGGGTCGATGCGCCGCGCCGGGTTCCGGTAGAGCGCGAAGCCGTCGACGGCGTGCCGGAAGATGTCCGGCGAGAGCGCGTAGACGGTCCACCAGTCGCCGGGCGTGCCGGTCGCGGTGCCCGGCTCGGCGACCGGGCAGCGCGCGCCGAACAGCCGCGTGTAGTAGCGCTCGACGACCTCGTCCCTGACCTCGGAGCGGGGCACCTGGCGAAGCACGGGCATGGGCGGGTTCCTGTCGGCGTTGTTCACGGGCCGACCGTGCGAACCGCCCTCGCCGGTGTCAACCGGATATGTAGAACCCTAACTATTTCGCGGCCTTCACCTTGGCGCGGAAGGCGTGCAGCAGCGGCTCGGTGTAGCCGCTCGGTTGGGCCACGCCTTCGAACACCAGCGCCCGCGCCGCCTGATAGGCGAGGCTCGTGTCTTCGTGCCCCGACATCGGCCGGTAGAGCGGGTCCCCGGCGTTCTGTGCGTCGACCTTCGCGGCCATGCGCGCGAAGGCGGCGTCGACGTCCGCCGCCGTGCAGACGCCGTGCAGCAGCCAGTTCGCCATGTGCTGCGAGGAGATGCGCAGCGTGGCGCGGTCCTCCATCAGGCCGATGTCGTGGATGTCGGGCACCTTCGAGCAGCCAACGCCCTGATCCACCCAGCGCACGACATAGCCGAGGATGCCCTGCGCGTTGTTGTCGAGCTCCTCGCGGATTTCCTCAGGAGACCAGTTGCGCCCGGCGGCGAGCGGGACGGTGAGCAGCGCGCCCAGGCTGTCGATGCCCTCCGCCTTGCGCTCCTGCTGGCGCGCGAAGACGTCGACGGCGTGGTAGTGCGTGGCGTGCAGCGTGGCGGCCGTGGGCGAGGGCACCCACGCGGTGTTGGCACCCGTGCGGGGATGGCCGATCTTCTGCTCCAGCATGTCCGCCATGCGGTCGGGCGCCGCCCACATGCCCTTGCCGATCTGCGCCTTGCCGGAAAGCCCGCAGGCGAGGCCGATCTGCACGTTGCGGTTCTCGTAGGCGGCGATCCACGCGCTCGTCTTCATGTCGCCCTTGCGGATCATCGCGCCCGCGCGCATCGAGGTGTGGATCTCGTCGCCGGTGCGGTCGAGGAAGCCGGTGTTGATGAACACGATGCGGTTCTTCACCGCTTCGATGCAGGCGGCGAGGTTCGCGGAGGTGCGCCGCTCCTCGTCCATCACGCCGACCTTGATCGTGTGGCGCGGAAGGCCGAGCAGGTCCTCGATCGCGTCGAACAGGCGGTTCGTGAAACCGGCCTCCTCGGGGCCGTGCATCTTCGGCTTCACGATGTAGATCGAGCCCGCGCGGCTGTTCACGAAGCGGCCCCGGCGCCTCAGGTCGTGGACGGCGATGAGGCTGGTGACGATGCCGTCGAGAATGCCTTCGGGCGCTTCCGATCCGTCCGGCAGACGCACGGCGGGCGTCGTCATCAGGTGGCCGACGTTGCGCACGAAGAGCAGGCTGCGGCCGGGCAGGGTGAACGCCGTGCCGTCCGGCGCGGCGTATTCGCGGTCGGCGTTCAGGCGGCGGGTCATCATGCGCCCGCCCTTCTCGAACGTGTCCTCGAGGTCGCCCTTCATCAGGCCGAGCCAGTTCGCGTAAGCGGCGACCTTGTCCTCGGCATCGACGGCGGCGACCGAGTCCTCGAGGTCGACGATCGTCGACAGTGCCGATTCGAGGATCACGTCGGCGAGGCCCGCCGGATCGTCCTTGCCGATCGGGTGCGCGCGGTCGATGACGAGTTCGATGTGGAGGCCGTTGTGGCGCAGTAGCAGATTCTCGCCCGCGCGGCCGACGAGTTGCGCCGGGTCGGCGAGCGCGGGCATGCCTCCCGTCCAGTCCGCCCACGAGCCGCTGGCGAGCGGCACCGCGCGGTCGAGGAACGCCTTCGCCCACGCGATGACCTCGGCGCCGCGCGCGGGGTCGTAGCCCTTACCGGCGGGCGCGCCGGGGATCGCGTCCGTACCGTAGAGCGCGTCGTAGAGGCTGCCCCAGCGGGCGTTGGCGGCGTTGAGCACGAAACGCGCGTTCAGCACCGGCACGACGAGCTGCGGCCCGGCGAGCGTCGCAAGCTCGGCGTCGACGTTTTCGGTGGTGATCGTGAACGGCGCAGGCTCGGGCACGAGGTAGCCGATCTCGCGCAGGAACGCCTGATATTCGGCGTCGTCGACCGGCTTTCCGGCGCGCGCTTCGTGCCATGCGTCGATGCGCGCCTGAAGGTCGTTGCGTGTCCCGAGAAGCGCGGCGTTCTCCGGCGCGAAGCGGGCATAGATGTCGGCGACGCCCGCCCAGAAGGCGTCCCCGTCCACGCCCGTGCCGGGCAGCGCCTTGTCCTCGATGAAGCGGACGAGGTCGTCCGCGATCCGGAGGCCGTTCTTGTCGATTGTCGTCATGGCTTGGTCCCGATGCTGTGTTCGCGGCTTCATAGACGAGCGGGAACTCGTGCGGTAGATGAACGAAAATTAAAGCAGCTTTTCCTTAAAGGAACAAATCGGATGGATGCGGATTACGCACTGTTCGCAAGGATCGTCGAAAGCGGCAGCCTCTCGGCGGCGGGCCGCGCGGTGGGACTTTCACCCGCGATGGTCTCGAAGCGGCTGGCGCGGCTTGAAGCGCGGCTCGGCGCGGCGCTCGTCAACCGCACCACGCGGCGCCTCGCGCTCACCGAGACGGGCGAACGCTTCCACCGCGACGTGCTGGCGATCCTGAAGGCGGTCGAGGAGGCGGAGGCGCGGGTCGCGGGCCAGAGCGCGGGTCCATCGGGCCTGCTGCGCGTGTCGGCGCCGACCTCGTTCGGAAGGCTCCACATCGCGCCGCACCTCAAGCGCTTTCTGGACGACTATCCGCGCGTCGAACTGGACCTCGACCTTTCCGACGGGTTCGTCGACCTGATGGCTGAGCGCATCGACGTGGCGGTGCGCATCACGCCCGCGGTCGGCGGCGGCGTGACGGCGCGGCGGCTGGCCACCAACCGCCGCATCCTCTGCGCGGCGCCAGCCTATATCGCGGAGCACGGCGCGCCGGAGGACACGGCGGCGCTCGCCCGGCACCGGCTGCTCGCCGCGACCGGTCAGTTCCCGTGGCGGCTATCCGGCGCGGACGAGAACTCAGGCGCGCGCACGGTCGCCATCGACGGCACCAGCCGCGTGCGCACCAATTCGAGCGAGGTCGTCCGCGAGCTTTGCATCGCCGGGGTCGGCATCGCGCTCCGCTCGCTATGGGACGTGAGCGCTGACCTTGCCGCCGGGCGGCTCGTCCGCATCCTGTCGGACTGCGAGGGATCGGCGGACGTCGGCATCTACGCCGTCTCCCCCCGCCGCACCGAAATCGCCCCCGCCGTGCGCGCGTTCACGGATTTCCTCGAAAGCCTCTACAGGCCTGTGCCGCTGTGGGAGCGTCAGCCGCCGCTCACCGGCACTGCCGTCTTGTAAACGATCGGCCGCAGCGCGAAGCTCGTCGTCACCTGCGCGACGCCCTCGATGCGGGTGAGGCGTCGCAGCACGTCCTCGAAGTCGGAGAGGGAGGGGACGAGGACGCGGAGCTGGTAGTCGGCCTCGCCGGTCATCAGGTAGCATTCCATCACCTCGGGGAAATCGGCGACGGCAGTTTCGAAGATGTCGAGGTGCTTTTCGTCCTGCTGGTTCAGGCGCACACGCACGAAGGCGCTGATGGTGAGGCCGACACGGGTGGGGCTCACCAGCGCGACATAGCCGGTGATGATGCCGTCCGCCTCGAGCTGGCGGACGCGGCGCAGGCACGGGCTCGGCGACAGGCCGACCTTCTCGGAAAGCTCCTGATTGGTGATGCGGCCGTCCTCCTGCAGGCACTCCAGGATTTTGACATCGAGCGTATCGAGCGGCTGTGTTGGCACAAAATTGCTTTCCAAAGGTCTCATCTAATCGTTTCTGCTAAAATCACGGGTCTGTCGACCCCATTTCGCAAGGACCGCGCGCGCCCGGGCGTAATATACGGACGGCTGGCATCCAGTGCGGAGCAGACAGATGGCAGTGACGGTTTCCAGTCCCGATACGGTGAGCACGCTCGAGGACCTCGAGGCGCGGCTGCGCTGGCTTGCATCGTGGACGATCCACAACGCCAACCACGTCCGCGAGAACGTCGACGGCATCAAGGTGGGCGGCCATCAGGCGAGCTGCGCTTCGATGAGCGCGATCATGGCGGCGCTCTATTTCCATGCGCTGGGGCCGAACGACCGCGTGGCGGTGAAGCCCCATGCGGGCCCGCTGCTGCACGCGATCCACTACCTGCTCGGCAACGAGGGGCTGGACAAGTTGAAGGCGTTCCGCGGCCTCGGGGGCGTGCAATCCTACCCCTCGCGCACCAAGGACGTGATCCCGGTCGATTTCTCCACGGGCTCCGTGGGCCTCGGCGTCGCGGTCACGGCCTTCGCCAGCCTCGTGCAGGACTACATGATCGCGCACGGCCTAATGGCGGAGGCGGACGCGGGCCGCATGATCGCGCTGATGGGCGACGCCGAGCTCGACGAGGGCAACATCTACGAGTGCCTGATCGAGGCCTACAAGCACGACATCCGCAACTGCTGGTGGATCGTCGACTACAACCGCCAGTCGCTCGACGCGACCACCGCCGACCGCATGTTCCGCCGCTTCGACGACATCTTCGAGACCTGCGGCTGGCGGGTGGTGACGCTGAAGCACGGGAGGCACCAGCGCGCGGCGTTCAGGGAGCCGGGCGGGCAGGCGCTCGCCGACTGGATCGACAACTGCCCGAACGCCGATTACGCGGCGCTCACCTATCAGGGCGGCGCGGCGTGGCGGCAGCGGCTGACCGCGGACATCGGCAGCGTGCGCGGCGTGAAGGCGCTGCTTGCGAAGCGCGACGATGCGGCGCTCGCCGAGCTGATGACCAACCTCGGCGGCCACTGCCTCGAAACGCTGACGGAGGCGTTCGGCGGCGCCGACGACGACCGCCCGACGCTGTTCATCGCCTACACGATCAAGGGCTTCGGCCTGCCGCTCGCCGGGCACAAGGACAATCACGCCGGGCTGATGACGCCCAATCAGATCGCCGAGCTGCGCAGCCGCCTCGGCATCGCGGAAGGCGAGGAGTGGGCGCCGTGGGCGGGGCTCGGCGGCAATGCCGCCGCGGCCGCGAAGGCGATGGCCGAGGCGGCGCCGATCCGGCGCAGCAAGGACGCGCGGCCCGTCGATTCGATCCCGGTGCCGACGCTGGAGGCGCCGCGCGATGCCGAGCAATCGACGCAGGCGGCGTTTGGCAAGATATTGTTCGAGCTGGTGAAGTCCGGGCATCCGCTCGCCGCGCGCATCGTCACCACCTCGCCGGACGTGACCGTCTCCACGAACCTCGGCGGCTGGGTGAACCTGCGCGGGCTGTTCCGCCGCCAGGACCTCGCCGACGTGTTCCAGAAGGCGAAGATTCCGTCCGCGCAGAAATGGTCGGGTGCGCCCGCCGGGCAGCACATCGAGCTCGGCATCGCGGAGAACAACCTGTTCGTGATGCTCGCCGCGCTGGGCCTCGCGGGCGACCTCTTCGGCGAGCAATTGATGCCGGTCGGCACCGTCTACGATCCGTTCATCGCGCGCGGCCTCGATGCGCTCAACTACGCCTGCTATCAGGACGCGCGCTTCATGCTGGTGGCGACGCCCTCGGGCGTCACGCTCGGGCCGGAAGGCGGCGCGCACCAGTCGATCAACCCGCCGCTGATCGCGATGGGCCAGCCGGGCCTGACGCACTACGAACCCGCCTTCGCGGACGAGCTGGCGCTGATGATGGAGCACGGCTTCCGCCACATGCAGGCGGCGGACGGCGGCTCGATCTATCTCCGCCTCACCACGCGCAGCATCTTGCAGGCACGGCGCGAGGACGACACGTGGCAGGCGGATGCCCTGAAAGGCGCCTATTGGCTGCGGCGCCCCGCGGAGGGCAGCGAGGCGGCGGTGGTCGCGATGGGCGCGGTGATGCCCGAAGCCATCGCGGCGTGGGAGCTGCTGGAGGCCGACCTTCCCGGCCTCGGCCTGCTCGCCGTCACCTCGCCGACGCTGCTCCATCGCGACTGGAGCGCCGCGCGCGCCGCGCGCTGGCAGGGCCGGGCGCGGGAGACGTCGCACATCGAGACGCTGCTCGGCACGCTCGCGCCGAACGCCGGGCTCGTCACCGTGCTCGACGGCTCCCCGGCGGCGCTGTCGTGGCTCGGCGGCGTCCTCGGCCACCGCGTCAGCCCGCTCGGCACCGACCGCTTCGGGCAGACCGGCAACCTTCCCGATCTCTACCGCGCCTATCGCCTCGACGCGGACGCGATCGTGGAGGCGGCGGCGGAGCTGTTTCTCTAGGGCCGATCGCCGTTCAGCCCTGACGGTCTGCGACCGGCGGTTTTTCGCCGTTTCCCGGCTCATGCCCGGATGTCAGAAAGTCCCGATTTTTGGGGCACACGCGCCTGTGAGCACGTCATCGACAAATTCGATCTGACTGATTGAAATTATGAACGCCAAGAAAACAGGCGAATCGTTCTATGATCCCGTCATCTCGTTTGTCGCGTCGATTTCCGCTTCTTCACCAATGGGGAGGGTTTCATGAAGAAGAAGTTATTGACAGGCATTATCATTAGTTCGACGGTATTGTTCTGCGGCGCCGCGACATTTGCCGCCAATCCCGCGACATTCGCCGATCTCGTAAAGCAACTACAGGCCGAAAAGCCGAAGTTCGCCAAGCGGCAGCAGGACATGCTCGCCGCGCGCTACGACCTCGCCAACCGGCCCGCGGCCGGCGTCACCATGTCCGGCGGCAAGGCCGTGCAGGCGGGCGTGCGCGTGAAGCTGCCGGCCGGCACGACGTGGGAGCAGCTCGCGGAGATGTCCCCGGACGATATCCGCGAGAAGGGCCTCTGGCCCGCGGGCTTCTATCCGCTACCGCACCCGCACCACGAGGCGGGCGGCATGATCTTCCCGAAGCACGTGATCGAGCGGACGAAGAAGGACGCCGGGCGCGACATCTCGCGCTTCGATCTCGATTTCGACCTGCCCGAGCACATGCTCGCGGAATTCCCGGCGCCGATCTACCTGACGACGCGGCCCGATCTCGGCGACGTGTCGCGCGGGCAGCTGGTGACGACGCAGAACTACTACGACCTGTTCAAGGACGCGCTCAATCCGAAGCAGCTCGACGGGCTGCGCCTCCTGGTGACGCCGTTCCCGCAGCAGCAGTTCAACAACACCGACGACCGCCGGAGCCTCGAGCCGAGCCTCGGCGTGTCCTGCTTCGACTGCCATGCGAACGGACACACCAACAACGCGACGCATACCGTGGGCGACATCCGGCCCAACGAGTTCCGCCACCGCATCGACACGCCGACGCTGCGCGGCGTGAACGTCCAGCGCCTGTTCGGGTCGCAGCGGGCGCTGAAGACGGTGGAGGACTTCACCGAGTTCGAGCAGCGCGCGGCCTATTTCGACGGCGACCCGACGACCGCCGCGAAGAAGGGCGTCAACACGCTTAACCGCGCCGACCAGGTGCACGCGATGGCGGAGTTCCAGGAGCTTCTGGACTTCCCGCCGGCGCCCAAGCTCAATGTGCTCGGCAAGCTCGATCCGGCGAAGGCGACGGCGGCCGAGCTTCGTGGCGAGGCGCTGTTCAACGGCAAGGGGCAATGCTCGGTGTGCCACTCGGGACCGTATTTCACGGACAACCTGATGCACAACCTGAAGACCGAGCGCTTCTTCAAGCCGAAGATGATCAACGGCCGCTATGCCGTGATGGACGGGCCGATCAAGACCTTCCCGCTGCGCGGCATCAAGGACTCGCCGCCCTATCTGCACGACAACCGGCTGATGACGCTCGACGACGCGGTCGAGTTCTTCAACATCGTGCTCCAGACGAAGCTGACGGCGGACGAGAAGAAGGACCTCGTCGCGTTCCTCTACACGCTGTGAGGCGCGGGCGTCCCGGCGCAGGGCCGGGACGCCCCGCTCTCAGAAGGCGGATTTCCGGATGTCGCCCGGTTTCAGCGATTTGACGAGCGGCAGGTAGGCGCGGCAGGCGATGGTTTCCAGCCAGCCCATGCGGTGCCGCCACGGCTTCTCGTGGCCCGCGAAGATCGTGGTGCCCTCGAGCGAGGCGGAAATGAACAGGGCGACGGTTTCGCGCTCGTCCTCGGGCAGCGCCGGATTGAGTTCCGCGATCAGCTCGTTGAGGACGGCGCGCGCGCGGCGGTAGACCTCGTCGACCCGCTCGGAGACGAACGGGTCGTGATTGGCGAGCGCCCAGATTTCCGGGAAGAAGCGCGTCGTCTTCTTGGTGGTGATGTCCTCCAGGATCAGCCGGACGATGCTTTCGAAGCGCTCCTCGACGCTGGTGCCTTCGTCGTGGCTGATCGCGTCGAACGATTCCTCGTAGCTGCTGATCACGGCATCGAAGAGCGCGCGGACGAGTTCGTCGCGCGTGGGGAAATAATATGTGATGTTGCCGAGCTTCATGCCGCAGGCCTTGGCGATCGCCCGCATCGTCACGGCGCGGTAGCCGTGCTCGACGAGGATGGTGAGCGCCGCGCGCAGGATCTGCTCCACGCCGTCCTGCCCACGCGCATAGCCGCCCTCGCGCGGCACCACCTTCAGATCCGGAACGATGAACTCAGGCAACACGGGACTCCTTCGACTCTCGCCGGAGCGTCTAGCGCGCTGATTCTGAACCGACAAATTAGTACGCTTGACAAAAATTGGACACAAGACCTAAATCATTTTCACGCTTGTGGGAAGTGCGACTCGTCGAAGGACGAGGCGGAGGGAGAGGAATCATGTCACGACGCGCCGGGATTCTGGCTGCCACGCTGTTGTTTGCCGCGGCCAGCGCCGCAACGAACGGCGCCAATGCACAGCAGGCCTTTCCGCAGCCGCTCCCCGAAGAGCCGATTCCGGCGGTGGCGACGCTGCCGGAGCGCTATCCCGACAGCTACGTCTTCGTGCACGACCTGCACTTCAAGAGCATCCTCGACGGGCGCGCGGCCATCGTGGACGTCTCCTCGCCCGCCTTCGCGGTGAAGGGGCAGGTGCCGGTCGCGCAGTTCGGCACGCTGCTGCCCTCGGTTTCGGGCAGCGAAATCTACACCGGCGAGACCTTCCTCTCGCGCCTGACGCGCGGCGAGCGCACGGACGTCATCTCCATCTGGGACAAGGCGACGCTTGCGCCCAAGGGCGAGATCGTGCTGCCGGGCGGCAAGCGCGGCATGTTCGTGACGCTGAAGAACGCCATGCAGTTCACGAACGGCGAGAAGTGGATGCTGGTGTTCAACTTCACGCCGGGCGCCTCGGTGACGGTGGTCGACCTCGAAGGGCGCAAGGTCCTCGGCGACATCGACCTGCCGGGCTGCTCGCTCGTCTACCCCACTGGCCTGCGCGGTTTCACCTCGCTCTGCGCCGACGGCACGCTGATGACGGTGCTGCTCGACGCGGCCGGCGCCGCGCGGTCGACGACGTCGAGCAAGGCGGTCAACGACATCGACAACGATCCGTGGTTCATGACGCCCGCGATGGCGGGCCGCACGGCGTGGTTCGTCAGCTTCAAGGGCAGGCTGCGCGGGTTCGACCTCTCCGGCGACAAGCCGCGCGACCTCGGCGGTTTCGCGATGGTGCCGGGGGACGCCGCGAAGGGCTATCGTCCCGGCGGCTGGCAGGTGGCCTCCGCCGATGCGGCGGGGCGCGTCTACGTGCTGATGGACCCGAACGGCGAGCCGGGCAGCCACAAGAACGGCGGCACCGAGGTCTGGGTCGCGGACACGGCGAAGAAGGCCGTGGCGCGCAAGATCGCCATGAAGAACCACACGCTGTCGATCGAGGTGACGGCGGGCGCGAAGCCCTGGCTCGTCGCGGCGCGGCCCGACGGCAACCTCGACGTATACGACGCGAACAGCGGCGATTTCCTCCACACGGTCGCAGAGGTCGTGAACGACCCGATGACCATGACGGCAGCGGGCAAATGAGCTTCGCGGGTGACAGCATCGCGCTGTTCCTCGCGCTCGTCCTGCTCTCGGCGGCCGCCCACAAGGCATTCCAGCCGGAGCGCATGGCGGGGGCGGCGGCACGGCTCGCCGGCACCGGCACGGGCTTCGGCAAGGCCCTTGCGGCGACCGCCGGCGCGACGGAGTTCCTCGCGGCGATCGCGCTGCTGTTCGCCGCGACGCGGCCGGCAGGCGCGGCCATCGCCGCAGGTCTCTGGCTCGTCTATGCCGTGCTGCTGGTGCGGCGGCGCGGCGAGGCGTTCGATTGCGGCTGCACCTTCGGCGCGCACGCCGCAGCTCCCCGGGTCTTCGCTCCGGCGCGCGCCATCCTCTTCGCGGGCCTTGCGGTCGCGGCGGCGCTGCTGCCGGCGGGCGCGGGTTCGCCCGAGCCGCTGTTCGCGGCGCTCGCCCTCTTCAGCCTGCAGTCCGCCGCCGGTGAGCTGGCGGCCATCCCCGACCCCCATTGGAGGCACGCATGAGCATGATCGTCGTCTCGCAGGTGCTGCTCTGGATCACCGTCGCCGTGCTCGGCGTGCTCGTCGCGGCGCTCGCGCGGCAGGTCGGCGTGCTCCACGAGCGCATCGCCCCGGCGGGCGCGCTGACGCTGCACCAGGGCGTGAAGGCGGGCGACGTCGCGCCGGAAATGCACGTGAAGTCGCTGGACGGCAATGCCGTCGTGATCGGCGGCGCGCGGGGCCGCAGCCAGCTGATCCTCTTCCTGTCGCCCGATTGCCCGGTCTGCAAGACGCTGTTGCCGGTGTTCAAGTCGGCCGCCGCCGCCGAGCGCGGCTGGCTCGACGCGATCCTCGCGAGCGATGGAGACGAGGCCGCGCACCGGCGCCTGATGATGGCCGAAGGTCTTGCGGGTTTCCCCTATGTCCTCTCCGAGGACCTCGGCCGCCGCTTCGGCGTCTCGAAGCTGCCCTATGCCGTGCTGATCGGCGAGGACGGACGCATCGCGTCGCTCGGCCTCGTCAACACGCGTGAACATCTCGAAAGCCTGTTCGAAGCCAAGGAGCGCGGCGTCGCCTCGCTCCAGGACTTCCTGGCGAAGCGGTAAAAGAGGGGAAGCGGTCATGGCCATCGACAAGATCACCGAAGCGCTCACCCGGCGGGTGGCGAAAACGACCTCGCGCCGCAGCCTGCTGACGCTGATCGGCGGCGCGATCACTGGCGCGGCGGCGTTCCCCGTGCTGCCGGTCTCGCGCGCCTATGCGTCGGCGAACCCGGTGCACGGCGGCGCGAGCGGCGGGGTCGCCCCGCAGCCGACCGGCAACCCGCAGGATCCCGGCGATCAGGCGAGCTGCGACTACTGGCGCTACTGCGCGATCGACGGCTATCTCTGCTCGTGCTGCGGCGGCACGGCGAGCACCTGCCCGCCCGGCACGGAGATGTCGCCGATCACGTGGATCGGCACCTGCCTCAACCCGGCGGACAACCGCTCCTACATCATCAGCTACAACGACTGCTGCGGGAAATCCTCGTGCGGGCGGTGCCTGTGCAACCGCAACGAGGGCGACCGGCCGATGGTGCGGCCGCAGGAGAACAACGACATCAACTGGTGCCTCGGCACGTCGAGCGCGATCTACAACTGCTCGACCGCCGTCATCCTCGGCGTGGCGCTGGACAAATGACGATGCTGCGCGCGGGCGTCGCGATGCTGCTGCTGGCGCTGCCCGCCGCCGCACAGGCTGCGGACGGCCCGACGCTCTACAAGCGCTGCGCGGCGTGCCACCTCGCGACCGGCGCGGGCGTGCCGGGGGCGTTCCCGTCGCTGAAGATCGAGCCGGCGGCGCTGGCCGCGAAGCCGGACGGGCGGCGCTTTCTCGTCCTCTCCGTGACGCGCGGGCTTTCGGGGCCGCTGGTGGCGGACGGCAAGACCTATCGCGGCGTGATGCCCGCGCAGGCCACCATGAAGGACGACGAGGTCGCCGCCGTGCTGAACCACGTGCTGGACGCGATCGCGGTGGCCGACAAGGCGGTACGGCGCTTCGATGCCGATGAAGTGGCGGGCATCCGCAAGGGCGGCGCGACGCTGACGTCGCGGCACGTCGCCGAACTCAAGGCCGCGATCAAGTGATCCTGCGCGGCGCTCTTGCGATTGCCGCCCTCGCGGGGCTCGCGGGCGCCACCTTCGCGGCGCAGGGCGTTTCGCCCGACACCGGCGTTTCCGACCCGGCGCTGGCGCGGCAGAACTGGATCCTGAAATGCCAGGGCTGCCACCGGCCGGACGCGACCGGCACGCCGGAGACGACGCCCGCGATGGCGGGGATCGTCGCGAAGTTCCTGCACGTGTCGGGCGGGCGCGAGTACCTGGCGCGCGTGCCGGGCGTGGCGACCGCGCCGCTGGACGACACGCAGCTCGCCGATCTCCTGAACTGGACATTGTACCGCTTCGACGGCGCGCACGTGCCCGCGGATTTCAGGCCCTATTCGGCCGAGGAAATCGGGCGGCTGCGCAAGGCGCCGCTCCGCACCGAGGCGCCTGCCGTCCGCGCGGCGCTCGCCGCCAGGATCAACGCTCTTGCAGAGAGCGACCTTTAGACCTGTGGGAAAATAAAAGGGGAAGTCATGAACACGAAATCTTCAGGAAGGACGGCCGCGTTCGCTGCCATCATGCCGCTTCTGCTGGCGGGGACCGCCGGCGTCGCACACGCGCAGGAAGCGGCCGAGGCGCCGCCGGTGGACACGGAAATCGTCATCACCGCGACGAAGCGCGCCGAGCGGCTCCAGGACGTGCCGATCTCGGTCTCCGCGATCGGCGGCGACCAGCTTTCGAAGTCGCGCGTCACGAACGCCGACGATCTCGTCACCAAGGTGGCGAACCTGCAGCTCACCAGCATTGTCGGCGACAACACGCCGATCTTCGCGCTGCGCGGCGTTTCGATGTCGGACTACAGCCTCAACCAGTCGCGACCTATTACGACGAGGTCTACAAGGGCAATTTCGCGTTCCTCGGCGTCGCCATGTACGACCTCGAGCGCGTCGAGGTGCTGCGCGGGCCGCAGGGCACGCTCTACGGCAAGAACACCACGGGCGGCGCGGTGAACCTGATCAGCCGCGCGCCGGAACTGGGCGAGACGAACGGCTACCTCAACCTCGGCTACGGCAACTACAACCGCATGGACGCGAGCGGCGCGATCAACGTGCCGATGGGCGACAAGGCGGCGGCGCGCGTCGCCTTCACCTTCGCGCGCGCGGACGGCTGGTTCAAGAACCAGCTGCCGGGCGAGCCTGACCTCGCGAGCGTGCGCGAATACGCGGTGCGCGCGTCCGTGCTGCTGGAGCCGTCGGACGGCGTGCGCTTCGTGCTGCGCGGCTCGACGAGCCTGCAGAACCCCCGCAACTACGGCATCTTCGCGCAGCCCGAGGACGTGAACCGCCCCGGCCTCAGCAAGCGCGAGATCGAGGCGAACGTCACCGACCGCCGCCGCGCGCGCACCTATTCGCTCGCGCTCACCGGCAACATCGACGTGTCGGACACGCTCACCGTCACCAGCATCACCTCGTGGGACAAGGGCACGCTGTTCTTCTACGAGGACACGGACGGCACGGCGACCGAGCTGCTGGAGATTCCCTACTACGACAAGGCGAACCAGTTCGCGCAGGACCTCCGGCTCACGAGCAACATGGGCGGACCCTTCGATTTCATCCTCGGCGCCTATTTCAACCGGGAGAAGGTGTTCAACCGCACCACGTTCGAGATCGCCAAGGACATTGATTTCGACGAGGAGCCGGGCGTCACCGACGCCGACTGCGCGATCGGCCTGCCGCTCGCCTGCCTGTTCCGCAACAGCTTCAACCAGGTGAAGAAGAGCCTCGCGCTCTATACCGACCTGAAATACGACATCACCGATTCGGTGACGCTGCGCGGCGGCCTGCGCTACACGCACGATACCGGGCGGCAGACCGATTTCGAATCGAACGCGCTGGGTCCGAACGAGGTTCTCGTCGCGAACCTCATTCCGCCTTCGAACCTCAAATACAGCACCGACAACATCTCGGGGAAGATCGGCGTCGATTTCAAGCTGGCGGACGGCGACCTCATCTACGCGCACTTCAGCCGGGGCTACCGGGCGAGCAGCTTCAACGCGCAGGCGTTCTTCGATCCGTCCGAGCTTTCCATCGCGAAGCCCGAGAAGGTGAACGCCTACGAGATCGGCGCCAAGACGCAGTTCGCGGGCCGCACGGTGACGCTGAACGTCGCGGCGTTCTACTACGACTACCGCAACCAGCAGTTCATCAACGTCGATCCGGTGACGGCGGCGCAGACGCTACTCAACATCCCGAAGTCGCGGATCATGGGCGGCGAGGCCGAGCTGAATGTCCGGGCGAGCGACATGCTCGGGCTGCGCGCCGGCCTCGGCCTCCTCGATTCGAAGATCAAGCGCGGCACGGTGAGCGGCGTCGACGTTTCGGGCAACGAGCTGTCGAACGCGCCGTCGATGACGCTGAACGGCGGCGTCGACCTCACCGTGATGGACTCGGACGCGGGCAGGCTCAGCCTGCACGGCGACGTCAGCTATTCCTCGAGCCAGTACTTCGAGGTGGTGAACGTGCCGCGCCTGCAGCAGGGCGCCTATGCGCTGCTCAGCGCCCATATCGACTTCGAAAGCGCCGACGGACGCTGGAACGCATCGCTGTGGGGCAAGAACCTCGGCAACGAGTTCTACTTCAGCTCGCGCGTGGACCTGCTCGAAGGCTTCGGTTTCGATTATAATCACATCGGCGCGCCGCGGACTTATGGTGTAACGGTGGGCTACAAGTTCTGAAGCAAGACGAGTTACGGGGAAGGATCGGTTATGGACGACTATCGGCTGCTGATCGGCGGCGAGCTGGTGCCCGGGGACATGACGATGGATGTCGTCAACCCGGCGACGGAAGAGGTGCTCGCCGTTTGTCCGCGCGGGTCGGAAGCCCAGCTCGACGCCGCCGTCGCGGCGGCGAAGGCTGCCTTCCCCGCATGGTCGCGGCGTTCCATGCAGGAACGCCGCGATCTGCTCCTGAAGCTCGCCGACGCGATCGAGGCGAAGACCGACGCCTTCGCCCGGCTGCTGACGCAGGAGCAGGGCAAGCCGCTCAGCGAATCGACGGCGGAGATCGCCTACACGGCGGCGTTCATGCGCTACCTCGCGTCGCTGGAGCTTGAAGGCCGGCTGATCGAGGACAACGACACCCGCCGCGTCGAGATGCGGCGGAAGCCGCTCGGCGTCGTGGGCGCCATCATCCCGTGGAACTTCCCGGTGCTGATCGTCGCCTTCAAGATGCCGATGGCGCTGCTCGCGGGGAACACCATCGTCATCAAGCCCGCGCCGACGACGCCGCTCACCACCTTGAGGCTCGGCGAGCTTTGCGCGGAGATCTTCCCGGCGGGCGTCATCAACATCGTCGCCGACCAGAACGACCTCGGCGGCAAGCTGACGACGCACCCCGACATCGCCAAGATCTCGTTCACCGGCTCCACGGAGACCGGCAAGAAGGTGATGGCGAGCGCGGCCTCCAGCATCAAGCGCATCACGCTCGAACTCGGCGGCAACGACGCGGCGATCGTGCTGCCGGACGCCGATCCCAAGACGGTCGCGCCCGGCATCTTCGGCGCGGCGATGATGAACGCCGGGCAGGTGTGCCTCGCCGTGAAGCGGGTCTACGCGCATTCGTCGATCTACGAGGACCTGTGCGCCGAGCTTGCGAAGCTGGCGGATGCCGCCATCGTCGACGACGGGCTCGCGCAGGGCGCGCAGATCGGGCCGCTGCAAAACAAGATGCAGTACGAGAAGGTGAAGGGCTTCCTCGACGACGCGCGCGCCAGCGGCAACATCATCGCGGGCGGCGAGGCCGTGGACCGGCCGGGCTACTTCATCCGCCCGACCATCGTGCGCGACGTGACGGACGGCACGCGCATCGTCGACGAGGAGCAGTTCGGCCCCGTGCTGCCGGTGATCCGCTACGACGACGCGGAAGAGGCGCTCGAACGCGCCAACGCCTCGCCGTGGGGCCTCGGCGGCTCCGTGTGGGGCAAGGACCGCGACACTGCTTACGACATCGCGACGCGCATGGATTCGGGCACGGTGTGGATCAACAAGCACCTCGACTTCGGGCCGAACATCCCGTTCGGCGGCGCCAAGCAGTCCGGCATCGGCGTCGAGTTCGCCGAGGAAGGCCTGCACGAGTTCACGCAGGTGCAGATCATCAACGAAGCGCGATGACGGAAGCATCTTTCGAGTGGAATCCGCCCGCGCGGACCAATTTCGCGCGGGACCGGATGCAGGCGCTTGCCCGCGAACGCGGGGCCGATCGTGCCCTGTTGTGGGTCGATGCGGGCGGCCGCGTCGAGGACATCAGCTTCGCAGCGCTCGATGCGCGCGCGGCGCGCGCGGCGGCCGTGCTGAAGGACGCGGGCGTGCAGCGCGGCGATACCGTGCTGATCCTGCTGGCGCGCGAGCTGGAGTGGTGGGAGCTGATGCTCGGCTGTTTGAGGCTCGGCGCCATCGCCTCGCCGGGCACCGTGCAGCTGATGCCGAAGGACATCGCCTATCGCCGCGCGGCGGCAAACGCGGTGTGCGTGGTCGCGGGGACGGATGTCGCGGACCGCGTGGACACGGCGCTCGGCGATGACGGGATCGCGAAGCTGCACATCGGCGGCCCGCGCGCGGGCTGGGGCGACTATTCGGCGCTCGCCGCGGCGGCCGCGCCGCTGGAGGAGATCGCCGACACGGCGTTCGACGATCCGGCGCTCTGCTATTTCACCAGCGGCACCACCGGCAATCCCAAGATGACGATCCACGGCGCGGGCTATCCGCTGGCGCACGCGATCACCGGGCGCACGTGGCTGGACCTCGGCCCCGGCGACCTGATGTGGAACGTGTCGGACACCGGCTGGGCGAAGGCGGCGTGGTCCAGCCTGTTCGCGCCGTGGATGATGGGGGCGGGCATCTTCGCCTATCACGCGCCGGGCTTCGACGCGGAGGCCGTGCTCGGCCTGCTCGGCAAATATCCGGTGACGACGCTCTGCGCGCCGCCGACCGCCTACCGCATGTTCGTGCGCTCCGACCTCGGCACGCGCCGCTTCGGGACGTTGAGGCGCTGCGTCAGCGCGGGCGAGCCGCTCAACCCCGAGGTGATCGACCTGTGGCGCGCGGCGACCGGGCTTTCGATCCACGACGGCTACGGCCAGACCGAGACGGTGATGCTGTGCTGCAATCGCGAGGGCGCGGAGCGGCAGGGGGCGATGGGGAAGCCCGCACCCGGCATCGACCTTGCCGTGATCGGCGAGGACGGCGAACGCCTGCCGCCGGGCGAGGAAGGCGACGTCGCGCTGCGCGTCGCGGAGGGGCGCCCGCCGGGCCTGTTCCTCGGCTACCGCGACGACGACGAGCGCACGGCGAGCGTGTTCAGGGGCGGCTGGTATCTGACCGGCGACCGCGCCTACGTGGACGTGGACGGGTTCTTCTGGTTCGTCGGGCGCGCCGACGACGTGATCCTGTCGGCGGGATACCGCATCGGTCCGTTCGAGGTGGAAAGCGCGCTGTTCGAGCATCCGGCGGTCGCCGAGAGCGCCGTCGTGGCGAGCCCCGACCCGACGCGCGGCGAGGTTGTGAAGGCGTTCGTGGTGCTCGCCGCCGGGCACGCGCCTTCGGATGCGCTCGTCGAGGCCTTGCAAACCCATGTGAAATCCACGACGGCACCCTATAAGTATCCGCGCAAGATCGAATTTGTCGCATCGCTGCCGAAGACGGTGAGTGGCAAGATTCGTCGCAAGGAATTGAGGGAGCAGGAATGGTCCGGGGAGAATCGCAAGGCTTGAGCCATGTTGTCGGTGCTGTTGAGCCGTCGTTGATCGAGCGTCCGATCGGTGTGCTTTTGGCGGAGGCTGCGGCGCGCGATCCGGACGGCGAGGCGCTGGTGGTGCGGCACCAGGGCGTGCGGCTGACGTGGGCGGAGCTGAAGCGGCGCGCGGACGCGGTGGCGTGCGGGCTGCTGGCGGCGGGCGTGCGGCCCGGCGACCGGGTCGGCATCTGGGCGCCCAACTGCGCCGAGTGGACGATCCTCCAGTTCGCCACCGCGACCGCGGGCATGATCCTCGTGACGATCAACCCGGCCTACCGCACCAGAGAGGTCGAGTACGCGCTGAGGAAGGTCGGCTGCCGCGCGCTGGTGACGGCGGTGCGCCACAAGACGAGCGACTATGTCGCCATGCTGCGCGAACTGATGCCGGAGCTTGCGGAGGCCACGCCCGGCACGCTCCGGGCGCGGGCGCTGCCCGACCTCAGGCTCGTCGCTACCATCGGCGAGGAGACGCACGCGGGCTGCCTGCGCTTCGGCGCGCTTGAAGCCGAGGTTGATGCCGCGGCACTGGATGCGATCCCCATCGACGCGAACGACGCCGTCAACATCCAGTTCACCAGCGGCACCACGGGCTTCCCCAAGGGGCGACGCTCACCCACCGGAACATCCTCAACAACGGCTACTTCGTCGGCGCGGGCATCGGGCTCACGAAGGCCGACCGCGTGTGCATCCCGGTGCCGCTCTACCACTGCTTCGGCATGGTGATGGGCAACCTCGCCTGCCTCGCGCACGGCGCGACGATGGTCTACCCGGCCGAGAGCTTCGACCCGATGGCGGTGCTGGAGACGGTGGCGGCGGAGCGCTGCACGGCGCTCTACGGCGTGCCCACCATGTTCATCGCCGTGCTCGGGCGGCCGGAGTTCGAGAGCTTCGACGTGTCGTCCTTGCGGACCGGCATCATGGCGGGCTCGCCGTGCCCGATCGCGACGATGCGCGAGGTGATCGCGCGGCTCGGGATGAGCCAGGTGACGATCGCCTACGGCATGACCGAGACGAGCCCGGTGAGCTTCCAGAGCGCGATGGACGACCCCATCGAGGAGCGGGTCTCGACGGTGGGCCGCGTGCAGCCGCACCTCGAGGTGAAGATCGTCGGGCCGGACGGGGAGACGCTGCCGCGGGGCGAGGCGGGCGAGCTGTGCACGCGCGGCTACTCGGTGATGCAGGGCTACTGGGACGACGCGGAGCGCACGGCCGAAGCCATCGACGAAGACGGCTGGATGCACACCGGCGACGTCGCGACGATCGACGCGAACGGCTATTGCCGGATCACGGGCCGGATCAAGGACATGGTGATCCGCGGCGGCGAGAACATCTACCCGCGCGAGATCGAGGAGTTCCTGCTCACCCATCCGCTGATCGCCGACGCGCAGGTGATCGGGGTTCCCGACGACCGCTACGGCGAGGAGCTGTGCGCGTGGATCATGACGCGCGGCGGCGCGGCGCTCAGCGAGGAGGACGTGCGCGACCACTGCCGCGGACGCATCGCCCACTACAAGGTCCCGCGCTACGTCCGCGTCGTCGAAACCTTCCCAATGACCGTCACGGGCAAGGTCCAGAAATTCGTCATGCGCAAGACAATGATCGCTGAACTCGAGGGCTGATCCCTCACTCGTAGCGGAGCGCGTGGATGGGATTGGTGCGCGCCACGCGGTAGCTGTGCGCCGCGATCGTGCCGACGGCGATGACCATCGCGAGCGCGCCCGCGCCGATGAACGGCGCCGGTCCCAGCGCGATGCGCGCGTCGAAGCCGTTCAGCCAGTCGCGCATCACCCACCACGCGACCGGCCACGCGATCAGATTGGCGATCAGCACCGGGCGGCTGAACTGCCAGACGAGGAGCTGCACGATGCGCCCCGTGCTGGCGCCGAGCACTTTGCGGATGCCGATCTCCTTGGTGCGGCGCTCGGCGGTGAAGGCGGCGAGGCCGAACAGGCCGAGACAGCCGACGACGACGGCGAGCAGCGCGAAGGCGGCGAAGGTCGTCGCGCGGGCGGCTTCCGCCTGATAGAGATCGCGGACGATGTCGTCGGCATATTGTCCGTTGAAGGGAACGTCGGGCGCAAGGCGCGTCCACACACCCTCGATGCTCCGCATCACCGCCGCGGGGTCGGCGCCCGTCTTGTAGCGGACGACCATCACCTCGTGGCTGTCGCGTTCGTAGAAGAAGGTGATCGGCTCGAGCGGGTCGCGGATCGAGCGGAAGCGCGAGCTCTCCACGACGCCGATGATCGTCGCGGGCACGACACCGCCGTATTCGGGATTGACGATGGAGACGCGGACCTGCTTGCCGATCGCCTCGGCCGGCGTGCGGAAGCCCATGCGCTCCGCGGCGAGCTGATTGACGACGACATTGGCGCCGCGCGCGACGAAGGCGCGCTCCGCGGCCGGGTCTTCAGGGAAGGGCGCGACGAATCGTCGAGCGGGCGGCTGATGTCGAACAGGCGGCCGGCGAGCAGCCTGATGCCCATCGTGTCGAAGAAGGTGGTGTCGACCGAATAGACGTCGCTCGTCACCGGTTCGTCCTGGCCGGGCAGATACACGCCGGTCGACCGGTTGTTGGTCGTGTTGATGCCGATCTGCGTGCGCCCCACGGCGGCGACGTCCAGGATCTGTTCGATCTCGCGCACCAGCGTGTCGCGCACGCCGCCGAGCTGCCGGCGGCTGAGCCCGTCGATCTGGATGAGCCCGTCGCGCCGGTATCCCGGATCGGAATTCCGCGCGTAGAGCGTCTGCGTGTAGACGACCGCCGTGCAGATGATGAGGCCGATCGAGACGGCGAACTGCACGACGACGAGCGCCGAGCGCAGCCGCCCCGAGCCTTCCGCGTCGGCCGAGGACTTGTTCGCCTTCAGCACCCGCGCCGGCTGGAAGCGCGACAGGTAGAAAGCCGGGTAGAGACCGCCCGCGACGCCGACCGCCAGAACGAGGCCGAGGACCGGGAGCAGCAGGCCTCCGTCGCCGAAATAGCGGAGCGTGAGATCGGCCTTGAGGAAGGCGCTGACGGCCGGGAGCAGGAGCTCCACGAAGGCGAGCGCGAGCAGCATGGCGACGGCGGCGATGAGGATCGATTCCCCGACGAACTGCACCACGAGCTGGCGGCGGTTCGCCCCGAGCACCTTGCGCAGCGCCACCTCGCGCGCCCGCTGGCTCGCCCGCGCCGTCGCGAGGTTGACGAAGTTCACGCAGGCCATGCCGAGGATCAGCAGCGCGACCACCGCGAACGTGGTGATCGACCGGTAGTCGTTGCCCGGCGTCATCGCGCCCACTTGCGCGCGGCCGAGGTGCACGTCGCGGACGTTCACGAGCGCGAAATCTATCGAATCCCCGGCGTTGGAACGGCGGCCGTTGATGATCTGGTCCGGGATGTTGCGCTTCTCCCACGCGGGAAACTGCGCGTTGATCGCGTCGACGTCGGCGCCGGGGCGCAGGCGCACGTAGATCCAGCCCGATTGCCAGCCGTATTCCTTCAGGAACTGCGGCTGCTCGGCCCAGTATCTCTGGATGTCGTAGCGGCCGATCATCGAAATCTTGAGATGCGAATTCCTCGGCAGGTCCCTGAGCACGCCCGTGACGCGATAATCGGCGGAAATGCCGCGCGTGACGATGGTCAGCACCTCGCCCACGGGATTGTCGGTCCCGAAGCGCCGCACGGCCTCGCTTTCGGTGATGACGAGATCACCGGGCTTCGCCAGCGCGGTCTTCGGGTCGCCGCGAAGCAGCGGAAGATCGAGCGTGTCGAAGACGGGGCCGTCCGCGAACTTGAAATCCGGGACGTCGGTTGCGACCCCGTCCTTCAGCGCGACCGGACGGGTCGACAGCAGGTGCACGCTCGCCTCGATCTGCGGGAAGTCTTTCCGCAGGGGCTCCTGCGCGACATAGGGACCCATTTGCAGGTCGTAGGGCTCACCCGTCTGGGGGTCCTTGACATAGAGCTGGAACTGGTACGTGCGCTCCGCTTCCGGCAGCCATTCGTCGTAGGTCAGCTCGTTGCGGACGAAGAGCAGGATGACGAGGCACGCCGCCATGCCGATGGCGAGGCCGAGGATGTTGATGAACGCGTAGACCCGGTTCGCCAGCAGCGCGCGGACACCGACCGTCAGGTAGTTCTTCCACATCGTCGGTTCCTCCTCAGGCGGCGCGGCGGCGCTCGACCAGCACGCGGCCGTCGAGCATATTGACGACGCGGCCCGCATAATCGGCGTGCGCGGGGGAATGCGTGACCATCACGATGGTCGCGCCGTCCGCGTTCAGCGCCTGCAGCATCCGCATCACCTCCTCGCCGTGGCTGGTGTCGAGGTTGCCGGTGGGCTCGTCGGCAAGGATCAGGCGCGGCTCGGCGACGAGCGCGCGCGCGACGGCGACGCGCTGCTGCTGGCCGCCCGAAAGCTGGCTCGGCCGGTGCTTCGCACGGTGCGCGATGCCGACCTTGTCCATCACCGCCGCGACCCTGGCGCGGCGCACGGACGCGGGAATGTCATGGTAGAGGAGCGCAAGCTCGATGTTCTCCTCGACCGAAAGCTCGTCGATGAGGTTGAAGCTCTGGAAGATGAAGCCGAGGTTCGCCTTGCGGACGTCCGCGAGCTTCGCCTCGGAAAGGCCCGCCACCTCGATGTCGCCGAAGCGGTACGACCCGCTCGTCGGGCTGTCGAGCATCCCGATGACGTTGAGCAGCGTGGACTTGCCGCAGCCCGACGGCCCCATGATCGCGACGAACTCGCCTTCGAAGATGTCGAGATCGACCAGATCGAGCGCCGTCGTCTCCACCATGTCGGTGCGGTAGACGCGGCTGAGGCCTTTCAGGCTGAGCATCGGCTGGGTCATGGTTGGCCTTTCATGTCTCGAGGTCGAGCCGGTCCTTGTCGGCGAAACCGGTGTAGGGGGAGGTGATCACCTTCTCGCCGGGATCGAGCCCGTCGAGCACCTCGACAAAGTCGCTGTTGCGGCGGCCGAGGCGGACCGGGCGTTTCACCGCCTTGTCGCCGTCCGGCGTCACCACGAACACCCAGCTTCCGCCGGTGTCGTTGTAGAAGGCGCCGTTCGGGATCAGCCGCGCGCGCGACGGGTCGCCGAGCGTCAGGCGCGGCTGCAATGTCTGCCCGCGCTGCAATTGCGGCGGCTCGTCGCCCCTGAATTGCAGGTCGATCTCGAACGTGCCGTTGACCACCGTGGGATAGATCTTGGCGACGGTGAGCGTATAGGTCTTGCCGCGCCATTCGACGGCGGCGGCCTGACCGGGCCGGATGCGCGGCAGGTGGAATTCGTCGACCGGCGCGGCGAGCTTGTTTCGGCCCGCGCTGTCGATCTGCCCGAGCCGCTCGCCGCGCGCCATCGACTGGCCGACCTGGATCGAGAACGCGGAGAGCGTGCCCGACACGGGCGCGCGGAGGTTGAGCGCGTCGAGGCTGGAGCGGGCGAGCGCGAGGCTCGATTCGAGCGAGGCGGCGGCTTCCCGGAGCTGCGCCAGCTGTTTCGTCTGGAGCTGCTCGTCGGTGCGGCGTGTGCGCGCGACGACGCCGTGCCGGTCCTTCTGGAAGTCCAGCTCGTCGGACGTGTCCTTGAACGTCTTGCCGGCGACGAAGCCCTTGGCGGCAAGCGGCGCCTCGCGGTCGTACTGGCGCTGCGCCTTCCTGAGCGCCAGCTCGGATTCGAGCAGGGCGCGGTCGTTCTGGAAGCGCGTCTGCGAGAGTTGAAGTTCCAGCGCGCGCATCGAATTGAGCTGCTGCGTCACCTCGGTCTGGCGCGCCAGCACCGAAAGCTGAAGCTCGGCGTTCGAGAGCACGGCGAGGAGCTGGCCCTTCTCGACCGTGGCGCCGTCCTCGACCAGCACCTTCTCGACGCGGCCGCCCTCGATGGCGTCGAGATAGACGCTGACGAGCGGCGTCACCCGCGCGCGGACGGGAAGCGTGTCCTCGAACCGGCCGTCGGTGACAGTGGAAATCGTGATGCGTTCGGCGGGAACGGTCTGGCTCTGCCCGTCCGGCGCCACCGCGTAGAGGCCGCCGATGACGGCGAGCGCGACGGCGCCGCCGAGGGCATATTTGACCGGCTTCGGGAGCGTCCGCCTTTCGATGACCCGGTCCATGCCGCTGCCGCTGACGGCGCCGGCGGCCTCGGTCTCGTTCTTGATGCGGACGACGCTCATCGGGCTTCCTCTCCGCCGGTGCCGAGCAAGCTGCGTGCCAGACCGGTTTGCGGACGATTGCGGGCTTTTCCGGCCGGCTGCGCCTCGGCGACCGTCCGATTCCGGACACTTGCTGTCCGAAACCGGACGGTCGCGGCGCGGACGACCATCAGTAGCGGACCGGGCCGAAGCAGGACGGAACGGGCGCGCCGCACGACGGCGTGCGGTCTCCGGCATGGACGACCTCGGGAACGGCGCTGATAATCGTGACGAGCGTTGCGGCGACGATCGCGCCGAGCGCGCTCGGGAGGCGGAAGCGGCTGAACGGGGACATTGCGGTTCTCCTTGTCTGCGGCGGCCGGGGGACCGCCGCGGCAATGGCTTCGCAGGAACCGTGCCGGTTTCTGGAAATGGCGGATTTCCGCGATTTCCGCTGTACTGCCCCGATCTGGCACAGATATTGATTGTCCGGTTCCGGACACCGGTTGTACGGGAGCGGACATGGCGGAGAGCAAACCCTTCGACCTCTGCGTCGTCATCGACGACGACACGGACATATTGCTCGCGGCGCGGCTGCTGCTGCGGCAGCTCTTCGACGAGGTGCTGACCGCGGCCGACCCCGCCGAGGCGTTCGCCGCCACGGCGGGCCGCGCGCCCGACGTGATCCTGCTCGACGCCAATTTCGCGCGCGGCGCGACGAACGCCGCCGAGGGCTTCGAATGGCTGGGGCGCTTCCTGGAGCGCGACCCCGAGGCCGTGGTGGTGATGATCACCGCGCACGCGGGCGTGCAGGTCGCGATCGAGGCGATGAAGCGCGGCGCGACCGATTTCGTGACGAAGCCGTGGTCGAACGAGCGGCTGCTGGCGACGGTCCGCACCGCCGCCGCGCTCCGGCAGTCGCGCAAGGCGGTGAACACGGAAAAGCACCGCGCCAGCGCCATCGCGGCGCCGCCCGGCGGCGAGACGCCGCTGCTCGGCCGCTCGCGCGCGATGCGCCACGTGTTCCACCTGATCGACCGCGCCGGGCCCACGGAGGCCAACGTGCTGATCCTCGGCGAGAACGGCACCGGCAAGGAGCTCGTGGCGCGCGAGCTGCACCGCCGATCGGCGCGGCGCGACCGGGTGATGCTGTCGGTCGATCTCGGCGCGATCTCCGAAACGCTCATCGATTCGGAACTCTTCGGGCACGTGAAGGGCGCCTTCACCGACGCGCGCAGCGACCGCATCGGGCGGCTGCAGGCGGCGGACGGCGGCACGGTGTTCCTCGACGAGGTCGGCAACCTGCCGCTCCATCTGCAGCCGAAGCTGCTCACGGCGCTCGAACAGCGCCGGGTGACGCCCGTCGGCGCCAACAAGCCGGTGCCGGTCGACATCCGCGTGATCGCTGCGACGAACCTCTCCGCCGCGCAGCTCGCCGACGAAGGCCGGTTCCGGCAGGACCTGCTGTTTCGGCTGAACACGGTGGAGATCGTGCTGCCGCCGCTGCGCGAACGCCGCGACGACATCCCCATCCTGATCGAGCACTATCTCGCGCTCTACGCGCGCAAGTACGGCAAGCCCGTGCAGCCGGTGCCGCAGGAGGTGATGGACGCCGTCGTCGCCTACGACTGGCCGGGCAACGTGCGGGCGCTGCGCCATGCCGTGGAGCGCGCCGTGATCCTCGCCGGGGACGCGCCGCTCGGCATCGACGACTTCTCGCTGCGCCGCGATGCGCCGCGCCCCGTGCATGTGCCGACCGCCGCCGATCCGGCTGCCGACGACATGAACCTGGAGCGCGTCGAGCGGCGGCTGGTCGAGGCGGCGCTGCGCAAGCACCGCTACAACATCTCGCTCGCCGCGTCCGAACTCGGCCTCACCCGCGCCTCGCTCTATCGCCGGATGGAAAAGCATGGGCTTTGACCAGCGCTTCACGCTCGGGCTCGCGCTGCGGCTCGCGCTGGCGCTGCTTGCGCTCGCCGGCCTTGCGTGGTCGCTGCTGACGCCGGGGCTCGGCGCCGTCCGGATCGTGGCGCTTCTGCTTGCCGCCGCTGCGGGGTGGGCGCTGTGGCAGCACGTGCAGCGCACCAACAGGGAGATCGCGCGGTTCATCGACGCGGTTCGCTTCGGCGACATGCAGGCGCGCTTCTCGCAGCCCGGCGCGGACAGCGGCTTCGATGCGCTCGGCGCGGCGCTCGACGGCGGTATGCGCACGCTCCAGACTGAGCGGGCGAAGCTGTCGGAGGCCGGGCGCTTCTACGAGGCGCTCGTCGACGATGCGCCGGTGGCGATGCTGACCGTCGACGCTGACGGCGCCGTCACGCTCGTCAACAAGGCGGCGCGGCGGCTGTTCAACCGTCACACGGGGGTGCGCGCGGCGGACTTCGAGCCCTACGGCCACGCGCTCGTCGGCGCGATCGAATCGCTGGAGCCGGGCCGCGCGCTGACGATCATCCTCAGCCTCGACGTCGGGCCGCAGCGCGCCATCGTGCGCGCAGGCACGCTCGCCCGCACAGGCGCGGCGACGCGCGTGATCGCGGTGCAGGTGATCCAGCAGTCGCTGAACGCCATCGAGATGGCGGCGCAGAGCGACCTCATCCGCGTGCTGACGCACGAGATCATGAACTCGCTGACGCCGGTGACATCGCTGGCGCGCACCGCCGCCGAACTGATCGCGGAGGCGGACACGGGCGCCGACCCGGTGATCGTGGATGCGCGGCAGGCGGTGGAAACGCTCTCCCGCCGCGCCGACGGGGTCATGCACTTCGTCGAGACCTACCGCGAGATCACGCGGCCGCCGCAGATCGCGCGCAGGCCCGTGCCGGCGGCGCCGTTCGCCGCCGAACTCGCGCAGCTGTTCGAGGCCGACGGCAAGTGGGACGGCGTTGCGCTCGGCGTCGAGGTCGTGCCGGAAACGCACGTCATCGACGCCGATCCGGACCTGCTCGCGCAGGTCGTCATCAACCTGCTGCGCAATGCCGCGGAGGCCGCGGCGGCGCATACGGAGACGCCGCGCGTCGCGCTCCGTATCGCCGCGATGCGCGCGGGCCGGACGATGATCTCCGTCGCCGACAACGGCGCGGGCGTGCCTGTGGCGGTGCGGCAGGACATCTTCCTGCCGTTCTTCACGACGCGGAAGACCGGCACGGGCGTCGGCCTCAGCTTCGCGCGGCAGGTGATGCTGGCGCACGACGGCTCGATCGAGGTGGCCGACGCCGAGGGCGGCGGCGCACTGTTCCGGGTTATCGTCTAACCGAAGAGCTTGCGCGCCTTCGCCATGCGTTCGAGCGCGGCGTCGACGGTGGCGTCGGTCTTGGCGAAGCAGAAGCGCACCACCGAGGTGACGGGCGCCTCCGCGTAGAACGCCGAAACCGGGATGGCGACGACATCGCCTTCGCGCGCGAGGCGGTCGCAGAAGCCGACGTCGTCGAGCGAAACGCCCGAGGCGGCGAGATCGACCGACAGGAAATAGGTGCCCGCGCTCGGCAGCGTCTTCCAGCCCGCGGCTTCGAGGCCCGAGGCCAGCCGGTCGCGCGAGCGGGCGAAATCGGCGCGCATCGCGGTGAAGTACGCATCGTCCTTGCCGAGGCCGTAGGCGATGGCGGCCTGAAGGTTCGGCGGCGTCGTGAAGGTGAGGAACTGGTGCGCGCGGGCGAGCGCGTGGCTGAGCTTGGGCGCGGCGCACATCCAGCCGACCTTCCAGCCGGTGAGCGAGAAGATCTTGCCGCCCGAGCCGATCTTCACCGTCCGCTCGCGCATACCCGGCTGCGCCATGATCGGCGAATGGGCGCGGCCGTCGAACACGACATGCTCCCATACCTCGTCGCTGATCACGACCGCGTCGTGCGCGACGACGAAGCGGGCGAGCAGCGCCAGCTCTTCATCGGAGAACATCGTCGCCGTGGGATTGAGCGGATTGTTGAGCAGGACGACGCGCGTGCGGGGCGTGAACGCCTCGGCGAGCGCCGCCTCGGTCAGCCGCCATTCGGGCGGTTCGAGGCGGATCAGCTTCGGCACGCCGCCCGCTTGGCGAACCATCGGCAGGTAGGCGTCGTACATCGGCTGTATGAGCAGCACCTCGTCGCCGGGGCTGACGAGCGCCATGATCGAGGCCGCGAGCGCTTCCGTCGCGCCCGAGGTGACGGTGATCTCGGTCTGCCAGTCGAGATCGATGCCCTGATGGCGGCGGTAATGATCGGCGACCGCCTGCCGAAGCGCAGGCAGGCCGGGCATCGGCGGATACTGGTTGTAGCCGTCCGTCAGCGCGCGTGCGCCCGCTTCCAGCACGTCGCGCGGCCAGCCCGCGTCGGGGAAGCCTTGCCCGAGGTTGATCGCGCCCGTCTCGCGGGCAAGCGCGGACATCTTCTCGAAGATCGTCGTCGGCAGGTCGGCGTAGAGCGGATTCATGAGGATGGTTCATAGGTGAGCGGAAACCGCTTCGCCAGCGCCGCCGCGATGGTTAAGGAAACATCATGGTTGCAAGCACTTTCGAAAGGGCGGCCGACGCCATCGTCGCCGTGGGGCGCGCATTCGACGCGCGCGGCTGGGCGCCCGCGACGAGCGGCAACTATTCGGCGCGGCTCGACGACGGCAGCTTCGCCGTGACGGTTTCCGGGCGGCACAAGGGGCGCCTGACGCGCGACGACGTGATGCGCGTGGATGCGGGAGGGGCGCCGCTCGACGGCAAGCGCCCGAGCGCGGAGACGGCGCTGCACCTGTCGCTCTACCGGCGCTTCCCGGAGGTCGGCGCGGTGCTGCACAGCCATTCGCCGCAGGCGGTGGCGCTGTCGCGGCTGCTCGGCACGGACTGGGCGATCCGGGGGCACGAACTCGTGAAGGCGTTTCCGGGCATCGTCACCCACGCGGCGGAGATCGTGCTCCCGGTCGTGGACAACAGCCAGGACATGGGCGAGATCGAAGCGGCGATCGCGCCGCATATCGCCCGCGAAGCGCCGCCGCCCGCCTACCTTATCCGCGGCCACGGGCTCTACGGCTGGGGCCGCGACATCGCGGAGGCCGAGCGCGTGATCGAGGCGGCGGAATGGCTCGCCGCGTGCGAGGTCGCCGAACGCAGCATGAGGAGGGAAGCATGAGCCACCTTGCGGTCTATGCGGAGGACGCGCCGGAGCGTCCGCTTCTGGAAACCGCCGATGCGGAGGAGATCGCAGCGGCACTCGGCGGGATCGGCGTGCGCTTCGAGCGCTGGCCGACGCGGGGCGCACCGGGCGGCGACACGCTCGCGGCCTATGCTGAGGAGATCGAACGGCTGAAGGCGATCGGCGGCTATCAGGCGGTGGACGTGGTGAGCATGACGCCCGACCATCCCGACCGCGCCGCGTTCCGGCAGAAGTTCCTCGCCGAGCATCGCCACATGGAGGACGAGGTGCGCTTCTTCGTGGACGGCGAAGGCCTGTTTACGCTCCACGAGGGTGGGCGCGTGTTCAACATGCTGTGCACGAAGGGCGACCTCATCGCCGTGCCCGCCGGGATGCGGCACTGGTTCGACATGGGGCCGGCCCCGCGCTTCACGGCGATCCGCCTGTTCATCAATCCCGAAGGCTGGGTGGCGCATTTCACCGGCGACGACATCGCCGCCCGCTTCCCGCGCCACGAGCCGGCGCTCGCCTGAGTGATCCGCGCCGTCCTCACCGACATCGAAGGCACGACGAGCAGCATCGCCTTCGTCACCGACACGCTGTTCCCCTACGCGCGGGCGCGGCTGGCGGACTGGATCGCGGCGCACCCTGAGGAGGCCGCGCCGATCCTGAAGGACGTGCCCGGCGACGCGCTGGAGACGCTGACGCGCTGGATCGACGAGGACCGCAAGGAAACGGCGCTCAAGACGCTTCAAGGGCTGATCTGGGCGGAAGGCTATGCGGACGGCACGCTGAAGGGCCATGTCTATGCCGACGCCGCCGAGGCGCTGCGGCGCTGGCACGCGGCAGGACTGCGCCTCTACGTCTATTCCTCGGGATCGGTGGCGGCGCAGAAGCTGATCTTCGGGCACAGCGACGCGGGCGACCTGACGCCGCTGTTCTCGGGCTACTTCGACACCACGACGGGGCCGAAGAAGGAGGCCGACTCGTACCGGCGCATCGCGCAGGAGATCGGCCTGCCGCCCGAGGACATCCTGTTCCTGTCGGACAGCGTGCCGGAAATCGAGGCCGCGCGCGCGGCGGGCCTCAGGACCTGTCTCGTCGACCGGGAAACCGGGAACGGCGATGCAACCTCGTTCGCGGAGATCCGCCTGTGAGGCTTGAAGGCGAGCATCGCCGCTCGATCGCACGCACCGCGGACGGCAAGGGCGCGCGCATCCTCGATCAGCGCCGCCTGCCGTGGGAGGTCGTCTGGGTGGACCTGCGCTCCGCCGCCGATGCCGCGCGCGCCATCCGCGAGATGTGGACGCGCGGCGCCCCGCTGATCGGCGCGACCGCCGCATACGGCCTCGCGATGGCGCTGGCCGAGGACGGATCGGACGCCGCGCTGGATGCCGCCTATGCCCTGCTCGCCGGGGCGCGGCCGACGGCGGTGAACCTGCGCTGGGCGCTCGACGAGGTGGCGAAGGCGGTGCGCCCGCTGCCGCCAGCCGTGCGCGGCGAGGCGGCCTTCGCGCGCGCCGACGCGATCTGCGACGAGGACGTCGCGCTCAACCGCGCGATCGGCGCGCACGGCCTCGAACTGCTGCGCGATCTCCACGCGCGAAATCCCTCCCGTCCACTCAACGTCCTCACCCACTGCAACCCCGGCTGGCTGGCGACCGTGGACTACGGCACCGCGACCGCGCCGATCTACATGGCGCAGGACGAGGGGCTCCCCGTCCACGTCTGGGTGGACGAGACGCGCCCGCGCAACCAGGGCGCGCTGCTCACCGCGTTCGAGCTTGCCGGGCACGGCGTGCCGCACACGGTGATCGCGGACAACACGGGCGGGCTTCTGATGCAGCGCGGCGAGGTCGATCTCGTCGTCGTCGGCACCGACCGCGTGACCGCGAACGGCGACGTCTGCAACAAGATCGGCACGTACCTGAAGGCGCTCGCTGCGCACGACAACAATGTGCCTTTCTACGTGGCGCTGCCCTACACGACTTTCGATCCCGCCACGCCCACCGGCGCCGACGTACCCATAGAGGAGCGCCATCCCGACGAGCTTGCGCTGCTCACCGGCCCCGGCGCGGATGGGCACGCGACCGTGCGCGTGACGGCCTCGCCCGCGTACAATCCGGCCTTCGACGTGACGCCCGCCCGCCTCGTCACGGGCTTCATCACGGAACGCGGCCTGCTGGCGCCTTCGGCGCTCGGCGCCTGAGACGATCGGGAACGCCTTTCGCGGGCGCGCGTTCTCACAGCGCATATCCCGAACGGAGGATCATAGGCCATGTACGGAACCGCAATGGGTGACGGTACGCGAAGCAAGACCGGATGGATCGGGCTGGCCGCCGGGCTCGGCGCAGCCGCGGCGGCGTTCGCCGGATGGCAGTTTTTCCGCGCCCGCAAGACGGCGCCCGGCGCTCCGGCCTTCGCGCCCGGCGAGGCCGATCCCGAGAATTTCGACCAGACGCGCTCGGCCGGGCACGAGTCGATGCGCGACAAGCCGAAACGCGAGTGGGACAAGGTCGATCAGGCGGTCGACGAGTCCTTTCCCGCCAGCGATCCGCCCGCCTACTAGAGCGGGCGATGGCGGAAACCCTGTCTCCGGCTCTGCCGGAGCCGCTGGAGCGCGCCGTCCATGCCGTGCTCCGGCGATTGCATGAGGCGGGCCTGAAGGTCGGCACCGCGGAAAGCTGCACGGGCGGACTGCTGGCGTCGCTGTTCACGGACGTGCCGGGCTACGGCCATGTCTTCGAGTCGGGCCTCGTCGTCTACACCGACGCGGCGAAGCAGCGGCTGCTCGGCGTCGATCCCCGGCTGATCGCGGAGCACGGCGCGGTGTCGCGTGTCGTCGCGGTCGCCATGGCGGAAAACCTGTTCGCCCGCGCCGACATCAATCTCGCGTTGGCGATCACGGGCTTCGCCGGACGAGCGGGTGCGGACGACGAGCCCGGCCTCGTCTACCTCGCACGCGCCGGGCGGGGACAGCCGACCGTGTGCCGGGAAGAGCATTTCGGCGACATCGGCCGCGGTGCGACCCGCCTGAAGTGCATCGAGGCCGCCGTCGCCCTGCTTGAGGACGCCTCCCGCCTTCCGCCTGATTTCCCTCCGTCTCGGCCCTTTACGTGCCGGAAGGCGCGTGCTCTATCGCGGTGGGGAGAGCAGAGGCGGGAGGGCGCATGACTCCGACTTTCAACCGGCGCGAGTTGCTCGCGGTCGGGGGTGCGGGTGCCGCGCTGCTCGCCGGCGGCCCGTCGTTTGCCGCTGACAAGGGCGTGCCGCGCGGCGCGATCGTCGTGAACGCGCTCGGCGGGCTTTCCAACCCGAATGTCGAGCGGCCGGAGAAGACGGAACGCTCCGGCTGGACCTCCACCGACGCCGTGATCGACCGGCGCGTGATCGACGATGCCCGCGCGTCGGGCCTCACCGCCGTGAACATCACCATCGGCCACGTGTTCGGACCGAACGCGCCGTTCGAGCAGACCGTGCGCGAGATCGCGCACTGGGACGCGGTCGTGCGCCGCCATCCCGCCGACCTCCTGAAGGTGCTGACCGCGGAGGACATCCTGCGCGCGAACCGCGAGAACCGCATCGGGATCATCTACGGCTTCCAGAACACGACGATGCTGGGCGAGGACGCGAGCCGCGCCGACGTGTTCGCGAACCTCGGCGTGCGCATCGTCCAGCTCACCTACAACCCCGCGAACGCGGTCGGCGACGGCTCGATGGCGCCGGAGAACCGCGGCCTGACACCGTTCGGGCGCGAGGTGGTGGAGCGGCTGAACGCGAACCGCGTGATGGTCGACCTGTCGCACAGCGGCGAGAAGACCTGTCTCGAAGCCGCGCGGGTCTCGAAGCAGCCGATCTCGATCAACCACACCGGCTGCCGCGCGCTCACCGACCTGCCGCGCAACAAGACCGACGCCGAGCTCAGGCTGGTCGCGGAACGGGGCGGGTTCGTCGGCATCTATTTCATGCCGTTCCTCAATCCGACGAGCAAGGCGACCGCCGACGACGTGGTGGCGCATATCGAGCACGCGGTGAACGTCTGCGGCGAGGACCACGTCGGCATCGGCACCGACGGTGGCATCACCACGATCGACGATCTGGGGGCCTACAGGGCAAAGATCGCGAAGGAGATCGCGGACCGGCGCGCGGCGGGGATCGGCGCGAAGGGCGAGAACCCGGATACGCTGCCCTTCGTGATCGACCTGCGCGGACCGTCGCAGTTCCACGACCTCGCCGATCGCCTGCGGCGGCGCGGCTATTCGGACGCACGGATCGAAAAGATCCTCGGCCTCAACTTCGTCGCCTATGCAAAGGCCGTCTGGGGCGCATAGAGAGACGGGAGGGGGGGAGTTCCATGTCCGACGCGATGATCGCCTTCGTCAACACGACCTTCGTGCCCGTGGGCCTGATGCTCATCATGTTCAGCATGGGGCTGACGCTCAGGCTCGGCGATTTCGGGCTGGTGTTCAAGGACGGCCGCGCCGCGCTCGCCGGGCTCGCGGCGCAGCTCCTGGCGCTGCCGCTGCTCGGCCTTGCGATCGGCATCGTGTTCCGCCTGCCGCCCGCGCTCGCGCTCGGCGTCTTCATCCTCGGCATCTGCCCGGCCGGCACGACCTCGAACGCGCTGACGTTCATCGCGCGCGGCAACGTCGCGCTCGCCGTGGTGCTGACGGCGATGTCCAGCCTCGTGACGGTGTTCTCGATTCCCGTGCTGCTCGACTGGGGGCTGCGTCATTTCGGGCTCGAGGGCACCGTGCCGGCGCTGTCGGTCGGCGACACGATGCTCCAGCTTGCGCGGATCACCGTGCTGCCGGTGGCGGTGGGGATGCTCGTCTGCCGCTTCGCGCCGAACGCCGCCGAAAGGATGAGCGGCTGGTTGCGGCCCGTCGCGATGATCGTGCTGTTCGGCGTCATCGCCTTCGCCGTGGGCGTCAGCGCCGAGATGGTGCTCGCGAACCTGCTGAGCGCGGGCCCCGCGATCTGGACGATGAACGTCGTTGCAATGGCGGCGGGGCTCGGCATCGGGCGCGCCTGCGGCGTGAACCGCCGCGATGCGATGACGCTCGCCATCGAGGTCGGCGTGCAGAACGTCACGCTCGCCACGTTCCTGACGCTGACCGTGCTGGGCAGCCTGCCGCTCGCCGTGACCCAGAACATCTACGGAGTCGCCATGATCGTGAACGCCCTGCTCCTCGTCCGCTGGTTCCGCGCCCGCATCGCCCGGGAGGCCGCATGAGCGCGCCGCTGCTGATCGTCGGGGCGGCGGACGTCGAACGCCTGCTCGGCTATGAGGACTGCATCCGCCTGGTGCGCGAGGCGATGGTGGCGCTCGCGCGCGGCGAGACGCGGCAGCCGCTCAGGAACATCGTCGATCTCGACGGCGGCAACGCCTTCGGCGTGATGCCGGGCGCGATGCTCGGCGGCACGTTCGGCGCCAAGATCGTCAGCGTCTATCCGGGCAATTTCGCGCTCGGCAAGCACTCGCATCAGGGCATCGTCGTGCTGTTCGAGCCCGAAAGCGGCGCGCCCGTCGCCATCGTCGACGGCAGCATCGTGACGGCGATCCGCACCGCCGCCGCGTCCGCCGCGGCCACCGATGCGCTCGCGCGGCCGGGTCCGTCGCGGCTCGCCATCCTCGGCTACGGCGAGCAGGCATGGCGGCACGCCGCGGCGGTGCGGCACGTGCGTCCGATCACGGGCGTCAGCGTGTGGGGGCGCTCGGCGGAGCAGGCGAAGCGTTTCGCGCTGCGCGTGCGCGAGGAGCTTGGCCTCGACGCCGAAACCGCGGCCGACGTGGCGGGCGCCGTCAGGGACGCCGACATCGTCTGCACGACGACCGCAGCGGTGGAGCCGATCCTCGCCCTCGCCGACGTGAGGCCGGGCACGCACATCAACGTCGTGGGGTCGAGCCGTGCCGGTCCTGCCGAGATCGCGAACGACCTCGTCGCGGCGTCGCGCTTCATCGCCGACTACCGTCCGGGCGTGCTCGCGCAGGGGGCCGAGTTCCTGAACGCGAAGGCGGCGGGCGTGGTGGACGACGCGCATGTGGCGGGTGAAATTGGCGAAGTATTCGACGGGACGCTCGAGGGGCGCACCGGCGATGATGAAATTACCATCTACAAGTCGCTCGGCCACATCGTACAGGACCTCGCGGCGGGCTGGCACGTCTTCGAGCAGGCGCGCGCCAAGGGGCTCGGGACGACGGCCGCCTTCTAGCTGGCGCGCTTGGTGCGGAGCGTCGGCGCGGCGGCGGCGGGGTCGTCCGGCCATGGATGCTTCGGATAGCGGCCGCGCATCTCCTTCGCGATCGCCGCCCAGCTTCCCGACCAGAAGCCGGGCAGGTCCGTCGTGGTCTGGATCGGGCGCCCCGCCGGTGAGGTGAGGCGCAGCACGAGCGGCACGTTTCCGGCCACCACCGGATGCGCGCGGACACCGAACAGCGCCTGCACGCGAAGCTCCACCGCCGGGCCGCCCTCCGCCGCGTAGTCGATGGCGTGACGGCTGCCGAGCGGCGACACGAACGCTTCGGGGGCGAGGCGGTCGACGGCGGTCCTGCCCGCCCAGCCGAGGCGGGCGTCCAGCATCTGCGTGAGCGCGGACGCGCTGACGGCGCCGAGCGAGCGCTTGCCTTCGAGGAGCGGCGGCAGCCAGTCGTCGAGATCGGCCGTGAGGGCCTCATCGCCGATGTCCGGGATCGCGGGATCGACGCGACGCGCGAAGGCGGCGCGGCGTTGCAGCGCGCGGGCATGGTCGGAGAACGGCAGCGCCGCGAGGCCGCACTTGCGCGCGCCTTCGAGAAGCGCGGCGCTCACGGCGGTGGGATCGGGGCTGTCGTCCTGCCCGGCCGACAGCGCCAGATTGCCGAGACGGCGTTCGCGGGTGGCGACGATGCCGCCGGTGCCTTCGTCGAAACGCACGCGGCGGGCAGTCTCGATGCTGCCGGCGAACAGCGATTCGATAAGGTCGGGCGTGATCGCCGACGCGGCGAGAATACGCGCGCCGGAGGCCGCACCCTGCACCTCGGCGACCGCCAGATACGCCTGCGCGGCGAGCGGCGAGGCGGGATCGAGCCGGAAGCCGCGTCCGCCGGAGGAGGCCCAGTCGGTGCCGTCCGCGCCGCGCCGCTTCGCGATGCGGTCCGGGAAGGCGAGCGCGATGCACGCGGCGACGGGGCCGTCCCCGTCTCCGCTCCCGTCGCCGCCCGCCAAGCGCTGCCAGCGCCCGGCGAGGCCGCGCGCGGCGTCGGCGCGCGGGCCGCGCTCGCGCCGCCAGCGGACGAGGCGCTGTTCGAGATCGGTGTCGCTGCCGCCGAGGCCGCGCTCCGAGAGCAGCACGGCGACCTCGGCGGCGGTCCGGCCCCAGCCGCGTGCCGCCGCGGCGAGCAGCATGTGCGCGAGACGCGGCGGCAGCGGCAGCTCGGCGATGCGGCGGCCGTGCGGCGTCGGGCGGTTCTCCGCGTCGAGCGCGCCGAGCAGCCGCAGCCGCGCGCGCGCCTCCGCGACGGCGGCGGCGGGCGGGGGATCGAGCCAGCGCAGGCTCGCCGGATCGGCGGCGCCCCAGATCGCCGAGTCGAGAACGAGCGAGGACAGGTCGGCTTCGAGGATCTCGGGCGGGTCGAACGGCGGCATCCCCGCCGTCGCAGCCTCCTCCCACAGCCGGTAGCAGACGCCCGCCGCCTGCCGCGCGGCGCGGCCCGCGCGCTGCGTGACGGCGGCCTGGCTGGCGCGCTCGGTGACGAGCCGCGTCATGCCGCCGCCGCGGTCGTAGCGGGCGCGGCGGGCGAGGCCCGAATCGACGACGATGCGGACGCCGTCGATGGTGAGGCTGGTCTCGGCGATGCTGGTGGCGAGCACCACCTTGCGCGTGCCGGGCGGGCCTTTCCGGATCGCGGCGCGCTGCGCGGCGGGGTCGAGGCTGCCGTGCAGGCGGTGCAGCGTGATGCCGGGAAGCCCCTCCAGCCGCTCGGCGGTGCGCTCGATCTCGGCGACGCCGGGCAGGAAGGCGAGGAGGTCGCCTTCGGCCTCGCCGAGCGCGCGGCGGATCGCGGCGGCCATCGCGTCCTCGATGCGCTGCCCGGCCGTGCGGCCGAGGTAGCGGACGGCGAGCGGATGGCTGCGGCCTTCGCTCTCGATGACGGGTGCGCCGCCCAGCAGCGTCGAGACGCGCGCGCCGTCGATCGTCGCCGACATGGGCAGGATGCGGAGGTCGGGGCGCAATGCGCCCTGCGCGTCGAGCGCCAGCGCGAGGCCGAAATCGCTGTCGAGGCTGCGTTCGTGGATCTCGTCGAACAGTACGGCGGAGACGCCCGTGAGTTCGGGATCGGACTGGATGCGATTGCGGAAGATGCCCTCGGTGAGCACGAGGACGCGCGTGCGGGGTCCATGTTTGCTGTCGAGCCGCGTCGCGTAGCCGATCGTCTTGCCGACCGGCTCGCTCGCCAGCTCCGCCATGCGCTCGGCGGCGGCGCGCGCGGCGAGGCGGCGGGGCGAGAGCAGCAGCACCTGCCCCGTGCACCACGGCTCGGTGATGAGTACGGGCGCGACCGCCGTGGTCTTGCCCGCGCCGGGCGGCGCGACGAGCACGGCGGAGGAGCGCGCGCGCAGCGCCACGAGCAGCGCGGGCAGAACGGCATGGATGGGCAGGGCGTCGCTCACGCCTGCCGTCCTAGAATCGTTCCGTTTCCGGTGGAACCTCCAAAGCCCCTCCTCTTCAAGGGAGGGGGGTATATTCAAGCGGGAAGGATCTCCCCCGTTCGGCTCAGGCGGCGAGCGTCGCGTCCAGCGTGATCTCCGCGTTCAGCAGCTTCGAGACCGGGCAGTTCGCCTTCGCGGCCGCGGCGAGCTGCTGGAACGTCGCGTCGTCCGTGCCGGGGATCGCGGCATCGAGCACGAGGTGGACGGCGGTGATCGCATAGCCGCCGTCCTTCTGCTCCAGCGTCACCGTCGCGGCGGTGTCGAGGCTGGTCGCGGTGAGCCCGGCTTCGCCGAGGATCAGCGACAGCGCCATCGTGAAGCAGCCCGCGTGCGCCGCGCCGATCAGCTCTTCGGGATTGGTGCCGGGCACGCCCTCGAAGCGGCTGGCGAAGCCGTAGGGATGCTTGTCGAGCGCGCCGCTCTGCGTCGATATGGCCCCGCGCCCGTCGCGGAGGCCGCCCTCCCAGTGCGCGGAACCCTTGCGATTGATCTTCATGGCCTGCTCCTGTGGATGGAAGGACCGCGAGGCTATGCAGATTCGGCGCGGGAGTCCACGAAAGGCCGGTCAGTCCCGGAAGACGACCGTGGTGGCGCCGTTCAGCAGCACGCGGTCCTGCAGGTGATAGCGGACGGCGCGGGCGAGGACGCGGCGCTCGATGTCGCGGCCCTTGCGGACGAGGTCGTCGGGCGTGTCCATGTGGCTGATGTGCTCGACGTCCTGCGCGATGATCGGACCCTCGTCGAGGTCGGCGGTCACGTAATGCGCCGTCGCGCCGATGATCTTCACGCCGCGCGCGTGCGCCTGATGATAGGGCTTGGCGCCCTTGAAACCGGGCAGGAAGCTGTGGTGGATGTTGATGCAGCGGCCCGCGAGGAACGCCGCGAGGTCGTCCGACAGGATCTGCATGTAGCGGGCGAGCACGACGAGCTCGGCGCCGCTGCCCTCCACGATGCGCTTGATCGCGGCTTCCTGCGCGGGCTTGGTGTCCTTCGCGATCGGCAAGTGATGGAAGGGGATGTCGCCGTTCAGCGGCGCGATCGCCTCCTTCGGGTGGTTGGAGACGATGCCCACCACGTCCATCTCCAGCTCGCCGATGCGCTGACGGTAGAGAAGATCGGTGAGGCAGTGATCGAACTTCGAGACCATCAGCAGCACGCGCATCTTCTCGGCGGCGGCGCGCACGCGCCAGTCCATGCCGTGCCCGGCGGCGAGCGCGGCGAAACGCGCCTTGAACTCCGCCTTGCCGGTGACGGCGGGATCGAGATCGAAGACGACGCGCATGAAGAAGCGGTCGGTGAGCTGGTCGTTGAACTGCTGCGCGTCGAGGATGTTGCCGCCGCTTCCGGCAAGCAGCGTGGCGACCGCGGCGACGAGGCCCGGCTTGTCGGCGCACGACAGCGTCAGCGTGCAGATGTTGCTGGAGTCCATCGACATATCCCCTGAAAATGCGATCGCTACATGGCGCGCAAGAGTGAATCTTCCCTTGTCAGCACATGAAGCGCGAGCCCTGCCTGACGCGCGCGGTCGATGGCAAGCGTTGTCGGCGCCGAGATGGTGGCGAGCGCGCGTGCGCCCGCGACGACGGTCTTCTCGACAAGCTCGTAGCTGCACCGGGCGGTGAGCAGGACGAAGCCGTCCACCGCCGGGATGCCGCGGGCGGCGAGCGCGCCGATCAGCTTGTCGAGCGCGTTGTGCCTGCCGATGTCCTCGCGCGCGGCGAGGATGGCGCCGGAGAGGTCGCAGAAGGCGGCGGCATGGACGGCGGCGGTGCGGCGGCCGAGCGGCTGGTGGTCGCCGAGCGCACCGAGCGCCGCGAAGACCGCCTGCGGTTCCACGCCAAGCGGCACGGCGATGCGCGGCAGCGGCCGGGCGATGTGTTCGAGGTTCTCGATTCCGCAAAGGCCGCAGCTGCTTTCCGAGACGCGGCGGCGCGCGCGCTCCATCACCGGCCCGGCGGCCTCGGGGACGAGCTGCGCGCGGGCGATCCAGCCCTTGTCGGTCTCCGCGATGTCGATGCCCGCGATGTCGGCCTTGCTGCGGACGAGCCTTTCGGTGATCGCGAAGCCGGTGACGAAATCGGAAAGGTTCGCGGGCGTCGCCATCATCACCGCATAGGCGATGCCGTTGAATTCGAGCGCGACGGGCGCCTCCACCGGAAGCGCGCGCGCGATGTCCGCGCTGCCGCCCGCCGCGAAGATTTCCGTGAACCGCGTTTCCCGCGCAGAAAGGTCAGGCATCGGCGCCGGCGCGGACTTCGGCGATCGCGGCGCGCGCGATGTCGGAAAGCCCCTCGCCGCCCGCGTCGAGGTGGCGGAGGATCATGTCCTTCATGCGCGGGTCCCAGAAGGCGACGATGTGCGCGGCCGTCTGCCGGGCGGCGTCGCCCGGCCCGGCGACTTCCAGGTTCCGCGCGATCTGGTTCGCCATGTAGACGAGCTTAGCGGTCGGGCTCACTTCGCCGCGATCCCTTCGATGCGGCGCGCGCGTTCGCTGCGGCGCGAATAGTCCTCCTGCCAGTCGGAAGGCCCGTTGGAGGCGCTGACCTGCACGGCGGTGACCTTGTATTCGGGGCAGTTGGTGGCCCAGTCCGAATAGTCGGTGGTGACGACGTTCGCCTGCGTCATCGGGTGGTGGAATGTGGTGTAGACGACGCCCGGCGCCACGCGGTCCGTCACCAGCGCGCGCAGCGTCGTCTCGCCCGCGCGGCTCGCGAGCCGCACCCAGTCGCCGTCCCGGAGGCCGCGGTTCTCGGCATCGGAGGGGTGGATCTCGAGCCGGTCTTCCGGGTGCCACGCGACGTTCGGTGTGCGGCGGGTCTGCGCGCCGACGTTGTAGTGCGAGAGGATGCGGCCCGTGGTGAGCAGCAGCGGAAAGCGCGGGCCCGTGCGCTCGTCGGTCGGCACGTAGTCGGTGACGACGAACTTGCCGCGCCCGCGCACGAAGCCGTCCACGTGCATGATCGGCGTGCCGTCCGGCGCGGCGGCGTTCACCGGCCATTGCAGGGAGCCTTCCGCATCCAGCCGCGCGAAGCTGACGCCCGCGAAGCTGGGGGTGAGGCGCGCGATCTCGTCCATGATCCCGGACGGGTGCGTGTAGCGCCAGTCGAGCCCCAGCGCCTGCGCGAGCCGCTGCGTGACCTCCCAGTCGGCGAGGCCGCTGAGCGGCGACATCACCTTGCGCACGGGCTGGATGCGCCGCTCGGCGTTGGTGAAGGTGCCGTCCTTTTCGAGGAAGGTGGAGCCGGGCAGGAAGATGTGCGCGTAGTTCGCGGTCTCGTTCAGGAACAGGTCGTGGACGATCACGCATTCCATCGCGGCGAGGCCCGCCGCGACATGGTGCGTATCGGGATCGGACTGGAGGATGTCCTCGCCCTGGATGTAGAGCGCCTTGAACGTGCCGTCGACGGCGGCGTCGAGCATGTTGGGGATACGGAGGCCCGGTTCGGGATCGAGCGCGACGCCCCAGTCGTCCTCGAACAGTTTGCGCGTCGCGGCGTCCGAGATGTGGCGATAGCCGGAAAGCTCGTGCGGGAAGCTGCCCATGTCGCAGGAGCCCTGCACGTTGTTCTGGCCCCTCAGGGGGTTCACGCCGACGCCCGCGCGCCCGATGTTGCCGGTCGCCATCGCGAGGTTGGCGATCGCCATGACGGTGGAGGAGCCCTGGCTGTGCTCGGTGACGCCGAGGCCGTAATAGATCGCGGCGTTGCCGCCCGTGGCATAGAGGCGCGCGGCGGCGCGAAGCGCGGCCGGGTCGACGCCGGTGACGGCGGCGAGCGTTTCGGGCGAATGCGCCTCCTGCGACACGAACGCCGCCCAGTCCTGATACTCGTCGAGGTCGCAGCGTTCGCGGATGAAGGCCTCGTTCGCGAGGCCCTCGGTGACGATGACGTGCGCCATCGCCGTCAGCACCGCGACGTTCGTGCCGGGGCGGAGCGGCAGGTGGTGCTCGGCGACGATGTGCGGGGAACGGACGAGATCAATGCGGCGCGGATCAATGACGATGAGCTTGGCGCCCTGCCGCAGCCGCCGCTTCATGCGGCTGCCGAACACCGGGTGCGCGTCCGTGGGGTTCGCGCCGATGACGAGGATGACGTCGGCCGCCTCGACGCTGTCGAAATCCTGCGTGCCCGCCGACGTGCCGAACGTGGTCTTGAGCCCGTAGCCGGTCGGCGAGTGGCAGACGCGGGCGCACGTATCGACGTTGTTGTTGCCGAAGCCCGCGCGCACCAGCTTCTGGACGAGGAAGGTCTCCTCGTTGGTGCAGCGCGACGAGGTGATGCCGCCGAGCGCGCCGCGCCCGTACTTCGCGGCGATGCGTTTCAGCTCGGAGGCGGTGTGGGCGAAGGCTTCGTCCCACTCCACCTCGCGCCACGGTTCGTCGATGCTGCCGCGGATCATCGGCTTCAGGATGCGCTCGGCGTGCTGCGCGTAGCCCCACGCGAAGCGGCCCTTGACGCACGAGTGGCCGCGATTGGCCTTGCCGTCCTTCCACGGCACCATGCGGACGAGCTGCTCGCCGCGCATCTCGGCGCGGAAGGTGCAGCCGACGCCGCAATAGGCGCAGGTGGTGACGACGGCGCGGTCGGGTAGCCCGATCGCCTTCACCGACTTTTCCTGCAAGGTGGCGGTGGGGCACGCCTGCACGCAGGCGCCGCAGGAGACGCATTCGGAAGCCAGGAAGTCGTCGCTCGCCGCGCCCGCCGACACCTTCGAGCCGAAGCCGCGCCCCTCGATGGTGAGCGCGAACGTGCCCTGCACCTCGTCGCAGGCGCGCACACAGCGCGAGCAGGCGATGCATTTCGACGGATCGAAATCGAAATAGGGGTTCGACGTGTCGAGGTCGAGCGCGAGGTGGTTGTCGCCCTCGTAGCCGTAGCGCACGTCGCGCAGGCCGACGGCGGCAGCCTGGTCCTGAAGCTCGCAGTCGTTGTTCGCCGAGCAGGTGAGGCAGTCGAGCGGGTGATCGGAGATGTAAAGCTCCATCACGCCGCGCCGCAGCTTCTGCAGGCGCGGCGTCTCGGTGTGGACGACCATGCCCTCGGCGACCGGCGTGGTGCACGAGGCGGGCGTGCCGCGCGCGCCGTCGATCTCGACGAGGCAGAGGCGGCAGGAGCCGAATTGCTTGAGATTGTCGGTCGCGCACAGCTTCGGGATGGCGGTGCCGGTCTCCGCGGCGGCGCGCATCACGGTGGTGCCGGCGGGCACGGTGACTTGGCGCCCGTCGATGCTGAGCGTCACGGTTTCGTCGGCGGACACGGCGGGCGTGCCGAAATCGCTCTGGCGGACATAGGTCATGCTGCGTTTCCTTGCGCGGACTCTACCACGAAATCCTCGGGAAAGTGATTCAGCGCCGAAAGCACCGGATAGGGGGTGAAGCCGCCGAGCGCGCACAGCGACCCGAACTTCATGGTTTCGCAGAGGTCGCGCAGCAGGGCGATCTCGTCCTCGGCGCTCCGCGCGCGGCGCGGCGCGTTGTGGATCTGCGGCAGGGTTTCGAGCGTGCCCATGCGGCGCCCGCCCGCGAGGATGCGGTCGATCGTCTCCACGCCGCGCACCGCGCCGATGCGGCAGGGCGTGCACTTGCCGCAGCTTTCCGCCGCGCAGAACTGCATGGCGAAGCGCGCCTGCCGCGCCATGTCCACGCTGTCGTCGAACACCACGATGCCGCCGTGGCCGATGAGCCCGTCCGCCGCGGCGAACGCCTCGTAATCGAACGGCAGGTCGAACTGCGTGCGCGGAATATAGGCGCCGAGCGGCCCGCCGACCTGCACGGCGCGCACCGGGCGGCCGGAGGCGGTGCCGCCGCCGATCTCGTTCACGAGTTCGCCGAGCGTGATGCCGAACGCGGTTTCGTAGAGGCCGCCGTATTTGATGTTCCCGGCAAGCTGCACCGGCATGGTGCCGCGCGAGCGGCCCATGCCGTAGTCGGCGTAGGCCTTCGCGCCCTCCGCCAGCACGAACGGCACGGCGGCAAGCGTCAGCACGTTGTTGATGACCGTGGGGCAGCCGAACAGGCCCTCGTGCGCGGGGAGCGGCGGCTTGGCGCGGACCTCGCCGCGCTTGCCCTCGATACTGTTGAGGAGCGAGGTTTCCTCGCCGCACACGTAAGCGCCCGCGCCGACGCGGATCTCGACCTCGAACGGCGCGATCATCGGCGCGGCGAGCCGGGCGGCGACCTCCATCTTCGCGACGGCGTGCGGATATTCGCTGCGGATGTAGACGTAGGCCTTGTCCGCGCCCACGGCGAGGCCCGCGATGGCCATGCCCTCGATGAGCATGAAGGGGTCGCCCTCCATCACCATGCGGTCGGCGAAGGTGCCGCTGTCGCCCTCGTCGGCGTTGCAGACGATGAACTTGCGCGCGGCCCTTGCGTCGGCGACCGTGCGCCACTTGATGCCCGCCGGGAAGCCCGCGCCGCCGCGCCCGCGCAGGCCCGAGGCGAGCACTTCGGCGATGGTGCCGTCCGGCCCGAGCGCGCGGGCGCGCTCGAGGCCCTTCCAGCCGCCGGTCGCGGCATAGTCTTCAAGGCTGAGCGGCCGCGTCCTGCCGAAGCGCGCGAAGGTGAGGCGCTGCTGGCCCCTGATGAACGGGTGGTCCGCGATGCTGCCGATGCAGAGGTCGTCGGCGTTCCCTGCGAGGATGTCGCCCGCGCGGTCCGGCGTCGCCGGGCCGTAGCCGACGCCGTCCACCTCGACGAGCGGCTCCAGCCAGTGCATCCCCCAGCTCGACACGCGCTCGGGCGCATGACCGGCCTTGGCGAAGGCCTCGGCAACCGCGTCCGCGCCGCACGCGCGCGCCGCCGCATCGTCTGAAATGCGAATCCGCATGGCCTAGAGCGCCTCGATCAGGGCGCCGAGGCGGGCGGCGTCGAGGCGGGCATGGACGTCGCCGTTCGTCATCGCGGCCGGGCCGACCGAGCAGAGGCCGAGGCAGTAGACGGTCTCGATGTGGACGCGCCCGCCCGCGGCCTTTTCCGCGCCCGCCGCCAGCGCCTCGACGCCGCGCGCCTGACAGGCCTCGGCGCGGCAGAGCTTCAGCACCGGACGCGGGTCCGCCTTCGCCTTGTAGTCGTGATAGAAGCTGACGACGCCGTGCACCTCGGCGCGGCTGAGGTTGAGCGCGGCGGCGACGGCGCGCACCGCGTCTTCGTCGACGCAGCCGAAGGCCGCCTGCACGTCGTTCAGGATGGGCAGCAGCGCGCCCTCGCGGTGGCTGTGCGCCGCGATGATGTCGGCAATCCGGTCTTCCCTCATACCGGGCGGTATAGCGCCGCCGGTCCCTGTGAACAATTTCAATTCGGCTCCCGCGCGCCCGGTTTCGATTGACCTGCGTCAATGACCCGCATTGCGCGCGAGGGGAAAGTGCCGGCATGTGGAGGTATTACCCCGAACTGCTGAGCAGCGCCGTGCCGCGCTACACGAGCTATCCGACCGCGGCGGAATTCCGCCCGGTGGAGGCCGCGTTCCACGCACAGGGCCTTGCAGCGGTGGAGGCGGAGACATCGCTCTCGCTCTACCTCCACATCCCCTATTGCGACGCGATTTGCTGGTACTGCGGCTGCAACACGGGCGCGGCCGGGCATCGTCGACGCCTCGGCGCCTACATGCAGGCGCTGGACCGCGAGGTCGCCACGGTGGCGCGGATGCTTCAGGGCCGCGGCCGCGTGCGCCGCGTCGCCTTCGGCGGCGGCAGCCCCAACGCCGTGCCGCCGATCGCGTTCGTGCGGCTGCTGGAACGGCTGACGCTCGCCTTCCGCGCGCTCGACGCGGAGATGGCGATCGAGCTCGATCCGCGCAGCTACACGCCCGAATGGGAGCGCATCGTCGCGATGGCGCCGCTGCGCCGCGTCAGCCTCGGCGTGCAGACGTTCGCGCCGCACGTGCAGGCGGCGATCGGCCGCGTGCAGCCGCTGGACGATATAAGGCGCACCGTGGAGTCGCTGCGCCGCGCCGGTGTCCGCTCGCTGAACTTCGACCTGATGTACGGGCTCCCCGGGCAGACCGACGCCGATCTCGCCGGGACGCTGGAGGAGGCGATGCGGCTCAGGCCCGAGCGGATCGCGCTGTTCGGCTACGCGCACCTGCCCTCGCGCATCCCGCGCCAGCGGCGCATCGACGGCACGCACCTGCCCGGCGCCGAGGCGCGCTTCCGCATGGCGGAGCGCGGCCACGAGATGCTCGTCGCCGCCGGGTACGAGGCGATCGGCTTCGATCATTTCGCGCTGCCGGAAGACAGCATCGCCCGCGCCGCCGCGAACGGACGACTGCGGCGGAATTTCCAGGGGTTCACCGACGACGACAGCGCGGTCCTCATCGGCCTCGGCGCCACCGCGATTAGCAGCTTTCCCGACCGCTTCGTGCAGAACGAGAAGAACGTCGGCCGCTACCGCGGGCTCGCCGGCGACGGGAAGCTCACCGGCGCGCTCGGCGTCTGCCGCACCGCGGACGATAGGCGGCGGGGCGCCGTCATCGAGGCGATCCTGTGCGGCGGCTGGGCGCCGTTCGAGGGCGAGCCGCCCGATGCCGACACGCGGCAGCGCCTGCAACCCTTCGTCGAGCGGGGGCTGTGCACCGTGGGCGACAGGGCGATTTCGCTGGCGGAGGGCGCGCTGCCCTATGCGCGCGCGATCGCCGCCTGCTTCGATGCCCATCGTCATCCGGACGCGCAGCGCTTCAGTAGTGCAATATAACCACATCGGTTCAGATAATTGCAGCTGTTTGCGCCAGATCAAAGTGGCGTCGCGAAGCGGGCGTATGCGCGGGGGGTCAACCTATGCAAGGGGATTCCTCATGACCCGTACCAAGGCCGCGCTTCTGCTGGGTATTGCCGCAGCGGCCGCGATTTCGCCGAATCTTGCCCACGCGGCGGCCGGCGACTTCCTCGTCCGCCTGCGCGGCATCGTCGTTGCGCCGAACGAGAAGAGCGGCAGCGTCCTGCCCGCCTTCCCGGGCGAGAAGGTCAGCCTTGACAATGCCGTCACGCCCGAGGTCGATTTCACCTATATGGCGACGAACAACATCGGCTTCGAGCTGATCGCCGCCACCACCAAGCACACGGCGAGCGGCAGGACCGGCACGACCGGAACCATCGGCAAGCTCGCCTCGACGTGGGTGCTGCCGCCGACGCTGACGGTGCAGTACCACCTGATGCCGGAGGCCAAGGTGCGCCCGTATGTCGGCGCGGGCCTCAACTACACGATGTTCTACAACGACAAGGCGTCGAGCGCGCTCGAGGGCGCCGTCGGCGAGACGCGCGTGCGGCTGAAGGACAGCTTCGGCTGGGCCGCGCAGGCGGGCATCGACATCGACCTCAACGAGAAGATGTTCCTGAATTTCGACATCAAGTACATCGACATCGATACGACCGCGCGGCTCGATACCACCGCGGCCGGGACCCAGCGCGTGAAGATCAACATTGATCCGATCGTCGTCGGCGCGGGCGTCGGCTTCCGCTTCTGAGATTTCGTCGGATCGGCAGGCGGGAAACCCCTTTCCGGACACGTCCGGAAAGGGGTTTCCCTGTTGTACTTTCCCGGTTCATTGCATCTGCTCTCACCCGAGCACATAAGGTGACAATGGCGCAGCCTCAGCCGAGGAAGACGGTGGACCGGATCGTCCGGTGGCAACGGTTGCTTGCCCTGAAGGACTCCTGGCGCGCGCTGGCGGTTTTCGGCGGGATGATCGCGATATTCGCGGGCGTCGCCTTCTATGGTGCAAGCTTGGCTTCGAAACCTGCCGCTTTGGTGGAGGGCAGGATTCTTCGCTTCGGAACATATGCGACGGAATATGGGGAGAGGCCCCTCGTCGTGGTTCAACTCAAGGATGGAGCAACCGTTGCCGTGCGCATTGGCCGAAGCGAAGTTGCCGCTTGCAGGCAAGGTTCTCCAATTCGTCTTCTCAAACGGGGGAATGGATGGGCTACCCCTCCACAAGCCTGCACGGCGGAGACTTCCCTGAAGCAGGATTTCGGCTGACGTATTATCGCCTGCCGGGCAATCAGCGCTGCCCGAACAGCCTCCGCTGGCAGGCGGCGTGGCAGGCCTTGCGGTCGCAGTGCGGCGTATCCTGCGGCGCGGACGGATCGCCCTCGACGACGATGATCTTGCGCGCGCCACCCGCGCCGCAGATCTCCATCATCCGCTGCGAGCCGAGCGCCGCATCGGGCACGCCCATCGTGAAGGCGGCGAGCAGCATGGGGATGAGGCCGCGCGTCATTTCTGTGCCTCGTCCTCGTCGTCGAGCAGCACGCGCATGGCGGCGCCGTCGAGGTCCTCGTATTGGCCCGAGCGCACCGACCAGAAGAACGCCGCCAGCCCCGCGAGGCCGAGCCCGAGCGCGACGGGGATGAGGATGACGAGGCCGTTCACTCCGCCGCGTTCCTGAGGCGAAGCGCGTTGGCGATGACGATCACCGACGAGCCCGACATGGCGAGTGCGGCGATCAGCGGCGTCACGTATCCCATCACCGCGAGCGGCACGGCGATGACGTTGTAGCCGATGGCGAGCGCGAAGTTCTGTCGGACGACCGCCATCGTGCGCCGCGCGGCGAGGACGGCGGCGGCGACGGGGGAGAGGCTGTCGCCGAGGAACACGGCGTCGGCGGCGTTCTGGCCGACGTCGCTCGCCGAGCCGGGCGCCATCGAGACGTGCCCGGCGGCGAGCGCGGGGCCGTCGTTGAGGCCGTCGCCGACCATCAGCACGCGTTCGCCGTCTTCGGCCATCGCGCGGATGAGGCCGAGCTTGCCCGCGGGGGTCAGCGCCGCGACCGCCTCGATGCCGAGCGCGGCGGCGGTTTCCGCGACGGCCTCGGTGCGGTCGCCGGAAAGGATCGTGGCGCCGATGCCGAGCGCGTCGAGCTGCTGGAGCGTCGCGCGCGCGTCGGGCCGGAGCGCGTCCTCGAAGCGCAGCAGCACATCGGTGTCGCCCGCGACGAAGCGGCTCGCCATGCCGGTGTCGCGCGATGCCTCGGGCCGGACGAGGCGGACCTGGTGCCCGCGGTAGCGCGCGCGGACGCCCTCGCCCGGGGTTTCGGTGACGTCGGCGAGCAGGGCGGGCGCGACGCCGGCGGCGTCGAAGTGGCGGCGGATCGCCTCGGCGAGCGGATGGCGGCTCGCGGACGCGAGCGCCAGCAGCACCGGCGCATCGGCGGCGCGCACCGCGTCGGGATTGACGAGCGTCGGGCGGCCGAGCGTCAGCGTGCCGGTCTTGTCGAAGGCGGCGGAGCTGACCTCCGACAGGCGTTCGAGCGCGCTGCCGTCCTTCACCAGCACGCCGCGCCGCATCAGCGCGCCCGCGGCGACGATCTGCGCGGCGGGCACGGCGAGGCCGAGCGCGCACGGGCAGGTGATGATGAGCACGGCGACCGCGATGATCAGCGAATGGTGCCAGCCGGCGCCCGCGAGCATCCAGCCCGCGAACGACAGCGCGGCGAGCGTGTGCACGGCGGGCGCGTACCAGCGCGCGGCGCGGTCCGCGACGCGGACGTAGCGCGATCTGGACTGGCCGGCGGTCTCCATCAGCCGCGCGATGTCGGCGATGGCGGTATCGGCGCCGACGGCGGTCGCGCGGACCACGACCGGCGCGCCGAGGTTGAGCGTGCCGGCGAGCACGGCGTCGCCGGGGCCGCGTTTCTGCGGCGCGCTCTCGCCGGTCAGCAGCGACAGGTCGAATTCGCTCGCGCCCTCGTCGATGACGCCGTCCGCCGCGAGGCGCTCGCCGGCGGCGACATGCATACGCATCCCCGGCGCGAGGGCCTGCGCCGCGTGCCAGCGCTGGCGGCCGTCCTCCAGGATCACGTAGGCGCCGCGCGCGGTCTGCCGCAGCAGCTGCGTGACGCCGCCGCGCGCGCGGTCGCGCATCACGCTGTCGAGCCAGCGGCCGGTGAGCAGGAAGAACAGCAGCATCACCACGCCGTCGAAATAGGCATGGGGGCCGCTGATCGCGGTTTCGAACAGGCTGAGGCCGGCGGCGAGCAGCACGCCGATGGTGATCGGCACGTCCATGTTGGTGCGGCCGCGGCGGAGTGCGGCGAGCGCGGAGGCGAAGAAAGGCCGGCCGGAATAGGCGATGGTCGGGATCGCGATCAGCGCCGACAGCCAGTGGAACATGTCGCGCGTCGCGCCCTCGGCGCCCGACCACACCGAGACCGACAGCAGCATGATGTTCATCGCCGCGAAGCCGGCGACGGCCATCGCGCGCACCAGCATACGGCTTTCGGCGCCCGCGTCTTCGACGAGATCGTTCGGAAGCGGCTCGGCATCGAAACCGATGTCCGCGATGATCGCCTTCAGCGAGGGCTCGTCGAGCGCCGGATCGTGGGTGACGGTGACGCGTTTCGCGCTGAAGTTCGCCCGCGCGGCGGCGATGCCGGAGGTGCCCGAAAGGCCGTTCTCCAGCTTCGCGATGCAGCCCGCGCAGCGCATTCCGGGCACGGCGAAAACCGTGGCCTTCATGCCGGTTGCGGAGCCTGCGGCCGGGACGGGCGTTTCGTGCTTCACAAGATATCCACCACGCGCCGCACCACGGAGGCGCCCTGCGTGACCTCCATGTGGACCTTCCAGCGCCCGGCGGGGAGCGGCTCCACCGCGCGGAAGCGGCCGGGCGCGACCTCGGCGAAGGCGAGCGCCACGTCGGGCGCGCGGCCGACCGGGTGGCGCGCCGTCGCGGAAACGCGCGCCCCGCCGAGCGGTGCGCCCGCCGCCGTCGCCGCGACCACGGCGTGGCGGTCATCGTCGAGCGCCATGTCGAGCGACCAGCCGAGCTGCTCCTGCGCGCGCGCCTCCTCGAGCCAGCCGTTGAACTTCTGGCTGGCGACGTAGGAATTGTCGACGACCGTGCCGCCGAACGTCCGTGTCGCGAACGTCGCCATCGTGAGGTTGACCGCGATGACGACGCCGAAGAAGGCGACCATGATGACGGCCATGTGGCGCCCGGTGAAAGGCCGGGCCGGACGGTGGCTCATTGGCTGGTCTCCCGATCGAAGAAGACGGTGGTCCTATCCTCGCCGCCCCCGGCGTCGAGGCCGCGGACGGTGAAGACGATGTCGTTGCGCGGCGCGCCCTCGGCGGGCGCGGCGACGAAGATGCGCGTCCTGGCGACGGCGTCGGCGGGGGTTTCGACGCGCACCGTGCGGCCGCCGGTGTCGCGCGTGCCCTCGGCGGTCCACATGATCGCGTCAGGCAGGCCCTCGATGCCGATCTCGACCGCGCGCGGGCGGTTCTCCATGTTGCGGACCTTGACCGTGTAGCTGTTGCGGATGTGGCCGTCGGACAGGCGCACGAAGATGGGGTTGCGATCCTGCTGCGCGCTGATGTCGATGCGCGTGCGCTGCCCGAGCACGAACAGCATGGCGAGGCCGATGCCGCCCCACAGCAGGAAATAGGCGATGGTGCGCGGCCTCAGCAGCGTGCGGATCACGGGCTTCGGCGGCTGGCCGGCTCTTTCGAGCGCGGCGCTTTCCTCGGTGACGTAGTCGATGAGGCCGCGCGGGCGGCCGATCTGCGTCATCACCTTGTCGCAGGCGTCGATGCACAGCGCGCAGGTGATGCAGCCGATCTGCGGGCCTTCGCGGATGTCGATGCCGGTGGGGCAGACGGCGACGCACTGGTCGCAGTCGATGCAGTCGCCGACGACATCGAAGTTCGCCGTCTGCGCCTTCTTCAGCCCATGCGTGCGCGGCTCGCCGCGCCAGTCCTTGTAGGTGACGGTGAGCGATTTCTCGTCCATCAGCGCGGCCTGGATGCGCGGCCACGGGCACATGTAGATGCACACCTGCTCGCGCATGAAGCCGCCGAGGATGAAGGTGGTGGCGGTGAGTACGCCGACGGTCGCATAGGCGACGAAGGCGGCTTCGCCCGCGAACAGCTCGCGCAGCAGCGTCGGCGCATCGGCGAAATAGAAGATCCACGCGCCGCCGGTCGACATCGCGATCAGCAGCCAGACGGCGTATTTCGCGGTGCGCTTGCCGAGCTTGGTGACGCTCATCGGCGCTTTCTTAAGGCGGATCTGCGCGTTGCGGTCGCCGTCGATGAAGCGCTCGACGTGGAGGAACAGGTCCGTCCACACGGTCTGCGGGCAGGCGTAGCCGCACCACGCGCGGCCGACCGAGGAGGTGACGAGGAACAGGCCGATGCCGGCCATGATGAGCAGGCCCGCGACGTAGTAGAACTCGTGCGGCCAGATCTCGATCGAGAACATGTAGAAACGGCGGTGCGCGAGATCGACGAGCACGGCCTGATCGGGGGCGTAGGGACCCCGGTCCCAGCGCAGCCACGGCGTGACGTAGTAGATGGTGAGCGTGATCGCCATGATCGCCCACTTGAGGCGGCGGAAGGTGCCGTCCACCGCCTTCGGGTAGACGCCCTTCCGCGCCTCGTAGAGCGACGGCGGCTTCAGGCCTTTCAGGGTGTCAGGGTGTGACATTGCCGGGTTCATCCGCCGCGGCGGTGACGACGGGGGCCTCGCCGCCGCCGAGCGCGTGCACATAGGCGGCGAGCATCTTGACCGTTGTCGGGTCGAGACGGTGGCCCCAGCGCGGCATCACGCCCTGCCGGCTGTTGGTGACGGATGCGACGAGCGCGTCGCGGTCGCCGCCGTAGAGCCAGATCGCGTCGGTGAGATCGGGCGCGCCCTGTGCGCGGTCGCCCTTGCCCTCCGTGCCGTGGCAGACGACGCAGTTCTCGGCATAGACCTGTGCGCCGCGCGCGGTCGCCTTCGACGCCTTGCCCTCTCCGGAGATGAGCTGCACGTAGCTGACGACGTCGTTGATCTGCGCGGGCGTCAGGATGCCGTCGCGGCCGAACGCGGGCATCATCGACAGGCGCGTTTCGCCGTGGTCCGGGTTCCGGATGCCGTGCTCGATCGTGTAGTGGATCGCGGCCATGTCGCCGCCCCACAGCCAGTCGTCGTCGTTGAGGTTCGGATAGCCCTTGCTGCCCGCCGCGCCGGAGCCGTGGCACTGCACGCAGTGGACCTTGAACGCGGACTGCCCGCCCGCGACCGCGGCCTGCAGCAGCCGGGGATCGTTCGGGATGTCCTCGACCGGCGTGCCGGCGATGGCCTGCCGCACGGGTGCGAGCTTCGCGTCGGCGGCGGCGAGCTCGGCCTTCAGCTCGCCCCGGCTCGACCAGCCGAGCGTGCCGGCGGTCGCGCGCTCCAGCATCGGCCATGCCGGGTAGAGCACGGTGTAGATCACCCCCCACACGATGGTGATGTAGAAGAGCCACAGCCACCAGCGCGGAAGCGGCGTGTCGAGCTCCTCGATGCCGTCCCATTCGTGGCCGACGGTTTCGGTGCCGGTCGGCTCGTCGATGCGTTTGTTGTCAGCCATTGTGGTCGTCCCGGTCGAAGATCATGTTGGCGGCGCGCTGGTGATGGTCGCGCGCCCGGGGGCGGAAGGTCCAGCCGATCAGCACGAGGAACACGACCCCCATGAAGACGAGGCCCCAGCTGTCGGCGAAGTGGCGCAGCGCGTCGTAGCTCATCGCGGCTGCTCCTGCGCGGCGGCGGCTTCGAAATCGACGAGCGTGCCGAGCATCTGGAGATAGGCGACGAGCGCGTCCATCTCGGTGAGCTGCCGGGGATTGCCGTCGAAGTCGCGGACCTGCGCCTTCGGGTAGCGTTTCTGGAAGGCTTCGAGGTCGCCGAACTCGTCCGTCTGGAGCTTGAGGTCGTCGTTCGCGGCCGCGATCGCCTCGTCGCTGTAGGGAACGCCGACGCGGCGGAGCGCGACGAGGTGCTTCGACATGTCGCCGGCCTTCAGCGGGCGGTCCTTCAGGAACGCGTAGGGCGGCATGATCGATTCCGGCACCACGGAGCGCGGGTCGATCATGTGCTGGACGTGCCATTCGTCCGAATAGCGGCCGCCGACGCGCGCGAGGTCCGGCCCGGTGCGCTTCGATCCCCACTGGAACGGGTGGTCGTACATGCTTTCGGCCGCGAGGCTGTAGTGGCCGTAGCGCTCCACCTCGTCGCGGAACGGGCGCACCATCTGGCTGTGGCAGTTGTAGCAGCCCTCGCGGATATAGATGTTGCGCCCCGCAAGCTCGAGCGGCGTGTAGGGACGCACGCCCTCTACCTTCTCGACCGTGGAGTCGATCCAGAAGAGCGGCGCGATCTCGACGATGCCGCCGATGAGCACGGCGATGAAGGCGCCCACCGAAAGCAGGGTGACGTTCTTTTCGAGGCGTTTGTGATCGAAGAAACGGGAAGCCATGAGGGCGCGTCCTATTCTGCGGGCTGCGGCGCGAGCGGGCGGTCCGCCTCGGCGTCGTAGGGGGTTTCGGTCAGCGGCTTCTCCTCGCGGAGCCTGCCGGCGATCGTCATCCAGACGTTCCAGACCATGAACACGGCACCAAGCAGGTAGAGCACCCCGCCGGCGGCGCGGATCAGGTAGAGCGGGAACATGGCCGCGACGACCTCCGCGAAGGAATAGACGAGGTAGCCGTCCGCGCCGTACTCGCGCCACATCAGGCCCTGCATGACGCCCGCGATCCACATCGCGGCGGCATAGAGGACGATGCCGAGCGTGGCGCACCAGAAATGCCAGTTCACCATCCGGAGGCTGTAGAGGCGCTGGCGTCCCCACAGCCGCGGCACCAGGTAATAGACCACGGCGAAGCTGATCATGCCGTTCCACCCGAGCGCGCCGGCATGGACGTGTCCGACGGTCCATTCGGTGTAGTGGGACAGCGAGTTGACCGCCTTGATCGACAGCATCGGGCCTTCGAAGGTCGCCATGCCGTAGAAGGCGAGCGCCAGCACCATCATGCGGATGATGGGGTCGGTGCGGATCTTGTCCCACGCGCCGTTCAGCGTCATCAGGCCGTTGATCATGCCGCCCCAGCTCGGCATCCACAGCACCACCGAGAAGACCATGCCGAGCGTCTGCGCCCAGTCCGGCAGCGCGGTGTAGTGCAGGTGGTGCGGACCCGCCCAGATGTAGAGGAAGATCAGCGACCAGAAGTGGATGATCGACAGGCGGTAGCTGTAGATCGGCCGTTCCGCCTGCTTGGGCACGAAGTAGTACATCATCGCGAGGAACGGCACGGTGAGGAAGAACGCCACCGCGTTGTGCCCGTACCACCACTGGGTCAGCGCGTCCTGCACACCCGCGAAGGCGCTGTAGCTCTTCGATCCGAAGAGGCTGACCGGTATCGCGAGGTTGTTGACGATGTGCAGCAGCGCGATGGTGATGATGAACGACAGGTAGAACCAGTTCGCCACGTAGATGTGCGGTTCCCGCCTGCGCACCAGCGTGCCGACGAAGACGACGAAATAGGCCACCCAGACGATGGTGAGCCACAGGTCGACGTACCATTCGGGCTCCGCGTATTCGCGCGCGCCGGTGATGCCGAGCACGTAGCCGGTCGCCGCGAGCACGATGAAGAGCTGGTAGCCCCAGAACACGAAGCGGGCGAGGCCGGGGAAGGCGAGGCGGGCGCGGCAGGTGCGCTGCACGACATAGAAGCTGGAGGCGATCAGGATGTTGCCGCCGAACGCGAAGATCACCGCCGACGTGTGCAGCGGGCGCAGCCGGCCGAAGGTCGTGTATTCGAAGCCGAAATTGAGCGCCGGGAAGGTGAGCTGGAGCGCGATGAAAAGCCCGGCGAGGAAGCCGACGATGCTCCACAGCACGGTCGCGAGCACGCCCCAGCGGACGGGATCGTCGTCGTAGCGGCCCATGTCGGGCGGCGCCCTCAGGATGCCGCGCGCGATGGCGCCGTAGTCCGCGCCCGAAACCGTGACGGCGAGCGTGACGAGCGCCGCCGCCGCGATGATCGCCATATGGATCGCGAATCCCTGATCGGCGGAGAGCGCCACCGCGATGATCGCGAGAATCGAGATGCCCAGCCAGCCGAAGGCCTTGAGTGTGAGTGATTCCATAACCGGTCCCCGCCGTTTTGTCGGCCTGAAAGCCGCAGTTTGGAGGCTGACATGGTCTTGTCCGACCGGCAAGACATTGACCTGCGTCAAATCGTGGCGGACGGCTGATTGCCGGGTCCGCCGCAAGCGGGTAGAGACGGCGCACACGATGACGGATGCCGCGAAACGACTGGGCAAGAACCGATCGGCCTTCGCCGTGCTCGGCTTCCTCGCGGGCGGGCCGCGCTCCGGCTACGACATCAAGAAGGCGATCGCGCGCAGCACCCGCTATTTCTGGAACGAGAGCTTCGGCCAGATCTATCCGATCCTGCAGAAGCTGGAGGCCGAGGGGCTGGTGGAATGCGTCGGCGCGGAAGGCCGCGGCCGGCGGCAGAGCCGCAAGTACGCGATCGCCGAGGCCGGCCGGGAGGCGCTCGGGGACTGGCTCGCCGCGCCGGTTTCGAGCGTGGGCATCCGAAACGAGTATTTACTGAAGCTGTTCTTCGGCCGCCATGTCGCGCCGGAGGTGACGATCGCTCACCTGTCCGACTACCGGCGGCAGCTCGCGCACGACCTCGCGACCTTCGAGGCGTTCCGCGCGGGCTACGAGGACGCGATCCGCGCCGGGCGCACGAGCAGGACGCTGATCTACCTGCTCGCGCCGCTCGATTTCGGCATCCGGGACGCCCGCACGCAGATCGAATGGTGCGACGACACGATCCGCGCGCTGGAAACCCTGCGGGACTGAGTCCGCGGCAGCTCAGGCCTTCTGGACGCCGCCCGGCTCCTCGCCGTGCAGGCTCATCAGCGAATCCATGAGATCGCCCTCGGCGGCCGAGCAGACGCCGATGGTGAGCGCTTCCTCGCAGCCTTCGCCGACGACGTAGGCGTGGCCCATGCTCGAATCGAGGTAGATCGACTCGCCGGCCTCGAGCACGATCGGGTCGTAATATTCGGTGTGCACGACCATGCGGCCTTCGATCACGTAGACGAATTCCTCGCCGGGGTGCCGCACCAGCTCGCCGAACTCCTCGACGGACCGTGCGCGGATGCGCGTCACCAGCGGGATCATGCGTTTCCGCCTGAGCTCGGTGCACAGGTAGAAATAGTCGTAGTTGTTGGTCTTCACGCGGATCGCGCGGTCCTGGCTGCCGATGCTGCGCCGGCCGGTGACGGCGGCGGCTTCCTGCGCGTCGTCTTCCGCGAACAGCTCCGACATGCGGATGTTGAGGCGCTGGCTGAGCTGGAGGAGCTTGTCGTAGGTCAGCGTCAGGCGGTCGTGCTCGACCTTGGAGAGCGTGGAGACGGGGATGCCGCTCCGCTCGCTCATCTCCTTCAGCGTCCAGTCGTTGCGGGTGCGGAGGCTGCGCAGCAGCGTGCCGAGTGTCGGTTTGTCCGATCTCACGCGCGGGCCTCGCCGCTGCGGGAAGGTTCCTCGTGTATCATGCCGTTTGACAATTCTCTAAATAGGATCATTATTGTCTGTATGGGACAAAACAACGTGTTCACGCGCACGGTATATCGTCCGCGCTGAACACGCAATCCAACATGCCGCCCTGCGGCAACATGAGTTCTGGAGGGGGAATATGCGAGGTTCACTGAAATCCCTTTTCGCAGGCGCCGTCGCCCTGATGGCGCAGCCCGCGCTGGCGCAGCCCGCGCCCACGCCTGTCGATCCCGTGCCCACGACGTCCGCAGCGGCCGCCGTGCCGATTCCGGTGCCGGGCGCGCTGGCGCTCACCAAGGCCGATGTCGACGCGTGGCTCGACGGCTACATGCCCTATGCGCTCGCGCGCGGCGCAGTGGCGGGCGCCGTCGTCGTCGTCGTGAAGGACGGTCAGGTCCTGACGCAGCGCGGCTACGGCTATTCGGACGTGGAGAAGCGGACGCCGGTCGATCCGGAGACGACGATGTTCCGTCCCGGCTCGGTGTCGAAGCTGTTCACGTGGACGGCGGTGATGCAGCTCGTGCAGGAGGGCAAGCTCGACCTCGACACGGACGTCAACGCCTACCTCGATTTCAGGATTCCGCCGCGCGAGGGCAAGCCCGTCACGCTGCGCAACATCATGACCCACACGGCGGGCTTCGAGGAGCAGATCCGCGGCCTGATCTCCAAGGGCAAGCCGGAAGCGCCGCTCGGCGACCTCCTGAAGCGCTGGGTGCCGCACCGGATTTACGCGCCGGGCACGACGCCGGCCTATTCCAACTACGCGACCGCGCTTGCCGGCTACATCGTCGAGCGCGCCTCCGGCATGTCGTTCGACGATTATATCGACCAGCGCATCTTCGCGCCGCTCGGCATGGCGCATTCGAGCTTCCGCCAGCCCCTGCCGGAGCGGCTCCAGCCGCTGATGTCGAAAGGCTACGCGACCGCCTCGGGCGAGCCCAAGCCCTATGAGATCGTCGGCCTCGCGCCTGCGGGCAGCCTCGCCGCGAGCGGCGCGGACATGGCGAAGTTCATGATCGCGCACCTCGCGGACGGCGGCCCGCTGCTGTCGCCCGAAACCGCGAAGCTGATGCACACGACGACGCTCACCATCCTGCCGCCGCTGAACCGCATGGCGCTCGGCTTCTACGAGCAGCGGATCAACGGCCAGACGGCGATCGCGCACGGCGGCGACACGCAGTGGTTCCATTCCGACCTCGTCCTGTTCCCGAAGGAGAACGTCGGCCTGTTCATCTCGATGAACAGCTCGGGCAAGGAAGGGGTTACGGGTCCGATCCGCAACACCCTGTTCGAAGGGTTCGCCGACCGCTACTTCCCGCTCGAGCACGCGATCAAGGCCGGCGTGGACGAAAAGACCGCGGCCGAGCACGCGAAGATGCTGGCGGGCACCTACATCAGCTCGCGGCGCGCGGAATCGAGCTTCATGAAGGCGCTCGAGCTCGCGGGCGGCATGAAGATCGGCCTCGACGGCAAGGGCAATCTCGTCCTGCCGTTCAAGAACACCGGCGGCGAGCAGTCGAAGTGGGTGGAAACCGCGCCCTTCGTCTGGGAAGAGGTCGGCGGTCACGGCCGCATGGCGGCGAAGCTCGTGGACGGCAAGGTCGACTGGGTCAGCATCGACGCCATTTCGGCGATCATGATGCTGCAGCGCCCGGCGTGGTACGCCTCGCCCGGCTGGCTGACGCCCGGCGTGCTCGCGGGCCTCGCGGTCCTCGGCCTCACCGCCCTGTCGTGGCCGATCGGCGCCGTCGTGCGCCGCCGCTACGGCGCGCAGCTGCCCCTCACGGGCAAGGACCTCAAGGTCTTCCGCCTCGTCCGCGGCTTCGCGGCGGCGGTGACCGTGGTGCTCATCGGCTGGGCGGTGACGCTCGTCTCGATGATGGGGGACTTCCACCTGCTCGGCGGCGCGATGGACTGGGCGGTGTATCTGCTCCAGATCGTCGGCACGATCGCCTTCATCGGCATGGTCGCCGTGGCGGCGTGGAACCTGCTGCTCGTCTGGACGGGGCGTCGCGGCTGGTTCTCGAAGCTGTGGAGCATCCTCGTGCTTCTCGCCGCGCTCGTGATCCTCTGGGCCGCGTTCGCCTTCCATCTCATCAGCTTCGGAGTCCAGTTCTGATGCCGGTTCTTGAAAAGCTTTCGCTGGATGTTGCGGTCGAGGCCCTGCCTCTGGCGAAACCGTTCAGGATTTCGGGACACGTCTTCACCGAGTCCTCCGTGGTCGTCGTCACGCTTTCCGACGGCGTCTACACGGGGCGCGGCGAGGCCTCCGGCGTCTACTACCTCGGCGACGATGTCGGCGCGATGCGCGCCGCCATCGAAGCCGCCCGTCCGGAGATCGAGCGCGGCATCGACCGCGCTCGTCTTCTGGAGGTGATGCCCGCGGGCGGCGGGCGCAACGCCGTCGACTGCGCGCTGTGGGAGCTCGAGGCGAAGCGCACCGGCCGCAGCATCTGGGACATCGCCGGGCTGGAGGCGCCGCGCGCGCTGCTCACCACCTTCACGCTCGGCGCCGACGACCCGGCCGTGATGGCCGAGACGGCGACGGGCGCCTACGCGCAGGCGCGCGCGCTGAAGCTCAAGCTCACCGGCGACCTCGCGCTCGACATCGCGCGCGTCCGCGCCGTCCGTGCCGCACGGCCGGACTGCTGGATGGGCGTCGACGCCAACCAGGGCTTCGGCATCGCCGACCTTCCCACGCTCGTCGAAGTGCTCGTCGAGACGGACGTCAAGCTGCTCGAACAGCCGCTGCGGCGCGGCGCGGAAGCGGATCTCGACGGCTTCGAATGCCCGATCCCGATCGCGGCGGACGAGAGCGCGCTGACGCTCGCCGACGTCCCCGGCCTCGTCGGGCGGTTCGACGTCGTCAACATCAAGCTCGACAAGTGCGGCGGGCTCACCGAGGGCCTCGCCATGGCGGCGAAGGCGCGCGAGCTCGGCCTCGACGTGATGGTCGGCAACATGGTCGGCAGCAGCCTCGCGATGGCGCCCGCCTTCGTGCTCGGCCAGCTCTGCGACGTCGTCGATCTCGACGGCCCGATCTTCCTCGCGGCGGACCGCCGGCCGGGCGTCGTCTACAAGGACGGCAAGGTCTGGTGCCCCGACGACGTCTGGGGCCTCGCCGCCTGAGATTTTTCAGCTGAGATTTTCCGGATACCGGGGGGATTTGTTGTGATGAAAATTGTTCTTCCGGCCCTGCTGGCCGCCGCTGCGATCGCACCGGCGACGGCGGCGCCCGCCGACGATGCGGCCACCTATGTGCAGGCCGGGCGCCTGCTCGCCGATCCCGGCACCGGCCGGGTCGAGACCGAAAAGACCATCGTCGTCCGGGGCGGCCGTGTCGCCGAAATCCGCGACGGCTATGTCGGCGAGGGCAAGGTCGTCGATCTTCGCGACGCCTTCGTCATGCCGGGCTTCATCGACAGCCACGTCCACATCACCGGCGAATCCAACCCGAATGAACGGAGCGACGCGCTCACCAAGTCGGCGACGGATTCGGCGTTCGACGGCGTCGTCTACGCCGGGCGCACGCTGCGCGCCGGGTTCACCACCGTCATCGACCTCGGCGGCGAGCCGGAGGCCATCTACGGCCTCCGCAACGCGATCGCGGCGGGCAAGGTCGAAGGACCGCGCATCATCGCGGCGGGCGGCGTCGCGGCGCATGGCGGCCACGGCGACATCCACGGCTATCGGCAGGAGATTCTCGATCTCTACCGCTCGCCGACGTTGTGCTCGGGCGCGGACGACTGCGCGCGTGCGGTGCGGCAGGCCGTGCAGAGCGGCGCCGACGTCATCAAGACCGCCTCGACGGGCGGCGTGATGTCCAACACCGCCGCCGGGCTCGGCCAGCAGATGAGCGACGCCGAACTCGCCTCGCTCGTCGAGACCGCGCACAGGCTCGGCCGCAAGGTGGCGGCGCACGCGCACGGCACGGACGGCGTCAACGCCGCGCTCCGCGCCGGTGTCGATTCCGTCGAGCACGGCACGTACCTCGACGCGGAATCGATCCGGCTGTTCAAGGCGAAGGGCAGCTATCTCGTGCCGACGCTGCTCGCCGGGGACACGGTGAAGCAGCGCGCCGAGACCGCGGAGTGGATGCCCGCGCCGGTGCGCGCCAAGGCGCGGCAGGTCGGCCCGCTGATGGTCGACGCGCTGCGCCGCGCGCACAAGGCCGGCGTGAAGATCGCGTTCGGCACCGATTCCGGCGTTTCCGCCCACGGCGACAACGCCAGGGAATTCGCGCTGATGGTGGAGGCGGGGATGACCCCGCTGGAGGCCATTCGCGCCGCCACGGTCTGGGCGGCGGACCACGCCGGGCTCACGAACGAGATCGGCACGCTCGCGCCCGGCAAGGCTGCGGACATCGTGGCCGTGAAAGGCGACCCGCTCACCAATATCCGGGCGCTGGAGGCCACGGCCTTCGTGATGAAGGGCGGCGCCGTCGCCAAGGCCCCGCAATGATGGTGCCGGGATCGCAGATTGACAATTTTCTGATCAGGATTGATAGTCCTGATCAGGATAATTCATAACCAGACAGGGAGAGAGGCGATGGCTGCATTGCCCGGGGTTTCGCGGCGACAGCTGCTCGGCGGTGCGGTGGCGGCAGCGGCCGTGACCGGTTTTCCGATGATCAACACGGGCATGTTCCGCGCGCACGCCGCGGCGACGAAGGCCTATTCGAAGCGGGCCATCGATCTCGTCAAGCAGTCGCTCGTCATCGACATGCTCGCGCCGCTCAAGATTGATTTCCGGCCCGAATATTACGCGAGCCCGCTCAGCGAGAAGGACGCCGCCGATTTCCGCGCGAGCGGCATCACCGGCTTCCACAACGCGGTCGGCACGGGCGGTCCGGAGGCCTATTCGCAAACGCTGGCGTGGATCGCCGCATGGCAGGGCTTCGCCGGGCGCAACGCCCACGTGTTCTCGCTCGTCGGCAAGGCCGAGGACCTCGACCGCGCCAAGCGCGAGGGCAAGTGCGCCGTCATCATGGGCGTCCAGAACTCCGAGCACTTCCGCAAGCCGGAAGACGTGAAGATGTTCTACGAGATCGGCCAGCGCTGCTCGCAGCTCACCTACAATGCCCAGAACCTGCTCGGCTCCGGCAGCACCGAGCGCGTCGACGGCGGCGTCACCGATTTCGGCGCCGCGATCATCGAGGCGATGAACAAGGTCGGTATGCTGGTCGACGTGTCGCACTGCGGCGACCGCACCACGCTCGACGCCATCGCCATCTCGCCGAGGCCGATCGCGATCACGCACAGCAATTGCCGCGCGCTCGTCGATCACCCGCGCGTCAAGACCGACGAGGCGATCAAGGCGCTCGGCGCCAAGGGCGGCGTGATGGGCATCACCGGCGTCCGCATGTTCGTGAGCGAGAAGGAGCCGACGACGATCAGCAACATGGTCGATCACATCGACCATGTCGTGAAGCTGATCGGCGTCGATCACGTCGGCATCGGTTCGGACGCCGATCTCAACGGCTACGACGACATGCCCGCCGATCAGTACAAGATGCTGAAGGCCGGCTACAAGGAGAGCTACGCGTTCCGCGACAAGATCGACACGGACGGCTTCGATCACCCGATGAAGACCTACGACCTCGCCGAGGAACTCATTCGCCGCAAATATTCGAACGAGAACATCACCGCCATCCTCGGAGGGAATTTCAGGCGGTTGCTGGGGGCGACCTGGGCATGAAGCCCGGGCGCGAGATCGGCGTCGCGCCCGATCGTTCCTTCTAGACACGAGAAACTGACGGGTATCCATGCACATGTCGTCTTTCCCCGGAAACGCCCGGTTGCGGCTTCCAACCCCCTATCTTTTATTTTTGGGAGATGTTGTTGAGAGTGGTTACGCGAAGACGGCGTTTGGTTTGCGGGATTGGGCTGGCGAGAAGTGCGTTGGGGAGTACCGTCTTGCGGCGGGGACGGTGACGGCGGGTCTTCCTGTGCTGACGCCTTCGGAAGCGTATGCGCGGGGTGCGCGTTCGCTGGTGATCGGTGTTGCGCCGGGCGGCGGCGGCATTGCGGCGTCGTGGGTGCCTGCGCTGCTTGAGGCGCTGGAGGCGGGTCTCGACATCGTCAGCGGGATGCACGTGCGGCTCGGCGAGGTTCCGGAGCTTGCCGCGGCGGCGCAGAAGCATGGCCGCTGCCTGATCGACGTCCGCGTGCCGCCTGCGGGTCTTCCGGTGGGGACGGGGCGCAAGCGGACGGGCAAGCGCCTGCTGACGGTGGGGACGGACTGCGCGCTCGGCAAGAAGTACACGGCGCTGTCGCTGGCGGCGGCGTTCGCCGAGCGGGGCCTCGACGTGGATTTCCGTGCGACGGGCCAGACCGGGATCATGATCGCGGGCGGGGGCATTCCGATGGACGCGGTGGTGTCGGACTTCGAGGCGGGTGCGGCCGAGGTGCTGAGCCCGGACGCGGCGGCGGACCACTGGGACGTGATCGAGGGGCAGGGCTCGCTGTTCCACCCGGCCTATGCGGCGGTGTCGCTGGGCCTTCTGCACGGCAGCCAGCCGGACGTGATCGTGGTGTGCCACCAGCCGGGGCGGGCGGAGATCCTCGGTGCGCCGGGCTATGCGATCCCGAGCCTCGAGGAGACGATCGCGCTCAACCTCCTGCTCGGGCGGCGGACCAACCCGCAGGTCCGCTGCGGCGGCCTTGCGTTCAACACGGGCGGCATGGACGCGGCCGAAGCCGAGGCGCTGATGGCAGCGGAGAGCAAACGCCTCGGCCTTCCCGTCGCCGACCCCATCCGGGGCGGAAAAACCTTCCAAATCCTCGTCGAGAATTGCATAGGGTGAACCGCGTGGGGGAAGGGACAACATCGAGCTGGTTCCAGCGGTTCTTGCTGCCGGGCTTCGCATTCAAGGCCGTGGTGATCGGCGGCGGCTACGCCACCGGGCGCGAACTCGCCGAATTCTTCATGCCGAGCGGGCCGTGGGGCGGACTTGCCGCGATGCTGCTCGCGACGGTGCTCTGGAGCGTCATCGCCGCCACCACCTTCGCCTTCGCGCGGAAGGTCGGCGCGCTCGACTACCGCACCTTCTTCGCCCGCCTGCTCGGGCCCGGCTGGATCGTGTTCGAGATCGCCTACGTGCTGTTCGTGATCCTGATCCTGTCCGTGTTCGGCGCGGCCGCGGGCGCGATCGGCGCGGCGATGTTCGGCCTGCCGCCGATCGTCGGCACGCTGGTCCTCGCGGCCTCGATCGCCGGTTTCGCGGCGTTCGGCAACAGCTCGGTCGAGGAGCTGTTCAAGTACGTCTCGTTCCTTCTCTACGGCGTCTACGCGCTGTTCCTCGTCCTCGCGCTCGGCACGTTCGGGGACAAGATCGCCGCCAACTTCGCGATCCCCGCACCCAGCGACGGCTGGGTGCTCGGCGGCATCACCTATGCGTCCTACAACATCGTCGGCGCGGTGGTGATCCTGCCGGTGCTGCGCCATATCCACAGCCAGCGCGACGCCGTGGTCTCAGGGCTGATCGCGGGGCCGCTCGCAATGGCGCCCGCGATCCTGTTCTTCGTGTGCATGATCGCCTTCTATCCCGGCATCCAGCATGAAGAGCTGCCGTCCGATTTCATGCTCCGGCATCTCGAAATGCCGCTCTTCCACCTGCTGTTCCAGTTCATGATCTTCACCGCGCTTCTCGAAAGCGGCACCGGCTCGGTCCATGCCATCAACGAGCGGATCGCCGCCGTGTGGCGGGCGCGGACCGGCGCCGAACTCGGCACGCGCGCCCGTGCGCTCATCGCCACGACGCTGCTGATCGGCTGCATCTTCGTCGCTGATCACTTTGGCCTCGTTGCGCTGATCGCGAACGGCTACCGCATCCTCGCCTTCGTCTTCCTCGCCCTGTTCGTCGTCCCGCTGATGACGATCGGCCTCTACCGGCTGCTGAAGGGTGGTGCGACGGCGGAGGCGCGGGCGTGAAACGGTGCTGACCCATCGCGATCGCCGAGGGCGATGACCCGGCGCTGTCCCAGGGCTTCGGGAATTGAAACGCGGCGAAAGCGCGCCGGTCGATTCGGGAACGGTCTTTCCGGCCCGGTCGACCGGCAAGCCGTTTGCCGGGTGATGAAAAGGGAGACCTGAAATGAAGCGCGTTCTTGCCTCTGTCCTGCTCGCCGCGGCGTTTCCGGCGCACGCCGAAACGCTGCACCAGCGCACGCTGACGCTCGACACGCACCTCGACACGCCGATGCACTTCGCGCGTCCGGGCTGGAGCTTCGGCGACAGGCACAGCTACGACACCGATCTCGTGCAGGTCGATCTCGGCCGCATGGACGCGGGCGACCTCGATGGCGGCTTCTTCGTCATCTACACCGAGCAGGGGCCGGTGACGCCGGAAGGCTTCGCAAAGGCGAAGGCGTTCGCGCTCGGCCGCGCCGATCTCATCCGCGCGACGCTGGCGAAGTTCCCGGACCGTATCCGGCTCATCTCCACGGCCGCCGACGCGAAGCGGATGGACGCCGAGGGCAAGCGCTTCGGCTGGCTCAGCATCGAGAATTCCTATCCGCTCGGCGAGGACCTGTCGCTGCTGGAGGACTTCTACAGGCTCGGCGTGCGCATGGCGGGGCCGGTGCACAGCAAGAACAACCAGTTCGCCGATTCCGCGACCGACACCCCGAAATGGAACGGTCTCAGCCCGCTCGGGCGGCAATGGGTGGCGGAGGCGAACCGGCTCGGCATCGTCATCGACGCGAGCCATTCCTCCGACGCCGCGTTCGACCAGATGCTGGCGCTGTCGAAGACGCCGCTGGTCCTGTCGCATTCGGGTTCGAAGACGATATGGGACAATCCGCGCAACCTCGACGACGCGCGCATCCGCAAGCTCGCCGAGGCGGGCGGCGTGATCTGCGTGACCACCGTGTTCCTCGCCACGATGAACTTCACGCCCGAACGCAACGCGCTGTTCGCGCAGCTCGAACGGATCGGCACGATGACGCCGGAGGAGCAGGCGGAGCTGACGCGCGAGACGCGCGCGCTCGATGCCGTGCAGCCCATCCAGAACACGGATTTCGAAGCCTTCATGAAAAGCCTGCTCCACGTCATCGAGGTGGCGGGCGTCGATCATGTCGGCATCGGTGCGGACTGGGACGGCGGCGGCGGCGTCAAGGGCCTCGAGGATATCGGCGGCCTGCCGAAAGTCACCGAGCGCCTGCGCGCCGAAGGCTTCTCGGACGCGGACATCGAGAAGATCTGGAGTGGCAACGTGCTGCGGCTCCTGCGTCTCGCCGAGGAACACGCCGCGCGCTAGGCTCCGGCGCGAGGCCATTCCGGTTTCCCGCTTTTCTGTTATCAGCGGGCGAATGACCGATGCCGACATCCTGCCGCCGGAAGGCGCCGCCGCCGACTGGACCGTGCCGCAGCGCTGGGGCGACTACACGCCCGCCGAACATGCGATGTGGGACCGGCTGTTCGCGCGGCAGGCGGGGATGCTGCCCGGCCGCGTCGTGCCGGCGTTCCTGAAGGGCCTCGACACGCTCGGCATGGCGGAGGCCGGGATTCCCGATTTCGCGGCGCTGTCGGAGCGGCTGATGAAGGCGACCGGCTGGCAGATCGTCGCCGTGCCGGGCCTCGTTCCCGACGCCGTGTTCTTCGAGCACCTCGCCAACCGCCGCTTCGTCGCGGGGCGGTTCATCCGCACGCCGGAGCAGCGCGACTATCTCGAGGAGCCGGACGTGTTCCACGACGTGTTCGGCCACGCGCCGCTGCTCGCCAATCCCGTCTATGCGGACTACATGCAGGCCTACGGCGAGGGCGGCCTCAGGGCGGCGGACACGGGCGTTCTCGGCAAGCTGGCGCGGCTCTACTGGTACACGGTCGAGTTCGGCCTGATCCGCGAGGAGGGCGCGCTCAGGCTCTACGGCGCGGGCATCGTGTCCTCGTTCGGCGAATCCGTCTTCGCGCTCGACGATCCCAGCCCCAATCGCCTCGGCTTCGATCTGAAGCGCGTGATGCGCACGCGCTACCGGATCGACGACTACCAGCAGACCTATTTCGTCATCGACAGCTTCGAGGACCTGCTGGAGCAGACGCTGAACACCGATTTCGGCCCCGTCTATGCCGACCTTTCCGGCGCGGACGACATTCCGGAGGACGTCGTCCTCGAAACCGACCGCGTGTTCACGCGCGCACGCAGGTCCACGCGCGCCGCAGGAAAGCGGTCCCGTCATCCTGACCGACGCGGAAAGCCGGGAGGAAAGCCATGTCCGCATTGCCTGACGGCCGCCGCTTCGCTCCCGCCGCCGCGCGCAACCGCGGCCCGATCCTGGACGTGCTGGGGCCGTTGCTGCCGGAGTCGGGGCTGGTCCTCGAAGTCGCGAGCGGGACGGGCGAGCACGTCGTGCATTTCGCGCGGGCGCGGCCCGGTCTCGTCTGGCAGCCGTCCGACCCCTCGCCCGAGGCGCGCGAATCCGTCGCGGCGTGGCTTGCGGCGGAGGGGCTGGAAAACGTGCGCGCGCCGCTCGATCTCGATGCGGCGGCGGAGACATGGCCCGCCCTGCGCTTCGACGCGGCGGTCTGCATCAACATGCTGCACATCAGCCCGTGGGCGGCCACGGAGGGTCTGATGCGGGGCACGGGCGCGTGCCTTGCCCCCGGCGGCCTCCTCTACATCTACGGGCCGTTCCGCCGCGCCGATGCGCCGACCGCTCCGAGCAACGAGGCGTTCGACGCCGACCTCAAGGCCCGGGATTCGCGCTGGGGCCTCAGGATGCTGGAGGATGTGCGGGCCGAGGCCGAAGCGAACGGCCTCGGCTTCGAAGGCGTTGCGGACATGCCCGCGAACAACCTCTCGCTGATCTTCCGCAAGCGCTGATCGTCAAGAAAAGAGCGGCGCAGGTTGCCCCGCGCCGCTCTCTTTTTTTGCGCGAAGCCCGCGTCAGGCGTTCGCTTCGCCGTCCGTCGTGGCTGCGGCCTCGGCCGGAGCGATCTCGCCCGGCTCGAGCGTCGGGTCGCGCTCTTCGGTGAAGCCGCTCACGTCCTTCTCGAACATGTCGGCGAGCACGTCGACGCCCTGCGCCTGCAGATCGGCCTCGTCGGTCGAGCGGGCGACGTTCGCCTCGATCTCGATGCTGACTTCCGGGTGCAGCGCGATGCGGACCTTGTGAAGGCCGAGCGCCTTGATCGGCGTGTTCAGCACCACCTGGTTCTTGTGAACCGTGACCTTGTTCGCCTCGCTGAGCGCCTCGGCGATGTCGCGGGCCGCGACCGAGCCGTAGAGGTGGCCGGCGTCCGACGCCGCGCGGATCAGCACGATCTTGGCGCCGTCCAGCGTCTTCGCGTCCTTTTCGGCGCCGGAGCGCTTCTCGGCGTTTTCCTTCTCGATGCGCTCGCGGTTCGCCTCGAACTTGGCCTTGTTGGCCTCGTTGGCGCGCAGCGCCTTGCCGCGCGGCAGCAGGAAGTTGCGGGCGTAGCCGGGCTTCACCGAAACCACGTCGCCGATGCCGCCGAGGTTCTCGACGCGCTCGAGCAGGATGATGTCCATGGGCATGGGTCTTATCCTTCCTTAGCGAACGAGGAACGGCAGCAGGCCGAGGTGGCGGGCGCGCTTGATCGCCTTGGCCAGCTCACGCTGCTTCTTGGCCGAAACCGCGGTGATGCGGCTCGGCACGATCTTGCCGCGCTCGGAGACGAAGCCCTGCAACAGGCGCACGTCCTTGTAGTCGATCTTCGGCGCGTCGGCCCGGCTGAACGGGCAGGTCTTGCGGCGGCGGAAAAACGGGCGTGCCATCGTTATTCTCCTTCACGCTCGCGGCGCGGGCCGCGGTCACGATCGCCGCCGCGGTCTCCGCGATCGCCACGCGGGCCGCGCGAGTCGCGGTCGCCGCGATCGCTCTTGCGCATCATCGCCGAGGGCTCCTTCTCGAGCGCGTCGACGCGGATCGTCTGGTAGCGGATCACGTCCTCGTTGATCGCGATGTTGCGCTCCAGCTCGTGCAGCGCCGGGGCCGGGGCCTCGATGTTGAGCAGCACGTAGTGCGCCTTGCGATTCTTCTTGATGCGGTAGGCGAGGCTCTTCAGGCCCCAGTATTCGGTCTTGGCAACCTTGCCCTCGCCGTCCTCGATGATCTTCGTGAACGTTTCGGCAAGGCCGTCCACCTGCGCGGTGGACAGGTCCTGGCGCGCCAGGAAAACATGCTCGTAGAAGGGCATGGTCCTATCTTCTCCTCAAATGCCGATCGCTGACGACGGGCAATCCGCCGCCCCTCCGGCTGGCTACGGGATACAAAAGCAAGCGGCGGGAAGGCTGGCTCCCCGCCGCTGGTGACGGCCCTATGGCGCAAAAGCGCCGGAAAGGCAAGCGCGCAGCTTAGGCGGCGCTGGTCGAGGTGTAGAGCGACCAGAGCCCGGCGACGCCGCCGTAGCCGCCCGCCTCCGGAATGCTCTTGAACGTCGCCGATGCCGCCGAACGGTTGCCCGAGCGCAGCTGGCTGATGCCCGCCAGTATCTTGGCCTGGTCCGCCGTGGCGCCGCCCGCCTTGGCAGCCGCGCCGTAGAGCGAGGCGGCCTTCGCATAGTCGCCGGCGCCGAAGGCGACATGGCCGGCCTGGAGCTGACCCGCGCCGTCCTTCGGCAGCTTGGAGACGCCCGCCGCCGCGGTCGCCGCGCGCTTGGCAGCGGCTTCGAGCAGCTTGACGTTCATCGTGTCCGTCGGCGCGATCGCGCCCGACTTCATGCCGCCTTCGAGCACGCGCTTGGCGAGCGCCGGCTGGTTCGCGACGATCGCGAGCTTCGCATACTCCTGATAGTCCTCGGGCTTCGTGATGTTGCCCGTCTGCTCCATCAGCTCGAAGAGCGCGAGCTTCGCCTCGCGCGGCATCTGGGCGCCCTTCATGTCGACGAGCAGCGCGCGCCAGCGCGCCGGCGACGGGTCGATCTTGATGAGCCGCTCGGTGGTGGCGAGATAGCCCTTCTTGTCGTCCATCTTGTACTGGGCGTTGGCGAGGCTCTGCAGCCAGCCCTCGCGGGCGCCGTGCTGCTTGATGAGGTTCTGGTAGACCTCGCTCGCGCCCTTGAAGTTGCCCTGCCGGAAGTAGGACTGCGCGACGATGGTCTGGCCCTGCACGCCGCCCGTCTTCTTGCCGAGCGCGACCGCCTTGTCGAGCTGTCCGGCGCGGTAATAGAGCGGTGCGAGCTGCGAGGCGGGCGCGCCGATGCTCTCCAGCTCCTGCGCGGCGGCGGCCCAGCGGCCGGCCTTCGTGTGCACGAAGGCGGCCATTTCGGCGACCTTGCGGCGTTCCGTCGCAGTGCTGGCGGCGCTGCGGGCGGCGTTCACGCGCGCCGTCGCGGCGGCGAGATTGCCGGCCTTCGCGAGGTTCGAGGCTTCCTGCAGCGGCTTGCCGACGCTCGCGGAGAGCGCCTGCGCCACGGCCGGAGCCGAAAGGGCTGCGGGAACCGCGAGCGCCAGCGCGGCAGCCATCGTCAAGCGGGAAACAAACGTCATCGTAATCCTTCCACTCCCAGTTGCGGGTCCGGCGTGCCGAATCACGCCATATTAACGCCTGAAAGGGCCCTCCGCTCCAGGCATTTGAACATGCTTTATTACACGGCGATGATGGCCCGCTGCTGAACGGCCCGTTCATCACCGTGAATGAAAACCGCGCGAACCTTACCGATTCGGAGCCGAATCGCAACATTCCTCTGTTGCTTGCGCGCACGCGCCGACATCACTAAGCGCCTGCCGCAGGCATTGTAACACACGCGAGGAAGGGGCGGCCCCTATGGCACGCGCATTCATTTTCCCGGGGCAGGGCAGTCAGTCGGTCGGCATGGGGCAGGCGCTCGGCCTTGCGAGCGCCGCTGCGCGCGAGGTGTTCGAGGAGGTCGACGAGGCGCTCGGGCAGAACCTCTCGAAGCTGATGTTCGAGGGGCCGGAGGCCGACCTCACGCTCACCGAGAACGCCCAGCCCGCGATCATGGCGAACGCCGTCGCCGTGCTCCGCGTGCTGGAGAAGGAAGGCGGGCTGCTGCTCGCCGACAAGGCCGCCTATGTGGCGGGCCACAGCCTCGGCGAGTACACGGCGTTGTGCGCTGCCGGAAGCCTCGGCCTTGCCGAGACGGCGCGGCTCCTGAAGCTGCGCGGGCAGGCGATGCAGGCGGCGGTGCCGGTGGGCGAGGGCGCGATGGCGGCGCTGCTCGGCCTCGATTTCGACGCCGCCGTGAAGGCCGCCGCGGAGGGCGCCGGGGGCGAGGTCTGCCAGGCCGCGAACGACAACGCGCCGGGGCAGGTGGTGATTTCCGGCCACAAGGCCGCCGTCGAGCGCGCCATCGAGATCGCCAAGGGACTCGGCGCCAAGCGCGGCATGTTGCTGCCGGTCTCGGCGCCCTTCCACTGCGCGCTGATGGCGCCCGCCGCCGAAAAGATGGCCGAAGCGCTGGCAGGCGCAAACATCGCGGCGCCCTTCGTGCCGCTGGTCGCCAACGTCACCGCCGCCCCCGTCGCCGATCCCGCCGAGATCCGCCGCCTTCTCGTCGAGCAGGTGACGGGCACGGTGCGCTGGCGCGAAAGCGTCCTTGCCATGACCGGGCTCGGCGTCGACAGCTTCGTCGAGTTCGGCGGCAAGGTGCTCGGCCCGATGATCAAGCGCATCGCGCCCGATGCCGCGACGCTCAGCCTCGTTTCGATGGACGACATCGAGGCGGCGGCGAAGACACTCTAGGGGGAGGCAAGGCATGTTCGATCTCACCGGGATGAAGGCGCTCGTCACGGGCGCCAGCGGCGGCATCGGTTCGGCGATCGCGAAGGCGCTCGCGGCGCAGGGCGCGACGGTCGCGCTGTCCGGCACGCGCGAGGAGGCCCTGAAGGCGGTCGCGGCCGAAATCGGCGGCACCACGCACATCCTGCCCTGCAACCTCTCGGACAGCGCCGCGGTCGATGCGCTCGTCGGGCAGGCGGTGGAGGCGATGGGCGGCATCGACATCCTCGTCAACAACGCGGGCGTCACCCGCGACAACCTCGCCATGCGCATGAAGGACGAGGAGTGGACGGACGTCATCCGCATCAACCTCGAGGCCGCCTTCCGCCTCTCGCGCGCCGCGCTCAGGCCCATGATGAAGGCGCGTTTCGGGCGCATCGTCTCGATCACGTCGGTGGTCGGCGCCACCGGCAACCCCGGCCAGATGAACTACGCCGCCTCGAAGGCCGGCCTCGTCGGCATGTCGAAGGCGCTGGCGCAGGAAGTCGCCAGCCGCAACATCACGGTGAACTGCGTGGCGCCGGGCTTCATCGTCTCGGCGATGACGGATGCGCTCCCCGAGGCGCAGAAGGAGGCGCTGACGGGCCGGATTCCCGCCGGCCGTCTCGGCGAAGGGAACGACGTGGCGGCTGCGGTCGTTTATCTTGCCAGCCGCGAGGCGGGCTACGTCACCGGCCAGACGCTCCATGTGAACGGCGGAATGGCGATGATCTGAGCTTCATGCGGGCTTCCCGGCGCTACGCGGGGACTTGCAAGGCCACGGACACACGGCTACTGCCAAAGTCAAATGTCAGCCAGTTCTTCTGAGGGGACCATTATATGAGCGATGTCGCAGAGCGCGTGAAGAAGATCGTCGTCGAACACCTCGGCGTCGAGCCGGACAAGGTGACCGAGGACGCGAGCTTCATCGACGATCTCGGCGCGGACAGCCTCGACACCGTCGAGCTGGTGATGGCGTTCGAGGAAGAGTTCGGCGTCGAGATCCCCGACGATGCCGCCGAGAAGATCCTCACCGTGAAGGACGCGATCGGCTACATCGAGGAAAACAGCGCCGCCTGACACGGGGACGCTTGCCGGACAAAACGGCACGGAATCGCGAGCGGCTCCCCGGAAAAGCCGGTGGGCCGCTCGCTTGTTATAAGGATCACGGGAGAACCGAATGCGCCGCGTCGTCGTCACCGGACTGGGCCTCGTCACACCGCTGGGCGGAGACGTTGACTCCAGCTGGCAGGGTATCCTCGCCTCGAAGTCGGGCGCCGCGCGCATCACCCGGTTCGATCCGTCCGATCAGGCCTGCACCATCGCCTGCGAGGTGAAGATGGACGGCCGCGAGGGCGGCTGGGACGTCTCGAAGCGCGTCGATCACAAGATCCAGCGGCAGGTCGACCTGTTCATCCAGTTCGGCATCGACGCCGCCGGTCAGGCGATCGAGGACGCCGGCCTCGCGAACCTCACCGACGAGCAGAAGCTGCGCGCGGGCTGCTCGATCGGCTCGGGCATCGGCGGCCTGCCGGGCATCGAATCCGAGTCGATCGTGCTCCATGAAAAAGGCCCGCGCCGCGTCAGTCCGCACTTCGTGCACGGCCGCCTCATCAACCTCGTCTCCGGTCAGGTCTCGATCAAGTATGGCCTGATGGGCCCGAACCACGCCGTCGTCACCGCCTGCTCGACCGGCGCGCACTCGATCGGCGACGCCGCGCGCATGATCGCGCTCGACGATGCCGACATCATGCTCGCGGGCGGCGCCGAGAGTGCCATCTGCCCGCTCGGCATCGCCGGTTTCGCGCAGGCGCGCGCGCTGTCCACGGCGTTCAACGACCAGCCCGAGCGCGCCAGCCGCCCCTACGACAAGGACCGCGACGGCTTCGTCATGGGCGAGGGCGCGGGCGTCGTGGTGCTCGAGGAGTATGAGCACGCGAAGAAGCGCGGCGCGAAAATCTACGGCGAGGTGGTCGGCTACGGCCTCACCGGCGACGCCTATCACGTCACGGCGCCGCACCCCGAAGGCTTCGGCGGCTTCCGCTCGATGCAGATGGCGCTGAAGAAGGCGGGCCTGAACCCGTCCGACATCGACTATATCAACGCGCACGGCACCTCGACGCCGCTCGGCGACGAGATCGAGCTCGGCGCCGTCCGCCGCCTGTTCGGCAGCGCGATGGCGGGCGTGTCCATGTCCTCGACCAAGAGCGCCATCGGGCACCTGCTCGGCGGCGCGGGCGCGGTCGAGACGATCTTCTGCCTGCTCGCCATCCGCGATCAGATCGCCCCGCCGACGATCAACCTCGAAAACCCGAGTGACGGCTGCGCGGGCGTCGATCTCGTGCCGCTCGTGGCGCGCGAGCGGAAGATCAAGGCGGCGCTCAACAACAGCTTCGGGTTCGGCGGCACCAACGCCTCGCTGATCGTCAAGGCGCTCTGACCTCATGAAAAAGCTGCTGGTCGCCATCGTCGTCGCGGCGCTGGCGGCCGCTGCCGTGCTCGTTTTCCAGTGGACCGCGAAAGGGCCGCTGCTCGCGGACACCGATTTCATCGTGCCGCGCGGGGCGACGCTGGCCGCGACCGCCGAGCGGCTCGAAGAGCAGGGTGCGATCCGGTCCTCGGACGCGTTCCGGCTGATGGCGCGCGCGCTCGGCTCCGTCGCGCCGATCAAGGCGGGCGAGTTCCGCATTCCGGCGGGCAGCAGCCCGGCAGCGATCCTGCGCATCCTGCAATACGGTGAGCCGCTCCAGCGGCTGATCGTCATCCCCGAAGGCCTGCCGTCGATCCTCGTCCATGAAAAGCTGATGGCCGAGGAGTTGCTGACCGGCGAGGCGGAGGTCCCCGCGGAAGGCTCGGTGCTGCCGGGCGGCTACAGCTTCGAGCGCGGTGAGCCGCGCGCCGCGGTGCTGAAGCGGATGCAGGACGCGATGACGAAGACGCTCGCCGAGCTCTGGGCGGCGCGCAGGCCCTCGGCGGTCGTGAAGACGCCGGAGGAGGCGGTGAACCTCGCCGCCATCGTCGAGAAGGAAACCGCGAAGGCGGAGGAACGCCGGACGATCGCGGGCGTCTATTCGAACCGCCTCCGCATCGGCATGATGCTGCAGGCCGATCCCACGGTGATCTACCCGATCACGAAGGGCAAGCCGCTCGGCCGCCGCATCCGCCAGTCCGAGCTGCGCGCCGACAACGGCTACAACACCTACGCGAAGGCCGGGCTTCCGGCCGGGCCGATCGCCAATCCGGGGCGCGCGTCGATCGAGGCCGTGCTCGACCCGGAAACCACCGACGCGCTCTATTTCGTCGCCGACGGCACCGGCGGCCACGTGTTCGCGCGCACGCTGGGCGAGCACAACGCCAATGTCGTGAAATGGCGGGCGATCCGCCGGGAGCGCGGCGAGCTGTAGGTCAGGTGCGTCCCGCTACTCCGCCAGCCTCCGCACCGCCGTCACGGGCGCGTCGTACCGCGGGAGCAGCCGGCCCACGACATCGGCGAGCGGCTCGATCACCGTCGACATGAAGAAGGCGTTGGCGTGCAGCAGCCGCGTCTCGTCGAACATGAAGCCGACATGGCCGGGGAAGAACACGAGGTCGCCGCGCCGGTAGTGCCGGTCCTCGACCTCGCGCCCGAGCGCCGCCTGCATGTCGCTGTCGCGCGGGGCCGCGATGCCGCAGGCGCCGAGCGCGACCTGCACCAGCCCCGAGCAGTCGAGCCCGCCGCGCGTGCGGCCGCCCCACTTGTAGGGCGTGCCGAGGAAGCGTTCGGCCACCGCGACCGGATCGGCGGCATGGTCGTCGAGGGCGGCGATGTGGCGCCTGTGAACATAGCCACCGGTCGCCGATACGAACGCCTCGTCGTGGCCGTCGGCGCGGATCGGCGCGCCCATCGGCAGCGCGCCGATCACGGTGGACTTGATGTCGGGCCTCGCGAAGACCAGCGCGGTCGGCGCGGCGATCCGGTGCGTCGGCGCATCCCCGCCTTCGGCGAGCAGCGCGGCATCGACATAGCCGACATAGCGATCGTGGACGCTGTACCCCCACGCGACGCCGCCCGCCACGTTGAGCACGTCGAAGGCCTCGCCTGAAAGCAGCTCGCTCACGGCGACGGCGTCCGCCTCCGGCGCCTTGCGGATGGGCGCCTGCGGCGCGGTCAGCCGATGGCGGACGGGGGCCGCGAAGCGCGGCACGTCGACGACGCCCTCAAGCGCTATATCGGCAAGGTCGTCCCGCCACGCATTGATGCGCGGGTCCGGGCGGCCGGAACCGGTGCTAGAGGTAGGCGCGATCCTCGCGTTCGTTGCTGCGGTTGGCATGGCCCTGCGTCGTCTCGATCATTCCTGCGAAGGTTTCGAGGAATTCGTGGCCCTGCGCCGTCCGCTCGACGAAGATGTTGCGCAGGTCACTCTCGTCCTTCTGGCGGCGGATATAGCCGAAGGCGCCGAGCGTGTTGAGTGCCCGCGTGATGACGGGTTTCGAAACCCTGAGCTTGGCCGCGAGGCCGCGCACCGTGTGCGGCCCCGGCGTCAGGTAGACGAGCAGCAGCAGCGCCATCTGCCGGTTGGTGAGATCGGGACGGTTCGATTGCACATACGCGATGACGGTTCGCATCCAGGGACTGAGGAGCGCGTCGATCCGGTCGTCTAGGCCTGAGAGGGACATGGCTGTTCACCCGTTATCTTGTTTCGGGTCACCATATTTTAACGAGAGTTAATGATTAGTTGATATTTTGGGTTAACCGGTCGAAGCGTTCATTCGGAGCGATGACTACCGTAACGCTTCTCTATATACGCCCAAAACGCCCGGAGACCCAGCGCTTCTCCGCCCTTCGGACGGCCGGGCTTCGCCGACGGCATCCACGCGAACGTATCGAGGTGCGCCCACGGCGTCTTCGGATCGACGAACTTTTCGAGATAGAGCGCGGCGGTGATCGCTCCCGCGAACGCGCCCGAGGCGCTGTTGTTGATGTCGGCGACGTCGGACTTCAGCATCTCCGCATAGGGTTTCCACAGCGGCATCCGCCACAGCGGGTCGCCGCTCGCCCGCGCGCCTTCGAGGAGGCCCTCGGCGAGCGCGTCGTCGTTGGCGAACAGCGCGGGGAGGTCTGGTCCGAGCGCCACGCGCGCCGCGCCGGTCAGCGTCGCGAAGTCGAGGATGAGGTCCGGGGCGTCCTCGCCCGCGAGGGCCAGCGCGTCGCACAGCACCAGCCGCCCCTCGGCATCGGTGTTGCCGATCTCGACGGTCGTGCCCTTGCGCGTCCTGATGATGTCGCCCGGCCGGAACGCACTGCCGTCGATGGCGTTCTCGACCGCCGGGATGATGAGCCGCAGCCGCACGCGCAGCTTCGCGCCCATCACGAGCCCGGCGAGCGCCAGCGCGTGCGCCGCGCCGCCCATGTCCTTCTTCATCAGCAGCATGTTGCCCGCGGTCTTGATGTCGAGCCCGCCGGAATCGAAGCACACGCCCTTGCCGATGACGGTCAGCTTCGGGTCGCCCTTGCGGCCCCAGCCCATGTCGATGAGCCGCGGTTCCCGGCCCGCGGCGGCGGCGCGGCCGACGGCGTGGATGGTCGGGAAGTTCGCCGCCAGCAAGTCGTCGCCCTGCGTCACCTTCACCTCGGCGCCGTGGTGGCGGGCGACGTCGCGCACCGCCGCCTCCAGCGCCTCCGGCCCCATGTCCTCGGCGGGCGTGTTGACGAGGTCGCGCACCAGCGCCTGCGCGTCCGCGAGCCGCTCGAGCGCCGCGATGTCGACCGCTTTCGGTACCAGCAGCGTGCGCGCCGCGACCGGCTTCGGTTCGGAGAGGTAGCGCGCGAACGTGTAGTGCGCGAGCATCCAGCCGAGCGCCGCCGCGCCCGGCTCGCGTCCGGCAAGCCTGTAGCGCCCGGCGGGCAGGGCTTTCACGGCGGCGGCGAGGTCCCACGGCCCAAGGCTCGCGGGCGCGCCGAAGGCGGCGCTCCAGCTTTCCGCCTCGTTGCCGGGAAGGATCACCCGCGTGCCCGCCGCGCCCTTGAACTGTGCGGCCTCGACGGCGGCGCGCGCCCGCGCCGGCAGCGCGTCCCGCCACGCCTCGAAGCCTGCGGGGTCGACGAGCGCGATCTCGCGGGCGTCCTGCCCCGTGTCGTGTTCGATAAGGCCGTGTTCCATCGTGTCCGCGCTTTTTTCCGTTCCTGCTCTTCGCTTGCCGCGAAGCGGCAGACCGCCTAAACGGTCCGCCAAAATTTCAACTCCGCATCCGCGCCTGAAGGAACACAATGGCCACCAATCCGCAAGCCGCCCAGTTGCCGCCGCTCTACAACGCGCTCGCGCCGCTCTCCTCCTCGGTGCATCAGGCGCTCGGGCTGAAGTCCCGTACCGGCGCGCCGTTCGCGCGCGGGCTGCACGCGATTCCCATCACGGTCGACGAGTTCCACCTCGCGCAGCGCCACTACCCGATCGTGTTCGCGGCCGGCCAGACGCCCGTGCCCCTCGCGCTGACCTCGCTCAGCGAAGGCCAGAACCTGTTCGTCGACGAGGAAGGCAACTGGCGCGCCGGCACCTACGTGCCCGCCTATGTGCGCCGCTATCCGTTCCTGCTCGCGCGCATCAACCCGCAGTCGGAGGAGCTGACGCTCTGCTTCGACGAGACCTCCGAGGACCTCGACGCCGACGAGGGCGAGGCGCTGTTCAAGGACGGCGAGGCGACCGATGTCGTCAAGAACATCCTCGAGTTCTGCGAGCAGTTCGAGAACTCGATGCGCAAGACGCAGGCGTTCGTGCAGGAGCTCGAAAAGGGTGAATTCCTGATGGACGGCGAGGTCTCCATCCAGATGGACGGCATGGCGCAGCCCGCGATCTACCGCGGTTTCAAGATGATCTCGCAGGACAAGATCCGCGACCTTCGCGGCGATCAGGCGCGCAAGCTCATTCAGAACGGGATGCTGCCGCTGATGTACGCGCACCTCTTCTCGCTGTCCTACGTCACCGACCTGTTCTCGCAGGGCGCGGCGAAGGCCGCGGCGGAACGCGCGGACGCCTGAGCGCCCTCCCGCACTGGCTTGCGCCGAGGGGGATTCTGCCTAGACTCCCCGTACTTGCAGGGCAATCGGAGGGACGGGCTCTATGGCGACGGTACACAGCAGCTATTCAAGAACGGCGATCGCGCTTCACTGGCTGATCGCCGTTCTCGTTCTCGGCAACATCGCTGGCGCGGTATACGCCGAAGGGCTCGAAGGCCCCGAGCGCGGCGCGATCATGGGCATCCACAAGTCGGTGGGGATCACCGTCCTCGTGCTCACGCTGTGGCGGCTCGCGCTGCGGCTGAAGGACGGCTTCCTCGTCCTGCCCGCGCACATGAAGGGGTGGGAGGTCTTTCTCGCCCGTCTCACGCACGTCGGCTTCTACGTCCTGCTGCTCGCGCTGCCGCTCAGCGGCTGGGCGTTCGCGGCAAGCCCCGAACGGCCGCTGGTGTGGTTCGGCCTTTTCGAGCTTCCCCATTCGCCGCTGGACAAGGCCGGCCGCGGCGTCTTCCACGCCGTGCACGGCCCCGCCGCGTTGCTGGCGATCGTGCTCGTCGTTCTGCATGTCGCAGGCGCCTTGAAGCATCATTTCCTCGATCGCGATGATGTTCTGGCGAGAATGTTGCCTTTTTTGCGAAAAAATCGGGCAGACGCTTGAAAACTTAACAATTCAGGCCCATCTTGCGTTCGGGCGGCGCTGCGTTCCCCCCCTTTTGCGCGGCACGCCTGCGTAGCATCGTCTGACGAGGACGATGCCACGTCCTCCCTGAACCCTGGTCACTTCGGCGATTCGTCGGAGTGACCTTTTTTCTTTTGGGGCTTATTCCGCCGCGATTGCCGGCGGCCTTCCGAACATTTGCGGCAGCCAGTCGAGCAGCTCGTCCACCAGGTTTTTCAGCGTTTCCGCGATCGCGCCGAAGCCGGCGTGCCGTTCCAGCGTGTCGGGATCCATGTAGAGCGTGCGGTCGATCTCGATCTGGATCGCGAATCGGCTGCGCGCCGGGGCGGCGTGGAAGCGGGTCGTGTACCCGCCCGCATAGGGCGTGTTGCGCGCGACGCGCAGGCCCGCGCGCCGGAAATGCGCCTCCACCCGGCGCACCACCGATTCGGGGGCGGAGGTGCCGCCCGCGTCCCCGATCACGATCTCGGGCCGCTGCCGCGCCGGCAGCGAGAGCGGCGGCATCGAGTGGCCGTCGATCAGCAGCGCATAGCCGTGGCAGGCGGCGGCATCGTCGATCAGCGCCGCGAGCCGCCGGTGATACGGCGCGTGCACGGCGGCGATTCGCTGCAATGCCGCCGCGCTGCTGATCCGGTTCCTGTAGATGTGCAGCCCCGGCCCCGTCAGCCGCGGCAGCACGCCGAGCCCGGAGCGGACGCGCTCGGTGGTCTTCACCGGTCCGGCGGCGGCCGGGTCGCTCAGCAGGGTGAGGTCGATCTCCTGCGGGTCGCGGTTGAGATCGACATAGGTGCGCGCCCAGCGCGCCGTGATCAGCGGCACGCCCGATTCGGTCGCGGGCGCCAGCAGTTCATCGACATAGGCGTCCTCGGCGCGCCGCAGCCCGCCGACGTCGAGCGCGGCGGCCGACAGGAACCCGGGTGGCCACGCGCGGCCGCTGTGCGGCGAGGCGAGCACCAGCGGCACGGGCGCGCCGCGCGGGCCCGAAACGAAGTGCCCGGGCGTCAGCGCGGAGACGGACGGCTCGGCGCTCAACGGCGATGATCCCCTGCGTGCGGCATCGCGCCAGCCTAACCGCGGCGAAACGAAAGCAAAAGAGGGCCGGGGCGGGTTTCGGGCTGGCAAGCCCACGACAGGAAATGTTAAGTCCTCCCCCGTAAGAAGCGGCGGACACGACCATGACGACACAACCCGAAGGCCGCATCACGGGCCGCATCCTGCTCGCGGAAGACGACGACTCGATGCGTCTTTTCCTGGAACGCGCGATTTCCCGCGCGGGCTACGACGTGGTGGCGGTCGATCGCGGCACGGCGGCGCTGCCGCATATCGCGACGGGCGGTTTCGGGCTGCTGCTCACCGACATCGTCATGCCGGAAATGGACGGCATCGAGCTCGCCCAGCGCGCCGCGCAACTCGCGCCGTCGATGCGCGTCATGTTCATCACCGGCTTCGCCGCCGTGGCGCTGAGCCGGGGTTCCGGCGCGCCGAGCGACGCCAAGGTGCTCTCGAAGCCGTTCCACCTGCGCGACCTCGTCGCCGAGATCGACCGCATCTTCGACGGCGAATAAACGGGGCGAATAACCGGCTTGCGCCGCGCCCGGCGCTCGCCTAGAAGGCACGCCGCGTGGGCGCGTAGCTCAGTGGTAGAGCACTGTGTTGACATCGCAGGGGTCGCAAGTTCAATCCTTGCCGCGCCCACCATTCCTTCCCATCGACAGTCACGCCGGCGCGGCTTTCCCAAGCTGCCCGGGCACGTGCCTCAAACGTAGTGCGTCGATTTCCAGCCGGCCAGCTTGGCGGCGATCGCCGGCACATCGTAGCTATGGTCGACGCCTTGGCGGCGAATGTTCCACGGGTCGATCTCGCGGCTGTTCACCCCGCCGTAGGCCGAGCAGTTGGCGACATATCCGGCCGCCTTCACCTGTTCGAGCCGCTCCGGCGTGATGTCAGCCCGTTTCCCGAACGGATAGGCGAACATCACCTCGCCAAGGCCAAGCTCTCGCTCGAGCGTGGCCCGCGACGCCAGCAGCTCCTTCTCGACGAGGCCCGGTTCGCTCTTCGCGAGATTGATATGGTTCACCGTGTGCGATCCGAACGTCAGCCCCTCGGCCTGCATCTCCCGAATCTGGTCCCAGTTCATATTGGGCAGGCCGCGGCCGAGTTTCCTCAGGTCGTGCTCGAACGGCGCGTTCTCGTCGACCTTGCCCGTCGAGACGAAGAACGTGGCGGGAATGCCGTGCCTGATCAGGATCGGCGCGGCGTTCTCGTAGTTGTCGAGATAGCCGTCGGCGAACGTCACGGCGACGATCGGGCCATCGGCGGGTAGCCTGTCCTTCGTGATGTCGTCCAGCGAGACGATGCGGGTGTTCCCGGCAAGGTATCGCATGTGCTCGTCGAACTGCTCGACGCCGATCGTGACCGAGTCCCGAAGCGCATCGCTCACCCGATGATACAGCAGGACCAGAACCCGGTTCCTGTCGGTCGGGCGAAGTGCGCTGTAGGCTCGAAACACGCCGCTCTTGATGATCGCCTTGCCCGATCTCGGGGCCGTCCGGCGCTTCAGCGCCGCTTCCTGCGCAAGGGTCGGGCGCGTGTAGGTCCTGCCGCCCGGCGTTTGCGGGCGGAACGCCGCCTTCCCCTCCCGCATCAGCGCAACCGCGTCGGCCATGATCCGGACGCCGATCTCGTCAAGGCGGACCCGCAGGCCCGTGGGCGTGGAGTGCGGCTCCACGGGGATCGACTCCTCGATCAGGACCGGGCCGGTATCGAGCCCGGCCTCGACCTTGTGAACCGTGATCCCCACCTCGCCTGCGCCGTTCCAGATTTCCCAGAAGGCCGGGGGCATACCGCGATAGTCGGGCAGCTTGCCCTTGTGGATATTCAGCGTGCCCTGCACCGGCACGTCGAACAAGCCCGGTTTCAGGATCGGCGCGGCGAGCGACAGCCCGAGGTCCGGTGCGAAGGCACGGACCGTCTCGATGGTCGACGCGGCGTTGATGTTTGAAACACGTTCGACCCGAACATCGACGCCACCGCCCGCACTGCCGCCCCTGTGCGGCTTCGTCGGCCTCGACAGCCTGAGCACTTCCCTGAATTGATAAGGAATCCAGCGCCAGCCATGTTTCCTGACGTTCCGCATCTGGTTGCGGAGCAGTGTCTTTAGTCTGCGCGGGGGCTGGTGGAGAACGACGAGAATCTCGATGTCCTTCTGCCGTTTCAGCACGGTCTCGATGGTGCGCTCGACATGCCCGCCCAGCGCGGCCGTGAAAACAACCAACCGATACGTCACGCCTGCCCCCTGTGTGTCATGTTGCCTTCCGTGATGTCGACTGGCCGGATTACGATGGATTCACGATGCAAGCGTTAACGCGGAACCCGTGGTGCGTCGACCCGGCACGGCGTCCCGGGTGCGGGTCAGGACAGCGCCGGCAACCCGTTCGGGTTCCGTTCGTAAAGCAGCGCGGCGAGAAACTGCGCGCCGACACGGTGCATCGTCCGTCCCCGGTCGGCGGGCAGCCTGCCGCCTTCGCCGGTCGCGCTCCCGGCTTCCGGCAGGTCGGCGAAGACGGCGGCGGTCAGGCCGTTCGCGGGGTCGGAGAGAAGCCGGCACATGGCTTCGAAGCGCTTCACGATCTGCCGGTTGACGCGCTTGCGGTCGCGGCTCAGCAGCTCGAAGCTGTGGGAGACGATCGTGAAGGCCTGCTGGCCTTGCGCGGCGGCGTGGGCGAGGGCCGCGCGGAGTTCCCACGCGGAGAGGGCGCAGAGCTGGGCGTGGCGGAGCCGCCCCGGCACGTCGTAGATGCAGGCGACGGGAAGCTCGGTCAGCCCGTTCCGGCGGACCGGGTTCACCGTGGAGGCGGGAAGGGCGATCCGGCAGGCGCCGCCGAGGTAGGCGGGGTTGAAGCTCGAATCGTAGCGGAAGCCGAGCCCGGCGAGAACCTTGAGCGTGGTGTCGTCGGCGCCGTAGTTGCCGGCGCGGAACGCGGTCGGGCGCGGCGCGCCCGCGGCGATCAGCAGTTCGGTCGCCCGGCCGAGCAGGAAGCTCTGGTCGGCCTCGTCGAACGATCCGATGTTCGGGCCGCGCCTGCCGTCCAGCGGATCGACCGGCATGTGCTTCAGCCATTCGGTATGGATATGCAGCTGGACCTCGTGCCCGGCCGCGAGGACGGGATCGACGATCCGCTTGACGATGTCGAGGCCGAACACCTCGGCCGGCATCGGGTCGACGAAGAACACGCCCTTCAGGCCGTGCGCGTCGAGGGCCTGCATCTGGTAGCCGATGCCGAAGGCGCCGTCCGCGCAGTGGCCGAAGACGGACTGCTGCAGGTTGGTTTCAGGGTCGACGCCGCGCTGGTGGCTGCCGAGCGAGAGCTCGGTATCGACAGTGTAGAGAACATTGGTCATACCAACCCCGGCGCGAATCAACTTGAGACGGAGTTTCATTTACTCCGTCGACTGGTGGGGACAAATGCACGACTCGGTGAGCGTATCCGTTGGTCCTCACCCGTCTGCCTTGGTCCCGTTTCGATTTCAGGTCGGTGAACGGACGCTTCTCACGGTCCGGCGCCATCTCGTCACATACAAATATTCGCTCGGCGACATATTGAACGATGCCGGTCCCGCCATCCCGGCCTTGCCGTCCGATGCCGAGGGAGTCATCGTGCGTTCGCTCCCCGCCGCGAGGATCGGCGGGCTTCGCGACCTCGCCGAAGGGGCGCTCGTCTATGTGCGGCAGGAATATCCGCGCTACTACATGCGCCTCGATACGTCCTACGAGGCGTATCTGGCGCAATTCTCCGCGAAGACCCGCTCGACGCTGAAGCGCAAGGTCCGGAAGTTCGAGACGCTGTCGGACGACGGCCGGCTCGACATCCGGGAGTACAGGACGGTGCCCGAGCTCGAGCAGTTCCACGGGCTCGCGCGCGAGGTCTCGCGCAAGACGTATCAGGAGCGGCTGCTGGACAGCGGCCTGCCCGATACCGCGAGCCATCTCGCCGAGATGCGCCGCCTCGCCGCCGCGGACAGCGTCCGCGCGTGGCTGCTGTTTCTGAACGGCCAGCCGGTCAGCTATCTCTACACGCCGATCCGCGACGGCAGCGTCGTCTACGACTATCTCGGCTACGATCCGGCGTTCGCGTCCCATTCGCCCGGCACGGTGCTGCAACTGGAAGCGCTGGAGCGGCTGATGGCGGAAGGATGCCACCGCCTGTTCGATTTCACCGAGGGCGAGGGCGCCCACAAGAAGCTGTTCGCTACCGGCTCCGTCGATTGCGCGGATGTCGTCGTGCTGCGCGCGACGCTCGCCAATGCCGGCCTGGTCCGGGCGCACCGGACTTTCCACGCGCTTGTCGAGGCGGCCGGGCGGCAGACCGAGCGTCTCGGCCTCAAGGCGAAGCTGAAGCGGTGGCTGCGGCACGGCGGCGAGCCCTGATGCAGAATCCGAACAACGGATAATCCGAGGGCCGCCGCCAGCGAATGACCAGAACGTTGAGTATGACGAACATATCCATACGCCCGGCAAGGCGCATCCCGGCTTTCCGCAGGCCGCTTTGGGAGCGCGCATTGTCGGGGCTCGTCTCGGCAACGACGCGGGCGAAGTTTTCGGCACGGGCGATAGAGGCGCGTGCAGCGACCGACCGGGGTTGGCATCCCCTGCCTCGATAGGACGGTACGGTGAAGGCGTTGCCGATCAGGGCCGACGTGCCGGGAAGGCCCAATATGCACGCTGTCTTGTTCTCGAAAAAAACATAGCTGCAATGAACGATTTCACCTTCGTTCAGAATAATGAAGGCGGCCACTTTTCCGCGCTTGACGTCTTTCAGGTAATCCTGCGCGTCTCTGTCGATTTTCAATAAGGCGGCGCAGATGTCTCGGTGAGACTCTATATTCTTGTCGTCTATTACAAGGAATTGTTCACCGTCGCGTGGGTTCGGATACGGGAATTGCGAACAGTCTGCTTCGAATATCAAATGTGACTTTGCGCGGAACAGTTTTGAAACCAGGCGTGACAGGTCGATACTCAAGATCGCGTGTTTCTATATTTGACTGTCGGAAGACGGATTCGGAAGGCGCTCCTTGAGCAGGCGCCTGTAAATTTCGCCCATCCGCGGTTCGCCGATCAGGGTATCCCAGGTCACATTGCCTTCGATCAGGCAAGGGCCGTCGGCGGTCGGCGCGATGTCCCAGCCCACGGTGCGGAGCGGCTGGAACGCGCGCGCTGCGGCGATGGCGAGCTTCCGTACATCTTCCCACTGGGGAACGGTGAAGCCGATCAATTCGCGACCGGTGCGGGGATGCCGCTCCATGGTCCGCATCGAAAGCCGGCGGCTGTCGCAACCGATGACGTTTTGAATGGTGCCGCGATCAAGGTCCAGGTTGGCGACCAGGTTGCCGGTTTGACCGAAATCGAAATTGTCGTGGGCGCCGTCGTTCGCGATCAGGCGCAGTCGTCCCGCCAGAATCTCGATGCTGCCGTCCGTATTGCTCAGCGTCACGACGCGGATCGTTTGCAGGGCGTCCGTGCCCGAAAGCGCGGAGAGTTCGGGGTGGCCGATGATGCGCTGCTGGAACATCCAGCGCCGATAGCCGGTCTCCGAAAACAGGCGCAGCAGGGAACCGGCCTCGACGACGCCGCGCGTCGGCGCGTGCCATCCGTCGCCGCGGCGGACCATGTGCGTCACGCCCTTGCCGTGTACGCCGTTGATCGGCTTGACGATGATGTCGGAGGCGGCGGTCGTTCGCATGAACGACGCGAGCCCGGCCTCGTCGCGCAGCAGCGGCGCAGAACCGGCCCCGTCCCCGTTCGCTGCCCCGTCCGCATCGTAGACGGCGTGCAATACCGGAACGGCGAGCTTCGCGGCCTGACAATGGGCAGCGAAAACGAGCTTGTCCTCGGTCAGCGCGAAGGCGCGCCTGTCATTCAGTTGAAGCTGTACGTTGAGGAGTTCTTCCTTGCTGACGACGGCCTGAAAATCCGGGTCGCCGAGCCCGGGATCGAGCAGGTTCAGGAAGTGAATCTCGCTGGGTGAAAACAGGCGCCGCCGGTACAGGTGAAGGTATCGTCCGAAGGCGGAAACAGGCTCCATGCGGTAATACGCCACCGCACCTGCAAAGCGTCGTGCCTCATTGATCCATTTGCTCGGCATGGCCCTGCGCGGCTTGGTGATTGGACGTGGGCGGTGTGTAGTCCGATCGCTCGGCATCTGGCAAACGGTTTGCGCCCGCAGCGGATTGCTGCGTCTTCAGCAGGAACGCGCCGAGGTCGGGCTGCGTGAGGTAGCGGCCGTAGCCGAATTTCCGGCCCTGCCTGTCCGTGTAGGCGTCGATCCGGTCGGCTTCGGCGATCAGCGCCTCCGCGCCCTTGCCGCGCGCGAAGAACGGCACGAGGTGGTTGGAGTGCGAGCTCCACGCCCATGAATAGCCGGGCAGCTTGCCCGCGCCGTTGTTGGTGACGCGCTGGAACGGCTCGTCGAGCTTGGGGCCGTAGAGCAGGTGGTCGTGATCGGCGGTGACGACGAGCAGCGTGTCGTCCCAGCTCGCGGCGCTCTCCGGGCTGTCGACCCACGCGACGACGGCGCGCACGGCCGCGTCGAACGCCATGTATTCCTCGATCATGCGCGGAAAGTCGTTGGCGTGCATCGCCCAGTCGACCGCGCCGCCCTCGATCATCATGAAGAAGCCGTCGGGGTCCGTGCCCACGTGCTTCAGCGCCGCGATCGCCATCTCGTCGAGCGTCACCATGCCGGGCGTGAGCGGCACCGCGCCGGGGTCCGCCGTGCCGCGCGCGACGTTCTGCGGATAGCTCCGCATCGCCTGCAATGTCGGGTTCACCGCCGCGATCATCGCCAGCGGCTTTGCCGAGGTCGTCTTGCCCTCGGCGAGATCGCGGATGTCGCCCGCCGTCTCGACGAGGTTCCAGCGCGAATCCGGACCCTTCAGCTCGGCCCACAGCGCGGGGGGCATCCACTTGAAGCGGATCTCGGCGTGCTCGTCGGTGATCGGCCTGCCGTCCTGGTCGTAGTCCGGGTTGCCGCCGCCGCCGATCACGTCGAGCGAGCCGGAGAACAGGTCGCGCGCGAGGCCGTGATAGTCGTCCCGGTCCGGGTTGTGCGCGCCGCCGCCCGCCGCGGGCGTCGCGTGGTTGAACGGCACGCTCGAGATGCTGCCGGTCATCCTGCCCGCCGCCTTCGCGGCCTCGGCGACGGACTGCACGGGCGTCTCCGCGCCGTCCACGTCGATGGCGCCGTCGAAGGTGCGCACGCCGGTCATCATCGCCGACATGGTGTTGGCGCTGTCGGGCGCGACGCGGCGGTGCCACTGGTAGCCCGCGAACAGCGCGGGGTAGGGGCTGCCCGCCTTCGCCATGCCCTTCACCGGCCGCGTGTCCCACGCCTTCGCGGGGTCGTAGACGGCGTCCGGGTCCTGCGCGTAGGGGTCGCCGCCCTCCGGCACCTTGCGCTCCAGCCGCAGCCCGTAGGTCGCCATCGAGGCGCGCAGCCACGGCCCGGCGTCCATCGTCAGCGGCCGCCCGGTCCAGAAGCGCGTGGCGGCGAGCGTGTTGTGTCCGGCGCCGTCGGCGATCATCACGATCACGTTCTTCGGCATGTCCGCGGCGATGGCGGGCGTGGCGGCGGCAAGCAGCAAGGCGGTGACGAAGACGCGCATGATTTCCCCTCAGGATGTCGCGGGGACCATTGTCCCGCATATATGACAGGGGGAAGTCAAGCGGCGCGATTCGTCAGAACTGGCGGCGCGCGCGGATCATCCAGACGCGGGGCGTGTTCAGCCACGAGACGCTGCCCAGCGACGCATCGACCGTCGTCTCGTTCAGGCAATTCTCGCATTCGAGGCTCACCCGCCAGAAATTGTCGTCGGTGCGCAGCGCGATCCCCGCGTTCACCAGAAGCTGCGCCTTGCTCCGCGACCCGGTGATGAAGCCGCCGCCGTAGGGATTGGCGGGATAGACGGTGCCGCCGATGCCCGTCACGCTGCCGGTGAAGAGCGAGGCGTTCGCCGCCCCGGTTTCCATCGCCGAACGGTAGGCCACATCCACCGAGGGCGTGACGATCGAGCCCGAGACCGGCGGCAGCCAGATGTCCCACGCCGCGCCCGCCGAGAGCGTCCATTTCGGCGCGCGCACCGGGTCGGCGATGTCTCCGGCGGCGGTGACGATGCCCGCGCCGCACGACGGCGCGTCGTCCGCGCCGGACGCCCCGGCGATCAGGCCCGCGGCAAGCTCCGCGGCGCACGCCGCCTGCTGCGCGCGCACGGTGCTGCCCGCCCGGTACTTCGCGTCCTGCCAGCCCGCGGCGGCGCGGACCGTCACGTTCGTGAACGGCACTGCGGCGATTTCCAGTTCGACGCCTTTGTTCCGGAAGCCTGCGGTGCTGACGGAACCGCTGCCGTCCGCGATCTGCGCGTCGCTGCCGTCCACGTAGAAGCCGGTGAGGTCGACGGCGAGGCGGCGCTGGAACCACGTCGATTTCAGCCCGGCCTCGTAGCTCCAGATCGTCTCCGCCGCATAGGGGCGGATCGCGGCGGCGGTCGCGGCGCGCTCGCTCCAGCCCGCCGAACGGTAGCCGCGTGTCGCCGACGCGAAGAGCGCGGCGTTTTCGGCGGCCTTGAAGCTGGCGGCGAAGCGCGGCGACCAGAAGCTGTCGCCGATCTTCCCCGGCACGCCCGCCGTGACGAGCGCGTCGTCGAGGCAGCCGCCGGAGAGCGCCGCGCAGCCCGCGCGATTGTCGGCAAGGCCGAAGCGCAGGTCCTCGTCGCTGTAACGAAGCCCCGCCGTCAGCGTCAGTGCCGGGCCCGCGTTCACGTCCACCTGCGCGTAGGCGGATTTCGATTTCGTCTCCGTGGTCACGCGCCGGTCGGCGACGAGGCCCGCGACGCCGGGGCTCGCGGTGAGGAGGTCGGCGAGGTCGCTGTCGCCGTCTTCCTCGGCGTAGGAGACGCCCGCCACGTAGCTGACGAAGTCGCCCGCGAGCGCGCCGCTCAGGCGCAATTCCTGCGAGAATTGTTTGAAGTGCGTATCGCCGAGGATCGTGTAGCCGCCGTACACGTCGCCGCGCGCGGCGGGCACGGGGTTCGCGATCGTCGGCGCGTCGCGGCCGTCGCGCAGGTCGATGCCGTACTGCCGCTTGGTGTCGACATAGCCGGTGATCGCCTCCACCGTCACGGCCTCGCCCGGCGTCCACGCGATGCGCGAGGTCGCGAGGTAGGTTTTCGCCGCGTTGCCGAAGCCGAAGCCCGCCTTGCGGCCGCTGACGCCGAGCGGCGCGAAATGGTCGCCGGTGATGCTCGCCTTCTCGGGATAGCCGGTCGAGGCGAAGCGGCCCTTGCAGCCCGTGGGCGCGGCCGGGTCGCATTCGAAATCGGGCGCGTAGAGCGCCGTGCTCTCCATGCGCGCGAACGTGCCCGTCCACGTCAGCGTGTCGGCGAGCGTCCAGTGCGCGGCGGCGCGCACGCCCCAGCCGTCGTCCTCGTTCAGCCGGTCCCCGGTCGCGCCGTTCCGCACATAGCCGTTCGACTCGCGCCAGTAGCCGGAAAGGCCGAGCGAGAAGCGCTCGCCGACCGGCACGTCGAGCGCGGCGCGGAACTGGTAGGTGCCGAAGCGTCCGTAGGCGCCGTCGATATAGCCGCTCGTGCGGTCGCCCGGCGTGCGGTTCACGATGTGCAGCGCGCCGCCGCTGGTGTCGCGGCCGTAGAGCGGCCCCTGCGGACCGCGCAGCAGCTCGATGCGGTCGATGTCGAAGAAGCCGTAGTCGGTCGCCGCGCCGCGCCCGACATAAATGCCGTCGATGAACGTGCCGACGCCGCCCGACCCGCGGATGACGTAGGCGTTGTCGCTGCCGAAGCCCGGCACGTGCGCCGCAGCCGCGTTCGGGATGCCGCGCAGGGCGTCCAGCGGTGCGTCGATGCCGCGCGCCTCGATCTCGCCGGAAAGCAGCGCGGTCACGGCGAGCGGCACGGTCTCGATGGGCTGCGGGCGGAGCTGCGCGGTGACGACGATCTCCGGCAGCGCGGCGCTTGCCGTCTCGTCCTCCGCCATTGCAGGTGCGGCCGCCGCGGCGATTGCGGCGATGGCGCAGCTTCCGTGCAACAGCGAACGTCCTGACATACGCGACCTTTCCTGAAAACAAGACCTTGCCTCTTGCCTTCCCGCGCGGCGGTTCGCAAGCGATGTGCGACGGCCGCCTTCAGGGCGTGCGCTTGTCCGTCAGCAGTTCGGTCGTGCGCTTGCGGAAGACGCCGGCGATCTTCTCGCCGAACATGCCGAGAAGGCCGGGAAGCGCGAGTTCGATGCGTACCCGGTCCTCGTCCACGTCGAGGTTCGCGGTCGTCACCTGCCCCAGCGCCGTCACCTCGATCACCAGCCGGTCGCCCTGCCACGTCTTGCCGATGCGCGAGGCGAACGGCATCGCCCGGTCGAGATCGCCGAGTCCGGCGTCCATGCGGCGGCGCGCCTCGGCCCGGCCGAGGCGGTGCGGAATGTCGAAGCGGACGGGCTGGGCCATGCGCGGAGTCTAGCGGACTGTCTTGATCGTGCAAGACAGTCAGACGGCGCGGCGGATCCTGTAGACGGTGGCGGGCGGCAGGTTGCGCCAGACGCGGCCCACCGGCTCGGCGGCGAGGCCCAGCGCGGCGAGGCCGCCCCGTCCCAGCGGCGCGCGGGGTCCGTAAGTGAACTGGTAGAGCGCGCCGTCCTCCGCGAGCCGTGCGAAGATCGCCTCGAGGATGCGGCGCCTGAGCGCGGGCGGGAAGTTGAGCAGCGGCAGGCCGCTCACCGCGTCGGCGTAGCGCCGGTCCGCGAGTGGGCCGCCCGCGCCGAGCGCATCTTCCGCGCGGCCCTCGACGATCTCGACGTCCGGGAACCGCGCGCGCAGCAGCGCAGCGAACACGGGGTCGGCCTCTACCGCGGTCAGCGCTTCCGGCGCCACACCGCGCGCCAGCAGCGCCGCGGTGAACACGCCGGTGCCCGCGCCGACCTCCAGCACCGGGCCGCGCGCCGGGTTGATGCCGGAGACGATCCTGCGCGCCAGCGCCTTTCCGCTCGGCGCGACCGCGCCCACCATGCGCGCGTTGCGCAGGCGCGCAAGGAAGCGCAGCGCGTCCTCGGATCTGCTTTGCAGCCGCCGCCGCGACTGGCGCACGCGCTCGACGACGGAACGGCCGGAGACCATCAGAGCGTGCCGCCCCCCGCCTCGATCAGCTCGATCAGCTCGCCCGCCGCGCCGCGCGTGCAGGCCGTCCGCCGTCCGGCGTAGAGCGGCCCGCCCATCGTCTCCGGCGGCGCGATCAGCGGCGCGCGGACAGCGTTCAGCGAGCGGACCGCGAGGCTCACCATCGCGTTGCCGGGCGGCAGGTAGCCGAGCAGCTGCTTGCGTTCGGTGGTCCCGGGCGGGAACTGGTCGATCTCGCACACGGGCATCCGGCCGACGCTGATCACCGTCGCCTCGCTCTCGGTTTCGGGCGGCAGGCCGAAGGCGGCGTTGATGACCGGGTAGGGCAGGCGGAAGGTGCCGCCCTCGGAAAAGCCGAGCGCGTCGACATGGAAGCGCACGGCGGCGGCGCGGTCGGCGGCGGCCAGCATGGCGACCGTGATGCGGTCGACGTCCGCGGCGGCGCGCGGGAATTCGAGGTCGCGCAGCGTGTCGTTCGCGCCGTTGAAGAACAGCACCTCGCCTGCGCGCCCGGTCGCCTCGATCGGCGTCCAGCCCGCGCTCCCCGGCGCGCATTCGGGCGGCGTCAGGACGCGGATCGGGCTGCCGTGCAGCCGGTCGTGGAGCGAAGGCACGTCGCGCACGCTCAGCTCATAGCCGACCCAGCCGTAGGTCCGCATCGGGAGATAGGCGAGCACTGCGGGTTGTTCGACGAGGCGAACGAAAGCGGCGCCGCCGCCGCCGGGCGGCGCCAGCAGCGCCGTGCGCGCGCCGAGCGTCTTCAGCGCCCCCCAGCCGTTCGCCAGCTCGATCGGCACCTTGCCCGTCTCGACGCATTCGTAGCCGAGCAGCCCCGTCCAGTCGCCGAGCGACCCCTGGAAATCGGGCACCGAGATCGTGCCGCACTTGATGCGGCCGTGCGTGTCGAACATGGCACCCCGACGCTTGCCGGCTGCGCCGGCTTTTTTTCTGTTTTTGACCCCTGCACGTTCCCGTGCAAGCTTTGTTTTTACAATCGTCTGGCTTGATTCGCGCGCGGCATGAACGCTTGCCTCCAGTATGGATTTTTCCGGGACCCGGTGCGCCGGCCGCTCGTGGTCGGCCTCGCGCTCTGGTGGGGCTGGCTGGCCGTCGCCCCCAGCTATCGGGAGGACTGGCTGCTCGAGAACCTGCTGGTGTTCGTGGGCGTGCCGGCGTTCGTCCTGCTCGATCGCCGCGTGGGCTTCTCGCGCCTGTCGACGCTGGCGGCGTTCCTGTTCCTCGCCGCCCATGTCTACGGCGCGCACTACACCTATTCGGAGGCACCGTTCGGCTTCTGGCTGAAGGAGGTCGGCGGCACCGTCCGCAATCCCTACGACCGGCTCGTGCACTTCCTGTTCGGCCTGTTGCTCGCCCTGCCCATGCGGGAGACCGTGGCGCGCTACGGCGCTGCGGGCCGGGTGTGGACGCACCTGTCGGCGTGGATGTGGATCGCCGCGCTCTCCACGATCTACGAGCTGCTCGAATGGGCGGCGATGCTCGTCGTCGCGCCCGATCTCGGCATCGCCTATCTCGGCACGCAGGGCGACGTCTTCGACGCCCACAAGGACAGCGCGCTCGCGATCGCGGGCGCCGCCGTCACGCTCGCCGCGCATTTCCTGTTCGGGAGACGGACATGAGGTTGCTCGCATCCCTGCTGCTCATCGCCGCCGCGCCCGCGCTTGCCGGCGTCGAGGGCGTCTACCGCCTCGAAGGCGTGCGCGAGGCCGCCTCGGGCCTCGAGCTCACCGCCGACGGCCGCTTCCGCTACGGCCTCAGCTACGGCGCGCTCGACGAGGCCGGGGAGGGGCGCTGGGTCCGCGACGGCGACCGCATCCTGCTCACCACCGAGCCCGCATGGACCCCGCCCGCCTTCGAGCCGGTCTCGGCGGCGCGCAGCGCCGAGTTCCCCTTGCGCGTGCAGGTGACGGGGCCGGACGGCAGCCGCATGGGCTGGCCCGTGGACGTGATCCTCACCTACGCGGACGGCACGGAGACCGAAGGCTACACCCAGCCCTACGGCTACATTCCGGACCTTCCCGAAGGCACGCAGGTCACGGCGGTCAAGCTCGGCCTCGCCGTGTTCGGCTTCGTCTCGGCGCCGTTCCCGGTCGACCTCGCCCGCGCCAACGACCTTACGTTCCGCCTCGTGCCCAACAGCCTCGGCCAGCCGCCGTTCACGGACCAGCCGCTCGACATCGAAGGCGATGATCTCGTCATGCTGCGCGGCGACGCGCGTCTCACCTATCGCAAGCAATCCGAATAGCGCCGCGCGGCTATTCGCTGTCCATGATGGCTTTCAGCGACGCCGGTTTCAGGATGCGCAGCCCGCGCCGTCCCTCGGTGGCGATCACGCCTGCGTCCTTCAGCTTGCCGAGCTCGCGGCTCACCGTCTCGATGGTGAGGCCGAGCACGTCCGCCATCTCGGTGCGGGTGAGCGGAAGCTGGATCAGCTGCCCGACGCCGAGGTCGGCGCCGCAGCCGGTCTGCGCCATGCGCCGGTCGATGTCTATGAGCAGCCCGGCGAGCCGCGCGCCCGCGCTCTTGCGGCCGAGGAACAGCAGCCAGCGGCGGCTGCGTTCCAGCTCGCTCAGCGTGCGTTCGAGCAGTTGCCGCTCGAGCTGCATGTTCTCTTCCATCATGCGCTCGAAGGGCGCGCGCGCGAAGATGCACACCTCCGCCTCGGTGAGCGCGGTGATGTCGTGGTCCACCGTGTCGGCGTAGGGCCGTCCGATGAAGTCGGCGGGGTAGAGCAGCCCCACGGTCTGCGCCTCGCCCGAGGGGGTCAGCGAGCTCAGCTTCAGCACGCCGCCCAGCACGTTCGCGCACAGGATGTTCTCGTCGCCCTCGAACTGCAGCGACTCGCCGGCGGCGAGCTTGCGCCTGCGCCCGAGGCGCGACATCTCGGTCAGCGCGGCGTCGTCGAGCGTGCCGCACAGCGATCTGTCGCGAACGACGCAATCCTCGCAAACTTTCGTCAACCACCGCTCCATTTGCCGGACGTGATTCCGGTCGAGGCCCGCTTCTTCCCGCGTCTTTAGCATTATTCGCGGCGATACTTCCACACCTGCCGCTCGCCTGCGACCGATTGACCGGACGGACGGGCTGTTCGCAGGCCCTTATTCGTAGCCGGGCTCGTCCCACCACGGGAAGAAATCGGGGAGGTCCGTGGAAACCCGGTCGGGGAACACGGCGGGCCGCTTTTCGAGGAAGCTCGTCACCCCCTCGCGCGCGTCGCCCGCGCGCCCGCGCGACCAGATCGCGCGGCTGTCGATGCGGTGCGCCTCCATCGGGTGCGCGGCGCCCAGCATCCGCCACAGCATCTGCCGCGTCATCGCGGCCGAGACGGGCGCCGTGGTGTCGGCGATCTCGCGGGCGAGCGCCGTCGCCGTCTCGATGAGCGCGCCCGGCGGCACGACGCGGCTGACGAGGCCGCCCGCGAGCGCCTCGTCCGCGCCGAACACGCGGCCCGAGAAGCACCATTCGAGCGCCTTCGAAATGCCGACGATGCGCGGCAGGAACCACGACGAGCACGCCTCGGGGACGATGCCGCGCCGCGTGAACACGAAGCCGAACTTGGCGTCCTCGCTCGCGATGCGGATGTCCATCGGCAGCGCCATGGTGATGCCGACGCCCACGGCAGGCCCGTTTATGGCCGCGATCACCGGCTTCAGGCATTGGAAGATGCGCAGCGACACGCGCCCGCCGCCGTCGCGCACGGCGGGGTGCGCGTAGTCGGTGGTGCCGTCGGCGCGCACGGGGCTGTCGCCGCGCGGGCGGTCGCTGCGGTTGTCGTAGTCGAAGGTCTTGCCGCCCTCGCCGAGGTCGGCGCCCGCGCAGAAGGCGCGGCCCGCGCCGGTCACGATCACCGCGCGCACCGCGTCGTCGGCGTCGATGCGGTCGAACGCGTCCAGCATCTCGCGTATCATCGCCGCGTTGAACGCGTTGAGCCGCTCCGGCCGATCGAGCGTCAGCGTCGCGATCCCGCCCGTCACCGCGTAGCGGATCGTTTCATAGTCCATGATGCACTCCCTGTCTCGGCAAGACGCTTATGGACGGGAACGCGCCCGTTGCGGCCCGCGCACATTGCACAGGTCGATGAAGCCCGCGTCGCTTGCGAACCAGCCGTCCCGCGTGCGGTGGGCGCGGGCGTCGACGTAGCTGCGGAAGGACGCGCTGTCGGTCCGCATGATCTCGACATCGAGTCTTTCCGCCGCGGGCACGTCGCTGCCGAGCCGGATGCGCGCGATCGGCACGCGCTCCGCCGCGGTTTCGTAGAAGCCGAGGCTGCCGGTGCCCCGTTTCAGGCTGGAAAGGTGCTCGACGCCGGAGATCACGCGCCCGGCGATCGTGACGTTGCGGTCGAGGTGGCGCGGGGCGTGGCCGATGACGACGTAAAGCTCGCTGCCGTTGCCGCTGTCCGCGGCCTCGGCGCGCCCGACGCCGAGCGCGGCGTAGCAGTGCGTCGCCCATACTGCGCCGTCCTTGCGGGTCGCGGCGAAGCCGTTCACGAAGCCCGGCTCGCCGAAGCCGTCCGGCCCGGGGATCGGCGTGAAGGCGATGCCCGCCGCCGGAAGGCCGAACTCGGGCGAGAGCGTCGGTGGAACGCCCTGCTTGCGCTGCTTCGCCGGGTCCTCGGCATCGGGGTCGCCCCACTGCACGACATAGTTGTCCTGCACGCGGTTGATGCTGAGCCCGTCGAAATACCCCTCGCGCACCAGCGCGCGGATGTTGGAAACGGTGCGCGGCGCGAGGTCCGGCGCCAGCTCCATCACGACCGTGTTGCCGCCCGCGTCCATGTACAGCGTGTCCTCGGGCACGAGCGGCCGCCATTCCTCGGGCCGCGAGGCGTCGATCACCCCCTGCGACGAGAGCGGCGCGAAGCCCGCGAGCAGGCAGGCGAGGGGGATGAGCGCTTTCATGTCCGTCCTTCCGGGTGCAGGGCGAGCAGCGCGAAGCTGCAGAGCCAGTGGGAACCCATGTAATCGTCCTCGATGTGCGGCAGGCTCGCCGCCAGATGGCGCGCCGCCGTTTCGGCGTCGCCGAGTTCGCGCCAGCCCCACGCGCGCGTGAAGTTGAAGCCGTCGAGGTGGACGAGCTTGCCGTCGCTGCGGTCGAGCACGGCGGCGGGCCGGAACAGCGTCGCCGGTTCGCCTTCCCCGAGGCGGGGCACGAAAGCGCCGAGCCAGCGTTCAAACGCGGCGGCGGGCAGCACGCGCTTCATGCACAGCGCCTCGACCATCGCGGACGACAGGAATTCGTCGCCGCCCGGCTCCCACGCGGGGCAGTCGCGGTCCGCGCCGAAATAGGTCTCCGCCCGCTCGCGGATCAGCGCCGCCATCGCCGCGTCGTGAGTCTCGGCCCAGTCCAGCGCAAGGATGAAGGCGAACGCGGTGTTGGCGTGCGTGCCGCTGCGGATCGGGTAGAGCTGCTTCGGGAAGTAGCTCTTGAAGCGCCCGGCGAACGCTTCGGCGAGCGGCGCCAGCGCCGCGCCCCAATCCTTGTCCGCATGGCGCGCGGCCTCGCCGTGCAGCGCGAACAGCCACGCCCAGCCGTAGGGCCGCTCGAAGCTCGCCGACGACGGCCGCGCGAGATAGGCAAGCTCGCCCGCGACGTTCGCCGCCGTCAGCAGCGCGTCCGCCCGCGCGGCGGTCTCGCGGCTCTCCGGCAGACCCGGGAACAGCCGCCGGATGGTCAACAGCAGCCACCAGCTATGCACGCAGCTGTGCCAGTCGTAGCTGCCGTAGAACACCGGGTGCAGCGCGCGCGGCCCTTCGGCGTCGGCGGGGCCGTCCAGCACATGGTCCATCTTGTTCGGATACTCCCGCCCGACATGGCCGAGCGCGATGCGCGCGAAACGGGCGGCGAGAGTATCGTCCAGGATCATCGGAACGCGAATATATAGATGATGGCGAGGTTCACGGCGAGCAGCGGCAGCGCCGTCGCGATCTGCGCGCGGATCACGCCGTTCCGGTTCTTCAGCTCCAGCAACGCCGCGGGCACGATGTTGAAGTTCGCCGCCATCGGCGTCATCAGCGTGCCGCAGAAGCCCGCCAGCATCCCCACCGCGCCGATCACCGCCGCATCGCCGCCCATGCCCCGGATCAGCACCGGCACGCCGATCGCCGCCGCCATCACCGGGAAGGCGGCGAAGGCGTTGCCCATGATCATCGTGAAGCCCGCCATGCCGAGCGCGAACACGGCGACCGCCGCAAAGCGGCTGCCGTTCGGGATCAGCGTGCCCGCGATGTCGCCGACCACCTCGCCGACGCCCGCCAGCGCGAACACCGCGCCGAGCGAGGCGAGCATCTGCGGCAGCACCGCCGCCCAGCCCACGGAGTCGATCAGCCTGCGGCCTTCCTCCAGCGGCGCGAGCGGCGGCGGCCGCAGCCAGAGCATCGAGACGGCAAGCGCGAGCACGACGCCGATGCCGAGCGACAGCAGCGTCACCTGCTTCGGGTCGAACAGCGGCACCCCACCGATGCCGATCGCCTTGAACGCGACCGTGCCGACAAGGGCGGTCACGGGGATGACGAGCGCGGGCAGGAACAGGCGGTTGCCCAGCTTTGCCGAAAGTGCCGTTCGCGCCTCCGGCCCCGTCGTCCTCGGAGCCCCGCTGCCGAGCGCGCCCGCGCCCGCCAGCGCGACGAGGCACAGCACCAGCACGCCGTTGCCGAGGTCGCCGAGCCGGTCGCCCGCGAGGAAGCTCAGCGCCAGCAGCCCCCAGAACGCCGCGCTTCCGAACCGCTTGCGGTTGCTGCGGTCGCGGAGGCTGCCGAGCGCGAAGGCCGCGAACACCAGCCCGGCGAACGTGTAGAGCGCGGGAAGCCCGATCATTTGCGCGCGCCCAGCCGCCGGTCGAGCCGCATCAGCCGCGCGCCGTGGATGAGGAGCGCGGCGATGGCGGTCGGGATCGCCCAGACCGAGAGTTCGAGCGGCGCGAGGAAGATGCCGTAGGTCTCGAACGTGCCCTTGATGAGCAGGATCGAGGCGATGGCGATGAAGATGTCCTCGCCGAAAAAGAGCCCGACATTGTCGGTCGCCGCCGCCATCGCCTTCACCTCCTCGCGCGTCTCCGCGTCGCCCGCGCCCTGCGCTTCCGCCGCCGCTTCCGCCATCGGCGCGACGAGCGGCCGCACGGTCTGGGCGTGCCCGGCGATCGAGGTGAGGCCGAGCGCGGCGGCGATCTGGCGGATGATCAGGTAGACGATCAGCAGCCGGCCCACGGTCGCGCCCCTGAAGCGCGCGATCAGCGTCCGCGCGCGCTGCTGGAGCCCGTAGCGTTCGAGGAGGCCGATCACCGGCAGCACGATCCACACCACGCTCACGTAGCGGTTGTCGTTGAACGCCTTGCCGAACGCCGAGACCACCGCGAGCGGATCGAGACCGGCGGCGATGCCCGTGGCGAGCGCCGCGATCGTCACGACCAGCAGCGGATTGAGCCCGGCCATGAAGCCGAGCACGATGATGACGATTCCCGACAGGACGAGCACGACCCGAGACCCCCGACTCAAAGCGTCTTTACATCGCGCCCGCCGCCTTTAGCATCGGAAAAAATGACCTCTTGGGAAGGGCTTGATGACGCTTCACCTCGCGATCGTGGGTTCCGGTCCGGCAGGTTACTACACGGCGGAGGCCGCCCAGAAGCTGAACGGCGGCGACGTCCGCATCGACATCATCGACCGGCTGCCCACGCCCTTCGGCCTCATCCGCGCGGGCGTCGCGCCCGATCACCAGTCGATCAAGGCGGTCTCGCGCCGCTACGAGAAGACGGCGCTGTCCGACAGCGTCCGCTTCGTCGGCAACGTCGCCGTGGGCGACGGCGGCATTGCGATGGACGAGCTGCTCGGCCTCTACGACGCCGTGGTGCTCGCGACCGGCGCGCCGACGGATCGCCCGCTCGGCATACCGGGCGCGGACCTGCCCGGCGTCCTCGGCTCGTCGGCGTTCGTCGGCTGGTACAACGGCCACCCGGATTTCGCAGGTCTCGCGCCGCCGCTCGACAGCGAGTCGGTCGTCGTCATCGGCAACGGCAACGTCGCGATCGACTGCGCGCGCATCCTCGCCAAGCTGCCGGAGGAGTTCGAGGGCGCCGACATCGTGCAGCACGCCGTCGATGCGCTCGCCGCCTCGAAGGTCCGGCTCATCCGCATCGTCGGCCGCCGCGGCCCGCATCAGGTCAGCTTCACGCCCAAGGAGGTCGGCGAGATGGGCGAGCTCGCCCGCGCGACGCCCGTCGTCGATCCGGCCGTGTTCCCGCCCGTGGCGGAGGACGAGGCGCTTGAGCCGGGCCTGCGCAAAGTTGTCACCACCCTGCGCGCCTTCGCCGCCGCCGGCCCGGACGCAAACAAGCCCGTCCGCGTCTACTTCGACTACTTCCTCCGCCCCGTCGAGGTGCTCGGCGACGGCAAGGTCGAGGCGCTGCGCCTCGAACGCACCCGCCTCGTCGAAGGCCGCGCCGAAGGCACCGGCGAGATGCTCGACATCCCCTGCGGCATGATCGTCAGCTGCATCGGCTACCGCACGATCCCCATCGCCGGCGTGCCCTACGATGATCGCGGCGGCCGCTTCGTGAACGACGAGGGTCGCATCGCGCCCGGCCTCTACTGCGTCGGCTGGGCGCGGCGCGGACCCACCGGCACGATCGGCACGAACCGGCCGGACGGCTTCGCTATCGCCGACCTCATCGCCGCCGACATCACGCCCGCGGGCAAGGCGGGGCGCGCCGGTCTCGATGCGCTTGCCGCCGAAAAGGGCATCGACATCGTCACGTTCCGGGATTGGCAGAAGATCGACGCCGCCGAGGTCGCGCGGGCGCGCGGCGGCGCCCCGCGCGAAAAATTCGTCGCGGTCGACGACATGATGTCGGCGGCGCGAAGCTGAGGCTTGCGGGGGCACAGCCCCCTCGCTATAAGCCGCCGTCCGCTGTCCCGAGGGCTATGGTCCGCAGCGGCAAATCCTGCGCGTCGGGGAGTAGCTCAGCCTGGTAGAGCACTGTCTTCGGGAGGCAGGGGCCGGAGGTTCGAATCCTCTCTCCCCGACCACGCGCTTCCAAGGGTTTCGGTCCGATATGCACAGGGGCTGAAGGTGCCGGCGAACCCCTCCTGCCGCATGAAGTTATTCACCCCTCAGTGCCCTCGATATGCCGTCCAGCCCTGCTTCCAGGTCCGCGCGCGTCGTCCAGCCGTAGCCGAGGCGGAAGTGCGTGTCGGGCATCTCGAACCAGTGGCCCGGCCCGACATAGGTGCCGTGCGCTTCGAGCAGGCGCTTGTAGAAGGCGTTCGTGCCGCCCGGCGGCATCTCGCGCATGTGCGGGAAGCAGACCACGCCGCCCGAGGGATGCACCCAGTCGAGCAGCGGCTCCTGCGCCATCCAGTCGCTGACGAGCCGCAGGCGTAGCCGCATCTCTTCCAGCGTCGGCGTCAGCAGTTCGGCGCGGCGGGCGAGCACCTGTTCGGCGATCCATTCGTCGATGACGCTGCCGCAGATGCTGATCTGCTCCTTCGCGGCGAGGAACACCTCCTGCAAGGCCGGGTCGGCGGTGATCAGCCAGCCGATGCGGATGCCGGGCACGCCGTAGGCCTTCGACAGCGAGGAGACGCTGATCACGTGCGAACCCAGAGACGCGGCGAGCGGCAGCGTGCCGCCGTAGGAGAGGTCGCGGTAGGTCTCGTCGACGAGCAGCTTGCAGCCGTTGCCGCGCGCGAGGTCCACGAGCCCGCGCAGATCCGCCTCGCTCATCATCGTGCCGGTGGGGTTGTGCGGGCAGGTGACGCTGATGATCTTCGTGCGCGGCGTGATCGCGCCCGCGATCCGCGCGATGTCGATGCGGAAGCCCTCCTCGAACTTCAGGTCGATGAGGCTGATCGCGCAGCCGATGGCGCGCGGCGTTTCGAGGTTGGTCGCGTAGTTGGGGCGGATGACGACGAGGTGGTCGTCGGGGGCGAGCAGGGCGGTGGCGATGATGAACAGCGCCGTCGCCGCGCCGCTGCACACCAGCACGTCGTCGGGGCTCAGGCGCGGGGCATCGCCCGCGATCAGCGCGCGCAGCCGCTCGCTGCCCCGGTGCTCGCCGTAGAGCAGCGTGAGATCGGGGATGGAGAGGCCGAGGCTCGACAGCGTCTGGTCGGTGATCGAGCTTTCGGAAAGATTGTAGCGGATGTTGCCGTAGCCGTACTCCTCGGGGATTCGACCTCGATCGGCATTCTGACGTAGCGCATGGGAACAACCTCGATGCTGCGGGGCGTTGCGCTGCCTTCAATGCTCCGTCGTGCGGAGCGGGAGCAATCCCTCCGGAGAGGGGTGGCGGGATTGCGCCCAGTGCCGCGCCAGCAGTTCGGCGAGCGAGCCGACGCCGAGCTTGCGGAAGATGCGCTTGCGGTGATCCTTCACCGTGTGACGGCTGATGCCGAGCCTGAGCGCGATCGCTTCGGACGAACAGCCCCGGACGAGGAGGCCGTGCACGTCCCGTTCGCGCGCGCTGAGGCCGTCCGCCTCCGAAAGACCCGCGCCGCCCAGTGCGGCGTGACGCTCGAAAGCGGCCGCAAGCGGCCCGCCGAGGGCGCCGAGGGCGGAAAGGTGCGCGTCGGCAGCAGCGATCCGCCCGCGCTCGCGGTACAGGCTCAGTTCCACCATGCCTCCGAGCGCGGGGAAATACAGCCCGATCTCCTCCTGCCGTTCAGGCCAGCCGGGCGTGCGGAAGCCGAGTTCCTCCTCGTCCGTCCAGATCAGCGCGTCGGCGTCGGGCAGAGGGTCCGCATCGCGCACCGCGAAATCGCGGGCGCGGACGGCGCCGCTTCCCGGTGCGGCGCGCAGCATCGGGTTCACTGCGTGCGTGACGGCGGCATAGGTCTCGATTCCGCGCGTGCAGCCGACGCGCGCGAAATCGTGGAACAGCGGCTGCGCTCTCCTCCCGCGGTAAAAGACCATCGCCGACAACTCGAACCCGAGCGCGCGGCAAAGCGCCTGTGCCGTGATGCCGTGGAAATCGGCTGTGCCGATCGCACCGATGACACGGGTGAGGGCCTTGTGGAGCATGGCCCGGTTTCTAGGCGGGGCACCTGACAGGAGCTTGTCGCGGGGTGCTGGGCCAAGCGCACGAAAAAGGGCGGCCCCGAAGGACCGCCCGTATTTTCGCCTATCTGCCGCTGCGGGGTTAGCGGCGGCGGCGCAGGGCACCGATGCCGACAAGGCCGAGACCGAGCAGGCCGAGCATTCCGGGCTCGGGAACGGAGGTGTCCCGAAGCTGGATGGACGTCTCGACGCGGAAGTTCGACTCCGTCGTGTGGCGCTCCGCGAAGAACAGCTTGAAGCTGTAATCCTGTCCGACAACGAGGCCGAGCGAGGGATCGTCGAGATTGCACGTACCGGAAAGCGCGGTATGGACGCCGCCGAGGTCGATGCACTGCTTGCCGTCGATGTAGACCCAGAGGTCGTCGTCGCCGGTGAATTTGAACTGCTGGCCCGCCTGGTAGGTGAAGGTCGTCTCCAGCTCGAGCGTGAAGTGGTAGTTGTGCGGGTTGCTTTCGGTCGCGCCGGTGATGGCGTCCAGCGGGAAGAACGAGAAGTTCTCATAGCTGTAGACACCCGAGCCGGGCGACGTTTCGTTCAGCGTCAGGGTGATGATGTGGGGCGTATTGACGCCCGGCACATCCCTGTACCACTGCGCGAACGAGGCGGCGTTGGCGATGTTGCCGGTGCCGTCAACGCCTGCGAACGTGGGCTTGCCGTCGGCGTCCAGCGTGTAGCTGGCGAGGCCGGCAACGTGGCCCGCGATGGGATTGGCCTCGAAATCCGAGTGCGTGGACGAGAAGTCGCGCACGGTTGCCGAGAGCGAGATGGACGCGGCGTCGGCCGGTACGCTGGCGAGAAGCGCGATCACCGTTGCGGCGCTGCCCAGAATGCGAATGTTCATGTCATCCTCCAACTGTCCGGGCGCTTTTCCTGCTCCGGCGCCCCCGGTTACGGACAGGTATAAGCAACGTTTGTGCCAGTTGGGCTGAATCGTCGGGAATCCGCACGAATCCCGTTCTGGCGTTCGCAGGCGCGCTTTCGGAATGTAAATTATACCGGCACCAGAACGATGCCGGGACTCAGGCAGGCGGGAACTGCGTTTCCACCATCGAGGAGCGCGAGGCCCATTCGTCGTGGAGCTTCGTCAGCTCCGGCCGCGTGCGCTTCCAGTCGAGCACCGGATGCCGGTAGTCGATGTATTCGAGCGCGATCACCGAGAGCATTTCGGCGTAGCTGCGATAGGCGGGCGCGGCGGCCAGCATCGCCGGGAGGGCGTCGAGCGCGCGCTCGATCTTCCCGCGCCAGCGGCCCTGCCAGTAGATCGAGCGCTCGCCCGGCTGGCGCAGCGTTTCCATGCGCCAGGCGACGGCGGCGTCGAGGATGGCGTCGATGTGCGCGGCGAGCGTCATCGCCGCCCAGCGCTTCGGGTCGCCGGGCGCCGGATAGAGGTCGCCCGCGTCCTTGAGGCTCGCGAGATAGGCGAGGATGACGCGGCTGTCGTGCACCGCCGTGCCGTCGTCGGTGATGAGCGCGGGGATCTTGGAGACCGGGTTCACGGAGATCAGTTCGTCGGGGTCCGCGAGCGGGTCCACGGGCACCTCGTCGACGGCGTCCTCGAGATCGAGCTCACGGACGAACACGCGCACCTTGCGCGCATAGGGCGAGGTGTAGGACATGTAGAGCTTCATGAACGATTCCCTGAACCAAACGATGATTTGCGGGCACGCTAGCGATGCGGGCGCTGCAAGAAAAGCGCGACGTGCGAACCGTTTGGCGGTGCCCTCATGAGCCGCGCCGACGATCTCGCCTTCGCGCACCGCCTCACCGATGCCGCCGGCGCGGCGATCCGGCCGTGGTTCCGCGCGCGCGTCGAGGTGGAGACGAAGGGCGATGCCTCGCCCGTCACCGTCGCCGACCGCGCCGCCGAAACGGCGATGCGCGCGCTCATCGAGGCGGAGCGGCCCGGCGAGGGCATCGTCGGCGAGGAGTTCGGCGTCTCGAACCCCGGCGCGTCGCGCGTCTGGGTGCTCGATCCCATCGACGGCACGCGCAGCTTCATCGCCGGGCGGCCCATTTTCGGCACGCTGGTCGCGCTGCTCGAAGAGGGGCGCCCCGTGCTCGGCATCATCGACCAGCCGATCGGGCGGGACCGCTGGGCGGGCGCGGAAGGGGCGGCGACGACGCTGAACGGCGCGGTCGTCACCACGCGGCGCTGCCCGTCGCTGTCGATGGCGCTCATCGCCTCCTCCGGCCCGCAGTACTTTCACGCGCCCGAGCGCGCGCGCTTCGAGGCGCTCGCCGCCGCCGCGGGCCAGCTCGTCTACGGCGGGGACTGCTACAACTACGGCCTCGTCGCCGCGGGCCACATCGACATCGTCGTCGAGGCGAACTTGAAGCTGCACGACTTCGCCGCGCTCGCCCCCATCGTCATCGGCGCGGGCGGGTCGATGACGGACTGGCACGGCCGCCCGCTCACCGGCGACAGCGACGGCAGCGTCATCGCGCTCGGCGACGCATCGCTGCTCCCCGAAGTGTCGCGCCGCCTGCTTGGCTAACCGCCCGACGTCTTCTTCTCGGCCGCCTTGTCCGCCGCGCGCACCGCCGCGCCGCTCGCCCCTGCAAGCACGGGGCCGCAGTTCGTGTCCTCCTCGTCGCCGAGGTCGATGAAGGCGACGATCGCGGCGAGCGGTGAGATGAGCGCGCCGAGCACGCCGCCCGCCACCGCGCGTCCCACGAGCTTGCCCGAAATGGGATTGACGGTCGGCGCCGCGAACCAGCCGCCGACGCTCACCGGCGACTGGCCGGAGAACAGGCTGGGGTTCTTCGCGTCCGCCTCCACGGCGAGGTCGAGGCTTTCGTCCTTGAAGCTGATGCGCCCGCCGCCGCGGATCACGTTCCGGCGCGTGTCGATGAAGATCGGGTCCGCGCGCCCCACGCCGTCCTTCACCGTGAAGGCGATGAGGCCGCAGCGGATGCGCGCGGGCTCCTTCAGCTTGTCGCCGAGCGCGGCCTCCACGAAGTCGCCGATGTCGAGTTCCAGCAGCTCCGCGTTGCGCAGCCAGAAGTTGCCCTGCGGCAGGATCGCGGCGATGCGTCCGTTCGCCGAGCCCAGCGATTCGCGCACGTCGTCGCCGTAGCCGGTGAGGTGCAGTCGCCCCTTCAGCACGCCGTTGGTGCCGCTGCTCTCCACGTTGAAGCCGCGCAGCAGGTCGGCGATCCGCACCGGGCTCAGGTTCACGTCGTAGCGTGTCACCACCGGCGAGCGGCGGGCGTTGAGGTCGATGTTCCCGGTCAGCGTGCCGCCCGCGAAATCGAACCGAACGGGCTTCAGGGTCAAGAGGCGGTTGTCGAGGCCGAGCGTGAGCTGGAGGTTCTGGAGCGGGATCGTGCCGGTGCGCACGTTCGCGGCGCGATAGGCGATCTGCGCGTCGAGGCGGCTCAGCCCTTCCGCGTTCAGCGGCGCGTTCGGCAGCACGCGCGGCCGCCCGCCTTCAGTGGTGATCGCGCCCTTGCCGCCCATGCTGTCCAGCCGCTCGGGCGGAATGCCGATCCACGGTCCGGCGTCGAGGATGTCGAGCGCGCGGCTCGCGAGGTCCGCGGCGATGAACAGCCGCACGCCGCCGGTGCGCACGGTCATGCTGCCGGAAAGGTCGCTCTCGCCGAACGTCCCCGCGATCTTGGTCATGCGCCATTCGTTCCCCACGGGCCGCAGCTCGCCGCCGAGGTCGAAGCGCCGCGTTTCGGGCACGGCGACGCCGAGCAGCAGGAAGGGGGTGGCGAGGTTGCCGCCGCGCGCACGGATGCCCAGCACCGCGCCGTCCAGCTCGGTCGCGCCGGGCAGCGTGCCCGCCGCGTCGATGCGGCTGTCGCCCACCTCGATGCGGAGGGCGAGGTCGTTGCGTCCGCCCGCCACCGTCGCGTCGGGGCTTTCGAGGCGGCCGGTCACGCGGAAGGCTTTCCCCATCGAGGTGCCGCCGCCCTTGAAGCCGATCGCCTCGCCGAACCGGCTCGACCGCGCGGCGATCGGTGCGAAGGCGAGATCGGCGAGCAGCCGCCGCGGTGGGTCGCGGTAGGCGAGCGTGGTGCCGGTGATCGCGGCGCGCCGGATCTCGGGAAGCCGGAAGGGCTCGCCGCGCGTCTCGCCGAACGTCCAGCTGTTGCGCGCGCCGGCCTTGTCCCATTCCAGCGCGAAATGCGTGTCCTCCAGCGCCGCCTGCCGGAACAGCACCTTGCCGAAGATCAGCCGCAGGATGTCGATCCTGAGGTCGATCAGCTTCGAATCGACGAAGCGTTCGCCCTCCGCCCAGTCCGGGTTGGCGACGACGAGCCTTTCGGCGCGGAACTTGATGTGCAGGTTCGAATAGAGCTGGAAATCGCCGCCGACGCTCACCTCGCGGCCGACGATGCTGGTCGCGATGCGCTCGAAGGGGCGTTCGAGAAAACGCCCCTTGGTGATGAACAGGATCAGCCACAGCAGGAACAGGATGCCGACCGCCCAGAGCAAGACCTTGAGCGCGCGCTTCACCGGGTTCGGGAACCGATCCCATGTGTCGCGGCCGGATCGACCCCATTCCCGGCCCCATTCGCGGATGGACGGCGTCTGCATGGAGGGACTAACGTGCGGCGATGATCGCGCGTTCCCCCAAGCTCACTCTTGCCGCCGCGCGGATCGGCACGCCGACCGGAGATATGCTCTGCGTGTGGGACGCGGACGGGCGCGTGCGTGCGCTCGAATGGGCGGACAAGGATGATCGCTTCCACGCGCTGCTCGCGCGGTATCAGGGGCCGGACACCGTTCTCGAAATGCAGGAAACCGCGCCCGCTCGTGTCGTTCATGCGCTTGCGGCCTACTTCGAGGGCGATTTCGCGGCGACGGCGGCGATCGAGGTCGATCCCGGCGGCACGGCGTTCCAGAAGGAGGCGTGGGCCGCGCTCAGGCGCATCCCGCCCGGCGAGACGCGCACCTATGCCGAGCAGGCGGCCGCCATCGGGCGTCCCGCCGCCGTGCGCGCCGTTGGCGCGGCGAACGGCGCGAATCCCGTGGCGATCATCGTGCCCTGCCACCGCGTGATCGGGGCGGACGGCTCGCTCACCGGCTTCGGCGGCGGCATCGAGCGCAAGCGCTGGCTGCTCGCGCACGAAGGCGCTGCCGTCGCGGCGGTGCAGCCCGGCCTGTTCGGCTGAACGACGGTCAGCCCTGACGCGAAAGCGCGAGCTTCAGGCCGAACGCGATGAACACGCCGCCGGTCAGCCGGTCCATCGTCTTCACGACGCGCGGGCGCGCGAGGAACCGGCCGAGCGGCACGGTGGCGGCGATCAGCAGGGCGAACCACACGAAGCCGAGCAGCACGTGCACGCTTGCGAGGACGAACGAAAAGCCTGCGGGGTCGACGCCGGTCGGGATGAATTGCGGCAGAAAGGTGATGTAGAAGACGCCGACCTTGGGATTGAGAAGGTTCGTGACGAGGCCCCGCGTGAAGGCCTCGCGCGCAGTCCCGCCGATCGCGGCGCTGCCCGCGGTGAGCGCGCTGCGCGGTTTCAGGATCAGGCCGACGCCCAGATACAGGAGATAGGCCGCGCCTGCCCATTTCAGGACCATGAAAGCCGTCTCCGAGGCGGCGAGCAGTGCGCCGAGGCCGAGCGACACCGCCCCGCCCCAGATCAGGCAGCCGAGCCCGATGCCGAGCGCCGCGAACGCCGCGCTGCGCGCGCCGGTCGTGGCGCTCCTGAGCACCATCGCCGTGTCGACGCCGGGCGTCAGGGTCAGCACCGTCGCGGCGGCGGTGAAGGCGATCAGGGACTGGGCGACGGTCATACCGTCTCTCTAGAGCAGGCGAGGGGGGGCGGTACAGCGCCGCCCATGTGCGCCGGGCTTGCTCTTCGGCCCGCGCCCCGCTATAGCGCGCGCTTCGAAAAACGTGACCGCCCGGCCAGTGTGGGCTGCCGAGGCGGTCTTATAGCGTTTCAAGGAGACGGAAATGCCCAAGCTCAAGACGAAGAGCGGCGTCAAGAAGCGGTTGAAGATCACCGCGACCGGCAAGCTCAAGCACGGTGTCGCCGGCAAGCGCCACCGGCTCATCAGCCACAATGCCAAGTATATCCGCCAGAACCGCGGCACCGACGTGCTGGCCGACTGCGAGACCAAGAAGGTCTTGAAGCAGTGGGCGCCTTACGGCCTGAAGTAGGAGGATAGACCATGGCACGTGTCAAACGCGGCGTCACCACGCACGCCAAGCACAAGAAGATTCTGAAGGCAGCCAAGGGCTATTACGGCCGCCGGAAGAACACCATCCGCATCGCGCGTCAGGCGGTCGAGAAGGCCGGCCAGTACGCCTATCGCGACCGGAAGGTGAAGAAGCGGAATTTCCGCGCGCTCTGGATTCAGCGCATCAACGCTGCCGTCCGCGAGGAAGGCCTCACCTACGGCCGGTTCATGCACGGCCTGAAGCTGGCCGGCGTCGAACTGGACCGCAAGGTGCTCGCCGATCTCGCCGTCCACGAGGGCGACGCGTTTAAGGCCATCGTCAAGCAGGCAGAGTCCGCGCTCGCGAAGGCCGCGTAACAAACGCGAACCAAAGCAATGGCAAGGCGCGGCGCTGCCCACGGCAGCGGCCGCGCCTTTTTCTTGGTGTTAACCGGGGTTCAACCATGTCCGACCTTTCCGCCGAACGCGCCGAGTGGCTCGCCAAAATCGCCGCCGCGCCCGATGCCGCCGCCGTCGAGGCGCTGCGCGTCGCCGCGCTCGGCAAGTCCGGCGCGATCACGCAGAAGCTGAAAACGCTGGGCGGCATGGACCCGGAAGCGCGCAAAGCCGCGGGTGCGGCGCTCAACGTGCTGCGCGAGGCGGTGTCGGATGCGCTCTCGGCGCGCAAGGGCGAGCTTGAGGCCGCCGAACTCGACGCGAAGCTCGCTGCCGAGGCTGTGGACGTCACGCTTCCGGTAGAACCCGCCCGGCTCGGCACCGTGCACCCGGTTTCGCAGGTGATGGACGAGCTTGCCGAGATTTTCGCCGATCTCGGCTTCGCGGTCGCGACCGGGCCGGAGATCGAGGACGACTGGCACAATTTCACCGCGCTCAACATCCCGGAATCGCACCCGGCGCGCGCGATGCACGACACCTTCTACTTCCCCGAGCAGCTTGCCAAAGAAGGCCGCCGCTTCCTGCTGCGCACGCACACCTCGCCCGTGCAGATCCGGACGATGATGAGCCGGCAGCCGCCGATCCGCATCATCGCGCCGGGCCGCGTCTACCGCTCGGATTCGGACGCCACGCACACGCCGATGTTCCATCAGGTCGAAGGCCTCGTCATCGACCGCAACATCCACATGGGCCATCTCAAGTGGACGCTGGAAACATTCATCAAGGCCTTCTTCGAGGTCGATGACGTGACGCTGCGCTTCCGCCCCAGCTACTTCCCCTTCACCGAGCCGTCGGCGGAGGTCGATGTCGGCTGCTCGTGGGAGGGCGGCACGCTCAGGATCGGCGGCGAAGCCTCGTGGCTCGAAATCCTCGGCTCGGGCATGGTGCATCCGCGCGTCATCGCCGCCTGCGGCCTCGATCCCGCGGAATGGCAGGGCTTCGCCTTCGGTGCGGGCATCGACCGGCTGGCGATGCTCAAGTACGGCATGACCGACCTTCGCGCCTTCTTCGACGGCGACGTGCGCTGGCTGAAGCACTACGGCTTCTCGCCCTTCGCCGTGCCCACGCTTTCGGGAGGAGTCGGCGCATGAAGTTCACGCTTTCGTGGCTGAAGGACCACCTCGACACCGCCGCCTCGCTCGACGAGATCGTGCGCGGTCTCACCCGCGTCGGGCTTGAGGTCGAGGGCGTCGACAACCCCGCCGATCGTCTCGCGCCGTTCCGCGTCGCGAAGGTGCTGGAGGCCGCGCCGCACCCGCAGGCGGACAAGCTTCAGGTCTTGAAGATGGATACCGGCGCGGGCGAGCCCGTGCAGGTCGTGTGCGGCGCGCCCAATGCCCGCGCGGGCCTCTACGGCGTGTTCGCCGCGCCCGGCACTTATGTGCCCGGTATCGACGTGACCTTGAAGATCGCGGCGATCCGCGGCGTCGAGTCGCGCGGCATGATGTGCTCGGAGCGCGAGCTTGAGCTTTCGGACGCGCACACCGGCATCATCGACCTTCCCGGCGCGCCCGCCGTAGGCACGCCGTTCGCCGAGGTGCTCGGCCTCGACGATCAGGTCATCGAGGTCTCGGTCACGCCGAACCGGCAGGACTGCATGGGCGTGCGCGGCATCGCGCGTGATCTCGCCGCGCTCGGCCTCGGCACCTTGAGGCCCGGCACGGTCGAAAGCGTCGAAGGCGGCTACGACTGCCCGGTCGAGATTCGCACCGACGACCCCGAGGGCTGCCCCGCCTTCTTCGGCCGCGTCGTGCAAGGTGTAAAGAACGGCCCGTCGCCCGACTGGCTCCAGCGCCGCCTCACCGCCATCGGACTTCGTCCCATCTCCGCGCTCGTTGACATTACAAACTTCATCAGCTTCGACCGCGGCCGCCCGCTGCACGTCTATGACCTCGCCAAGCTCTCCGGCGCCGTCGTCGCCCGCCGCGCGGCGGCAGGCGAGAGCGTCGTCGCGCTGAACGGCAAGACCTACGCGCTGACCCCCGAGATGACCGTGATCGCCGACGCGCGCGAGGTCCACGACATCGCCGGCATCATGGGCGGCGAGCATTCGGGCGTCGAGGATGACACCAAGGACATCCTGATCGAGTGCGCCTACTTCGACCCGGCGCGCATCGGCCAGACCGGCCGCGCCCTCGGCCTCACCTCCGACGCCCGCGCCCGCTTCGAGCGCGGGGTCGACCCGGCGTTCCTCGAAGGCGGCCTCCAGCTCGCGACGCGCATGGTCCTCGACCTCTGCGGCGGTGCTCCCAGCCGTGAGGTTCGCGCCGGCCAGCCGCCGGAGATCGCGCCGCAGGTCGATTACGCGCCGTCGCTCACCGAGCGACTGACCGGCGTCACCGTCGATCCGGCGAAGCAGGCGGAGATTCTCGCCGCGCTCGGCTTCGCGGTCGAGACCGGTGACACGTGGCGCGTCACCGCGCCCTCATGGCGCCGCGACATCGACGGCGCCGCCGACATCGTCGAGGAGGTCGTCCGCATCTCCGGCTTCGACGCCATCCCCTCGACCGCGCTGCCGCGCGCCGAGGGTGTCGCGAAGCCCACCGCCACGCCGGTCCAGCTCACCGAGCGCACGCTGCGCCGCGCCGCCGCGGCGCGCGGTCTCGACGAGGCCGTCACGTGGAGCTTCATCGCGCCGCAGGAAGCCGAGCGCTTCGGCGGCGGCGTGTTCACGCTCGAAAACCCCATCTCGGCCGATCTCGCCGTCATGCGCCCGTCGCTGCTCCCCGGCCTCGCCGCCGCGGCGCAGCGCAACAGCGATCGCGGCGCGGCGTCCATCCGTCTGTTCGAGCTCGGCCGCCGCTATCTCGGTGAGGGTGAGCGCCTGACGCTCGGCCTCGTGCTGGCGGGTGCGCGGCAGGAGAAGGACTGGCGCGACGGTGCGGCCAAGGGCTTCGACGTGTTCGATGCGAAGGCCGAGGTGCTGGCGCTGCTCGCCGCCACGGGCGCGCCGGTGGAACGCGCGCAGGCCTTCACCGGTGCGAGCGCATGGTATCACCCCGGCCGTTCCGCGAAGCTCGGCCTCGGCCCCAAGACGATCCTTGCCGAGTTCGGCGAACTGCACCCGCGCCTTGCTCGTGCCTTCGATCTTCAGGGCCGCGTCGCGGTCGCCGAGATCTTCCTCGATGCGATCCCGGCGCCGCGCGGCAAGCGCGGACGCCCCGTCTATGCGCCGCCCGCGCTGCAGGCGGTGACGCGCGATTTCGCGTTCGTCGCCGACAAGACGCTCGCGGCAGACGCGCTGCTGCGCGCCGTGCAGAAGGCGGAGCCGAAGCGGATCACCGCGGTTCGCCTGTTCGACCTGTTCGAAGGTGCAGGCATCGAACCGGGCAAGCGCTCGCTCGCCGTGCGCGTGACGTTGCAGCCGGACGAGCGCAGCTTCACGGAGGACGAGCTTTCCGCGATCGCCGGAAAGATCGTCGCTTCGGCGCGCGGTGTCGGCGCGGACCTCCGCGAATAGGTGCGAGCGTTTCGCAAGTGCTGACGGGCTTTACCCTGTCGGCGAACTGTGAAGCGCCTGCGAGCGGAGGCTTCGGCATCCCTTTTCAGGTCGGTTTTGCGCGCTTTTTTGATGCCACGGCACGGCCTTTGGTAGTTTTTCTTAAGGTTCGGCCGGTAACCATGGCACCATGCCTTTGTCCCGGGTCTTCGAGCCGATCACGGCGCTTGCGCGGAAGTGCAAGCCTTTGCTGTGGCTTATGCTCGTGTCGGGCCTCATGGGTATTGCGGCCTTCATGGAGCCCGTCGATCTCGCGCTCCTCACGCTGCGCAACAAGATCCGCGCGCAACCGGTCAGCGGCGAGGTGGTCGTTGTCGGGATCGACGACGAGTCCATCGCGGCGACTGGCCCGTGGCCCTGGAACCGTGCGCGCCTCGCGGCGCTGACCGACCGGCTGTTTGCGGCCGGTGCCGATCGGGTTTTCTTCGATATCTACCTGCCGCCGCTCGATCCGGAGGGAGATCGCGCGTTTTCGAAGGTCATAGACCGGCATCCGGGTGCCGTGTTCCTCGCCAGCACGAACGACTACACCGCTGACGGAAAGGTGCGCGTCCTGGAGCCGTCGAGCCTCGGCGGCATCGCCGAGGTGGTCTCGACGATGAAGTTCCTGCGCTACTGGAACGGCGTCCCCGACCTTGCCTATCGGCAGATCATCGGAGACAGGGTGCGCAGGTCGATGGAAACCGCGATCGCCGGGGTGGACGGCCCGCTCGGGGCGCGGTTCCCGATCGACTATGCTTACACGCTCGGGTCGATCCCCTATGCGAGCGCGGCGGATGTCCTCGCCGGGCAGTCGGCGCTCGATGTCAACGGGCGCACGGTCGTGGTCGGGCTCAACTCGAAAACGCTTTCGGCACGTCTCGCCGTGCCGGGGCAGGGTCAGGTGACGAGTGTTTTCGTCACGGTTCTGGGCGCGGAAACGCTGAAGGCCGGAAGGCCCGCCGTGCTGGGCTGGTGGCCGCTCTGGCTCTTGGCGGCAGCCGTTTCGGCGGTGCTGGTCTACGGCAGCAACCGGCTCAAATGGATGCTCGGTGCGCCGGGCCTTGCTGCGCTTCTGGCGCTTCCGTTGGTTCTCGAACACGCCCATGTGTTTGTCGAAGCGGCGCCTGCGCTGCTGCTGGCCGCAGGTTCGCTTGTCGTCTTCGCATGGCGGCGGGTGCTCGAACGCCGACGGGAACTCGGCCTCGTGCATCCCGTTTCGGGCCTGCCCACCGTCAACGCGATGCTTCGCCGCGAGGATCTCGTCTCGTCGGAGCTCCTGATCGCCGCGCGTGTGCGCCGCTTCGCCGACATCGTCAGCACGCTGCCGCCCGATTTCGAACATGAACTCACGAAGCTCATCGCCGCGCGGCTGTCGATCGGCACGACGGGCGCGCAGCTCTGGCACGGCGACGACGGTAATTTCGTCTGGCTGACCAACGCCTCCGAGCTTGAACTGGTCGTGGACCAGTTCAAGGCGATGCAGCTGATCTTCCGCAGCCCCATCAAGGTGGCCGAGCGCAGCTATGATGTCGACGTTGCCTTCGGTATTGATCGCGAAACCGCGATGCCGATGTCGCACCGCCTTGCCAGCGCCCTTGCGGCCGCACATGCGGCGAGCGAGGAAGGCGTCTGCTGGATGGTGCACGATCCGGCGGCGGCGAAGGCCAAGGAATGGAAGCTGTCGCTGCTCGGCGAGCTCGACGATGCGCTCGAGTCCGGCCACATCTGGGTCGCCTACCAGCCGCAGCTCGATCTCAGGACGGCGACGATTTGCGGCGCCGAGGCACTGGTGCGCTGGACGCATCCGGTGCGCGGCCCCATCAGCCCGATGGATTTCGTCGAGATCGCCGAGCGTAACGGCCGGATCGGCAAGGTCACGGCCTTCGTTCTCGATCGCGCGGGTGCCGTGACGCGCGACGTTCTGCGCCGCAATCCGGCTTTCCGGATGTCGGTCAACCTGTCGCCGAGCGAACTGTCTTCCCGCATGATTGTGGATGTCGTGCGGTCCGTGCTCGCGCGCTATCAGATTCCCCCGGCCGCGCTTGTTCTCGAGATCACGGAGACGGCAGCGATCGCGGAGGGACAGGCTGCGCTCGCCACGCTGGGCGAGCTTCGCGCGCTCGGCATCGGCATCGCCATCGACGACTACGGCACCGGCATGTCGACGCTGGAGTATCTGCGGAAGATTCCCGCGACCGAGCTCAAGATCGACCGCCGTTTCACGAACGCGCTTCTGAACGGTCCCGCGGACCGTGCGGTGATGGTCTCGACCATCGAACTCGCGCACATCCTGGGGCTCGACGTCGTCGCGGAGGGGATCGAGACGCCCGAGCAGTTGTTCGCCCTCGCGCAGATCCGCTGCGACCGCGGTCAGGGTTATCACATCGCAAGGCCGATGGAGGATTCCGACCTCAAGGAGATGATCGAGTATCCCGCCAAGGTTAAGGCAAGTGGTTAATTTTTGCGGTTAACGCTTGTAAACCATATTCGTTAAGCATAAATACCAGCGTGGCAGTTTGCCGTAACTGTGATGCTGGGGAACAAAGATGCGTACGAATGCAACTCGTAAGCCGGTTCAGCCCGCCAAGGGCTTCTGGGACTGGCTGTTCGGCGGCACCTACCTCTAGATGCTGTAGTTCGAGTGCGGCACTGCCGCTCTCAATAAGAAAGCCCCCGGTTCCCGGGGGCTTTTTGTTGCGGGCGATTCGGCCTGCCCGGCGGCGCGCGTATGCGTTGCGGGTCGGTGTCCGGAAGCGTAGGCTGGAAACATGACAGACGCAGAAACGCCGCCGGCGCGTCGCCGCGCGATGAAGCCGCAGTCGCTGGAGCTTGGCGGACGTCCGCTCCATCCTTCAACGCTGATGATGGGCTACGGCTATGATCCCGCGCTTTCCGAAGGCGCGCTGAAGCCGCCGATCTTCCTGACCTCCACCTACGTTTTCGAAAGCGCGGCGGATGGCAAGCGGTTCTTCGAAGGCATCATCGGGCGCCGACCCGGCGGCGCCGAAGGCCTCGTCTACGGTCGCTTCAACGGCCCGGATCAGGAAATCCTCGAGGACCGGCTGGCGCTCTGGGAAGGGGCGGAGGATGCGCTGGTCTTCTCGACCGGCATGTCGGCCATCACCACGGCGTTGATGGCCTATGTGCAGCCCGGCGATGTCATCGTGCACTCGGCGCCGCTCTATGCTGCGACCGAAAAGCTGATCGACGCCGTGATCGGCAAGTTCTCGGTCGGCTGGATGGATTTTCGCGCGTCTGCCGGCCGGGAGGGGATCGAGGCGACGCTGCGCGCGGCGAGAGCCAAGGGGCGCGTCTCCGTGATCTATCTCGAAAGCCCGGCGAACCCGACGAACGATCTCGTCGACATCGAGGCCATGGCCGCCGCGCGCGACGCGGTGTTCGCGGAGGACGAGAAGCCCGTCATCATGTGCGACAACACCTTCCTCGGCCCCGTCTTCCAGGCACCGACACGGCACGGCGCGGACATCTCGCTCTACTCGCTCACCAAGTACGTGGGCGGCCATTCCGACCTCGTGGGCGGGGCCTGCATCGGCGGAAGGGCCGTGCTCGCGCCCGTTCTTGCGCTGCGCAACACCATTGGCACGATCACCGATCCGCATACCTCGTGGATGCTGCTGCGCAGCCTTGAAACGGTGCAGCTTCGCATGGAGCGGGCGGAAGCGAACGCGCGGACGCTCTGCGCGTTTCTGCGCGATCATCCGAAGATCGAGCGTGTCGGCTATCTCGGCTTCCTCGAACCCGGCAGCGCGCAGCGGGACATCTACGACCGGCACTGCACCGGCTCCGGCTCGACCTTCTCGGTGATCGTGAAGGGCGGCGAGGCGGAGGCGTTCCGGCTGCTCGACAATCTGAAGCTGGTGAAACTCGCCGTCTCGCTCGGCGGCACTGAAAGCCTTGCGAGCCATCCGGCGGCGATGACGCATCTGTCGGTGCCCGATGCCCGCAAGGCGGAGCTGGGGATCAGTGACAATCTGGTTCGGGTGTCGATCGGCGTTGAATATGTTGACGATCTTATCGCAGACTTCAGGCAAGCGCTGGAGGCTGTTTGAGTAAGCTAATACAGTATTCCGTTTTCGACATGGACAGGACGATCACCCGGGGCGGGTCCTATTCGCCCTGGCTGGTCTACTGGGCGTGGCACGAGGCACCGTGGCGGCTGCTGTTCCTGCCGCTGTCGCTGCTGGCGGGCGCGGCCTATGTCGCGGGGCTGGTCAGCCGGGGGCGGCTGAAGGAGATCAACCACCGGCTGCTGATGGGACGGCGCGTGCCGATGGAACGGATCGCGCCGCGCGCCGAGGGCTTCGCGCGCCGGATGGTGCCGGGGCGCACGTTTCGGGGCGCGCAGGCGCGGATCGACGCGGAGAAGGCGGAAGGGCGGATCGTGGTGATCGCGACAGCCTCCTACACCTTCTACGTCCACGCCATCGCGGCGCGGCTGGGCGTGGAGCAGATCGTCGGCACGAAGTCGCGGCGCGACGCGTCGGGCGCGGTGCTGGCGAGGCTGGACGGCGAGAACTGCTACGACGGCGCGAAGCGCGACATGGTGGCTGAGGCGCTACCGCCGCGCGAAGGGCTGCACGTCCGCTTCTTTTCGGACCACCACAGCGACGCGCCGATGTTCGAATGGGCGGACGAGGGCTTCGCGATCAACCCGACGCCGAAGCTGCGCGCGCTGGCGGCGGCGCGCGGCTGGCAGGTGATCGAATGGGAGTAGGGCGGGCCTGAAACCCGCCCTCCCGTGTCCTCAGGCGGCGAGGTTCCTGAGCACGTAGTGCAGGATGCCGCCGCTCCGGAAGTATTCCAGCTCGTTGTTGGTGTCGATGCGGCAGCGCGCGACGAACGAACCGGTGGAACCGTCCGCGCGCGTGAAGTTCACCGTCACGTCCTGACGCGGCTTGAGGTCCGCGACGCCGTCGATGCTGAACAGCTCGTCGCCGGTGAGGCCGAGCGTTTCCGCGTTGTCGCTGCCCTGGAACTGGAGCGGCAGCACGCCCATGCCGACGAGGTTCGAGCGGTGGATGCGCTCGTAGCTCTCCGCGACGACGGCGCGCACGCCGAGCAGCGTCGTGCCCTTCGCGGCCCAGTCGCGCGAGGAGCCGGTGCCGTATTCCTTGCCCGCGATGACGACGAGCGGCGTGCCTTCGTCCTTGTAGCGCATCGCCGCGTCATAGATCGCGAGCTGCTCGCCGGTCGGGACGTGCTTGGTGACGCCGCCCTCGACGCCGGGGAGCATCCTGTTCTTGATGCGGATGTTCGCGAAGGTGCCGCGCATCATGACTTCGTGGTTGCCGCGGCGCGAGCCGTAGGAGTTGAAGTCGGCGCGGCTGACCTGATGCTCGGTGAGGTAGGTGCCGGCCGGGGAATCGGCCTTGATGCTGCCCGCGGGCGAGATGTGGTCGGTGGTGATCGAGTCGCCGAACACGGCGAGCGCGCGCGCGTTCACGATGTCCGTGAGCGGCTTCGGCGTCATCGTGAGACCCTCGAAATAGGGCGGATTCTGCACGTAGGTGGACACCGACGAGAAGCTGTAGGTGCGCCCGCCGGTGACGTCGATGGCCTGCCAGCGCGCGTCGCCCTTGAAGACGTGCGCGTAGCGCGCCTTGAACATGTCCGCATCGAGCGAGGCCTCGACGGTGGAGCGGACCTCGTGATTGGTCGGCCAGATGTCCTTGAGGTACACAGGCTGGCCGTCCGACCCCGTGCCGATCGGCTCGACGGCGAGGTTCTTCCGCACCGTGCCCGCGAGCGCATAGGCGACGACGAGCGGCGGCGAGGCGAGATAGTTGGCGCGCACGTCCGGCGAGACGCGGCCCTCGAAGTTGCGGTTGCCGGAAAGCACCGACGCGGCGACGATGTCGCCGTCGTTCACCGCCTTGGAGATCGGCGCGGGCAGCGGCCCCGAGTTGCCGATGCAGGTGGTGCAGCCGTAGCCGACGAGATCGAAGCCGATGGCGTCGAGATCGGACTGGAGCCCCGACTTCACGAGATAATCGGTGACGACCTGGCTTCCGGGCGCCAGCGAGGTCTTCACCCACGGCTTGCGGTCGAGGCCCTTGGCGCGCGCCCTCTTCGCCACGAGACCGGCGGCGACGAGCACGTCCGGGTTCGAGGTGTTGGTGCAACTCGTGATGGCGGCGATCACCACGTCGCCGTGGCCGATGTCGTAGTTCGCGCCTTCAACGGGCACGCGCTTAGCGGCATTCGCCACCTTGAAGCTGCTGCCCAGCTCGGCCTCGAAACCGGCGGCGAGATCCTCGAGGAGCACGCGGTCCTGCGGGCGGCGCGGGCCGGCGAGGCTCGGGCGCACTTCCGAGAGGTCGAGCGCGAGCGTGTCTGTGAACACGGGATCGGGCGTGGCGGCGTCGCGCCACATACCCTGCGCCTTCGCATAGGCCTCCACCATCTCGCAGCGCCAGTCCTCGCGGCCGGTGAACTTCATGTAGCGGATCGTCTCGGCGTCGATCGGGAAGAAGCCGCAGGTCGCGCCGTATTCGGGCGCCATGTTGGCGATCGTGGCGCGGTCGGCGAGCGTCAGTGCATCGAGGCCGGGGCCGTAGAACTCCACGAAGCGGCCGACGACGCCCTTCGCGCGCAGCATCTGCGTGACGGTGAGCACGAGATCGGTGGCGGTGATGCCCTCCGGCAGACGGCCGGTGAGCTTGAAGCCGACGACCTCCGGGATGAGCATGGAGACGGGCTGGCCGAGCATGGCGGCCTCCGCCTCGATGCCGCCGACGCCCCAGCCGAGCACGCCGAGGCCGTTCACCATCGTGGTGTGCGAGTCGGTACCGACGAGCGTGTCCGGATAGGCGACGGTCGCGCCGCTCGCGTCCTCGGAGGTCCACACGGCCTGCGCGAGATATTCGAGGTTCACCTGGTGGCAGATGCCCGTTCCCGGCGGCACGACGCGGAAGTTGCGGAACGCCTGCGCGCCCCATTTCAGGAACTTGTAGCGCTCCATGTTGCGCTCGTATTCGAGCGCGACGTTCTGCTCGAAGGCCTTGGGGTTGCCGAACTCGTCCACCATCACCGAGTGGTCGATGACGAGATCGACGGGGACGAGCGGGTTGATCTTCTCCGCGTCCGCGCCCAGCTTCGCCATCGCGTCGCGCATGGCGGCGAGGTCGACGACGGCGGGAACGCCGGTGAAATCCTGCATCAGCACACGCGCCGGGCGATACTGGATCTCGCGCTCGCCGAGGTTGGCGTTCAGGAAGGAACGGAACGCCTCGACGTCGCCCTCGGTGACGGTGTCGCCGTCCTCGAAGCGGAGCATGTTCTCGAGCAGCACCTTCATGGAGAAGGGCAAAGCCGAGAAGTCGCCGAAGCGCTCGGCGGCGGCGGGGATCGAATAATAAGCGAATTCGCGGCCGCCGACATTCAGCGTGCGGCGGGTGTTCAGGCTGTCGCGTCCGGTGGCGGTCATCTTCACGATCCCCTTGTCTTTGCCGTTCGGGCCCGGCCGGCACGCGCCTATTGCAGCGCAGCAACCGCCGGAGTCGCGGCTGCTTTAACGAAGGGGAGCCGGGTTGGGAAGGGGACGAAAGTCGCAGGCGGGCTTGTCAAAATGTTGACTGGAAACGGTCAAGGGGGTGTGCCGGTTATTTGCGTCCGGCAGGCATCGCGAGATGGTCGGCGCGCCGGGCTGGCCGGAGTGGACTGCGACGGGCGTGGAGGCGCGTGGGCCGATCCCGGCCCCGACATTGTAAATTAACCCCATATGCCCTATATGGGTGAGGCTGACGTTGCGCGCGACGGATTGCGGCGCTCCGGCTCCCCTTTTCAGAACTCCCAGCCTCTCGGCACCCGCCGCCATGTGGCGCGCGGGTACGATCACGACCAGAATACTGAGACAAGATATGCCTATCGGCACCGTAAAATTCTTCAACGCCCAGAAGGGCTATGGCTTCATCGCGCCGGAAGGCGCGGGCGAAGACGCGTTCGTCCACATCACCGCCGTGCAGATGGCGGGCATGGAGACGCTCGATAAGGACCAGCGCGTCAGCTACGAGCTGGAGCGCGACCAGCGCGGCCGCACGAGTGCGGTCAGCCTGAAATCGGCCTGACACGTCCGATCACGGTTCGGAAGGCCCGGCGAGGTTCGCCGGGCCGCCCAAAGATCTGAAGCGAAAGCGCTTCACCGGAATATGCCGCCGGACCGGCGGCCAAGAAAATGACAGACATGCAAACGACACTGAACAACGGACGCCGGCACCCGGCGCGCCGCACACTTTCGCCTATGCCGAATACCGCGCCCCCGACGGGCGCCCGGCGCGAGCCCGGCGGGCTCACGCGCCAGCAGCTGCGGCAGATCGTCTACGACCTGATCGGCTGATCGCCGGTCCCTGAACGAAAGAGCCTTCGCGTGAAAGACCAGACGGCATTCTACGAGGAACGGATCGCGGAGGCCCAACGCGCCATCGCCGAGGCCGTGCTCATGAACGTGCGGAAGCAGGCGATCCTTGCGCGCGATCGCTGGATCGAGCTTGCAGGGCAGCACACCAGGAACCTGCTGGAGGGCGAGAAGGTGCGCGCCGCCAAGCTCGCCCGCGACGCGGAACGCGAGCTTGCCGCCGCCGGAAAATGAAGGCGACCGAACGCCGGACGCTGGCCTTCACCAACGCCTTCACCATAGGCGGAGTCGACGGCACGCTGCCCGCGGGCGAATATCAGGTGGAGGTGGACACGGATTTCACCCCCGGAGAGGACGCGCCTCAGAAAGCGGTTTCCGCCTTCCTCTACGTGCGCCGCGGGGGGAAAGCCTATGCCTTCGAAGTCGATGCGGAAGAGCTCGGCCGCATTCACAAAGCCGACCGGAAGAAATCCGGAAATACACCGCGTTGACGGCAAAGATCCGATTCGGCGTTCGCCGCGAATCAGAAAATATGCTAGACGTCCTTATCACCCGATTTCCGACCGCAAGCATCTCGTGACTGAGAGACACCATGCCCCCGCTTGCACATCCGGGAGAAATCGTGTGCTTTCAAACGTAAGACGCGAAACGCTTTCGCTGTCCTCATTCAGGGGCAGGGAACAGGCGCCGGAAGATATAGACGACAGCGGCTATTCGGAACTGCAGCTGAACCTCGCACCGGTCTGCTATTTCGAGATCTATCGCGGGGAAGAGAAAAGTCTCACCTCCGCCATACACTGCGGCGGGGACTGGCGCTGGCGCTTCTGCGCGCCGAACGGGGCGATCATGGCGCAGGCCTCCGGGTATCGGGGCGAGGCCGAATGCCGCGCCGCCATCGACATGCTGCGCTCCAGAGCTGCGGGCGCCAAAATTCGCGACGCCGTGCAATACGCCTGACCGGCGCACGACGCCGCCAGCCTGAAGGGAACCTCATGGGCCTGAACCAGCTTCTCCGGCAGGAGCAGATCGCCATCATGCGACGCGATGCGGCGAGCGAGCCGCGCGTGGTCGAGAAATACGAGACGGAGGTTCGCCGCCTCGGCCGCGCGCTCGAAACCCACGCCTACCCCCACCGCCACTTCCCGGACCGCCGCCTGCGCGCACGCGCGATGAAACTCTCCCTGATGCGCTGGGACGACGATGGCGGCGCGATCCTCGGCAGGTCCGAGAAGGCGTTTGCCAATCAGGTCAAGTCGGATAAATTCGGGACATAAAGAGCCCGAAGGGAGAATTGCGCGGTGATGGCCGCGCGCGTCCGCGCCCTTCGATCAGCAGGAGGGCATGTTCATGCGCGCGTCGTCTTTCGTTTCCCGTTTCGTGCTTGCCTGTGCGGCGTTGATGGCGGCGTCTGCCGCTTCCGCGGCGGACGACGCGGCGTTTCTCGCCTTCCCGATGGCGACGGAGATCAGCGCGGCGCGCGTGCCTGCCTTCGCGTGGACCGTGCAGCAGGGCGACAGGACGCGACTCTTCGCGGCGCGCGGGCCGGGCTTCAAGCGCACGGCGCTGTTCGAGCAGAGCGACGTGGACGGCACGCCGATCACCGGCATCCGGATCTCGCCGGACGGTGCGTGGGTCGCCTTCACCACGGGCTTCGCGGCGGGCGGATACAACCCGGCGAGCCTCATCACGCCGCCGAAAGCGACGCTGTGGCTTGTCTCCGCCGCGGGCGGGACGGCGCCGGTGAGGATCGGCGAGGGCAGCGGGCCGGACTTCTCGCCGGACGGGTCGCGGCTCGTCTACCGCAGCGGGGCGGACCTGTGGGCGGTGAATGCCGGCACCGCGGCGCCGAAGCCGGAGCTGCTGGTGCGCGGCGGTGCGGCCTTCGCGCAGCCGGTGTGGACGGCGGACGGCAAGAGCCTGATCTTCGTGCAGGACCGGGGCGGATGGTCGTTCCTCGGCCGCTACACGCTTGGCAGCGACCGCGTGGAGTGGCTGGTGACGGGCGCGGACCGGCTCAGCCACCCGGTGCTCTCGCCCGACGGCAGGACGGTCGCCTACCTGCGCTGGCCGGGGCGCGAGCACACGGTGACCTACGACAACCTCGAGAACCAGCCGGTCTCCGTGGAGACGGTGGCGACGAGCGGCGGCAAGACGCGGACGCTGTGGTCGTCGGGGCCGCGCGGCGGCTCGCGCATCTCCGACGACGACGAAGGGCTGCTGCGCTGGTCCGACAGCAGGACCGTGGTGTTCCGCGCCGAGGAGGACGGCTGGGCGCGGCTCTACGCGGCGAGCCTTTCGGGCGGCAAGGTGCGGGCGCTGACGGGCGAGAAGTGCGAGGTCGCGGAGAGCGAGCTTGCGGCGCCGGACACGCTGTTCGTCATCCACAACTGCCGCGATCTCGATACGCGGCAGGCCTCGCTCATCACGGTTTCCACCGGGCGCGAGCGGGCGGTGGAGAGCAAGGACGCGGTGCTGGCGCTGGCGAGCGCGGCGGGCGACGGGCGGCATGTCGCGGTGACGGGCGCGGGGGCGGATGCGTCGGCGATGCTGCGCATCGTGGATGCCGCGAGCGCGAAGGTCGCCTATGCGGAGACGCCCGCCGACTACGGGTATCGCTACGGCTTCGCGGCGCCCGCGCCGCAGCAGGTGCGCCTCACCGCCGCGGACGGGGAGAGCGTGACGGGGCAGCTGTTCCTCCCCAAGGGCAAGGGGCCGCACCCGGCGCTCGTCTACGTGCACGGCGGGCCGACGCGGCAGATGTTCCCGGCGTTCCACTTCAGCGGATACTACGCGAACGACTATGCGATGAACCGGCGGCTCGCGGAGATGGGCTATGTCGTGCTCGCGCTCAACTACCGCTCGGGCGTCGGCTACGGGCGGGACTTCCGCGAGGCGCCGGGGCGCGGATGGCGCAAGGCCTCCGAATACGCCGACGTGCTGGGGGCGGGGCGCTGGCTTGCGGCGCGCGCCGACGTGGACCCGAAACGCATCGGCATCTGGGGCGGCTCCTACGGCGGGCTGCTGACCGGGCAGGCGCTGGCGCGGAGCTCCGACCTGTTCGCGGCGGGCGTCGCCATCCACGGCGTGTTCGACTGGAGCTGGCCCTCGCCGGTGCCGGGGCACCTGAACCCGAGCAAGTTCTTCGGCGTGGGCGAGGCGGACAAGGCCGCGGCGTTCGCCGCCTCGCCGCTCGGCGCGGTGGAAGGCTGGCGCTCGCCCGTGCTGCTGTTCAGCGGCGACAACGACATGAACGTCGACGTGCGCGAGACCGTCGACCTCGCGCAGAAGCTGCGGCGGCAGGGCGTCGACGTGCGTACCATGCTGCTGCCCGGCGAATCCCACGGGCTGATCCGCTTCTCGGCATGGCAGCGGCTCTGGCGCGATCAGGCCGCGTTCTTCGACGAGACGCTCGGCAAGCGCTGAACAGGCCCAAGCGCCGAACAGGCAGGGGCATATCGGGAATTCGGGCCGCCGGAACCGATACGGCATCGCAACGACCTCTCCCGTGTGGTACATGTCCGCAAAGGGAAAAACGAAAGGGGTCGTGATGCGTAGGCGTTGGTTGGCTGCTGCGGCATTCCTGGCCGCGGCCGGATTCAGCGGGGCGGCGGCGGCGCGCTGCGTGCTGCCGATCCTGGTGCAGCGCGACGCGGACGAGGCCGCGAAATACGTGTTCGCGAACGAGGCGCTGGTGATCGACGGCATCGTCCGCGAATTGCCGCGCGGCGACGGCACGCTGTTCCAGCGTGTCGAGGTGATCCAGTACCTGAAGGGCAAGGGACCGGAAGCGATCGACATCTGGCCCGGCCCCGGCAAGCGGACCCGGCACGAGATTCTGAACACCGACGACTGGGGGCGCATCGACGCGCCCGCCGGCGCGCGCGTGGTGACGGCGCTCAGGCAGACGCCCTATGGCTGGACGGTGGGCGAATGCGCCTATCAGGCGCTTGCCGTGCCGGGCGTGGAGAGCGCGCTGCGCGAACTGTCGCCGGTCCGCGCCCAGCCCGAAAAACCCAAGAAGAAGTAGCGCGCGCAGGCGCGAGCAGGTAGGTCGGGGCGCATGGGGGACATGCTCATCCGCGCCGAAAACCTCGCCTGCGTGCGCGGCGGACGGCTGCTGTTCGAAGGGCTGTCGCTGGCCGTGGCCGCCGGAGAGGCGCTGCGCGTGACGGGGCCGAACGGCAGCGGCAAATCCAGCCTGCTGCGCTGTCTCGCCGGGCTGCTGGCACCCGCGGCGGGGCGTATCGAACACCCGGCGAGGATCGCGTGGCTGGGGCACGAGAACGCCCTGAAGCCGGGGCGCACGCTCGCGCAGGAACTCGGCTGGTGGGCGCGGCTGGACGGGACGGAACCGGCGTTCGCGCTGGGGCTGGAGTCGCTCGGCGACGTGCCGGTCAGGATGCTTTCGGCCGGGCAGAAACGGCGCGCGGCGCTGGCGCGGGTGATGGCCTCGGGCGCGAGGCTGTGGCTGCTCGACGAGCCGGGCACGGGCCTCGACGCGGCCAATACGAAGGCGCTTTCGGCGGCGATCGGCGCGCATCTTTCGGCGGGCGGCGGTGCGATCGTGGTGACGCACGGCGAGACCGACGTGCCGGGCGCACGGGAGCTGGCGCTGTGAACTTCTGGCGTCTTGTTCTGCGCGGCGTGGATGTCGCTGCGGGCGGCCTCATCCCGCTCGTGTTCTTCGTGATGGTCGCCAGCATGACCGCGTTCGCGATCGGTCCCGATGCCGCGCTGCTGCAACGCGTCGGCGCGGGCAGCCTGTGGGTGGCGGCGCTGCTCGCGGCATTGCTGCCGGTGGGGACGCTGATCGCCGAGGACGTCGCCGACGGTACGATGGACCAACTCCGCGTGCGCGGCATCGCGCCCGAGACGATCATGGCCGCGCGGCTCGCCGCGCACTGGCTCGGCTTCGCGCCGGCGCTGCTCGTCGCGGCGGTGCTCGGCGGGGCGATGCTGAACGCCGATGTGCCTGCGCTGGTGACGGGCCTCGCGCTCGGCACGCCCGCGCTCGCCGGGCTCGGCCTCGTCGCGGCGGCGCTCGTCGCGGGCGCGCGCGGCGGGCCAGCGCTCGCCGGGCTCATCGTGCTGCCGCTGGCGCTGCCCGTGCTCATCTTCGGGAGCGCGGGCGAACTGCGCCTGCTCGCCGCGTCGAGCCTCGTCGTCACCGCGCTCGCGCCGTTCGCCGCGGCGGCGGCGCTCCGGCAGGGCGACGGCTGAATCGGGCTTGCCTATCAGGCGCTTCCGGCTAGGCTGAGCGTTGTCAACGGGCAGGAGAAACGGGCATGGCTCACGTTTTCGAGATCACCAAGGACAAGGCGGGCGAGTACCGCGTCGCCTTCAAGTACAACGCCGAGAAGATTTTCTGGACCGAAGGCTATTCGAGCAAGGCGAGTGCCAAGAACGCCATCGACTCCATCAAGAAGAACGGCCCCGGCGCCGACGTGGTCGACAACTCGGACGGCTGAGCCAGCCTGTAAGGCATCCGGGGCGCGGCAGGTGCGAAACCGTTTGTCGCGCTCGGCTCCCGGCCGGACCCGGACCTGATCGTCTTCGCCTTTGCAGGCGCTGCCGATAAAAGGATTTGTCGCGATCGCGTAGTTTGCGGGACGAATGCGTCATATGGGAAAGTCCGATGAACCCGGCAATCTCGAAGCGCGTATCCGGTCGAGTTTCGCCAGACAGGGGCTGATGAGCACGCTGGGGGCGACGCTCGGCGACATCACGCACGGGGCCGTGGACATTTTCCTGCCCCCGAGCCCCGCGATTTCGCAGCAGCATGGTTTTGTCCATGCCGGCGCGATCAGCGCCATTGCCGATACGGCGGCCGGCTACGCAGCGCTGAGCACGATGGCGCCCGGCAAGGGCGTATTGACCACGGAATTCAAGATCAATCTCCTTGCCCCGGCGGTCGGCAGCCGCTTCGTTGCCCGCGGCAAGGTGATCAAGGCCGGCCGGACCCTCACCCTCGCGCAGACCGAGGTGTTCGCCGAGCAGGAAGGACCGCCGAGGCTGATCGCATTCCTGACGGCGACCTTGATGGCGATCGAAGGGCGGAACGGCATCAGCGACTGAACCTCCGCCGCTCGCCTCATCCCGGAAATCCCGTTATTGCGTTTCCGGCCCGCGGGGCCTTCCGGCCGTCAGCGAAGTGTCAGTGCGCAGGCGGTAGCAGGCGGGCGGTGGATGGATCGAACGGGGGAGAGGACATGGCGACAGGTGGACCGGTTGCAGGCGCGCGCTACGGCAAGGCGACGATCGCGCTGCATTGGCTGATGCTGCTGCTTCTGGCGGCGGTGTTCGCGACGATCGAGATGCGCGTGCTGTTCGAGCGCGGAAGCGAGACGCGCGAGTTCGTGAAGGCGCTGCATTTCATGCTGGGGCTTTCGGTGCTCGCGTTCGTCGCCCTCCGTATCGCCGCGCGCGTCGCGGGCGGCATGCCGCCGATCTCGCCGCGTCCGCCGGTGTGGCAGACCGCGCTGGCGCACGGGATGCACGTGGCGCTCTACGCCTTCATGATCGGGATGCCGATCGCGGGGTGGTTGATCCTGAGCGCGGCCGGCGAGCCGGTGCCGTTCTTCGGACTCGAACTGCCGCCGCTCGTGTCCCCGGACGAGGCGCTCGCCGAACAGGTCGAGGAAATCCACGAAACGGTCGGCGAAGCGGGCTATTACCTGATCGGCCTGCACGCGGCGGCGGCGCTGTTCCACCACTACGTGATGCGCGACGACACGCTCGCGAGGATGCTGCCCGGCCGGGGCTGAGGGTTTTCGGAGCAGGGACGCTTCGGCAGTGGCGAACCGGGCGGCGCGCGCTTACCTATGCTTTCCCAAGCAAGGAGACGAGCGATGAGCGAACCGGCCGACTACGTGCCGCCGAAGGGGTGGACCTGGGACCAGCAGAGCGGCGGGCAGTTCGCCTCGATCAACCGGCCGGTGGCGGGCCCCACGCACGAGAAGGTGCTGCCGGTGGGGCGGCATCCGCTCCAGCTCTATTCGCTCGGTACGCCGAACGGGCAGAAGGTGACGATCCTGCTGGAGGAGCTTCTGGCGGCGGGGCACGCGGGCGCCGAGTACGACGCGTGGCTCATCAACATCATGGAGGGCGACCAGTTCGGATCGGGGTTCGTCGACGTGAACCCGAACTCGAAGATCCCGGCGCTCGTCGACCGCAGCGGAGCGGAAGCCGTGCGCGTGTTCGAAAGCGGCGCGATCCTCGTCCATCTCGCCGAGACGTTCGGCGCGTTCCTGCCCATGGCCGGCGCGGCGCGCGCGGAGACGCTGTCGTGGCTGTTCTGGCAGATGGGCAGCGCGCCCTTCCTCGGCGGCGGCTTCGGGCACTTCTATGCCTATGCGCCGGTGAAGATCGAATATGCGATCAACCGCTATGCGATGGAGGCGAAGCGCCAGCTCGACGTGCTGAACCGCCGCCTCGCGGAGTCCGAATATGTCGCGGGCCCGGACTACACGATCGCCGACATGGCGATCTGGCCGTGGTACGGCGGCGCCGTTCTCGGCGAACTCTACGGCGAGTCCGCGACCTTCCTTTCGGTCCACGAATACGCGCACGTGCAGCGCTGGGCGAAGCAGGTGGGCGCACGGCCGGGCGTGCGGCGCGGGCGGATGGTGAACCGCCGCACCGGCCCGCTCGAGGAGCAGCTCCACGAGCGCCACGACGCTGCCGACTTCGACACGAAGACCGCGGACAAGCTGGCGGGGGAATAGCCGCCGCTCCCCCCGGCGCTCAGTGTCCGAGCTGGCCGCGCAGCGCGCCCTTCGGGTGGGGCGCGTTGTGGACGTTGACGTAATAGTCGGCCGGCTTCGCCAGCAGCGCCGCCACCACGTCCGCCTCGGCTCCGGCGCAGCCTTTCGACGTGCCCGTCGCGGGCGGATCGAGCGTGACCACGGGCGGGCCGGCGACGCCAGCCGCACCCTTGTGGATGTGCGCCATCGTCGCGGTGTCGATGCCGCTCACTTCGAGCGTGTAGCAGATTTCGGTCTTCGTGCTGTCGAGCGTAACGCTCGCGGTGCCCTTGCCGTCGGGGTCGCCGGGGCCGGGAACCTCGGCGGCGCCGGTGAGATGGATCTGCATGGTGACGGGCTCCGCAGCGGCGGCCGGTGCGGCGATGGCGGCTGCGGACAGGAACGCAAGGATCGTGCGCATGGCGTTTTTCCTCCTCATGGGGCCGTGGAACGCCGTCCTTGCGGGGAGCGGCGAACCGGCGTTCGCCGAAACGCATTCGGATGTCCGCAGGTTCCGCCGATCGCCTAATTCATCGACGCCCTGATGTGCGCGACGAGTTGGTCGACGACGGTGTTCCAGCCCTCGTGGAAGCCCATCTCCTCGTGCTGCCTCCGCGTCTCTTCGTTGCCGTGGATGGCGATGGCGGTGTAGCGCGTGCCGGTCGCGGTCGGCTCCAGCAGCAGCGCGGCGGTGAAGAACGGCTTCGGCGCGGGACGGAAGCCGGGGAGCAGCGTGTCCGTGAAGACGAGGCGCTCATTGGGCACGATCTCGAGATAGCAGCCGCTGTTCGGGAACTCCTCGCCCTCGGGCGAGCGCATCACCGTGTTGAACCGGCCGCCGGGGCGCAGGTCGATCTCGCACGAACTCACCGACCACGGCTTCGGGCAGAACCATTCCCTGATGCTTTCGGGGCTGGTCCACGCCTCCCACACGAGCTGAACGGGAACGTCGATCTCGCGTTCGAGGACGAGGTCGAGCGCGGGGTCGGGGATGAACTGGAACAGGGGGGATGTCATTCCGATCTCTCCTTCTTCATCTTCAGCAGCCAGGCATCGAGCCGGTCCAGCCTGCGCTCCCACATCGTGCGCTGCCTGCCCAGCCAGTCTTCGGCGACCCGAAGCCGTTCGGGGGCGAGTTCATAGGTCCGGACCCGCCCTTCCTTTTTCGAGCGCACCAGCCCCGCGCCCTCGAGCACTCTCAGGTGCGCGACGAACGAGGGCAGCGCCATCCGGTAGCCAGCAGCGAGGTCGCTGACCGAGGCGGGCTTCGCGCTCAGCCGTTCGAGCACGCTGCGGCGCGTCGGGTCCGACAGGGCGCGGAAGATGCCGTCGATCATTGCGGGCGGCGGTGGCGGCGGGGCGCTGTGCGTCGCGGGAATCATGCGCGGCTCCTTTTTCTTTCCGGAAGCGGGCGCATAGGGTATCGAAATACTTAGGTCAATTCCTAAGTTTTGAATAACGGCGACGGCGCACTTGCGCGGCTCAATAAATCTGTCATCAGACCGTCACAAAACTGTCGCAAAGCGCGCTGTCACAGCCGGGGGACCGTTTCATTCGCCAGATCGCAGCCTTGCCCTATCGATCGGAGGGAGCCGCGATCGACGCGCCCGTGCGCATCCTGCTCGTCACCTCGCGGAGCAGCCGGCGCTGGGTGATCCCCAAGGGCAACGTCACCAAGGGACTCGCGCCGCACGCCGCCGCCGCCAGCGAGGCGGAGGAGGAGGCGGGCGTGCGCGGCGCGGTGTGCCCGACGCCGCTCGGCTCCTACCGCTACCGCAAGCGGCGCAGCAACGGCGCCTCGCTGATGGTCGACGTCGATGTCTTCCCGCTCGCGGTGACGCGCGAGCTGGAGAACTGGAAGGAGCAGGACGAGCGCGAGCGCCGCTGGTTCACGCTCGCCGAGGCGGCCGAGGCTGTGGAGGAGCGCGACCTGCGCGATCTCATCCGCTCGTTCGGCGCCTCCGAGTTCAAGGCCGCCGCCCGCCGCACCGGAATGCTGACGGCCGTTGCCCAGAAATCAAGGATTCCCAATATGTTCGCCTGGTTCCAGCGGCTGCTCCCCAAGACCGGCAACTTCTTCGAGCTGTTCGAGGCGCACGCGATGACCGTGGTCGCCGCGGCGGACGCGCTGGCGCGGCTGCTGGAGAACGGGTCGTCCGCCGAGGACCATATCCGCGAGGTGATGGAGCGCGAGCAGGACGCCGACGACATCATCCGCGAGGTGCTGCACACCGTGCGCCGTACCTTCCTGACGCCGTTCGACCGCGGCGCGATCACCAGCCTGATCGGCGCGATGGACGACGCCATCGACGAGATGCAGGCGACGGTCGCGGCGATCTCGCTCTACGAGGCCGGCACGTTCGAGCAGGAGATGCGCGACATGACCGCGATCATCGTGGACGGCGCGCGGCTTGCCGCAGAGGCGATGCCGCTGCTGCGCGACGTGGCGCGGAACGGCCAGCGGCTCCACGAGCTGACCGAGCGGCTGGTGCGCATGGAAGGCCACGCCGACGAGATCCACGCGATCGGCGTCAAGAAGGCGTTCAAGGAGTACGGGGCGAGCGACACGCTGCGCTTCATCGTCTCGCGCGAGATCTACAAACACCTCGAGCGGATCGTCGACGCGCTGGAGGATGTCGCGAACGAGATCGACGGCATCGTCATCGACCACGCCTGACGCCGCCCGATGCACGACCTCGCGTTTCCGCTGCTCATCGGCCTCATCGTCATCGCGCTGGCGTTCGATTTCCTGAACGGGCTCCATGATGCGGCGAACTCGATCGCGACCGTGGTCGCGACGCGCCTGCTGGGGCCGGTACAGGCGGTGGCCTTCGCGGCGGCGTTCAACTTCGCGGCATACTTTCTCAGCCTCATCTTCCCGGCGCTGCACAAGGTCGCCGAGACCATCGGGCAGGGCCTCATCGACAAGGACCTCGTGACGCCCGCCGTGGTGTTCGGCGCGCTCATCGGCGCGATGTTCTGGAACGTCGTCACGTGGCTGAAGGGCATCCCGTCCTCGTCGAGCCATGCGCTCGTCGGCGGCCTCGTCGGCGCGGGCGTCGCGCACGCGGGCATGTCCGGCATCGAGTGGAGCGGGCTCAACAAGACGCTGATCGCCATCGTGCTGTCGCCGATGCTCGGCATGTTCCTCTCCATGCTCATCATGCTGCTGACGAGCTGGCTGATGAAGGACGCGACCGCGCGCGGGGCGGAGCGCGGCTTCCGCTACCTGCACCTCGCCTCGTCCGCCGCCTACTCGATCAGCCACGGCCTCAACGACGCGCAGAAGACGATGGGCATCATCACCGTGCTGCTCTACTCGACCGGCTATCTGCGGGGCGAATTCCACGTGCCGCACTGGGTGGCGATCAGCTGTTACGTCGCCATCGCGCTCGGCACGCTCTCGGGCGGCTGGAAGATCATCGAGACGATGGGCTCGCGCATCACCAAGCTCTCGCAGCACCAGGGCTTCAGCGCCTCGGCGGGCGGATCGGTGATGGTGTTCGCCGCCTCGCTGCTCGGCATCCCGGTCTCGACGACGCACACGATCACCGGCTGCGTGATCGGCGCCGGCACCGCCCGCCGCGCCTCCGCCGTGCGCTGGGGCGTCGCGCAGAACGTGGTGATGGCGTGGGTGATCACGATTCCCGCGTCGGCGGCGGTGGGCGCGATCTTCTACATGCTCACGCGGCTGTTCTAGGGCTGGGGAAAGAGAGCTAAGCTTCCTTCGGCATGTCCGCGTCGTCGAGTGCGCTGGCGCGGATCTGCGCCGGGCGGGTTTCGAGGCGTTTCCAGTAGGCCTCGAACGCCGGGCGCTTCTCGATGGTGCCGAACTGGAGGCCCCAGGCGACGTGCGCGCCGACATAGACGTCGGCAGCGGTGAAGCTGTCGCCCGCGACGTAGGGCGCGGCGGAGACGGCCTTCTCCAGCGTGTCCATCACGTGGCCGTAGGTGCCGTAGCCGACCATCATCTGCTTGTCGGCGGGCACCTCGACGCCGAGCGCACGGTCGGAGATCGCGGCTTCGAGCGGACCCGCCGCGAAGAACAGCCAGCGGTAGTAGCTGCCGCGGTCCTTCGGCGCAGGCGCGAGGTTCGCCTGCGGGAAGGCATCGGCGAGATAGGCGCAGATCGCGGCGCATTCGGTGACGACGGTGTCGCCGTGGCGGATGGCCGGGACCTTGCCCATCGGGTTGATCGCGAGATACGCGGGCGCCTTCATCGTGGTGCCGTAGTCGAGGATCTCGGTGCTGTAAGGCGCACCCGTTTCCTCCAGCATCCAGCGCGCGATGCGGCCGCGCGACATCGGGTTCGTGTAGAGCACCAGATCGGTCATCGTCCTTCCCCTTCGACTCGGAATGGAAGGAACATATCAGGAACGATGGAAGCTGTCGATCAGCGCGTCATGGCGTTGGTGATGCCCGTGAAGACATCGACCAGCGACAGGCCGAGCATCTGGAAAGCGATGATCGCCGCAAGCGAGATCAGCGCCGCGATCAGCCCATACTCGATTGCGGTCGCGCCCCGGCGGCTGACGAGAAGACGGTGGAAAACGCGCATCGGCCAGATGCTCCTTCGGCTCTGCGGCAAAAGTATCGGCCGCGCGGGTTGCCGAAGCGTTACCGGCCCTTCATGGCGCCGGTCGCGGTCTGCAGGATGTCGGTGACGAACCAGCCGAGCACGCCCGCGACGACGACGATGATGACGATGGTGACGACGAGGCGGCGGGTGTTGCTCCGCTTCGGCGCAGCCGCGCGCCCACCGGGTTGCCCATAGTCCTGCATTCCGACTCTCCCCCCAACGATCCCGAACGCGATTTTAGGGCCGAAGGTGAGCCGCTGACAACTACGGCTGGCGCGCGCAGACCGGCGCGGCGGCGCGCGGCGGCAGGGCGCGGGCGAAGGCGCTGAGCGCGGCGTAGGTGGCGTCGCGCGCCTCCGCGTCCAGCATTTCACGGCAGGCGGTATCGAAGCGCGGACGGTCGTTTGCTGCGGCCGCCGCCGTCATTGCCGACAGCGCCATCTCGTCGGGCCCGAGCCCCCGGCAGCAGGGCGGGCTGATCAGGAAACAATCCGGCCAGTGATCGCCGACGATCTGCACGGCGGCGAGGAGCCGCGTGGCGGCGAGCGGGCTCCCCAGCCGCTCGGCGAGCGCCTCGCGCGGGTCGTGCCCGGCACGCTGGCAGATCACCACCAGCCGCGTGCCCATCACCATGTGCATCGGCGTGCGCGCGAGATCGCGCAGATCGGGCTTTCGCAGCAGGTCCTCGAGCGGGTTCGTCATTCGGTCTCCCTTCGTCGGCAGGCTTTGCACATGCGTCGCATTGACATATGTTGGGAATCAAATCTAATGAGAATCAGTTGCAGTAGCAACGGTGCATTTGGTTTGGGGGTGACAGTGAATTCAGCTTCGCGGGCCGCGTTGGCGGCCGCTCTTTGCTATGGAATGACAGCCGGTGCGGCGCTTGCGGCGGATGACGCGGCGGCGCTGGACGACAGCGGCACGATCACGGTGACGGCGACGCGCAGCCCGATCTCCATCGACGACGCCCCGGCGGTGGTGACGGTGATCGACGAGCAGCGCATCGCCGACGAGCTGGTGACGGACATCAAGGACCTCGTGCGCTTCGAGCCGGGCGTTTCCGTGCGCCGCGCGCCCGCGCGCTTCGGCGCCGCGCTCGGCACGACGGGCCGCGCCGGCAACGAGGGCTTCACCATCCGCGGCATCGGCGGCAACCGCGTGCTCATCCAGGTGGACGGCGTGCGCGTGCCCGACGGCTTCAGCTTCGGCGCGCAGGGTGTCGGGCGCGGCGACTACGTCGACATCGGCCTCGTGAAATCGGTGGAGATCCTGCGCGGCCCCGCCTCGGCGCTCTACGGCAGCGACGGGCTTTCGGGCGCGGTGAGCTTCGTGACGAGCAACCCTTCGGACATCCTGAAGGAAGGCCAGAGCGTCGGCGGGCTGGTGCGCGGCGCGTACAGCTCGGCCGACGAGGAGTTCAGCGAGACGGCGATCCTCGCCGCGCGCGGCGGCACGGTGTCGGGCATGGTCGCCTACACGCGGCGCGACTACAAGGACCTCGACAACAAGGGCGCCGACGACCGCACGGGATCGCTGCGCACGACGCCGAACCCGCAGGACGGCGAGTCCGACGCCGTGCTGGGCCGGCTGGTGTGGGAGCCGGGCGGCGGCCACACGGTCCGCCTGACCGGCGAGTACGTCGACACCGCGCTTTATTCGAACGTGCTCTCGGGGATCAGCGCGACGGTCGACCGGCTGGAGGCGTGGGACACCGGCAAGCGCGTCCGCGCCGCCGCCGACTGGACGTGGCAGGGCGAAGGCGCGATCAACTACGCCCGCGTCGGCGCCTACTGGCAGGACGCCGAGGACCACCAGTACACCGAGGAGGACCGCACGCCCGCGGCGGACCGCACCCGGCTCAACACGTTCGACAACCGGGTGATCGGTGCGTCGGCGGAACTCCACGCGGGCTTCTCGACCGGCGCGCTCGGCCACCGCCTCGTCTTCGGCGGCGACGTCAGCGAGACGCGGCAGAAGGGCGTGCGCGACGGCACCGTCGCACCGTTCGGCGAGACCTTCCCCACGCGCGCCTTCCCGGTGACGGACTACGTGCTCGCGGGACTCTACGTGGGCGACGAGATCAGCATCGCGGGCGGCACGGTGACGCTGTTCCCGGCGCTGCGCTTCGATCACTACAAGCTCTCGCCCGAGGACGACCCGCTGCTGCCGGGCTTCGCCGCCGCCGGACAGAGCGATTCCCGCCTCTCGCCGAAGCTCGGCGCGGTCGTGAAGCTGGGCGAGGCGGTGCGCCTGTTCGGCAATTACGGGCGCGGCTTCAAGGCGCCCGAACCGGGCCAGGTGAACCAGTTCTTCTCGAACCTCGCCTCCGGCTACACCTCGATCCCGAACCCGAACCTGGGGCCTGAAAAGAGCGAGAGCATCGAGGGCGGCGTGCGCGTGGTGACGGATGCGGTGCGCTTCGAGGCGAGCGTGTTCCACGCGAAGTTCGACGATTTCATCATCCAGAAGTGGGTGAGCGGCAACTTCACTCCCGACGATCCCGCCATCTACCAGTTCGTGAACCTCAATTCCGCGAAGGTGAACGGCGCCGAGGCGAAGCTGGAGGTGAAGCAGGGCGGCTTCACCGGCACGCTCGCGGTGAGCTACGCCGACGGCACGGTGACCGACGAGACCGGCGCGAAATCGCCGCTGGAGTCCATCGACCCGCTGAAGGTCGTGGCGGGCGTCGGCTACCGCGAGACGGACGGGCGCTTCGGCGGGCAGCTGATCGCGACGTTCGGCGCGCAGAAATCGATCGGGGACAGCATCGGCGTATGCAGCGGCCCCTGCTGGCGGCCGGGTGATTTCCTGATCCTCGACGCGACCGCCTTCGTGCGGATCGGGGAGGCGATTACGCTGCGCGCGGGCATCTTCAACATCACCGACAAGAAGTACGCGTGGTGGAGCGACGTGCGCGGCGTCGCCGACACCTCCGCGGTCAAGGACGCCTACACGCAGCCGGGGCGCAACGCGAGCGTCTCCGCGACGTTCCGCTTCTAGAACACGAGGGACCAAAAGGACATGAGACCCTTCTACCGGACCATCGGCGCGAGCCTGTTCGCGCTCGCCATCGCCGTTTCGCCCGCGCTTGCCGACGCGCCCGTGGCACCGCGCACCGCCGCGGCCGAAAAGGCGGCGTTCGAGGCCGACCGCGCCGACATCCTCGCCATGGCGGGGAACTACCGGGTGCGCTTCGAGATGCAGGAAACGACGCCGTGGACGACGGACTACACGCCGCTCGAGCCCAAGCGGTCGGGCGGGAACGAGGTCGTGCGCGTGATCGAGGACACCGGCCGCCGCATCGTGCTGCAGCACCTGCTGGTGGTGGAGGACGATGACGACAACACGCACATCATCAAGCACTGGCGGCAGGACTGGGACTACGAGCCCGCGAAGGTGCTGGTGTACAGGGGCGACGGCAACTGGGTGTGGGAAGAGGTTCCCGAGCGGATGCGCGCGGGCCGCTGGTCGCAGACCGTGTGGCAGGTGGACGACAGCCCGCGCTACGCCGGGTGGGGCCAGTGGGAGACGCAGGCCGGCATCCGCCGCTGGCGCTCCAACTGGACGTGGCGGCCGCTCGCCCGCCGCGACGCGATCCGGAACCCGGTCTACGACCGCTATTATTCGATCAACCGCCACCAGCCGACGCCCACGGGGTGGATCCACTGGCAGGACAACACCAAGATGGCCGAGGACGCGGGCAAGCTGCGCCCGATCGTGCAGGAGTACGTGCTGAACACCTACACGAAGTTCGACGGCTACAACGTGAAGGCCGCCGACGACTACTGGGCCAAGACCAAGGGCTACTGGGCGGCGGTCCGCGGCGTGTGGGACGAGGTCGCCGCGAAGCGCAGCGGCATCCACGTGACCGAGAAGGCCGAGACCGGCACGGTGATCTCGGGACGACTGCTGGAGATCGCGGGCGAGGTGAACGGCGGCAAGCTGAAGGAAGCCGCCGCGATCGCCGAGGCGCGGAGGCTCATCACCGCCGCGACGGTGCAGCCGCCGCAGGTCGCTAGCGCGCGATAACGAGCGCCGCGAGGCCGGCCGCGCCGGCGAGGAAGCTGAACATCAGCGTCGCCGCGGCCGCCCAGCCCTTCCGCCATCCGGCAAGGCCGATGCAGATCGCCGCCTTGAACGCCGTGTTGAGGAGGACGGGAACGCCCAGCACCGCGCCCGCCGTGACGGGATCGAGGCTGCCCGCCGGCAGCGCGCCCAGCGTCACCGTCGCCGCGTCGACGTCGAAGGCGCCGGTGAGTGCGATGATGACGCCGAGCCCGGCGTCGCCGTAGCGCGCCTCCGCCCAGCGCGCGAACAGCGCGGCGCCCGCGATGAGCGCGGCGAAGCCGAGCGCGGGCAGGATGTCGAAGGGGTTGTGCGATGTCATCGGCGCGGCGCGCGAGGGCGCGTGCCGGTTGTGCCGCATGACGAACGCCGTGGCGGCGAGCGCTGCGATCGCGCCCGGCACGGCGATCCACGCCAGTGTCGGCACGACGAACCCGGCGACGAGCGCGGCGAGGACGAGCGTGCGCACCATCATCACCGCGCCCGCGAGCGCGATGCCCGCGATGGCCGGGGCAGGGGGATCGTCGCCTTCCGCGAGACGCCGGGCGAGCGAGGCCGTGGCGGCGGTCGACGAGACGAGCGCGCCCGCCGCCGCCGTGGCGAGCGTGCCGCGCACCTCGCCGAAGCGCTTCGCCGCGACGTAGCCGACGAACGACAGGCCGGAGACGAGCACGACGACCAGCCAGATGCTGCGCGGGTTCCACGCGTCGTAGGGGCCGTAGGTGGTATCGGGGAGCAGCGGCCAGACGACGATGGAGATCAGCGCGAAGCGCGCCACCGCCTTCATCTCGGCGGCGGTGAGGCCCCGGATCCACGCATGGAGTTCGTCGCGCATCGAGAGCAGCAGCACCATGACGCCGGTGCAGACGAGGGCGATGAGCACGTTGCCCGTGGTCGTGAGCATCCCGAGCGCGAGCGTGATGAGCCCGGCGATCGTGGTGGTGGCGCTGACGTTGCCGTCCTGCGCCATGTCGCGCCAGTAGCCCGCCAGAAGCGCGATCCCGGCAAGGACGGCAAGCAGCGTCGCCAGCACGCCGTGGCCGGCCTCCAGCGCGATCCCGGCGATGCCGCCGAGCAGGCCGAGCAGGCCGAACGTGCGGAAGCCCGCGACGCGTCCGCCCGCCCGCTCGCCGCGCGCGCTCCAGCCGCGCTCGACGCCGACGAGCAGGCCGAGCGCGAACGCGATGCCGACGTCGCGAAGGGGCGTGAGGTCCTCCATGACGCCTGCACTATCACAGCTTTTCGGCTGGAGAACCGGCAATCCGCAAAAGCCGATGACGAACAAGGGGTTGAAGTCATGCCATGTTCATGAAAATCATGACAATCACGGCGCGGCCAGTTTACGGGGACAGGGGGAAATTTGCATGGCGGACACACGCATCGGCATCGTCAGGCGCATCATCTGGCCGGCGAAGGCATCGCTGTTCGCGCTGATCGGCGGCGCGGTCGGGCTGTTCGGCGACCTCGTGAACTTCTTCGCGGAGTTCCTTTCGGCGAACGTGCTGGTGATCATCTTCGCGGTGATCACCGCCGTGGCGGCGCTGCTCTGCTTCCAGCGCGCCTTCATGGTGAACGCGGCCGACGACAAGGCGGTGGACGAGGTGGTGCAGTGCGCCGCCTGCGACGGGTTCCGCTTCGGCCTGTTCGCCACGGCGGCGTTCATCCTGCTCATGCTGGTCGGGCAGGGCCAGTCCGCGACCGAGGCGGTCGGACGGCAGCTCGGGCTCATCAAGGAAGACACCGCCGTGATCCGCGATCAGGTGGGCGACCTTCACGCGATGGCGCAGCCGCAGATGATCATCAAACGGCCGAAATCGGCGGCGGACCATTTCAACAACGCGTGGATCTACCAGAACATGCAGCGCAACCCGGCGAAGGCGTTCGCCGAGATGCAGGCGCTGTACGCAAACTACGCGCCGAAGAAGCTCGACGCCGCGCAGCTCTATTTCGATGCGGGCAATGCCGTCACCGGCCGCACGCAGCTCGTGGAGGGGATGCAGGCGCTGGCGCGCAAGACCGGCGACGCGACGCTGCTGGTGATCGCGGCGCGCGCCGCGCCGAGCGAGGAAGCGGGCGACGCGATGGCCGCCGAGGCGCAGAAAATGGACCCGGTGCTGCCGTTCGCGTTCTGGGACATCATGCGGCCGAAGTCGATGCGGGTGACTGACATGACCCAGCGCGGCGCGGCGGCGCAGCGCGACCGGCTCACCGCCGACCGCGAGATCATCGAGAAGTTCCGCGCGCTCTACAACGCCCAGCCCGCGCAGCACTGGTACTTCCTGCCGCAGTACGCGGGCGACATGGAAAGCATTGCCCGGCAGCAGTCCGAAGGCCTTGCGAACAACATCGCCACCTACGACGACATCGCCAGCGGCCGCCTCGCGCAGCGGGTGCGCGAGGAATATCAGCGGAAGAACCGGTAGGCGCTATCGGCCACCTGCCCCTCTCCCCGACGGGGAGAGGGAGGTTGGCTGGTTCAGCGGCCCTGACGGCGTTGGCCGCCGCCGGGATTGCCGCGGCCACCGCCGCCGGCGCCGTGGGCGGGCTTCGCCGAATATTTCGCCTTGGGCTTGCCGAAATGACGGCGCTGGCCGTCGCGGTCGCCCTCGCGGCGTTCGCCGCCGGAGCGCTCGCCGCGGTCGTGGCGATGGCCCGTGTCGCGATGGCCGGGCGCGCCGCGGTGGCCGCCGTCGCGGCGGCCGTCACGGCGCTCGCCGCCGCCGAAGCCGCGCTGGTCGCCGCTGTTCTCGCCGGTGCGGGCGACCGGCTTCGCGAGCGCGGCGGCGCGGGTGAGGAAGTTCTCAGGCAGCGGCATCGGCTCCAGCTTCTGGCGGATCAGCCGCTCGATGTCGCGCAGGTACGCACGCTCGTCGCCGTCCGAAACCAGCGCGATGGCGATGCCCTCGCGGCCGGCGCGCGCGGTGCGGCCGATGCGGTGCACGTACTGCTCCGGCACGTTCGGCAGCTCGAAGTTGAAGACGTGGCTGACGCCCGGCACGTCGATGCCGCGCGCCGCGATGTCGGTGGCGACAAGGATGCGAACGTCGCCGGTGCGGAACAGGCCGAGCGCGCGCTCACGCTGCGGCTGCGACTTGTTGCCGTGGATCGCCTCCGCCGCGATGCCCGCGCCCTTCAGGTGGCGGACGACGCGGTCGGCGCCGTGCTTGGTGCGCGTGAAGACGAGGCCGCGGTCCATGTCCGCACCGAGGTCCTGGAGCATGATGGTGAGCAGCGCCTGCTTCTCGGCGGTGTTCACGTGGATGACGTGCTGCGCGACGCGCTCGGCGGTGGTCGCCTGCGGCTTCACCTCCACCTTCTGCGGATGGTCGAGGAACTGCGCGGCAAGCTCGGCGATCGCGGGCGGCATGGTCGCCGAGAAGAACAGCGACTGGCGCTTCTTGGGCAGGATGCGGACGATGCGGCGCAGCGCGTGGATGAAGCCGAGGTCGAGCATCTGGTCGGCCTCGTCGAGCACGAACACCTCGACCTGCGAGAGATCGAGCGCGTTCTGGTCGACGAGGTCGATGAGGCGGCCGGGCGTGGCGACGAGGATGTCGACGCCGCGCTGGAGCGCGCGCACCTGCCGCCCGATCGGCACGCCGCCGAACGCCGTGGTGATGGTGAGGCGCAGGAACTTGCCGTAGGTGCGGAAGGACTCCGCGATCTGGCTGGCGAGCTCGCGCGTCGGCGCCAGCACCAGCATCCGCGAGGCGCGCCCCTTCAGCGGCTTGTAGGTCTGCGACAGGTAGTCGAGCGAGGGCAGCGCGAAGGCGGCGGTCTTGCCGGTGCCCGTCTGCGCGATGCCGAGCAGGTCGCCGCCCTTCATCAGGATCGGGATCGCCTGCCGCTGGATCGGCGTGGGGATGGTGTAGTTCGCTTCGGTGAGCGCCTTTTCGATACGCTCGCCAAGGCCGAACTGGAGAAAATCGGTCATTTCAATCTTTCAAAAAACATGCCCGTGCCGCGCAGCCGGAATTGGCGCGCGGACGCGGGTGCGGTGTCGTGACGACCCGCGTGATGAGGGGAAGCCGGTGGGCCGAACCGTCTGAAGACGCGCGCTCAATCCCCGAAGGGAGCGATCACGCCGGGCGCGTCAGGGCCTTGCGGCCGACGTTCGGTCCCGGCGGCATGTGGGGGAGAAATGTGGCCGCGTCAAGGCATTGGATTTGCGGTGGGTCAAGACGGACGGCGCCGAGACGGAGTACAGGAAGGCATGACCGACCCGTTTCTCTTCCTCGCCGCCGTGCTCGCGCTGCTCGCCGTGCCGGGGCCGACGAACACGCTGCTCGCTGCCTCGGGCGCGACGGTCGGCCTCGCCCGGTCGCTGCGGCTCATCCCCGCCGAGCTTGCCGCCTACGCGCTGTCGATCGGCGCGCTGATCGCGGCGCTCGGCCCGCTGATGGCCCGCTATCCGCTGCTCTCCGCCGCCGCGCAGCTCGGCGTTGCCGCCTATCTCTTGGCCGCCGCCGTGCGCTTCTGGTCGTGCGGCGCGAGCGGGGAGCGGGGCGCGGTTTCGGTGCGGCGCGTGTTCGCGACCACGCTCATCAACCCCAAGGGGCTGATCTTCGCGCTCGCCGTGTTCCCGCACGAGGGCCTGCCGCGCGCCTTCGCGCTGTTCGCGGCGGTGTGCGTGCCGGTGGCGTTCGGCTGGATCGCGCTCGGGCAAGGGGCGGCGCGTCTCGGCGGAACGCTGGCGCCGCCGCGCCGCGTCTATCGCATCACTGCTGTCGGCCACGTGGTGTTCGCCGGCATCGTGGCGAACGGCGCGCTGCACGCGTTTTCATGACGCGCGGGGCCGATACGGAATCGTCACGAAAACTTCGTTAACCATTTCCGCCGCTGTCATGTTCGCATGGGAACCAGCCTTTCATCCATGATGAAAGGATTCGTGATGAACAGGGTTTGTGTGATTTCCATTCTTGCGGCCGCGGTGACGCTGGCCGCCGTTCCGGCCTCTGCGGCGGAGCTTCTCCTGAACGGCGATTTCAGCGCCGGGCTCGACAACTGGACGTCGTACACGACGGAGCGCGGCACCATCGGCGACATTCCCGCGCTCGGCTCCGCGGCGCAGACCGCCACGTTCGACGTGACGGGCACGGGCGCGCAGACTGCGCTGTGGCTGAACGCTGGCGACGCGGTCGGCCCGTTCGGCACCTCGCAGCAGGGTGGCGGCGTCTTCCAGACGTTCACGTCGGGCGCGGGCACGGCCACGTTCTCGGCCGACTTCGCGGCCTGGACCCGCGTTTCGGGTGCCATCGCGGGCGGCATCTTCAGCGTGCTCCTCGACGGCGTGGTGCAGGATACGTTCGACGTCGGCGCGCTCGCGCAGCTCGTCGCGGAGCGCGGGGTGCTGGAATTCACGACAGACCTCACCGCCGGTCTCCATACGCTCTCGCTTCAGGTGACGCGCCCCTACGCCCCGGCGCGCGGCGTCTATGCGCAGTACTTCACCAACGTCTCTCTCGATTTCACGCCCGCCGTGCCGGAACCCGCCGCGCTCGCGCTGTTCGGGCTCGGCGTTGCGGGCATTGCCGCCATGCGCCGCCGCCGCCGCGCGGCCTGAACCGCCGGAATTCGCATGAAGCCCCGCCGGTGCGTTCCGGCGGGGCTTGTCATGTCCACGCGATCGGGCAGTCCCGGTTCTTCGGGGAAGCCCCGCCTGCGAGCCCCGGCGCGTTCGGGCAGCGCCCGGATTTGACCTGTGACAATGCGTTCGCTTGGCCGGACGGCATCTGTACCGCCATACTTGACGCCTGCATCCGCCGCGCGCAAGCGCTGGCGGCGGCTGCAAACAGTGCGTATGAGACGGTTTCGATGCATCGGTTCGCAAATCCTGCCCGGTTCCTGAAGCTCGCCCGACCGCTGACGGCGGCGGCGCTCGCGCTCGGCCTCGCGCTCACCGCCGCGGGCCTGTGGTGGGGCGCGTTCCATGCGCCACCCGACTATCTGCAGGGCGAGAGCGTGCGCATCATGTACCTGCACGTGCCGACGGCATGGATCTCGATGGGTGCCTATCTGGGGCTCGGCATCGCCGGGATCGCCATCCTCGTGTGGAAGCACCCGCTCGCCGAGGTGGCGCTGGAGGCGCTGGCGCCGGTGGGTGCGGTCTATGCGGGCGTCTGCCTCGTCACCGGCTCGATCTGGGGCCGCCCGACATGGGGCACATGGTGGGTGTGGGACGGGCGGCTCACCTCGATGCTGGTGCTGTTCTTCCTCTACCTCGGCGTCGTCGCGCTCGCGGGCGCGTTCGACGAGCGCAGCCGCGGCGCGCGGGCGGCGGCGGTGCTCGCCATCGTGGGGCTCGTCAACCTGCCGATCATCAAGTTCTCGGTGGAATGGTGGAACACGCTGCACCAGTCCGCCTCGATCACGCTCAGAGGCTCCAGCATCCATCCCGACATGCTGTATCCGCTGCTGGCGAGCGCCGCCGGGCTCGGCCTGCTGATGGCGGCGGCGGTGCTGATGCGGATGCGCGCGATCATCGCCGAGCAGCGCATCGCGGCGCGGCGGGCGCGGCTTGCGGGAGAGGCGGCATGAACGCGCTGCCCTTCGTGATCGCGGCCTATGCGGTAGGGGTCTCCGGCATCGGCGGCGTGCTCTTGTGGAGCTGGCTTTCGATGCGCCGCGCCGAGAAGGCCGCGGACGCGCTGAGGGGAGACCGGCGATGAAGCCCAAGCACCAGCGGCTCGCGCTCGCGGGCGCGGCGTTGGCGGCGCTCGGTATCGCGGCGGCGCTCGCGCTCCCCGCGCTCAAGGACCAGGCGGCGTATTTCTACGCGCCCGCCGACGTGGCGGCGAAGGGCGTGGCGCCGGGGCAGGCGATCCGGCTCGGCGGGCTCGTCGAGAAGGGCTCGCTGAGGCGCAGCGCCGACGGGCTCACCATCCATTTCCGCGTCACCGACCGGCTCGAATCGGTGCCTGTCGCCTACACCGGCATCGTGCCGGACCTGTTCCGCGAAGGGCAGGGCATGATCGCCGACGGCCGCTTCGACGCGGACGGCACGTTCCGCGCCGAGACGCTGCTCGCCAAGCACGACGAGAACTACATGCCGCCCGAGGTCGCGAAGGCGGTCGAGAAGGCCGAGGCCGCCGCGAAGGCGCGGCCGGAGAAACCCGCGCCCTGACGCCCCTACTGCGGCGGCAAGTCCTCGAACGCTTCGAGCGTATCGGTTCCCGTCATCCACGGTTCGCGGTGGCGCGTGAAGATGTGCATCGTCGGCGGCAGGGCGGCGGGGTCGTCGAAGCTGGCGACGGTGAGGTCGATGAGGCCCTCCATGAAATCCGCCTCGTAGCTGACGGCGGTGCCGCAGCGCCCGCAGAAGCCGCGGCGCACGCCTTCGGACGAGGCATAGGCGGCAAGCGGCGCGCCGGTGAAATCGACCGCGCCGCGCTCGAACATCGCCCACGCCACCATCGGGGCGCCTGCTGCGCGCTTGCATGACGGGCAATGACAAAGGCTGACGTTCAGGCTTTCGCCGCTGACGGTGAAGGTGACTGCGCCGCAAAGGCAGTGGCCGGTTGGCATCGTCGTTCTCCCCAGGAGACTCAGGAGGGTGCAGGTTACGGGCGTGACGAATGATCGCAAGCGGGCTGCATTGCGCGCGCGCCGATGCTAAGGCGCTGGTGATGAGAGTGTTGGGGCGGCGCCAGCGATGATTCCCGAGATCGGCCATGCAGCCCTGTGGCTGGCCGCGGGCCTTGCGCTCGCGCAGGCGCTGGCCGGATTCCGGGCGGACGGCGGGCGCATCGCCGTACCCGCCGCGCTTTTGCAGGGCGCGCTCTGCGCCGTCGCCTTCGCGGCGCTGACGTGGGCGTTCGTGAAGTCCGATTTCTCGGTGGCGCTCGTCGCGGGCAACAGCCACACGGCGAAGCCGGAGCTTTACAAGTGGACGGGCGTGTGGGCGAACCACGAAGGCTCGATGCTGCTGTGGGTCTCGGTGCTCGCCGCGTTCGGCGCGCTCGCCGCGATCCGCGCGAAGGGCCTCGGCGAGCGGTTCCGTACGGTGATGCTTTCGGCGCAGGGCTTCATCGCGCTCGGCTTCTACGCCTATCTGCTCATCGCCTCGAACCCGTTCGCGCGCATCGCGCCTGCGCCGGTCGAGGGCTCGGGGCTCAATCCCTTGTTGCAGGACCCCGGCCTCGCCTTCCACCCGCCGCTCCTCTACATCGGCTACGTCGGGCTTTCGGTGACCTTCTCGTTCGCGGTGGCGGCGCTGGTGCTGAACCGGGTGACGCCGGAATGGGCGCGCGCGGTGAAGCCGTGGGTGCTCGGCGCGTGGAGCTTCCTCACCGCGGGCATCACGCTCGGCAGCTTCTGGGCGTACTACGAACTCGGCTGGGGCGGCTGGTGGTTCTGGGACCCGGTGGAGAACGCCTCGCTGATGCCGTGGCTCGCGGCGACGGCGCTGTTCCACTCGGTGGGCGTGCTCGCGGCGCGCGGCGCGCTCAGGAACTGGACGCTGCTGCTCGCGGTCGTCGCCTTCTCGCTCAGCATGGTCGGCACGTTCATCGTGCGCTCGGGGCTGCTGACGTCCGTGCACGCCTTCGCGGTCGATCCGGAGCGCGGCATCTTCCTGCTCGTGCTGCTCGCGCTCTACGTCGGCGGCGCGCTGACACTCTATGCGCTGCGCGCGGGCACGGTGACGGCGGGCGCGCCGTTCCGGCCGGTGAGCCGCGAGGGCAGTCTCGTCGTCAACAACCTGATCCTGTCGGCGGTGCTCGGCGTCGTGTTCCTCGGCACGCTCTATCCGCTGCTGCTCGAAGCCGCGACGGGGGAGCAGGTCTCGGTCGGGCCGCCGTACTTCGAGACGGCGCTACTGCCGCTGCTGCTGCCGCTGCTGCTGCTGATGGCGGCCGGACCGCTGATGCGCTGGCGGGCGATGGACTGGGCGGGGCTGGCGCGGCGGCTGGCGCCCGCGCTGGTGCTCGGCCTTGCAGCCATCGTCGTTGCCATGCTGCTCGGGATGCGCAGTCCGCTCGCGCTGGCGGGCGTCGCACTTTCGGCGTGGCTCGCCGCGGCGAGTGTGATGATCTTCCGGGGCCGCAAGCTGAAGCGCATCCGCCGGATTCCGGCGAGCGTGTGGGGCACGGCGCTCGCGCACCTCGGCATCGCCGTCACCACGCTCGGCATCGCGGCGAGCGGGGCGGGCTCGGTCGAGACGCTGGCGAACATTGCGCCGGGCGGGCGGCTGAGCGCGGGGGCGTACACGGCGCAGCTCGACGACATCACGCCCGCGGCGGGGCCGAACTACACGGCGATCCGCGCCGTGCTCACCGTCACCGGGGCGGGTGAGACGGTGCTGTCGCCGGAACGGCGCACCTTCGTGAATCCCGGCAACGAGACCACCGAGACCGACATCTGGCCGCGCTGGACCGGCAACCTCTATGCGACGCTCGGGCCGGGCGACGGCAGCGGGCGCTGGCAGGTGCGGCTGGTGTGGCAGCCGCTCATCGGGCTGATCTGGATCGGCGGCATGATGGCCGCGCTGGGCGGGCTGATCGCGATGCGGCAGGGGCGCAGGCGGCACGGAGAGGTGGAATGACCGCAAGACGCGTGGCGCTGATCGTGCCGCTCCTCATGTTCCTCGGCTTCGTCGCGCTCGCCGTCTACCGCATGGGCGAGCCGCAGCAGCGCGTCATCGCCTCGAAGATGGTCGGCCAGCCGGTGCCGGCGATCGACCTCGTCGGCATGGACGAGATGCACCCTGGCCTCAACGACAGCGATCTCCGGCAGGGCACGGTGACGCTGGTGAACCTGTTCGCGAGCTGGTGCGCGCCGTGCCGGGTGGAGGCGCCGCAGCTCGCCGCGCTCGCCGGAAAGGGCGTGGTGATCCACGGCATCGCGGTGCGCGACACGCCGGAGAACATCGCGGCATTCCTGAAGGAACACGGCGACCCGTTCCGCCGCATCGGCATGGACCCGAACAGCAAGGCGCTGCTGAACCTCGGCGCGTCGGGCCTGCCCGAGACGTTCCTGATCGACGGCAAGGGCATCATCCGCAAGCAGTACATCGGCCAGATCCGGCCCGAGCAGGTGCCCCAGATCCTGAACGACATCGCGGAGGCGAAGCGGTCATGAGGGCGCTGCTGCCGCTCGCGTTCCTCGCCCTGACGGCCGCCGCCGAGGGGCCGACGCTGCCGCCCGCCGAGGAGGCCGCGGCGCGCGCGCTGATGCACGAGCTGCGCTGCCTCGTCTGCCAGCACCAGTCGATCGCCGACAGCGACGCCGACATGGCGGCGGACATGCGCGCCGTCGTGCGCGAGCGGATCGCGGCGGGGGAAAGCCCCGACGAGGTGAAGGCGTATCTCGTCAGCCGCTACGGCGGCTACGTGACGTTCGATCCGCCGAAGACCGGCGCGAACCTCGTGCTGTGGGCGGCGCCGCTGCTGTTCCTCGCCATCGGCGGCGTCGCCGTGTGGCGGCTCTACCGGAGGAAGGGCGCATGAGCGGCTGGATCGCCGTCGCCGTGCTGACGCTGCTGACCGGCGCGGCGCTGTGGCGGATGAAGATGCCGCTGCTGCCGGTGGGGCTCGCGCTCGCCGTGGGCCTCGCGGGCTATCTGCTGACGAGCGATCCGGCGCTGCCGAGCAAGCCCGCGCCGCCGCGCGCGATCGACGCCAGCGCGGCGCCGCAGCTCGAGGAGGCGCGCATGCGCCTGCTCCAGAACACCGGCGATGTCGGCGCGTGGCTGATGTTCGCCGACATTCTCAGCCATCAGGGCAAGACCCAGTCGGCGGTCGACGGCCTCAGCCTCGCCGCGAAGGCGATGCCGGACGTGCCCGACCTGTGGGTGGGGCTCGGCAACGCGCTGACGCGCCATGCCGACGGGTTCATCACCCCCGCGGCGCGACTCGCCTTCGGGCGCGCCTCGGCGATCGACCCGAACCATCCGGGCCCGCCCTATTTCCTCGGCCTCGCATGGTTGCAGGCGGGCGAACCCGACGAGGCGCTGAAGGTCTGGCAGGACCTCTACGCGCGCAGCCCTGAGGACGCGCCCTACCGCCCCGAGCTCGAACGGCTGATGCGCGGCGCGCGCGCGATGATCGCGGCGGGCATCGACGGCGGCCGCTTCCCGGGCGCGGACGACAGCACGCCCGCGCTCGAGCAGCGTTGAGCCGAAAGGTCCTGCGGGCGTGTGCCCGTCAGCGCGGCAACCGCTCTAGCGGATGCCGGCCATGACCTCCTTCAGCCTCAGCTTTTCCTTTTTCCATTGTGCGATGAGAAGTTCGTCGGGCATCGGTCGATGGGTTTCCTGATTGATCTGGCTTTCAAGGGAAGCGTGTTTTTCCGAAAGCGCAGTCAGGTGTGCGTCGACCATAATCCGATCTCCTCTGTCGAAGTGCATCAGGATGAGCGAGTGGACCATATTTCGAAGCGCTTGTCAGCGGGGAAGCGGTAAGCTGCGCATTTACTACAATCTGTGGTGGGGCGGGCCTGCCTCTCCCCAGAATCTGGGCACCATGCCGCAGGCTCGTCAAAACGACTCGCAGCCGGCGTGCGCGCGCTTATGGTAGCGCCATGACCAGACGACTCGCGAACCGGCGACCGGAGTGCAGACATCGTGGATGAAAGCGACGTGAGGGCCCGCCTCGAGTCGCTGCTCGAGGAACACCGCGATCTCGATGCCGCCATCGAGGCGATCCGCGCCCTGCCGGGCTGCGACCAGCTCCAGCTCGCCCGTATGAAGAAGCGCAAGCTGCGCCTCAAGGACGAGATCGAGATGCTGCGCGATCAGCTGCTGCCCGACATCATCGCATAAAACTCCATGCTGCGCGAAAGCGCGCGCGGGTGTACACTGTGCCGCATCGTTTCCCTGACAGGGGAGGTGGCGCCATGACGAAGAGACTCTGGTTCGCGGCCGTTCTGGCCGCGCTTCCCGCCGCCGGGGCCGACGCGGCCGTGACCATCCTCGGCGACGGCTACGCCCGCAAATGCTACGAGGCGGCGGAATTCAACCGCGGCGGGCGCGCGGCGTTCGCGGACTGCGACCTTGCGCTCAAGTTCGACAAGCTCTCCAGGTCCGAACGCGCGGCGACGCATGTGAACCGCGGCATCCTGTTCATGCAGGGCCGCGACTACGCAAGCGCCATCGCCGACTACGACACGGCGCTCGGCATCGACGGCGATCTCGCCGAGGCCTATGTGAACAAGGGGATCGCGGTGCTGCACCGCGGCGGCAGCGAGACGCTCGCGGTCGACCTGCTCTCGCGGGGCATCGCGCTCGAGCCGAACCGGGTCGAGGTCGCGCTCTACGCGCGCGGCGTCGCGCACGAGAAGCTGGGGCGCGTGCGCGAGGCCTACGACGACTACCGGCAGGCGGCGGCGCTGAAGCCGGACTGGCCGGAACCCGCGCAGGAGCTCACCCGCTTCAAGGTGGTGGAATAGCGCGCGCCGCGAGGGCGACGGCTGTTCGCCGGACGGGTTTCGCGAGAACGGTTCAGGCCGGGAAGCGGCGCTTCTCGGTGATGTCGAGTTGCACGATCCGCGCGTCGTGCACGGTGAGCGTGATCGTGCCGTAGCGAAGGTGTTCGAGCGCCTCGCGGATGGTCTGCAGGGCCTCCTCCGTCGACGTGACGGGCTGCGGCGTGGCTTCGGTCATGGGCTTCTTTCCCCCCGGCTGATGACGCGGTGTCAGGATGCCGCCGCCCGGCGCTCCGGCAGGCGGGCGTCCTGTTCGCGGCCCTTCGCCGCGAAGACGAGGCGGTCGAGCAGGCGCGCGCCGAACGGCCAGTCGCCGATGCCCGAATCGGCGTTGATGTGGCCGCAGTCGCCCGCATCGACGAGGAAGCTGCCCCAGCGGCGGGCGAGGAAGCTCGCCCACGAGAATTCGGCATAAGGGTCGTTGCGGCTGGCGACGACGATCGACGGGAACGGCAGGAACACGTTCGGCAGGCCGCGGAAGCTGTCGAAGCGGCCGGCCTCTCCGCGCTCGCAGTCGGGCGGCGCGACGAGCAGCGCGCCGGCGACGGGCGCGCCGTAGGCCTGCCCGCGCTCGGCCACCCACCACGCCGCCGCGATGCAGCCGAGGCTGTGGGCGACGAGGATGACGGGGGCGGGGGAGGCGGTGATCGCCGCGTCGAGACGGGCGACCCAGCCCGCGCGTTCCGGCCGGTCCCAGCTGCCGAGGTCGGCGCGCACGGTGTCCGGGTGCGCCTGTTCCCACAGCGTCTGCCAGTGCTGCGGGCCTGAATTTCCATAGCCCGGCACGACCAGAACACGGGGCGCGGCCACGAAATCGCTCATCGTCATATCTCCACTTATTGAGTAGAGAATATATTCAATTGAAAAAGTAGACAATCGGCGAAATTCAACGCTTCGTCGCTCGCAGCGAACGGCTCGCCGATGGGATGACGCCGTTTCGCTTCGCCGGAAGGACGTGCGACCGCGCCGCGATTCGCGGCGGGTCCCGGACAGCCGGCTTTCCACCGGCCGCGATCGCGGCTACGGAGATTTTGGGACAGGTTTTCCGGATTTTACAGCGCTATGAAACTCGATTCCAAGGATAAGGCCATTCTTGAAATCCTTCAGCGTGACGCCACGCTCTCGATCCAGGAGATCGGGGATCGGGTGGCGCTGTCGGCGAATCCCTGCTGGCGCAGGATCCGGCACATGGAGGAGGCGGGAATCATCGAGCGCCGCGTCGCGGTCGTGAACCCGGCGGCGCTCGGGCTCGCGATGACCGTGTTCGTCTCGATCCGCATTTCCGCGCACGACAGGGGATGGCTCGACCGGTTCGCCGCGGCGATCCGCACGATCCCCGAGATCGTCGAATGTCACCGGATGAGCGGCGATGTCGACTACCTGCTGAAGATGCTGGTGCGCGACATCCGGCACTACGACCGCGTCTATCAGCGGCTGATCAGCGAGGTGCCGGGGCTGTCCGACGTCAGCTCCACCTTCTCGATGGAGCAGATGAAGGCGACGCCCGTGCCGGTGAACGCGATCCCCGCAGGCGGCCCGTAGGCTTCAGGCCGCCGCGTCGGTTTCGCCGGCGCGCGCGAGGCGGGTCGGCAGATAGGCGCGCAGGTAGGAGATCGTCGCCAGCTTCGCCTCGACGAGCGCATCGTCCGTGACGCGGTCGTGATCGGCGACCGACAGCGAGAAGAACACGTCGGCGATCAGCAGCGCCTTGAAGAACAGCTCGCGGGAATCGGCAAGGCCGGGCAGCACGAACTGCTGGCGCACCACGATCCAGAGCGCCGTGCCGAAACGGAAATCCTCCTTGCAGCCGGCGTGCTTGATCTCGGGCGGCGTGTGCGGCCCGAGCATGAGCTGGCGCGCGGCGCGGTTGCCGTTGAACGCCTTCTGGTGATGCGCGAGCGAAAGCTCGACGAGCGTTTCCCACTCGTCCACCTCCGGCAGCATCAGGTCTTCGGCCGCCTGCGCCGAGGCGAGCGCGCGCGCGAGTTCCTTCCAGAGATCGCCGATCTCCGGGAAGAAATGATAGGCCGACGACGCCGGTATGCCTGCCGCCTCGGCGACCGCGATCATGCCGATCTGGTCGATGTTCTGCGTATCCAGCATCGTGCGCGCCGCTTCGAGAAGCTCGGCGCGCCGGGCCCGGCCGCGGGCCTGCGTCGCCTTCCGCGCGGGCGGCCTGATTTTCACATTGGTGATCATGCGACCCGTTTCCATGGTTTTCGGGCTGTTGACAACCCCCCTGTTTTCATCAATAGTCGAACAAATTCGATTTAAGCACAAATGCGGGGTGGGGATGGGTGTAAAGCGGACGGGACGTGCGTAACATCGTATTTTTCCTGAAAAAATGAAATCGGCGCGCGCATCGGAAATCGGCCTCGATCCGTGCGGCGTTGGACAGATGCAAAATTAACTCGAAGATATACGGGTTAATGTTCGAGTCCCTGAACGGGTCCGCTGCGCGGATCCCGGTCGCGGGCACGCGCATTCCCGCGTCAAGGCCCCTTCAGGAAGAATCATCAGATGCCGCAAACCTACAGTCTGATCATTGACGGCGCGTCTGTTGAGGCGAGCGCGTATTTCGACGTGCTGAACCCTGCGGACGGGACCGTGTTCGCGCGGTGCCCGTCGGCGCGCGCGTCGGATCTGGACGCGGCGGTCGCGGCGGCGCGGCGTGCGTTCCCGGCGTGGGCGGGGACGCCGGACGCCGAGCGCAAGGCGGCGGTGAACGCGATGGCGGACATCATAGAGGCGAACGCCGCCGAGCTTGCCGGGCTGGTGACGCTGGAACAGGGCAAGCCCCTGGGCGGGCTCGGCTCGCAGTGGGAGATCGGCGGCGCGGTGGCGTGGACGCGCCACACCGCGAGCCTCGACCTGCCCGTGGAGACGATCCAGGACGACGCGGGCGGCCGTGTGACGCTGCACAGGAAGCCGATCGGCGTCGTCGGCTCGATCACGCCGTGGAACTTCCCGGTGATGATCGCGATCTGGCACATCATGCCGGCGATCCGCGCGGGCAACACCGTGGTGCTGAAGCCCTCACCCTACACGCCGATCGCGACGCTTCGCCTCGCCGAGCTGCTGCAGGCGGCGCTGCCGCCCGGCGTGCTGAACGCGGTGGCGGGCGAGGACGAGATCGGCCGCGCCATGTCGGTGCATCCGGGCATCGACAAGATCGTGTTCACGGGCTCGACGCGCACGGGGCGGCGCGTGATGGCGAGCGCGGCGGAGACGCTGAAGCGGCTGACGCTGGAGCTCGGCGGCAACGACGCGGCGATCGTGCTGCCCGACGCCGATCTCGATGCCGTCACCGAGAAGCTGTTCTGGGGCGCGTTCATCAACAACGGCCAGACCTGCGCAGCGATCAAGCGGCTCTACGTGCACGATTCGATCTACGACGCCGTGTGCAGGCGGCTCGTCGACTATGCCGCGAACGTGAAGGTGGGCGACGGCCGCGAGGCCGACAGCGCGCTCGGCACGGTGCAGAACCGGATGCAGTTCGACCGCGTGCGCACGCTCGTCGACGCGGCGATCGCGGACGGCGCCCGACCCTGTGCGGCGGCGCGCCGATGGAAGGCGCGGGGCTGTTCTATCCGGTGACGATCCTTGCCGACGCGAAGGACGGCATGGCCATCGTCGACGAGGAGCAGTTCGGCCCGGCGCTGCCGGTGATCCGCTACAGCGACGTCGAGGATGCGCTGGCCCGCGCCAACGACAACCCGAGCGGCCTCGGCGGCTCGGTGTGGTCGCGCGACGTCGCCAGGGCCGCGGCGCTCGCGGGCCGTCTCGAATGCGGCAGCGCGTGGGTCAACGCCCACGGCGCCATCCGCCCCGACGCCCCCTTCGGCGGCGTCAAGCAGTCCGGCATCGGCGTCGAGTTCGGAACCCTCGGACTCGCCGAGTTCACAACCGTTCAGGTCATTCACCAATGAACGGAATCGGTCTTGACGCGATTGAGCACGCGTCGCGTGACGAGCTTGGCGCGTTGCAGTTGTCGCGCCTCAAGCAAAGCCTCGCCCACGCGTATGCGGGCAACCCTGCATACCGTGCGAAGTTCGACGCGGCGGGTGTGCATCCTGACGACCTCGTGTCGCTGGAGGACCTTGCGAGGTTCCCGTTCACGACGAAGGCGGACCTGAGAGACGCCTATCCGTTCGGCTTCTTCGCGGTGCCGCAGGAGAAACTCGCCCGCATCCACGCCTCGTCGGGGACGACCGGCAAGGCCACGGTCGTAGGCTACACGAAGCGCGACATCGAGACGTGGTCCGGCCTCGTCGCGCGCTCGATCCATGCTGCGGGCGGACGCCCGGGCATGAAGGTGCACGTCGCCTACGGCTACGGCCTGTTCACCGGCGGCCTCGGCGCGCACTACGGCGCGGAGGCGCTCGGGTGCACGGTGATCCCGATGTCGGGCGGGCAGACCGAGAAGCAGGTGCAACTGATCACCGACTTTGCCCCCGAGATCATCATGGTGACGCCGAGCTACATGCTGGCGATCCTCGACGAGTTCCGGCGGGAAGGCATCGACCCGGCGGCGAGTTCGCTGAAGGTGGGCATCTTCGGCGCCGAGCCGTGGACGGAGGCGATGCGCGCCGAGATCGAGGGGGCGTTCGCGATCGACGCGGTGGACATCTACGGGCTGTCCGAGGTGATGGGTCCGGGGGTGGCGCAGGAGTGCGTGGAGACCAAGGACGGGCTCACCGTCTGGGAGGATCATTTCTACCCCGAGGTGATCGACCCGGAGACGGGCGAAGTGCTTCCCGACGGCGAGGAGGGCGAGCTGGTGTTCACCTCGCTCAGCAAGGAGGCGATGCCGATCGTGCGCTACCGCACGCGCGACCTGACCCGGCTTCTGCCCGGCACGGCGCGCACGATGCGGCGCATGGCGAAGATCACGGGGCGGTCGGACGACATGCTGATCATCCGGGGCGTGAACGTGTTCCCGAGCCAGATCGAGGAGCACATCCTGTCGGTGCCGGCGCTGGCGCCGCACTTCCTGATCGAGCTCACCCGCCCGGACCGCATGGACATGGTGCGCCTCTCCGTCGAGGCCCGCGAGGACACCGACCCGGGCACACACGCCGAGCACGCCTACACGCTCGCACACCGCATCAAGACCATGGTCGGAATCAGCGTCAAGATCGACGTCCAGCCCGCAGGGTCACTGCCACGGTCACAGGGGAAGGCGGCAAGAGTCATAGACAAGAGAACACTGGGTTCCTGAGCAACACGAAGCGCATTTCACAAGACAACAAGGCAAACAGGAGGGGGTAAAGATGAAAAGACAGACCATCCACGCTCTGGCGAAATCGTCCGTCGCGATCGCGGCGCTGATCCTGCCGGCAGCGGCATTCGCGCAGGCCGCGGGCGAACAGTCCGCGTCGGAAAGCACGGGCGAGGCCCTTGTCGGTTTCGAGGACATCGTCGTCACCGCGACCCGCCAGTCGCAGGCGCTGAGCAAGGTGCCGCTCAGCGTCAGCGCCTTCTCGCAGGAGACGCTCGACAGCCGCGGCGTGCGCGAGTTCGCCGACGTGATCCGGCAGACGCCGGGCGTCGTCTTCGAGGCGACGAACACGACGACGAACATCTCGATCCGCGGCATCAATTCGACCGCGGGCGCGGCGACCACGGGCGTCTACATCGACGACACGCCCATCCAGATCCGCTCGCTCGGCTACAGCGGCGGCAACGCCTATCCGGTGATCTTCGACCTCGAGCGCGTCGAGGTGCTGCGCGGCCCGCAGGGCACGCTGTTCGGTGCGGGCTCGCAGGGCGGCACGATCCGCTTCATCTCGCCGCAGCCGAGCCTGAACCGCACCTCCGGCTACGTGCGTGCGGAAGCCGCGCTCACCGAGGACGGCGGCCCCAGCTACGAAGCCGGCGTCGCCTACGGCGTGCCGCTGGTCGAGGACAAGCTCGGCGTCCGCGTCAGCGGCTACTACCGGCGCGACGGCGGCTTCATCGACCGCGTGCGCTTCGAGGACAAGGGTGTCGTCGACGACGACGCGAACTACCAGAATTCCTACGTGGGCCGCGCCGCGTTCACGTGGTCGCCGGTGCCCGAGCTCCGCATCACGCCGTCGATCGCCTATCAGAAGATCTACACCAACGACAGCCCGGAGACGTGGGACAACGTCCGCGCCGATTTCACCGTGCCGGACGCGCCGCTCTCGAACTACGAGAAGGGCGTGTTCCTGAACGGCAACCGCGTGCAGGAATCGGGCCGCGACCGCTTCTACCTGCCGACGCTGAACGTGCAGTATTCGTTCGGCGCCGTCGACCTGACGGCGATCGGTTCCTATTTCGACCGCAAGCAGACGTTCAGGGCGGACTACACGACGTTCGACCAGAGCCTGTTCGCGGGCGTGACGCTGCCGATCTTCCCGGACCAGGCGGCGTTCAGCGATTTCGTCAACACGCAGAAGATCACCACCGGCGAGATTCGCCTGCAATCGTCGAACACCGACTCGCCGCTCACGTGGGTGATCGGCGGCTTCTACCAGAAGGCGAAGCAGACCTCGATCCAGCAGGTGGAGGACCGCTTCCTGTTCGAATACGCGCCGTTCCTGATCCCGTTCTTCCCGCCGCTCGTCGACGGGCGCCTCATCTACGATCAGGCGACAAGCTCGAAGGACACGCAGATCGCGGCGTTCGGCCAGGTGAACTTCCGCCCCGTGGACCGGCTGACGCTGACCGTCGGCCTGCGCTACGGCGAGACCAAGTTCGACATCAATTCGTTCGCGCAGGGCCCCGTGGTCGGCGATCCCGTGACGGACGTCGGCCGCCAGAAGGAGAAGCCGTTCACGCCGAAGTTCGGCGTGGAGTTCCAGGTCGATCCGGCGAACCTCGTCTACGCCTCCGCGTCCAAAGGCTTCCGGCCCGGCGGCTACAACCCGCAGGTCGGCGCGCCCTGCCAGGCGACCGATCTCGATCCGCTCGGCTACCCGGACGGCCGCCCGGAAACCTACAAGTCGGACTCGGTGTGGAGCTATGAAGCGGGCGTGAAGAGCCGGACGCTCGGCGGACGCCTCAGCCTGCAGGGCAGCGTCTACCAGATCGACTGGAAGAACATCCAGCAGGTCGTCGGCCTCGGCGGCTGCGGCTTCCAGTTCACGGCGAACCTCGGCTCGGCGCGCAGCCGCGGCTTCGACCTTCAGCTCGATTTCCGCGTGACCGACGACTTCACGCTGCAGGCCGAGGTCGGCTACACGAACGCCAAGTTCCTCGACACGTTCTTCGGCGGCCCGCTCGCCACCGTGCCGCTGGTGACGGACGGCAACCACATCACCACGCCGCCGTGGACGATCTCGGTGCACGCGCAGCACGAGTTCTCGCTGCGCGAGCAGGACGACGCCTATCTGCGCGCTGATTTCGATTACCGCGCGCACCAGACGAGCCTGACGCCGGGCATTGATCCGCGCAACGGCGGCGTCGACCCGACGCTCGACAACGCGCCCGCCATCCGGGCGCTGTCGCTGCGCGCCGGTTATCGCCTGAACGGCGTCGACCTCTCGCTGTTCGCCAACAACGTGCTCGATCAGGCCGTGTGGGCCGGCCGCCGGGCGCGCGACAACAACAACGCCACGATCTATCGTTCGCACATCGTGCGGCCGCGGACGTTCGGCGTGACGGCTGCGTACCGGTTCTAGCCGCCGGAAGGCAGGCGCCGCAGCCGTGCCGGGCGGCTGCGGCGCCGCGGTTTTCGAAAAGGGGAGAGGGGCATGGTTTCAGGGTCGGCCAAGGTTCAACGGACAGTTCGGCGGATGGTGCGGCTGACGGCGCTTGCCGCCGGTGCGGCCGTGCTCGCGTCCGCTGCCCAGGCGTCGTCGGCGGCGACGATCTACCGGAATGCGCAGGTCTACACGCCCTCGGGCTGGAAGACGGCCTTCGCGGTGAAGGACGGGCGCATCGTCGCGGTGGGCAGTGATGCAAAGGTGCGAAAGGCGGCGAAGGGCGCGCGCGAGGTCGATCTCGGCAACCGGACCGTGCTGCCCGGCCTCTACGACATGCACGTGCATCCCGTGCTTCAGGCGAAGGGCGGCGAAGGGCGCTGCGGCATCTCGCCCGACGTTCCGGCGGCCGAGCTTCTCGCCGGGGTGAGCGCCTGCGTGAAGGCCGCGGCGAAGGGCGAATGGGTGGCGGGCGGCCAGTGGCAGGCCTCCGTGCTGGCGGGCACGCCGATCACCGCCGCGACGCTGGACGCGGTTTCCCCCGACAACCCGGTGATGCTGTTCGACGTGAGCGGCCATAGCCTGTGGGTGAATTCCCGCGCGCTCGCGATCGCGGGCATCGCGAAGGAGACGCCGAACCCGGAAGGCGGTATCATCGAGCGCGACGCCGCGGGGCTTCCGACCGGCGTGCTGCGCGAAACCGCGCGCGATCTCGTGCTGCGCCACATTCCGCCGCAGCCCGCCGAGCAGACGCAGGCGGAGCTGAAGAAGAACCTCGATTATCTCCTGTCCCTCGGCATCACCGGCTATGTCGAGGCGATGGCGTTCCGCGACGACCTCGAAGCCTATGCCGCGCTCGCCGACAGGGGCGAGCTCAAGCAGCACGTGCAGGCGTGCATCGCCTACAGCCACGCGGGCCATCCGAACCCCGATCTCGACGCGACCATCGCGGCGATCCCCGAGTATACGCGCGAACGCTTCAAGCCGACGTGCATCAAGGTCTTCGCGGACGGCGTGCCGACCGAAAGTCACACCGGCGCGATGCTGGAGGCGTATCAGGGCGGGCAGCCGAACGCGCCCGCGAAGGGCCTGCTGCTGTTCGATCCCGCGAAGCTGGGTCCGCTGATGGCGAAGTGGGACAGGCTCGGCCTCAACGTGCTGTTCCACGCGGCGGGCGACGCTGCCGTGCGCGCCTCGCTCGACGCCATCGCTTATGCGCGGCAGCAGAACGGCGGCGATGGCCCGATCCATCAGGTCGGGCACCTGACGTTCATCGACCCCGCCGATCTGCCGCGCGCGAAGGCGCTGCATTCCGCGTTCGAATTCTCGCCCTACCTGTGGGACCCGCAGCCGATCAACGACGACATCACGATGGCGGTCGGGGAACCGCGGATCAGCCGGGTGTGGCCGATCCGCGAAGGCTTCGAGGCGGGCGCGCTGGTGATCGCGGGATCGGACTGGGCGGTGATCCCCGCGCCCGATCCGTGGCTCGGCATGGAGACGGCGGTCACGCGGCGCAATCGCGGCGGCGGCGATCGCAGCTTCGGCCTCGATGAAGCGATCACGATCGAACAGGCGGTGCGGATGTTCACGATCAACGCTGCGACCCGCCTCGGGCTCGACAAGGACCTCGGCACGATCGAAACCGGCAAGCGCGCCGACTTCATCGTGATCGACAGGAATCCGTTCCGGATTCCGGCGACCGAGATCCACACGATCAAGGTGCAGCAGACCTATATCGACGGCGAGGTCGTGTTCGACCGTCAGGCGAACGGCGGCCGGTGAAGGCGGCGTTCGCCTTCGCGCTGCTCGCCGCGGTCGCGGCGGCGCCCGCGCACGCCGGGCCGGTGCGGACGGTCACGGTCTACAAGGGCGATTTCGCCACGGTGAACTCGTTCGTCTTCTCGAACGGCACGTCGCTCGTGGTGATGGACGTGCAGCGCAAGGCGAACGAGGCGCGTAGGCTCGCCGCCATGATCAAGGCGATGAAGCTGCCGCTGACGCACGTCCTCATCAGCCACGGCCATACCGACCATTTCACCGGCATGGCGGTGTTCCGCGAGGAATTCCCGGACGCGAAGATCGTCGTCGCGAACGAGGACATCAAGGCCGACATCAAGCGCTACGCGATCTACATGGACACGGGCGGCGAGACCGGCGCCGAGCCGCCGCTCGACCCCGCGCTGAAGCCGAAGACGCCGGAGCGCCCGGACGGCTTCGACTATGAACGCAACATCGCGGTTCTGAACGCGCCGACGCTGGAGATGGTCGGCGGCGGGACGCTCGAACTTTCCACCGACTACATGCGCGCGGAAACGCCTTTCATCACCACCGTCTACAGCCCCGATCTCAACGCGCTGTTCCTTTCGGATTTCGGCTACAACGGCGTCCATTTCTGGATGGGCGACGACATCAGCCGCGAGGACCTGAAGAACTGGCGCGCCGAGCTCGTCGCGCTGAAGGCGCGCTACGCGAAGCTCAAGCCCAAAATCTATCCCGGCCACGGCGACCCCGCCGACATGCGCATCTTCGATCCGTCGGTGCGCTACATCGACGATTTCCTCGCCGTGACCGAAACCGCCAAATCGCCGGAAGAAGCGATGGGGAAGATGATCGCGCTTTACCCGGGTTACAAGGAGGCCGACTTCTTCCTGAAATACAGCGCCATGGAGCATGTGCCGGGCCGCCCTTCGAGCGTCGGCCACCGGGCGGAGGCGGCATGGCGCGCGAAGGTGCGCGAACTGGCGGCCAAGGAATTCCGCAATCCCGCGTGGGGCTATTCGCACAGCGTGCGGGATTATGTGCTGGCGCAGCAGCTCGCCCGCGCGGACGGCGTCCGGCTGGACGACGACGTGATGTTCGCCGCCGCTTACCTCCACGACATGGCGGCGTTCCCGAAATGGGCCGCGGAGGGCACCGACCATGCCGACCGCGCCGCCGCGATCGTCGACACGATCCTGAAAGACAGCGGCTTTCCCGAGCGCAAGCTGGACGCCGTGCGCGAGGCGATCCGCACCCACATGTACGACCGCGAGCCGAAGACGCCGGAAGCGCTCTACCTGCACGATGCCGATGCGCTCGACTGGCTCGGCGCGGTGGGCGTGGCGCGCGTGATGGCGCTCGTCGATCCGCAGGGCGGCAAGCCCGAAGGGCCGGACGTGGTGAAGATGCTGGAGGCCAATCTCGCGAACGTGCCCGCGCGGGTATTGTCGCCCGCGGGCAAGGCGCTGCTGCCGGAACGCAAGGCCGAGCTGGAAACCTTCCTCCGCGATCTGCGCCATCAGACGGAAGACTATTCGACACTTTAGGAACGAGCAGGGGAGACAGGGGATGCTGAAGACGATTGCAGGGAGCGTGCTTGCCCTTTCGGTGATCGGCGGCGCGGCGGCAGCGGAAGCCCCGGCGGACACGATCCTGCTGAACGGCGACGTGCGCACCCCGTCCGGCTGGGCGCAGGCGGTCGCGATCCGGGACGGCGTGATCGTCGCGGTCGGCGATGCGAAGGCGGCGGAAGCGTATCGCGGGCCGGGTTCGGTCGTCGTCGATCTGAACGGCGCGGCGGTGCTGCCCGGCCTCCACGACATGCACGTCCACAGCCATTTCGCGGGGCTCGAGCAGTTCGCGTGCGGCTTCGCCTATGGTGCGAAGCCCGCCGCCATCGCCGCGCGCGTCAAGGAGTGCGTGAAGGCCGCGAAGCCGGGCGACTGGATCGTCGGCGGCAACTGGGTCGGCGCGGTGTTCAAAAAGGGCGAGCAGACGCGCGCCTTCCTCGACAAGGTCGCGCCGAACAATCCCGTGCTGCTTTCGGACGAATCGCACCACAGCATCTGGGCGAATTCGAAGGCGCTGGAGGTCGCGGGCGTGACGCGCGACACGAAGGACCCGGCGGGCGGCATCATCGAGCGCGATGCGAAGGGCGATCCCACGGGCGTGTTCCGCGAAACGGCGACGGAGCTTGTCGAGAAGGCCGTGCCCGCGCCGAGCGAGGAGCTGAACCGCAAGGCGCTGGCGCTTTCGACGGCGCAGATGCTGTCGTTCGGGATCACCTCGTTCACCGAGGCGACGGTCCGCGACAGCAACATGAAGACGATCTCCGACCTTTCCGGCGAAGGCGTCGTCAAGCAGCGCGTGCGCGGGTGCATCGTGTGGACGCCGGGCGATGCCGCGGGCGACCGCCTGATCGAGACGCGCGCCCTCTATGCGAAACCGCGCTTCAAGACGGACTGCGTGAAGATCTTCATGGACGGCGTGCCGATCGAGAGCCACACCGCCGCGATGCTCGAACCCTACAAGGGCGTGTCGAACACCGATCCCGCCAACAAGGGCATATTGCTGATCCCGCAGCCGGTTCTCGACGAGGCGGTCGCGCGGTTCGATCGCATGGGGTTGCACGTGAAGTTCCACGCGGTCGGCGACGGCGCGGTGCGCTCGGCGATTTCCGCTGCCGAACATGCGCGCAAGGTGAACGGCTGGGCGGGCTCCGCGCACGATATCGGCCACACGACCTTCGCCGATCTCGCCGACATCCCGCGCGTGCGCGACCTGCACCTGACATGGGAGTTCTCGCCCTACATCTGGTATCCGACGCCGATCACCGACACGGATATCCGCCGCGCGGTGGGCGACGAGATGATGAAGCGGCTGATCCCGATCCGGGAGGCGGTGGCGAGCGGCGCGAACGTCGTCGCGGGGTCGGACTGGTCGGTGGTGCCGTCGGTCAACCCGTGGCTCGCCATCGAGACGATGGTGACGCGCCAGTCGCCGGGCGGCGGCGGCGCGGTGATCGCGCCGGACGAGCGCGTGACGCTCGACGAGGCGTTCCGCATCTTCACGGAGAATTCGGCGGCGCTGATGGGCACGCGCGATCTCGTGGGGTCGATCGAGCCGGGAATGCGCGCCGACGTCATCGTCACCGAAAGGAATCCGTGGAAGGTGCCGGTCACCGAAATCCACGCCACGAAGGTGCGGATGACCTTCATCGACGGCGAAAAGGTCTATGATGCCGCGAACCCGCCGAAGTTGACGGCTGACTGAGGAGGACAGGGCCATGCCGCGCACCGGATTCTACACCGACGAACGCACCTTCTGGCACGCGACCGGGATGCAGGCTCTGTTCCTGCCCGTCGGCGACTGGGTGCAGCCGCCCGGCGGCACGGCGGGCGCGGACACGCCCGATTCCAAGCGCCGCCTGCTCAACCTCGCGAACGCCTCCGGCCTCACGCGTAAACTTGTGATGGCGGACTCGGTCTCCGCCACGGTGGAGGACGTCTGCCGCGTGCACCCCCGCGACTACATCGACAACTTCAAGAGGGTGAGCGACGCGGGCGGCGGCGATCTCGGCCGGCTCGCGCCGTTCAGCAAGGGCGGCTTCGAGATCGCGATGATCTCGTGCGGCCTCGCGATCTCGGCGGTCGACGACGTGCTGGCCGGCGAGGTGGACAACGCCTACGCGCTCTGCCGCCCGGCGGGGCATCACTGCCTTGCCGACATGCCGATGGGCTTCTGCCTGCTCGCCAACATCCCGATCGCTATCGAGGTCGCGAAGGCGCGGCGCGGCATCTCGCGCGTCGCGGTGGTGGACTGGGACGTGCACCACGGCAACGGCACGCAGTCGATCTTCTACGACCGTGACGACGTTCTGACGATCTCCGTGCATCAGGACCGCTGCTTCCCGCCGGGATACAGCGGCACGGAGGATCGCGGCGCGGGCGCGGGGCTCGGCTTCAACCTCAACATCCCGCTTCCCGCCGGCGCGGGGCACGACGCCTATGTCCACGCGTTCGACGCGCTGGTGCTGCCTGCGCTCGAAAGCTTCAAGCCGGAACTCATCATCGTCGCGTGCGGGCTCGATGCGAACAGCGTTGATCCGTTGGCGCGGATGCTGCTGCACAGCGAAAGCTACCGCGTGCTGACGCGGAAGATGATGGACGCCGCCGGGCGCCTGTGCGGCGGGCGGCTCGCGGTCGTCCACGAGGGCGGCTATGCGGAAGCCTATGTGCCGTTCTGTGGCCACGCCATTCTGGAGACGCTGAGCGGCGAGCGGACGGCGGTCGTCGATCCGGTGCTCGAGATGGCGCTCGGCTGGCAGCCGGGGCCGGAAGCGACGGCGTTCCACCGGCAATGGGTCGAGCGGCTGGCTGCGGCGCTCAAATGACTGCGCTTCGCGCTGCGACTGCGGCCCTGCTGTTGTCGCTGCCGTCGGCGGCGCTCGGCAGCGAGTGGCTGATGATGGTGAAGTCCGAGAACGTCGATCCGGCGCGCGAGGCGGAATTCGAGCACTGGTACAACGAAATCGACATTCCCGACGTGCTCGCCGTGCCCGGATACGAGCGCGCGCGGCGCGGGGCCGCCGTCACGGAGGACGGCGCGCGGCCCTACGTGGCGCTGTACACGATCACGTCGTCCGACATGGACAAGACGATCATCGCGATGCTGATGGCGAGCTGGCGCATGGACCAGCTCGGGCGCGGCACCGATCTCATCAAGGTGACGGAGCGCATCTACTACAAGCGGGAGGGGAAGGGTATGCGTAGCGCAGATGCGCCGAAGCCGACGCATCTCTACCTGCACCGGTCGAAAGGTGTGGCGCCGAAAGAATTGAGGGCCATCGTGAACGCGGGACTCGCGGCCGGTGTGACGCCCTACCGGGTCTACAATGTCCTGATGCACGAACCGGTCGCGGTGCCGGATCAGCTTGTCGTGTTCGAGATTTCAGCCGCGTCAGATGCCGCGGCAAAGGATGCGGTGAAAGCGATCGGGACGCGGACCGGCGTCAGCGGATGCGGAGCCGACTGCGCGGCGCTCTATCGGTTGACGCTCGACGTTTCGGGCTGAGCGAACTTCGCGACGAGCGCGGCGCGCGTGCCGGTAACGTCGACGAGTCGCTGCGCGCGATAGAGCGCGACCTCTTCCGCTGTATAAGGTTCGAATCCATCCGCCGTGATGCCGCCCATCTTCGGGAGCAGCCAGTTGAGCAATGCGGCGAGATCGGCATCGCTGAGCTTCGAATTCGCCGAGCCCGGAACCTGCACGAGGAATTCGCGGCCGCCCTCCACCGTCAGGAAGCGGTGAAGCTCGCCCTTCATCGACGGCACGCTGCCTTTCTGGCCGCTGCCGTCGGGTAGGTGGCAGCCCTGGCATTCGGTCATGTAGTTGACGTGCGCCGAACGCCCGTTGCGCGCGAGGTTCGGCGCTATGCCGGCGTGCGCCGCCATGGCGGCGGTGCACAGCAGGACGGGAAAGACGGCAAGACGCATCCCTAGTCGGCGGCGCCGAGCACGACGGCGGTCGAGCAGTTGTAGACGACGCCGACCTCGGTGCCGAGGCACCAGTTGATGTCGTTGGAGCCCGCGGGCTGGTGGACGGGCGTGTCGCCTTCGTTGCGGTTGCACATGCAGCGGCCGCACGCCGACTTGCCGCAGCAGTCGTTGTAGGAGATCACGTAATCCTTGCCGTCCATCGGGTTGCGGCAGGTGCCGACCCACGTGATCGGCGACGGCTCGGTGCCCGGCGGACACGACGAGGTGCTGCCGCCGCAGCAGGAGCAGAGGAAGCCGTCGATCGCGCAGTAGCGCCAGTAGTCGCAGGATTGCGGATCGCCGCTCTCGCCCGGCTGCTGCGCCGCGTTGGCGCGCGAGACGGGGAGCAGCGGCATGGACGCCGCGGCGATGCCGAAGGCACTGGCGCGACCGAAGAAGCTGCGGCGCGACATGCCGCGCGCGGCCGTGCGGCTCAGCCGCTCCATGATCCTGTCGAGCCGGTTCATTGGCCTGTTCATTTCGCAGCTCCTGTCGTTGCGCCCGTAGCGTCACGGCGCGCCATATAATCCTGGATCGAGGCGATGCCCGTCCGTTCGGCTTCGAACAGGCTCTCGACATGCTCGCGGTTATTGACGAGGCCCTTCGAGGCGACGCGCCCGTCCGCGCCGAGCAGCACCGCGTAAGGCAGCTTGCCGACGCCGTGCGCACGGCCGAGATCGGTGGAGAGCACGAACGGATGGTCGCCGAGCTTCTGCTGCACGATCATCTTCATCTGCGCGACCTCGTCACCGTCGCTCGCGAACACGAGGCGCGTGGTGGCGGCATTCTCGCGCGCGACCGAGAGCAGCACCGGCAGCATGGACTTGCACATCGGGCAGGTCGGCGAGAGGAAGAATACCAGCGTCGAGCGTCCGTCGCCTGCGATGCCGCCGATGCGGACCTCGCCGCCGGTGAGGCTGGGAAGCTCGAACACCGGCGCCGTCTCGCCGACCTTGGCGCCGCCCGAGAGCGTCAGTGCGCCGACCGGCCCGAGCCGTTCGTGGAGCATCCCGACCTGACGCAGCAGGCCGACCATCAGCAGCGCGAGTCCGACGATCGCCACCCATTGCAGCGCGAACGCTGCGAGAAAGAACTCGTTCATCTCACCACCGCCTTTCTTTGCAGGCGAATTGCACTGAACTGTCCGAAACCGAGATAGAGAAACGTGAACGCCGCCACCGCACCGATGCCCGAAATCCAGTCGATGGGTCCGAGCGGGCGGGCGCTGATGGGAAGCGCGAACACGGCGAAGGCGATGACGCCGAGCGCCACGTTGCGGGCGACGAGTTCCCAGCCGAGCGATGCGTGCGTCGCGCCGAAGCTGCAGCCGCAATCAATGTGATCGCGCCCGCGCGCGATGTTGATGCCCATCGCGGCGGCATAGACGAGCAGAAGCGCGGCGACGCCGAGCATGGCGATCTGACTGCCGAGCGGCACGGCGACAATCGCCGCGGCGCCGAGGGCGAGTTCGGCGAGGGCGATCACCGCGCCCGCCGGACGGACAAGCGGACCCGGGAGCAGCCGGTAGTTGCCGAGCGTTTCCGCGAAAGCGGTGAAGTCCCTGAGCTTGCTCGCGCCGCCGACAAGGAACAGGCCGCCGAACAGCACGTCCGTCACCAGAACGGGCAGGATGTCGAGGCCGCTCACTGGCCGGTCACCGGCGAGGGCTGGATGATCGTCATGAATCCGCCGAGCCCTTCGATCTTGCGGATGAGCGCGCCGGTCATGGCGTCGCGGACCGTGAAATCGGTCTCGCCCGGCATCGTCGTGTAGAGCAGCGGCTTCGTGTCCTGGCTGACGGCGACGGAGAGCGCGATGCCGTCCAGCGGGATGCGCTGGATGCGCGTCTGCTTCGCGGCGTCGTAGACCCAGATCTCGGTGCCGGGGTCCTTGTGCGTGTCGGGGCCGCCCTCGTGCATCAGCACATAGAGACGCCCGGTGCCGCGATGATAGGCGGCGGTCTGGAGCGCGCCGGGACGCCAGCCCGCGTCGGCCGCCGTGGTCAGCGACCATGTCTTTGCGAGCGTCGGCACGTCCTTCGCATGGTCGATCACGTGCACCTTGCCGCTCGGCGTGAAGAACAGCCACTGCTTGCCGGTCCACACGCCCTTCTCGGTGACGGGGTCGTCGTCCGCGAACAGCTTCTTCGAGGTCTTGCCGAGCGTGACTTTGCCTTCAGCGTCGAGCGTCGCCGGTTGCAGCGCGCCGTCGCCGCAGATGAGGAAGAATTTCGACGGGCCGGTCGGGAAGACGAGGCCGCAGCCCGAGGTCACGAACTCGCCCACCGTCTTCTGCGCCTGCATGTCGACGACCGTGACGGACTGCTCGGGCGTGAAATTGTAGATGAGCGCGAAGCGTCCGCCCGGCATCACCGGCGCCGACGACAGGAACGGCATACCGCTGAAGCGCTTCGGCGGAATGATCGCTTCCGGCCCGGCCTTGAGGTCGGAGGTCTTGTAGAAGGTGACGACGTCGGTGCGCTCGCCGCGCGTGCCGCGCGAGAGGTGGATCGAGGGAACGCCGAATGTCTTGCCGTCCTCGGCGAGCAGCAGGGAGCCGTGACCATAGCCGCCGCTCACCATGCCGAGCATCTGGCCGCTGTCAGCATCGAGCAGATAGGCGCGGCCGTCGAGCATACGGTCGAACGCGATGTCGTTCACCCATACCCAGTGCGGCTGCATCACCTCGGCGAGCGATTCCGTCGTCAGTTCCTCCGGCTGAAGCTGTGCGCTTGCCGGGATGGCGACGGCGGCGAGGCAGAGTGCGGTGAAGGCGGTGATTGTCTTCATGTCGGTCCTCCGGCGGGTCAGGCTATTTCCGCGTGGTGAGATAGGCGATGATGTTAGCGCGGTCCTCCGCGCGCGGCAGGCCCGCGAAAGCCATGCGCGAGCCCTTGATCGTTGCGGCGGGCTTCTGGAGGAAGGCGTCGAGCATGTCCGGCGTCCAGACGATGCCCGACGCTTTCATCGCGGGCGAATAGTTGAACTCAGCCGTGCCGGCCTTGCGCCCGACGACACCCGACAGGTTCGGACCCATGGCAATCTTCTTGCCGGGATCGACGGAATGGCACATGGCGCAGCGCTTGAACACGGCCGCGCCTGCGGCCGCATCGACGGCGGCGTGCGCGGGGGCCGATGCAAGCGCCGCGAACGCGGCCAGCCACAACCTTGAACCCACCAAACCCGTCTCCCTCCCGGAAGATGCTAGAAATTATACGTGACGCTGCCGCCGAACCAGCGCGGGCGCGCGTAGGTCTGGTTCGACGTGCCGAGCGCGGCGCCGAGATCGAGATTGTAGATGCGGTATTCCTTGTCGGTGACGTTGTTGACGAAGGCCGCGATCACCCAGCGGTCGTCATCGGTTTCGAACGACACGCGGACGTTGCCGACGACGTGCGAATCCTCGTGGTCGATGGGCGCGTTGAAGGTCGAGAAATACTGCGCGCTGTCGTATTTCCAGTCGGTCTGGAACGCGAGCGATCCGGGGCCGACGGGGAAGGCGTAGCGCAGCATCCCGCCGAGGCTCCACGCGGGCGCCTGCGGCATCTTGCGGTCGGCGACGCGGCCGCCGGGCAGCGTGATGCCTTTCACCTTGGTGTCGAGGTGCGTGAGGAACGCCGACAGCAGGAGGCCGGTCGCGGGCCGCAGCGTCAGCTCGCCCTCGAAGCCGGTGACCTTCGCCGGGCGGTTGGTGACGAACTGCGACAGGCCTTCGAGCGAGAAGGCCTGATAGTCCTTGTAGTCGTAGTGGAAGACGGAGCCGTTGAACGTGACCGCGCGGTTCGCGAATGTCGCCTTGAAGCCGCCCTCGTAGTTGGTGAGCACCTCCTGGTCGTAGGGCAGCGTCGCGGGGTCGATCGGCGCGAACGCCTGCACGCCGAAGCCGCCGCTCTTGGTGCCGCGGTTGACGCTGGCGTAGAGCAGCACGTCGTCGCTGGGGCGGTAGTCGATCTCGATCTTGCCGGACCAGTTCTTGAACGTCTGCTTGGCGAGGTCGGGATTGGTCGTGCTGTTGAAGACGAAATCGGTGACGCCGTTCTCGGCGTGTGTGAAATCGTACTTTTTCCAGTCCCAGCTGTAGCGGCCGCCGACGATGAGGCTGAGCGCCTCGCTCGCCTTGAATTCCACCTGTCCGAACACGGCGACCGACTCGGTCTTCTGCGTGCCGCCGTAGTTTTCCATGAACTCGAGGATGCTGCTGGCGTCGATCTGGTAGGCGTTTTCGGTCTTGATCTTGAGGCCGTAGATGCCGGCAAGCCAGTTGAGCCGGTCGGTGTCGCCCGACAGGCGCAGCTCCTGCGAGAGCTGATAGAGGTCCTGCGCGGTGTCGTAGTCGAAGATCGGCAGCGGGGACATGTCGGTGTCCTCGCCGTAGCGCTTGCGGAGGTCCTGGTAGTCGGTGATCGAGGTGAACTGCGTACCCCCGAAATCATGCTCGTAGCGGACCGTGGCGCTCCAGAACTTGCGGTCGAAATAGCCGTTCCGGTCGTAGTCGCCGGTGAACGGGTCGTTGTCGGAATCGCGGTAGCCGAACACGTCGCAGCCGCCGCAGGTTTCCCAGAAATCTTCCGTGGGCCCGAGCACGTAGCCGAGGCCGTCCTCGTCGAAGCCGGCCGCGACATGCGTGTAGATGCCGCCGCTCGTCTCGTCGTCGTTGCGCAGGCCCTGCAGCTTCACGAGCAGCGTGCCGTTCTCGCCGACGTCGGCCTCCACCTGCAACCGCCCGCCGAAGAAGCGCGAATTGCCGAGGTCCTTGCCGATGCGGTTTTCGAGATAGCCGCCGTGATGGTTGGTGGTGACCGAAAGGCGCGCGCGCACGGTGTCCGACAGCGGGCCACTGATCGCGCCTTCGGTGGCGATCTGCCCGTAGCTGCCGACCGTCACGCTCGCGAAGCCCTCGAACGTGCTCGTCGGCCGCTTGGTGATCGCCTGCACGAGGCCGCCCGTGGCGTTGCGCCCGAACAGCGTGCCCTGCGGGCCGCGCAGGATCTCGACGCGCTCGAGGTCGAACATCTGGCTGCTGATCGCGCCGAGCGCGCTCACGTAGACCTCGTCGTTGTAGAAGGCGATCGGCGCTTCCTGCGAATCGGCGAAATCGTTCTGCGAGACGCCGCGGATGTTGAACACGGTGATCGTCGGGCTGTACTGGGCGACCTGAAGGCTCGGTACCTGCCCGGCGAGCGCGGTCACGTCCTGCCGCCCCATCGAATCGAGCGACGCGCCGCCGAGCGCGGTGACGGACAGGCCGATGTCCTGCAAATTCTGCTCGCGCTTCTGCGCCGTGACGACGATCGCATCGTCAATGACGGCGGCCTCCTGCGCTGCGGCCGTCGCCGGCGTGAGCGCGGCGCCCGCAAGCAGCAGGAGCCTCAGCGGCGGGCGACGGAATCGGATATGGCTGCGCATGTGATTTTCCCCTCCCTGCAGTGCAATTCGAATTGTTTTGGGTACTATATTTCGAATCAATTCGATTTGTAAAGCCGCTCCGGGCAGGGTTTCCGTCCTCGGGATGGTGGAATGTTGGAACAGTAACCGGATTAAATTCGAATTGACTTGACTCCGGCGATCAACGAGTGAACGCAGACCGGTGCAACGGGACAGACGGGCGGCGTGTGGGCGGATCGGCGAGACGGACACAGGAGCGGGGACGCACGCGCCGGGCTATGCTGGTCGACGCGAGCCGCAAGCTGCTGCGCGCGCGGGAGATCGACGAGATCTCGCTGGCGGACGTGGCGGACGAGGCCGGAATCCCCAAGAGCTCCGCCTACCATTTCTTCTCGCACGTGCTGGAGGTCTACGAGGCCGCCGCGAGCGACATGGAGGCCGAACTCCAGGCCGATCTCGACGGCCTGTCGGTGGCGGACTGCGGGGACTGGCGGCAGGCGGTGACCCGCTTCGTGAGCCGCGGCGCCGCGTTCTTCAATGCGAACCGCGACGCCATGCAGCTGCTGATCGGCCCCAAAAGCCCCTCGGCGATCAAGCTGAAGGACCGGCAGAACGATTTCGCCATCGCCGGGCAGCTGAGGGACAAGATTTCCGGGAATTTCGAGCTTCCCGAGCTCGCCGACACGCCGGAGATCTTCTTCCGCGCGATCGAGATCGCCGATCTGTTCTTCGGGCTTTCGGTGATCCGGCACGGCCACATCACCGATGCCTTCAACGACGAGGCCGGGCGCGCCACGTGCGCCTACCTGTCGCTCTACCTTCCGGTCGTGCTGCCGCGCGTGCGCCGGGCCTGACACGGGGCATTAAGCGGATCGCAACGTCTCTCGCCGATCCTGTGCCCCGGACAGGGCAGGCGCATGGACACACAGACGCTCCGCAAGCAGCACGAGGAGATCGGGGAAACTTCCGAGGCGCTGATCAACGCGGTCATCGCGCGCGACCGCCTGGAGGTCGCGAAGTGCCGCTGGCGGCTCGCGCGCGTGCTCATCGCGCACCTCGCGTGAGGATCAGCGTGCAATAGGCACCCCCTTCGTGGGGTGATCGGCGTGCAAAAAGGACCCCTTCATCCCGGGGATTTAGTCGGCCGACTGGTTTTGATCAGTTGGCGAGAACGGGATGTTGATCGTGGAGACAGTGGTTCGGATTCGGCGTGAGCATGCAGCGGGTAAGGCGATCAAGGCGATCGCTCGTGACCTTCGTTTGTCGCGGAAGGTCGTCCGCAAAGCGATCCGGTCGCCGGAGGCGGCGTTCAACTATCAGCGCAAAGTCCAGCCGCTGCCGCGGATCGGTCCTTATCAGGATCGTCTCGATGCGCTGCTTGAGGAGAACGAAGGTCGCGGCCGCCGCGATCGGCTACGGATGACGCGTATCCATGACCTGCTGGTGCGCGAGGGGTTCGATGGATCCTATGATGCGGTGCGCCGCTATGCGGCGCGCTGGCGTGCTGCGCGGCGGAAGGATGCTGGCGAAGGCGCACCGGCGTTCATCCCGATGACCTTCCAGCCGGGTGAGGCCTACCAGTTCGACTGGAGCCACGAGGATGTGGAGATCGCCGGCAAGCCGATGCGGGTGAAGGTGGCGCATATGCGTCTCTGCGACTCGCGCGCACCCTATGTCCGAGCCTATCCGCGCGAGGGCCAGGAGATGCTGTTCGATGCCCATGCCCGGGCGTTCGCGTTCTTCGGCGGTGTGCCGCGACGCGGTATCTACGATAATATGAAGACGGCGGTGACGGCCGTGTTCACCGGCAAGGAGCGTGTGTTCAACCGCCGCTTCCTGATCATGACCGATCATTACATGGTCGAGCCGACCGCCTGCTCGCCGGCGGCGGGATGGGAGAAGGGCCAGGTCGAGCAGCAGGTCCAGACGATCCGAGGCCGCTTCTTCCAGCCGCGACCCGGTTCGCCAGCCTGGCCGAGCTCAACGGGTGGCTGGAGGCCGAGTGCCGGCGCTGGGCCGAGCATCATGCCCATCCCGAACGCGGGGATATTACCGTCGCCGAGGCGCTGGATATGGAGCGACCGGCCCTGCAGCCGATCCTGGCACCGTTCGACGGCTTCCATGAGAGCGAGCATGCCGTCACCGGCACCTGCCTCATCAGCTTCGATCGCAACCGCTACTCGGTCATGTCGACGGCCGCACGCCGGACCGTTCAGGTGCGCTCCTATGCCGATCGCATCGTCATACGCTGCGGCGATGCGATCGTCGGGGAGCATGAGCGCCACTTCGGTCGGAACCGCACGATATACGATCCCTGGCATTATCTGCCGGTCCTCGCGCACAAGCCCGGCGCGCTGCGTAACGGCGCACCGTTCCAGGACTGGGATCTGCCGCCCGCCCTGCACCGATTACGGCGAAGGCTCGGCACCGGGGACGAGGCCGATCGCAGGTTCGTGCGGGTCCTCTCGGCGGTGCTCACCGATGGCCTGGAGCCGGTAGAGGCTGCCGTGCGCGAAGCGTTGGCGAACGGAACGGCCAGCGACGAGCTGATCCTCAACATCCTCTCCCGGCGCCGCGAGCCGGCGACACCCCACAGCATCGTCACTTCGGAAGACCGGATGCTGCAGCATCCTCCGCTCGCCGACTGTGCCCGCTATGATCTGCTGCGAGGCTATGATGCAGCGGCATGATATGATCGACACGATGCGCGGCCTCGGACTCAAGGGCATGGCGGCGGCGTTCGACGAGGCGGTCACCACCGGCCTCCAGCGCAAGCGCACCACCATGGAGATACTGACCGACCTGCTCCGTGCTGAGGCGACCCACCGGGATGCAGCCTCCATCCGCTATCGGATGACGGCTGCGAGGCTGCCCGTGGTGAAGGACCTGGAGCGGTTCAGCTTCGAGGGCACACCGATCAATGAGGAGATGATCCGCTCCCTTCACGATGGCTCCTTCCTCCCGCCTCGCCGCAATATCGTGCTGGTCGGCGGCACGGGGACAGGCAAGACCCACCTCGCCATCGCGATCACCGCCAATGTCGTGCGAAGGGGCGCTCGCGCCCGCTACTTCAACACCGTCGATCTGGTGACACGCCTCGAAGAGGAGACCCGGATCGGCAAAGGCGGGACCCTGGCGGCGCAGCTGTCGCGGCTCGACCTGATCGTGCTCGACGAGCTCGGTTATCTGCCGTTCGCCCGCTCGGGAGGGCAGTTGCTGTTCCACCTCATCAGCAAGCTTTATGAGCGGACCAGCGTCATCATCACCACGAACCTCGCCTTCGGCGAATGGCCGACCGTGTTCGGCGATCCCAAGATGACCACGGCGCTGCTCGACCGCGTCACCCACCACTGCGATATCGTCGAGACGGGCAACGACAGCTGGCGCTTCAAAAACCGCAGCTGACAGCCACCTTCGGCGCCTTCAAAAATCTATCTTGCGCTGCGCGCGCCTCCGGTCGGGCTACGCCCGCCCTCCGCCGCACGCAGCGCAAGGCCATCTTCAACAAACCAGCATCATATTATCCGAAAAGGGGGTCCCTCTTCGACGCCGATCGGGGGTCCCTTTTGAACGCCGTTTGACACACCTCGCGATCGAGGACAAATGGCTTTACCCCGCGCTGATCCGCGACGGCTCGACGCGCGCCTCGACGATGGCGCTCAACTTCCAGCGCGAGATGGGCAGCCTCATCGCGACCTTCAACGCCTACATGCTGGACTGGAACGAGGACCGCATCACGAACGAATGGGAAGCTTTCCAGACCGCGACATGGAAACTCGTCGAAGCGCTCGACCTGCGCACTCGCCGCGAGAGCGCCCAACTCTATTCGCTGGCGGAGGCGGAGCGGGCGGCCGTGCGGCCTGCGGGCGGCACGACCCGGCCGTAGCGCTGGAGCGGGTGAAGGGAATCGAACCCTCGTCGTAAGCTTGGAAGGCTTCTGCTCTGCCATTGAGCTACACCCGCGCCCTTCGGCAGCGTCCGCTTGCCACAAGCCTGCCGCGGAGGTCAACGTCGCTTCGCGATGTTTGCAGACATGAAAGGGCCTTGCCGGACGTGCGCCGGCAAGGCCCTTTCATCGCGATGCGGACGATCAGCCGGGATCGCGCTGCGCGAGCACTTGCGGGGCGTCCTCGCCGCCGACCCAGCGGTCGACCGAGGTGCCTTCCCACGTGCCGGTGATGTGGCCCTTGCGCGAGACGCGAAGCGCGAACGTCTTGCCCGTGTCGGGGTTTTCGCCCTTGAGGTAGAGCACGCCGCTCGCGGTGCGGCGGCCGGATACCTCGTAGCCGGTGGGCGCATGGGTGAAATCAATGCGCGAACGATAGTAGCTGTACGGATCGGCGGCAGCCGGTGCGGACACACCGGCGATCATGCCCACTACGGCCAGACCGAGAATGATCTTCATGATGAGTCTCCTTGCTCAGCAAACGATCAAAATCGTTCGTTTGTGCGTCGCAGCATATGAAACGGGGCGTTGGCGGCCATCGCGACCTTGACAACATGGATTTCCCGTTTTGCAACGATGGGCGTAAGTCTATGGAATCGTTCTGCGTGTGATCGGGGCGTATTCCGAATGAGGTTTCAACTCTTGCCAAAGTCGTGCTGCGCTGCAACAATATGCCTGCAATCGCCGCTCGCAAAGGCGCGGAGCGGGTGGAAGCTTGAGAGGCGATGATGTCTGTCCGGTGCCTCGTCGGACCGGCTGCGGTGGCCTGATATGCGCCGCCTGCCGCCGATGGGCTCGCTCGAAGCGTTTGTCGCGGCCTATCGCGGCGGGACGCTGCGCGCCGCCTCCACCGAACTCAACCTTTCCGTTTCGGCGCTGAGCCGGCGGCTCCAGTCGCTGGAGGCGCACGTGGGGCGGCCGCTGTTCGAACGGCGGCACCACGAGCTGAAGCCGACGCCCGAGGGCGCCCGGCTGTTCACGCAGATCGCGCCGCACTTCGATGCCATCGGCCGCGTTCTCGGCGAGGTGCGCTCGGACGGCGAACGCAGCCTCGCCGTCGGCGTGCCGCCGTCCTACGCGAGCGCCTGGCTGCTGCCGCGCCTTGCCCGCTTCCGGGCGCGCTATCCCGACATCGTGCTGCGCTTCGATTCCTCGGGCACGCCGTTCGAGAAGCTGGGCGCCAGCCTCGACGCCATCATCGTGTTCGCGGAAACCGTGCCCGAGGGGTTCGAATCCTGCAAGCTGAAGCCGCAGGCGGGTTTCGCCGTCTGCGCGCCGGGCCTCGTGGCGCCGGGCACGCCGGTGCGCGAAGCGCTGCGCGACCACACGCTGCTGCTGCACAGCGGGCTTTCGAAGGTGCTGCCGCTGTGGCTGCAGACGATGGGCCTCGACGAGCGCGCGCTGGCGCGTACCGAGCAGTACGACAGTGGCCCGATGCTGATCGCGGCGGCGGAGGCGGGGCTCGGCATCGCGCTGACGCTCGAGGATTCGGTGCGCTTCTACGAAGGCGACGCCCGACTCGAGCGCCCGTTCGGCGAAAGCGTCGCGACGCCCTACAGCTACTGGTGGGTTTCCCGGAAGCCGGGCGCGTCCGACGCCGCGCTGCGGCGCTTCCGCGACTGGATCTTTGCCGAATCCGCCGTTCGCGCCGCGGCCGCCTGATCCCCGCGAAAAAGAAAAGGGCCGACCCGAAGGCCGGCCCCGAAAAGTAAATCCTTGGGGAGGATCGCCATTTCTGGCAGGCCCTTTGTTGCACCTGCGAAGAGGGTGTGACCACCGCAAAGTCTGCATCGTGCATTGCAGGAATTGCAACGTTCGGTGGAATCAACTTCCGCGGGCATGTCTTAAGACTTTGTTTACACTTTGAGCGCAAACCGGGGCTGCGGGGGATCACGGGCTTCGGAAGGGGCGGCTCAGATGATCCAGTTTTTTGCACGGTTGCAGGACGTACTTCCCACGTGGCGCGGCGAGGACGGCAAGGCGCTCGCCGGCGGGCCGGAGCGGCGCGGCGCCACGCGGTCGCTGGCGCTGTTCTGGTCGGCGCGGATGCGGACGCGGGGATGGGCCGGGCCCGCGACCGTCGTCGAGATTTCCGCGCGCGGGATGCGGCTGCGCAGCCCCTATTACCCGGAAATCGGCGCGCGCGTGGTGGTGGACCTGCCGGGCAATGCGCCGCTCGCGGGCGTCGTGCGCTGGGCGGAGCACGGCCGGTTCGGGATGCAGTTCGACCGCGAGGCGGACGTCGTGACGATCCTCAGGGCGCACAAGCGGGCGACCGGTCGGCACCTCGGCGTGGACGAACCCGCCTGAGGGCTCAGCGCAGCCAGGCTTTCAGCAGCATCGCGACCGCGCCGAGCACGGCGACGCTCGCCGCCCAGATCGCCGCCATCCACAAGAGCCGCTTCCACAGTGGCGCGTCGGCGTCAGGGCTTCGCCTAGTGGTAGCCATGACTGCCGACCTTGCCGCGGAACACCCAGTAGGCCCAGCCGGTATAGGCGAGGATCAGCGGCATGACGAGGACGACGCCGACGAGCATGAACATCTGGCTGCGCTCCGGCGCGGCGGCATCCCAGATGGTGACGCTGTCCGGCACCACGTAAGGGAACATGCTGATGCCGAGGCCGATCGTGCCGAGCAGGAACAGCCCGAGCGAGAGCAGGAACGGCGACCACGTCGCGCGCTTTTTCAGCGTGCGGAACAGGAAGTAGCTGACGATCGCCACGAGCAGCGGCACCTGGCTGGTGAACAGCATGTTCGGCATCTCGAACCAGCGCTGCCAGTAGCGGTGCTCGAGGAACGGTGTCGCGAGACTGACCGCCACCATCAGCGCGAGCGTGGCGAGGGCGGCGCGGCCCGCGAGGCGGTAGGCGTGATCGAGCGCGCCGCCTTCCACCTTCACGATCAGCCATGTCGCGCCGAGCAGCGCGTAGCCCGCGACGACGCCCGCGCCGGTGAGCAGGCTGTAGGGGCTGAGCCAGTCGAGCCAGCCGCCCGCGTAGGCGCGGCCGTCGACGGCGATGCCTTGCAGGATCGCGCCGAGGATCATGCCCTGCGCGAAGGCGGCGACCAGCGAGCCGCCGGTGAACGCCATGTCCCAGAAGGCGCGGTGGCCGGGGTCGCGCCAGCGGAACTCGAAGGCGACGCCGCGGAACACGAGGCCGAGCAGCATGGCGATGATGAGCGGATAGGTGGCGGGCAGGATGATCGCGTAGGCGAGCGGGAAGGCCGCGAACAGCCCGCCGCCGCCGAGCACCAGCCACGTCTCGTTGCCGTCCCACACGGGGGCGATGGCGTTCATCGCCTGATCCCGCTCCCCGCCCTTGAAGACGGGAAACAGGATGCCGATGCCGAGATCGAACCCGTCCATCACGACATAGGCGAAGATGCCGAAGGCGATGATGAAGGCCCAGACGGTGGTGAGATCGACGTTGACGCTCATTGTCCGCCCTCCAGCGCGGATGCGGGGGTGATGCCCGCCGTTCGGGTCGGGCCGGGTTCGGCCTCGACGCCCGCCTCGCCGGACTTCGGCCGCTGCGCCATCAGCTTCAATATGTACCACGTGCCCGTGCCGAACACCGCGAAGTAGATGACGACGAAGGCGACGAGCGAGGCGCCCACGGCGGGCGCGGCGAGCGGCGAGGCGCTGTCGGCGGTCCGCAGCAGGCCGTAGACGGTGTACGGCTGGCGCCCGACCTCCGTGGTGATCCACCCCGCGATGACGGCGACGAAGCCCGACGGTCCCATCAGCATCGCGGCGCGGTGCAGCAGCGGCCAGTCGTAGAGGCGGCCCCTGACGCGCGCGGCGAGGCTCCAGAGGCCGAGCCCCAGCATCAGCAGGCCGATGCCGACCATGATGCGGAAGGACCAGAACACGATGCTGACGGGGGGATGCTCCCCGCGCGGCACGGTGTCGAGCCCGGCGAGCGGCGCATCCGCATCGTGCTTCAGGATCAGCGACGACGCCTTGGGAATCGCGACGGCGTAGTCGACGCGCTGCGCCTCGCTGTTCGGGATACCGAAGAGATAGAGCGGCGCGCCCTCCGGGTGGCTCTGATAATGACCTTCCATCGCCATCACCTTCACCGGCTGATGCTCCAGCGTGTTGAGGCCGTGCAGGTCGCCCGCGAGGATCTGCACGGGCGCGACGAGCGCGGCCATCCACATCGCCATCGAGAACATGATGCGCGCGTGCGGGTTCGCGCGGTCCTTCAGCAGGTGCCACGCGCCGACCGCGCCGACGACGAATGCCGTGGTGAGATAGGCGGCGATCACGGTGTGGACGAGGCGGTAGGGGAAGCTCGGGTTGAAGATGATCGCCCACCAGCTCTCGCCGGGCAGGAACTGGCCGTTTTCGCCGATGATGTGGCCCGTGGGCGTCTGCATCCACGAATTGGCGCTGAGAATCCAGAAAGCCGAGATGAAAGTGCCGACCGCGACCATCAGCGTCGCGGTGAAGTGCAGCCGGGGCCCCACCTTGTTCATGCCGAACAGCATGACGCCGAGGAAGCCCGCCTCGAGGAAGAAGGCCGTGAGCACCTCGTAGGCCATCAGCGGCCCGATGACCGGCCCGGCCTTGTCGGAGAACACCGACCAGTTCGTGCCGAACTGGTAGGACATGACGATGCCCGAGACGACGCCCATCGCGAAGGCGACCGCGAAGATCTTCAGCCAGTAGCGGAACAGGTCGAGATAGTGCTCGCGGCCCGTCTTCAGCCACAGCGCCTCCAGCACGGTGAGATAGCTCGCCAGCCCGATCGAGAAGGCCGGGAAGATGAAATGGAAGCTGACCGTGAACGCGAACTGGATGCGCGCGAGAAGCACGGGGTCCACGGCACCGAACAGTGATTCGAACGGGGCTTCGAACACGGCGGCGACTCCTTCGTTGTCGGCCTGTCTGCTTGATCTGCCGGACGCATGTCCTCCCTGTGCGCGAACGCGGCAATGCGGCGCGTTGTTCCGCGACGTTCTGCCTCGTTGAGCCGCCTGCGGATCAATATTTGCAAATCATTCTCAATAGCGTAGAAGGTGCGCCGATTCGTGGATGACGACGAAAGGCCCTTTCATGAGTGACCGCGCCGCGGCAGCCCGCGTCCTCGCGCCGTCCGATGCGCTGACCGTGGAGACCGTGCGCTCCGTTCGGCACTGGAACGAGCACCTGTTCAGCTTCACGATCACGCGGCCGCCGAGCTTCCGCTTCCGCTCCGGCGAATTCGTGATGCTCGGCCTGCCCGGCGAACGGCGCCCGCTGCTGCGCGCCTATTCGATCGCGAGCCCGGCATGGGCGGAGGAGCTGGAATTCCTCTCGATCAAGGTGCCGGACGGGCCGCTCACCTCGCAGCTCCAGCGCGTCCGGCCGGGCGACCAGCTCTTCCTCGGGCGCAAGCCGACGGGAACGCTCGTCGCCGACGCGCTGCTGCCGGGGCGGCGGCTGTTCCTGCTCGCGACCGGCACCGGCCTTGCGCCGTTCATGAGCCTCGTGCGCGATCCCGACATCTACGAACGGTTCAACCAGATCGTGCTCGTCCATTCGGTGCGGCAGGTGAGCGACCTTGCCTATCGCGCCGATCTCGAAAGCCATCTCGCGGGCGATCCGCTGGTGCAGGACCAGGCGCTGCTCCAGCTCTCCTACCTGCCGACGGTGACGCGCGCGCCGTTCCGCATCACCGGCCGCATCGACGCGCTGATCGACGACGGCACGCTGTTCGGGCCGCCGCTGACGGGTCCGAAAGCCTTCGATCCGGAAATCGACCGCGTGATGCTGTGCGGCAGCATGACGATGATCCGCTCGCTTGCGGCGCGGCTGGAAGCGGAGGGTTTCGCGGAAGGATCGAACGCCGGGCCCGGTCATTACGTCATCGAACGCGCGTTCGTCGGTTGAGGGGAGGCGGTTTTGCGATTCCGCCGGACGGCAAGCCGCACTAACCTTGCCGCCATGATTCGCCTGACCGCCCTTTGCACCGCGCTGCTCGCCGTTGCCGTTGCCATGCCCTCGCTCGCGCAGAGCGAGCCGCAGACCCCCGCAACACCTGCCGAAACGCCGCCTCAACCGCCGCCCGTGCCGGAAAAGGTTTACGAGACCGTGCGCGTCGCGATCGCGACCAGCGAGGGGCCGATCATGCTGGCGCTGGAAAAGGAACGCGCGCCGGTGACGACCGCGAACTTCCTGCGCTACGTCGATCAGAAGCGGCTTGACGGCACGGCCTTCTACCGCGCGCTGAAAGTTTCGGACGACGGCAGTTACGGCCTCATCCAGGGCGGCACGCAGGGCAACCTCAAGGCGATGCTGCCGCCGATCGCGCACGAGCCGACGACGAAGACCGGGCTTTCGCACATCGACGGCGCGGTCTCGATGGCGCGCGGCGCGCCGGGAAGCGCGGCCGGCGATTTCTTCATCACCGTCGGCGCGCTCGAATCGCTGAACGCGGACCCGTCGAAGCCCGGCGACAATCTCGGCTTCGCCGTGTTCGGCCATGTCGTCGAAGGCATGGACACGGTGCGCAGGATCATGAATGCGCCGACCTCGCCGACGCTCGGCGAAGGCGCGATGAAGGGCCAGATGATCGCCAGCCCCGTGCGTATCCTGACCGCCCGGCGGGCGCAGTAAGGGTTCAGCGCGCCAGGAGCAGCGTCGGGGCTTCGAGCAGCGCCTTCACCTCGCCGATGAACCGCGCCGCGTCGTAGCCGTCGACCACGCGGTGGTCGAACGACGAGGAGACGTTCATCATCTTGCGGATCTCGATCGCACCGCCGCGCACGACCGGGCGCTCGACGAGGCGGTTGGGACCGATGATCGCCACCTCCGGATGGTTGATGACCGGCGTCGTCGCGATGCCGCCAAGCGTGCCGAGGCTGGTGATGGTGATCGTGGAGCCGGACAGTTCCTCGCGGCGCGCGGTGCCGTTGCGCGCCGCGGCGGCGAGGCGGGCGATTTCGGCAGCGAGGTCCCAGAGGCCGAGGCTTTCGGCGTTGCGCACGACGGGCACGATGAGGCCATTGTCGGTCTGCGTCGCGATGCCGGCGTGGACGGGCGCGTAGCGGCGGACGATGCCGGCCTCGTCGTCGTAGGTCGCGTTGATCTGCGGGAACTCCGGCAGCACGCGGACGAGCGCCTGGATGAAGAACGGCAGCAGCGTCAGCTTCGGGCGCTCGTTTCCGTAGCGCGCGTTGAGTTCGGCGCGCGCGGCTTCGAGCGCGGTGAGATCGACCTCCTCGACATAGGCGAAATGCGGGATGCGCCGCGCGGAGATCTCCATCTTCTCGGCGATCTTGCGGCGCAGGCCGACGAGCTTGACCTCGGTGAATTCGCCCGCAGCGGGTGCTGCCTGCGGCTGCCGCAAGGCCGCGACATGCGCCTCGAAATCCGGGCGGCGGATGCGGCCGTAAGGGCCGGAGCCCTTCACGTCCTCCAGCGCGACACCGGCCTGCTTCGCGAGGCGGCGGACCAGCGGCGAGGCTTTCGGGCGCGAGGTCGCGGGCGCAGGGGCAGGGGGCGGCGCTTCGGCAGGGGCCGGAGCGGGAGCCGTTTCCTCCACGGGTTCGGCGGGCGCATCGCCTTCGAGCGCGAATTCCACGAGTGCCGAACCGATCTGCCGGAGCTGCCCGACCTCGCCGTGGATCGCGACGACGGTTCCCGAAACCGGCGAGGTGAGTTCGACGGTCGCCTTGTCGGTCATCACGTCGGCGAGCGGCTGGTCCTCCGCGACCGCGTCGCCGGGTTTCACGTACCACTGGACGAGTTCGGCCTCGGCGATGCCCTCGCCGATGTCGGGCAGCTTGAAGACGTAGTTCGCCATCGCGCCTCAGGCCTCCATCGCGCGCCGGAGCGCCTCGCCGACGCGCTTCGGGCCGGGGAAATATTCCCATTCGAAGGCATGGGGGTAGGGCGTATCCCAGCCCGTCACGCGTTCGATCGGCGCTTCGAGATCGAAGAAGCAGTGCTCCTGCACCAGCGCGGCAAGCTCGGCGCCGAAGCCGCAGGTGCGCGTCGCCTCGTGGACGACGACGCAGCGGCCGGTGCGGCTCACCGACTGCGTGATGGTTTCGAGGTCGAGCGGCACCAGCGTGCGCAGGTCGATGACCTCCGCGTCGATGCCGGTTTCTTCGGCGGCCGTGAGCGCGACATGCACCATCGTGCCGTAGGCGAGCACGGTGACGGCATTGCCGGCGCGCACGATGTTCGCCTTGCCGAGCGGCACGACATAGTGCCCTTCCGGCACCTCGCTCGCCGGGTGCTTGGACCACGGCTCCACCGGGCGGTCGTGATGCCCGTCGAACGGGCCGTTGTAGAGCCGCTTCGGCTCGAAGAAGAGCACGGGGTCGTCGTCCTCGATCGCGGCGATCAGCAGCCCCTTGGCGTCGTAGGGATTGGACGGGATCACCGTCTTCAGCCCCGCGACGTGCGTGAAGATGCCTTCCGGGCTCTGGCTGTGCGTCTGCCCGCCGTAGATGCCGCCGCCGTAGGGGCTGCGCACGGTGATCGGCGACCACCATTCGCCTCCCGTCCGGTAGCGCATCCGCGCGGCCTCGGAGATGAGCTGGTCGGTGGCGGGGTAGATGTAATCGGCGAACTGCACCTCGACCACCGGCCGCTTGCCGTAGGCGCCCATGCCGATCGCGACAGCGACGATGCCACCTTCCGAAATCGGCGCGTCGAACACGCGGGTGAGGCCGTGCTTCCGTTGCAGGCCGTCCGTCGCGCGGAACACGCCGCCGAAATAGCCGACGTCCTGCCCGAAGATGGTGACGGCAGGGTCGCGCGTCAGCGCCACGTCCATCGCGCTGTTCAGCGCCTCGATCATGTTCATCGTCGCCACGGCGCTACACTCCCGCCTGCCTGCGCTGAAGCGCGAGATGGGGCGGCATTTCCTTGTAGACGTCGTCGAACATGGTGGAGGCCGGGATGCGCGCGCCTTCCTTCAGAGTGCCGTAGCTCTCGGATTCCTTGCCCGCGCGGCGCACCTCGTCCTCGAGTTCCTTCTCGAGTTCGGCGTGTCGTTCCTCGCTCCACAGCCCCGCGCCGATCATGTGCGCTTTCAGCCGTTCGATCGGATCGCCGAGCGGCCATGCGCCGGCCTCCGCTCCGGGACGGTACTTGCTCGGATCGTCGGAGGTGGAATGGCCTTCGGCGCGATAGGTGAACAGCTCGATCACCGTGGGGCCGAGGCCGCTGCGCGCCCGGTTCGCCGCCCAGCGCGTGACGGCGTGGACGGCGAGGAAATCGTTGCCGTCGACGCGCAGCGACGGGATGCCGTAGCCGAGCCCGCGCGAGGCGAAGGTCGTGCGCTCGCCGCCCGCGATGCCGGAGAAGGACGAGATCGCCCACTGGTTGTTGACGATGTTGAGGACGACCGGCGCCTGATAGACGCTTGCGAAGGTGAGCGCATAGTGGAAGTCGCCCTCCGCCGTCGCGCCCTCACCGATCCACGCGGCGGCGATGCGGCCGTCGTTGTCGGCGGCCGACGCCATCGCCCAGCCGACCGCCTGGCTGTACTGCGTGCCGAGATTGCCGGAGATCGAGAAGAAGCCGGCCTCGCGGCTCGAATAGAACACCGGCATCTGCCGGCCTTTCAGGCGGTCGCGGCTGTTCGAATAGACCTGGTTCATCATGTCGACGAGCGGCCAGTCGCGCGCCACCAGCAGGCCCTGCTGGCGGTAGGTGGGGAAGCACATGTCGCCGTAGTCGAGCGCGAGCGCCGCCGCGACGGCGACCGCCTCCTCGCCCGTGGACTTCATGTAGAAGCTCGTCTTGCCCTGCCGCTGCACGCGCACCATCCGCGCGTCGTAGGCGCGGGTCAGCATCATCGCGCGCAGGCCCTTTTCGAGCATGTCCGGGGAAAGGCCGGGGTCCCAGTCGCCGACCGGATTGCCGTCATCGTCCAGCACGCGGATCAACGCCCATGCGAGATCGCGGATTTCGGCGGGATCGACGTCCTCGGCCGGGCGGCGGACCTCGCCCGCGGGCGGCACCTTGATGCGCGACATGTCCGGCGTTTCGCCGGGGCGGCAGCCGGGCTCGGGAATGTGCAGGCGCGAACTGTTCTTCAGCATCGGCGTTCCCTTGCGGTTCAGGCCGCTGCCCGCTGTCCGCGCGCGATGATGCGGCGGGCGAGGGTGTCGGCGACGATATTGGCCGGCAGGTTGTCCCGCGCGGTGACTTCGAGGATGCCGGTGAGGCGCGGCGCGATCTCGCCGATGCGTCGCTCGACCGCTTCCGGCGCTTCGCCGAGATACTCGGCGGAGACGTTGATGATGCCGCCCGCGTTCACGACATAATCCGGCGCATAGACGATGCCTCGTGCAAGCAACGCTTCGCCGTCTGCTTCGGTTGCAAGCTGGTTGTTCGCCGCGCCGCAGACGAGGCGTGCCTTGAGGCCGGGGATCGTGCGGCCGTTGAGGACGCCGCCGAGCGCGCAGGGCGCGAGGATGTCGGCGTCGGCGGCGAGGATGTCGTCCGCGCTGACGGCGCGCGCGCCGAGTTCGGCGACCAGCGCATCGACGCGGCGGCGGTCGACGTCCGCGATCGCGAGCCGCGCGCCCGCCGCGCGCAGCATCCGGCAGAGCGCCGCGCCGACGTTGCCGGTGCCCTGCACCGCGACGGTGAGGCCATCGAGATCGCTGCCGAGCGCGAAGCGGGCGGCTGCCTGCATCGCTTCGAACACGCCGCGCGCCGTCCACGGCGAGGGGTCGCCGCCGCTCTTGCCCGGCTCGGCGTGGAGTCCCGCCACATAGCGCGTGCGTTCGCGGACGCGTTCCATGTCGGCGACGGTCGTGCCGACGTCCTCGGCGGTGATGTAGGCGCCGCCGAGGCTTTCCACGGCGTCGCCGAAGGCGCGGAACAGCGCGGCGCGGTCGAAGCCGCCCTCGGGACGCCGGAGCACGGCCTTGCCGCCGCCGAGCGGCAGGTCCGCAAGCGCGTTCTTGTAGCTCATGCCGCGCGCGAGGCGGATCGCGTCGGCGGTGAGGTCGGCGTGGCTGTCGTAGTGCCAGAAGCGGCAGCCGCCCGCCGCCGGGCCGAGCGCGGTCGAATGGATGGCGATGACGCCGATCGCCTCGCCCTGCGCGTTGCTGACGACGTGGATGTCTTCCTGAAAATCCGTGACTTCGTGCGGCCGGTGGACCATCGGACCTCCCTTTCGCGCAACAGCGTATCACGGGCCCGGCTGATAAAAATTGCTCGTATGTGGGCGATGGGCGATTTATGGAATGTGTTATTCGATAAAGATGAAATAACGGAATAGATCATGCTGGAAGAGCTGGACCCGTTCGAGCGCAGGATCCTCGCCATCCTCCAGAAGGATTCGTCGCGGCCGACGACCGAGATCGCGGAGGAGGTCGGGCTGTCGCAGGCGCCCTGCTGGCGGCGCATCCAGCGGCTGAAGGAGGCGGGCTACATCAAGGCGCAGGTGAGCCTGCTCGACCGGCGCAAGATGGGCCTCAACACGCAGGTGTTCGCGCAGGTGAAGCTCACCCGCCACGGCCGCTCCAACCTCCACGAGTTCTCGGACGCGATCCGCGAGTTCCCCGAAGTGCTCGACTGTTTCGTGTTGCTGGGGCCGGTCGACTTCATGCTGCGCATCGTGACCCGCGACATCGAAACCTACGAACGCTTCTTCTTCGAGAAGCTCTCCCAGCTTCCCGGCGTGCAGGAGGTGCACTCGATGGTGGCGCTGTCCGAGATCAAGTCGACGACGGAGCTGCCGATCCTGGAAAGCGAGGGGGCGGCGTAGGGCTCAGGTACGCACTAGAACGACTTCGGCAATCCCAGCGCGTGTGTCGCCACATGGCTGAGGATGAGGTTCGTCGAGATGGGCGCGACCTGATAGAGGCGGGTTTCGCGGAACTTGCGCTCGATGTCGTATTCCTCGGCGAAGCCGAAGCCGCCGTGCGTCTGGAGGCACATGTCGGCGGCGTGCCATGAGGCTTCGGAGGCGAGCAGCTTCGCCATGTTCGCCTCGGTGCCGCAGTCGGCGCCTGCGTCGAACAGCGCGGCCGCCTTGTCCACCATTTCCGCCGCGGCGGCGACCTCGACATAGGCCCGCGCGATCGGGAACTGCACGCCCTGGTTTTCGCCGATGGCGCGGCCGAACACGCTGCGCTGCTTCGCATAGGCGGCGGCGCGGTCGATGAAGAAGCGGCCGTCGCCGATACACTCGGAGGCGATGAGGATGCGCTCGGCGTTCATGCCGGAAAGGATGTAGCGGAAGCCTTGCCCTTCCTCGCCGATCAGGTTCCCGGCCGGAACGGCGACATCGTCGAAGAACAGCTCGGTCGTCGCGTGGTTGAGCATCGTGCGCACCGGGCGGATGGTGAGGCCGTTCTTCACCGCCTCGCGGATGTCGACGATGAGGACGCTCATGCCGTCCGAGGGCTTGGCGACGGCCTCGCGCGGCGTGGTCCGCACCAGCAGCACCATGAGATCGGAGTGCTCGGCGCGGCTGATCCAGATCTTCTGGCCGTTCACGATGTACCTGTCGCCGTCGCGGCGGGCGAAGGTGCCGATGCGCGTTGTGTCCGTGCCCGCGCCCGGCTCGGTGACGCCGAACGCCTGCAGACGGAGCGCGCCGGAGGCGACGGCGGGCAGGTAGCGCTGTTTCTGTTCGGCGGAGCCGTGCTTCAGGATCGTGCCCATCGTGTACATCTGCGCGTGGCAGGCGCCGCCGTTGCAGCCCGCGCGGTGGATTTCCTCGAGGATCGCCGTCGCCGCGCCGAGCCCGAGCCCGGAGCCGCCGTAGTCCTCCGGGATCAGCACGGAGAGGAAGCCCGCGCGCGTCAGCGCCTCGACGAATTCCACGGGATAGGTGCGCGCGCGGTCGTGCCGCTGCCAGTATTCGCCGGGAAAGTCGGCGCAGAGCCGCCGCACGGCATCCCTGATTTCCGGAAACGACGGATCGGACATGATGACGCTACCCCCGGCCTTGTGCTGCACTCCTGCTATCACGCGCGGCCGGTTCGCCAAGGCTTTTCACGAGGCGCGGCAGGCAGACGCCGAGCGAGAGCGCACGGTAGGCGTAGCTCGCCAGCAGCGCGATCCAGACACCGACGTCGCCGAGACCGCGCAGGAGAAAGTCCGTCGCGAGATAGGCGATCGTCACCAGCACGCCCGCATTGCGGAGCACGCGGCCGCGCGTCGCGCCGATGAAGACGCCGTCGAGCAGCCAGCTCGGTACGCCGATGAGCGGCACGAGCGCGCAGAAGGGCAGCATGGCGTGCGCCTGCGCGCGCACGGCGGCATCCTCGGCGACGAGGTCGATGAGCGCGCCGCCGGAAAGCGCGATCAGGCCCGTAAAGACAAGCCCGCCCGCCAGCGAGAACTCGCCGGTGAGCCGCACGGCGCGCAAAAACGCCGCACGCGACCCGGCACCGATCGCCGCCCCGACGCGCGCCTCCGCCGTGAACGCGAAGCCGTCGAGCACGAAGGCGCTGACGCTGATGAACTGCATGAGGATGTGGTTCGCGGCGAGCGGCACCGCGCCGAGCCTTGCGCCGGAGCGGGCGAACCAGCTGATGAGGATGAGCAGAGCCAGCGTGCGGATCATGATGTCGACGTTGACGGCGAGGAGCCGCCGCGTCGGTTCCCATGCGAACAGCGCGCCGCGCGCGTGCCCGCGCCACCAGCCGGGGCCGAGCAGGCGCGAGACGGCAACGAGGCCCGCGGCGAGCGCGCACCATTCCGCGACCGCCGTGCCGATGCCGACGCCGAGCGCGCCCATGCCGAACACGGCGACGAGCAGCAGGTCGAGCACGATGTTGATGCCGTTCATGATGATCTGGCAGGCAAGCGCGGCGCGCGTGCGGCCGAGGCCGAGCAGCCAGCCGTTCACCGCGTAGAAGCCGAGCGCGGCGGGGGCGCCGAAGAAGCGGGCGAGGGTAAAGTCGCTCGCGGGCCCCTCGGCCTCCGGCGGCGCGGCCATCACGTGGAGCGCGGCCGGCACGACGAGCGGCGCGAGCGCCAGCAGGACGAGGCCGATACCGCCGCCCATCACGAGCGCGCGCTGCACGGTCGCCGAGACCTCCGCGTCGTCGCGCGCCCCGTGCGCCTGCGCCGTGATCCCGGTGACGCCCATGCGCAGGAAGCCGAACGTCCAGAAGACGAGGTTGATCACCGTCGCGCCGAGCGCGACGCCCGCGAGCGCGCCGGCATCGCCCGTGCGCCCGATGACGGCGACGTCGACGATGCCGACGAGCGGCACGAAGGCCTGCCCGACGATGATCGGCCAGGCCTGGGAAAAGACGGCGCGGCGCGACAGCGAACTCATGCGTCGGCGGCTTCCGGACAATGTGCGGTCACGCGGAAATGCTGCCCTTGCTCAGCCGGGTTTCGGTCCCGAGCCTTATGGGGATTTCGCGCCCGCGGGGGAAGCGGGCGCCTACGGCTGCGAACCGCTCGGCGGGGTGCACGAAAGCACGCATTCTCCGGCAATACACGGGCGCCGGTTTCATTGCGGCGCTGCCGCCTGTTGCATCGGATCGGCAAGTGCGTATAAGAATATTTTTCTTATACGCTAAATTCTGCTTGCATCCATCCATGAACGGGACCTCGGCATGAAACTGTCCATTCTCTGCGCCGTGTCGACGTTTGCCTTGCTGTCTTGCTCGCTTGAGGCTGGCGCAGCGGCGGGCGCGACGGAAGCCGTTGTCGCTGCCGATGAAGATGCGCGCGCCGATGCCGCCGCGCGCGCCGCGCTGGGGGACGGACCCTTCGCAGGCATTGCCGTTGCCGTCTCCCGCAACGGAAAGATCGTTTATCGGGACGGCTTCGGATTTGCCGATGTCGAACGCCGAATACCCGTGAACGCGGACACGCGCTTTCCGGTCGGCTCGATCACCAAGCCGATCACCTGCCTGTCCCTCCAGCAGCTCGCCGCCGCGGGCCGTGTCGATACGGACGCAAAGGCGGGGCTTTATCTTCCCGATCTTTCCGCGCCCGCCCGCGACGTGGCGATCCGGCATCTCCTCGATCATACCTCGGGCATCGAGAACTATATCGAGGTCGGGGAATTCCCGTATCGCCAGCCGACTGGCCTCTCGCGCGGCGACATGACGGCGTTCTTCGCCGGAAGGCCGCTGCGCTTCCCGTCCGGCGAAAAATTCAGCTACTCGAACTCGAACACCTACCTGCTCGGCCTTATCATCGAGGCGGTGAGCGGCGAAAGCTACGATACCTATGTGAAAGGCCACGTGTTCGCGCCGTTCGCCATGACGCGCAGCGACTTCGAGGCGCGGCCGGAGGGTGATGCGAACCGCGCGCTCGGCTATCAGAGCCGGAGCGGCACGTTCTCGCGGGCGATCGGCTATGATTGGCTGGTGCCGTTCTCGGCGGGCGCTGCCGTCTCGACCGCGCCCGACCTGCTGCGGTTCGCCGACGGCCTGTTCGGCGAGGCGACGAAAGGCGTGCGCGAGCGGTTGCTGGCGCACGGCACGCTGGGAGACGGCACGCGCAACGCGTACACGCAAGGCTGTCTCGTCGAGGGGCGGCTCGGCGACGCTCGCAGGTTTTCCCACTCCGGCGCGATCTACGGCTTCTCCGCCCATTTCGCGCACTACCCCGATCAGAAGCTGTCGGTGGCGGTGCTCGCCAACAGTCAGGGCGAGAACTTCGGCGCAATCACGCTGTCCAACCGCATCGCGCGGATTTTCCTCGGCCAGAGCGAACCCGAGCAGATCGACAGGCCGCTCGATACGGCGGCCGCGTCATGGATCGTGGGCGATTATCATGTCGGCAATCGCCGCCTCGGGATCGACCGCCTGCGCTTTTCCCTCCGCGACGGCAAGTTGTGGCTGGAGACCGGCACGCCGGGCAGGGGCGGGCAGCCGGGCGAAAAGCAGGAGATTCCGCTTGTCCATCTCGGAGAGGACCGCTTCGTTTCGCCGCGCGACAGCGAACAGCGCTTCCGGTTCGAGAAATCGGCCGAAGGCGTGAAGGTCCTTCTGGACTACCACGGCGGCGACATGCCCTTTCATCGTGTGAGCGAGTGAACCCGATGTTGTCACCCTATGCGATCTACGACGGCGCGCCGCCGCCCGGTGTGCCCGTTCTCGACATCGACCCGTTCTCGGCGCCGTTCTTCGACGACCCCTATCCGGCGCACGAGGCGATGCGGGAGGCGGGGCCGTTCGTATGGCTCGGCCGCTACAATATCGGGGCGGTGGCGCGGTACGAACACGTGCGCGAAGCGCTGACCGACTGGGAACGCTTTTCGTCGGCGCGCGGCGTCGGCATGGAGGATTTCGAGCGGCACGGCCGCTTCCGTCTGCCGAGCCTGATCCTGGAGGCGGACCCGCCGCTCCACACGCGGTCGCGGGGCGTCTTGAGCCGGGCGCTGTCGCCGCCCGTGCTGAAAGGGCTGCGCGCGCGCTTCGCGGCGGAGGCCGAAGCGCTCGTCGAACGTGTCGTCGCGGCGGGGCGTTTCGACGCGATCGGTGATCTTGCCGAAGCCTATCCGCTGCGCGTGTTCCCGGACGCGATGGGCATGAAGCGCGAGGGGCGCGAAAAATTGCTGCCGCACGCGGAGATGCTGTTCAATTCCTTCGGGCCGCGCAATGCGCTGTTCGAGGCCTCGCGGGAGAAGGCGAGTTTCGACTGGATCGAGGAGCAGGGCAGGCGCGAGAACCTGTCGCCGGGTCTCGGCCTCGTGATTCACGAAGCCGCCGACCGCGGCGAGATCAGCCACGAGGAAGCCCCGCTGCTGGTGCGCGCGCTGTTGCAGGCCGGGCTCGACACCACGGTGAACGCCATCGGCGCGGCGCTCTATTGTCTCGCGCGCTTTCCGGACCAGTGGGAGCGGCTGCGCGCCGGGCCCGCGCTCGCAAAGGCGGCGTTCGATGAAGCGATCCGCTTCGAATCGCCGGTGCAGACCTTCTTCCGGACGGCGACGCGAAACACCGAAATCGGCGGCGCGCCGGTGCAGGAAGGCGACAAGATCCTGATGATGCTGGCCTCCGCGAACCGCGACCCGCGCCAGTGGGAGATGCCGGACCGATACGACATCACGCGCAGGACGCTCGGCCACGTCGGCTTCGGCGCCGGCATTCATCAATGCGTCGGGCAAATCCTTGCGCGGATGGAAGGCGAACTGGTGCTGGACGCGCTCGTGCGGCGCGTGAAGCGGATCCGCATTGCAGGCGATGTGGTCCGCCGCCACAACAACACGCTGCGCGGGCTTGCAAGCCTGCCTGTCGAGGTGGAGCGCGCCTAGCGCCGGCGCGGCACGAACCGCCCCGCGGCGACGCCGGTCGGCGCGCCGTTCTCGAAGGCGACCTTGCCGTTGACGATCACGGTGACGATGCCAGTGGAAAGCGCGGCCGGGTCCGCATAGGTGGCGCGCGCATTGACGGTGGCGGGATCGAACAGCACGACGTCGGCGGCAAGCCCCGGCAGCAGGCGGCCGCGGTCGCCGAGCCCGAGATGCGCTGCGGGAAAGCCCGTCATCTTGCGGATCGCCTCCTCCAGCGGGAACAGCTTCAGATCGCGGCTGTAGTGGCCGAGCACGCGCGTGAAGCTGCCGCTGGCACGCGGGTGGGCGTAGCCGCGCGCCAGCGATTGCTCGTCGATGTAGGCGCCGTCGCTGGCGATCATCACCCACGGTTTCACGATGAGCGCGCGGATGTCGGCCTCGTCGATCGTGCCGAGCGTGACGCGGACATTCCTACGGGTCGCGAGATCGGCGAGCAGGTCGAACGGAGTGATGCCGCGCCTGCCTGCGAGCAACGCGATGTTCTCGTCGACGAGGTCCGGGTCCTCCGGCGCGTCGACGATCCGCATGTTCCCGTAGCCGACGGCCTTGATCCACGAGAAGCCTTTCCCGACGCCCGCTTCCGTGGCGTGGCGAACCGCTTCGCGGCGTGCCGGGTCAGCAAGCGCCGCACGGACTTCCGCCTCGGTCACGCGCCGGTCGCCGCGCCCGTCCGGGAGGACGAAGAGATCGTAGACGGCGCGCACGGTGGCGCCGTCGAACGGATACTGGTCCGCGACGATGGCGAACCCTTCATCGCGCACCGCCTCGACCATCGCGATGACCTCGCCGATGCGGCTGCGGTTGAGGAGGCCCGTGGCCTTGAGATGCGCCAGCTTCGCCGGGATGCCCACGGCCTTGCCGAGTTCGATCGCCTCGCGCTCCGATTCCACCATGCGGAAGCCGGGGTCGCGCGTGTGCGAATCATAGGTGCCGCCGTAGGGCTTCACCTCGGCTGCAAGCGCCTGCACCTCGGCTTTCGTCGCGAACATGCCGGGGTCGTACATGAGGCCGGTGGAGAGGCCGGCGCAGCCCATCTCCATGCCTTCGCGCACCAGCGCCGCCATGCGCGCGATCTCGTCGGGCGCGGCGGCGCGGCGCTGCCCCGGCATCACCGCGTCGCGGATGCCGTTGTGGCCGACGTAGCAGCCGTGATTGACGCCCATGCCCTTCGCCGCCAGCGCCCCGGTGAGCTGCCGCATCACGCGCGGCGACAGCCCGCCGTCGGGGCTCGCCATGATCGTGGTGACGCCCTGCGACAAGTCCTGCACGTCGATGAACGGCCCGTCGACGCGCTCCACGGCCTCGGGAACGTGGCTGTGCGCGTCGATGAAGCCCGGCGCGACGGCGAGGCCGCGCGCGTCGAGCGTGCGCGCTGCAACGACGCGGGCCGGGGCCTTGTCCACGAAGCGGATTTGCCCGTCCGCGATCCCGACATCGGCGCGGCGGGGCGGCGATCCCGTGCCGTCATAGACGAGCCCGCCGCGGACGAGCAGGTCCAGCCGCCCGGGCTGACCCGCACAGGCGGAGAGCATCAGCAGCCCGGCGATGACGCGGACGGCCTTGAACGAAACCGGGTTCAGCATCGTCACCTGATCAGGACCTTCCGCAGTTTTCGCTAGACGAATTGATTTTAGCGTATAGGAAACATTCTGGTCATACAAGGCTAGGTCATGCGTTTCGATTTCATCGTCATCGGCGGCGGTATCGCCGGCCTGTCGTCGGCTGCGGCGCTTTCACATCACGGCAAGGTCGCATTGCTCGAGCGCGAGGCCCAGCCGTGCCACCACAGCTCGGGGCGGTCGGCGGCGATCTTCGTGCGCAGCTACGGCAACGACACCGTAAGGGCGCTGACGGCGATCAGCGAACGCGCCTTTGCCGCGGATGCGGCCGCCGGCCACGAAACGCTGGGGCGCAGGCGCGGCATCCTGATCGTTGCGCGAAAGGATGGCGATCCCGGCGCGCCTGCGCACGGGCGGGAACGCATCCCGGCGGAGGCGGCCGCTGCGCACATGCCGCTGCTGCGGCCCGAACGTCTCTCCCACGCCTGGCTGGAGGCGGACGCGCGCGATATCGACGTCCACGCCATGCACATGGGCTACATGAAGACGCTGAAGGCGAACGGCGGATCGCTTCTGACCGGCTTCGACGCGCAGGCGGCGATCCGCCGGGAGGGCCTCTGGCATGTTTCGGATGGCGTGCGAACCGTGGCTGCGCCCGTCGCGATCAACGCCGCAGGCGCATGGGCGGATGCGGTCGGCGTCATGTTCGGCGCCGCGCCGAAGGGCATCCGGCCGCTGAGACGAAGCGCCGCCTTGATCGACCCGCCCGCAGGCAGCGCGATCGACGACTGGCCGATGGTCGTCGATGTCGAGGAAAGCGTCTACTTCAAGCCGGAGGCCGGGAAGCTGATGGTGTCTCCCGCCGACTGCACCCCCTCGCCGCCTTGCGACAGTTGGGCCGACGACATGGATATCGCCGTCGCGATCGACCGCTATCAGGACCTGACCGGTCAGGAGGTGCGGCGCGTGACGCACACGTGGGCGGGGCTTCGCAGCTACGTGGCCGACGAAAGCCCGCTGATCGGCGCGGACGCGGCCGTTGCGGGCTTCATCTGGCTTGCCGCGCTCGGTGGTTTCGGCGTGCAGACCGCACCGGCGGCCGGTGCCGTCGCCGCCGCGCTGGCGAGCCGATCGACGCTGCCCGAGGGCGTGACGCCGGCATTGCTGCGTGCGGTCGATCCGGCACGCGCCGGATGCACGGGTCCGGCTTGAAAACGCCTCAGGATTTGCGCCGGGCCGGGTGATCGACGGCGTTCACCGCGTCGATCAGTTCGGTCTCGTTGCCCGAGCACACCGCGAGCACGCGGCATGGCGCATCGCCGTGCGCGACGTAGGCGTGGCCCATCTGGCTGTCGAGCCACATCGATTCGCCCGCGTTCAGGATCACCGGCTTGTAGTATTCGGTGTGCACCTCGAGCGCGCCCTCGAGGACGTAGACGAATTCCTCGCCGCCGTGCCGCACGTAGTCGGGGAAGGCCGCGAAGGAATGCGACTGCGGGGTCGCGACGAGGGGCACGAACGCCTTGCCGGACACGTCGGTGCTGAGATAGCAGTGATCATAGTGCTCGGTGCGCACGACGACGCCGTCGCCGATCCGGTTGATGCTGCGCCGCCCCTTCGCCGAATTGTCGCCGGACGTTGGCGCGGGGCCGCCCAGCAGGTCGGCAAGATCGACGCCGAGCCCCTGGCAGAGCTGCGTGAGCTTGTCGTAGGTGAGCGACATCTTGCCGGATTCCACCTTCGAAAGCGTCGAAATGGCGATGCCCGTGCGGCGGCTGACTTCCGACATGGTGAGGCCCATGCGGCGGCGGAGCGCCCGCAGGGCTTCAGCCAGTTTCGTGGGCGGTCGGCCCATCCATGAACTCCCAGGCGATTTTCAACGAACAGACACGCATTAGGTCAAACGGAAAGAAAGCGGAACAGCCATCCATCGAACCGCCTTGTCGGCAATCCATTCCTATACGCTAAACTTCGCATTGGAAACAGCGATGGCCCGGTGCGGATCATTGTCCCGGCCTCAATGTCAGCACGCCCACGGCGTCCTTGCGCAGGTCCGCGGCGCTGCCCGCGAGGGTGAAATAGCGGCCTGCCGCCCAGTCTTCCGCGAGGTGGCCGAACCACGGCGACAACACGTTCCCGGAAACGCCGGGGGCGATCATGTAGAGGCTGCGGGCTGGATCGGCGAGGTCCACGATCTGCCGGTAGCGGGCGCCGTAGACATCCGCATACGGGTCGTCGCTCCAGAGCCTGCTGAGGCCGGCATTGACCGTGGAGGCGTCGCCCGGCGCGGCGGGCGACGCCACGATCCGCCGCCCCACGACGGGCAGGTGCGAGAAGATGTCGTGCCTGAAACGCACGCGGTGCACATCGCCCCAGCGCCAGCCGCGCATGTCGCCATGCTCTGCGCGCAGGTCCTGCGCCGCCGCGTCGAGCGCGTTGGCAGCGATGGCCCGACATTCCGGCGGCGCGCACCAGCCGCCTTCCCCGGCGAGCAGCCGTTCGAGGCGCGGCCTGTTCGACTCGAGATAGTCCTTCGCGAGGGCGCCGAGCCTCGGCTCCAGAAGCGCCAGCGCGGTTGCCCTGTACCATGCCGACCAGATCAGCGGCCCGGCGGCGCCGATCTCCATGTTTCCGTCCCAGCGCCGCAGCGCGGCGAGGGCGGCGCGACCCTCCGCGGTGGCGGGCGACATCGCCGTGAGCACCGGTTTCAGTGCGGCGACCTCCGCCGATACCGTATCGAGCTGGAGCCGCCGCATCGTTTCGCGATCGGCGCCGTTCGCCTTGCCGAGTTGGTCGACGATCCGCGCGGCGCGCCAGCCCGGTTCGAACGCGGTGCTGTCGTAGAGACGGTCGCCGATGAGCGTGCGGTTGTTGGCGTTGGCGACGTAGCCCGACATGGGGTTCACCGTTCGCGGCATGTCCGCGGGATAGGCATGGCCGTTCCACGCGAAGCGCGCCTCCCAGCCGGGGGCGGGCAGGAAGCCGTCGCCTCCGCGGCGCGGGATGCGGGCGGCGGTCGCCATCGCAATCGTTCCCGACCGGTCGGCGAAAGCGAAATTGTGCTGGAAATGGAAATCCCCGATCGCACGTTCAAACGTGGGCCAGTCGCGTGCTGCCGCGATCTTCGCGAAGGCTTCCATGATCGGCTGGCCGTTCGGGAACTGCACGCCCGCAAGCGCGACGACATGCCCCGGCGGCAACTGCTCCCGCGCCAGCCGCCCGGCGTCGGCGTCGATGTCGGACAGCACCGGTCCGTTCGCCGTGTAGCGCAGGACGACACGTTCGGGCGCTGCGTCCTTGACCGGAATCGTCACCGTCCGCGTCAGGAATTTCCGCGGCCCCGAGGGCGTGAGGTAGCGCGACGGATCGGCGGGATCGAGGCGTTCGACGAACAGGTCCGTCTGGTCCGCCATCACGTCGGTGATTCCCCACGCGATGTCGCGGTTGCGGGCGCTCGCGAAGCCCGGTGAACCGGGACGGGACGCGCCGACGATCTCGAAATCCGTGCCGACGATGCGGACGGGGTAATAGTCCGCGGGCGCCGTGAGCGGCCCGTGCGGGTCGTTGGCGAGCATGGGCTTGCCGGTCTTCGTGCGCGCGCCCGCAATCGCCCAGCTGTTCGACGCCGGGAGGGAACGGCCGAAGGGCAAGGGCTCTGCCGCCGCCGCATTCACCCGCGTCAAGGGCAGTGCGCCGCAGGTGTCGGCGGCCGGCGCAGCAGCCGCTGGCGGCGCGTCTGGATGCGTCGCCGGGCCGCCATCCGCTGGCGAAGCGAACAGCGAACGCAGCGCGTCGCAGCTGATCGCGGGGAGCAGCCGCGCGCGCAGCAACTCGTCGCGCCAGTCGCCGAAGCCGAGCGTCAGCAGTCCGGCGACGCGGCTGACGTCGCGTTCCTCCCAATGCTCCGGCGTCATGCCCGCCAGCAGGAATTCGGGCGGGGGCGGCCCGCGCCGTGCGTCCAGCGCCGCGTTGATGCCCGCGACATAGGCGCGGATCGCGCTCCGGGTTGCCTGCGAATATTGACGCTCCGTGCGCGCGGCGATGGCTTCGATGTCGAATGCCGCGACGAGCTTGTCGGTGGGAAGCGCGTCGCTTCCGACGGCTTCGGAGAGACGGCCGCGCGCGGCGCGGCGCGTCGTTTCCAGCTGCCAGAGCCGGTCCTGCGCGTGAACGAAGCCGAGCCCGAAATAGCCGTCCTCGCGCGTGGCTGCGAAAATGTGCGGAACGGCGCGCGCATCCCGCACGATCTCGATAGTGCCGCCGAGCCCGGCCACGCTGAGTTCGCCGGAATAGTCCGGCAGCGACGCGCGCAGCCAGCCATACGTGCCCGCCAACGTCAGCGCGCCGAAGACGGCGCCTGCGAGCATCCATTTGCCTCTACCGAACCTTTTCATTCCGTCGACCTGATCCTTGCCGATGAAGCATGAAGGCTTAGCCTTCGTACTCCGGCCGTATTTTCATATACACTAATTTCTGGCCATCGCCAGCCGTGGCGGGACGCTCATTCCTGTTTCTGTTTTCCTCGGAATTTTATCCTTTAAAATTCATGAGATATGATATTTTCGGTATCTGGCGCGTATGGTGACGGGCCGCACTGTCATGGTTTGAATGAAGCTGGATTGACATTATAGGAAAAGTTGGAGCTATATAGGAAAATTAATTGAACGAACCGCGCCGGCGGTATCCGAACGCATCGGGGGCGGGCGACGGGAGAGAGGGGGAAACAATGATACTGACGACGCGTGTGGAGCCGCCGTGTGGATCGCAGGTCCGTTCGGCGCCGTGGGGCAGGGCGATGGAAGTGGCGGTGCGGGCCGCGCTCCTGTCCGGCGGCCTTCCGGTGATGCTTTCGGTCTTCGTCCATCCCGCCAGCGCGCAGGACGCACAGGCCGGAGAGGCCGGAAAAAGCGAAGACATCGTCGTCACGGCATCGCGCATCACGCGCAGCGGCTTCACCGCCCCGACGCCCACCACGATGCTGGATGCCGACAACGTCGTGCTTCAGGGCGCGTCGACCCTCACCGAGGCGGTCAACCAGATCCCGTCCTTCCTTCCGAACACGACGCCGGCGACGGCCGGGAACAGCACGGCCACCGCCGGCGCCAACTTCCTGAACCTGCGCGGCATCGGCGCGCCGCGCACGCTGGTGCTGGTCAACGGCCGCCGGTTCGTGCCCTCGGCGACGCAGGCGGCGATCGCGGGAACGGTGGACGTCAATCTTATCCCGCAGGCGCTGATCGACAGGGTGGAGGTGGTGACGGGCGGCGCGTCCGCCGCATGGGGTTCCGATGCCGTCGCCGGTGTCGTCAACTTCATCCTCGACCGCGACCAGAAAGGCCTGGAAGTCGGGCTTCAGGCGGGGATCAGCAGCCGGGGCGACAACGCGGAGACGCAGGTTTCGGCGCGCTGGGGAACGGATTTTGCGGACGGCCGCGGGCATTTCGTGATCTCGGGCGAATATTTCGACAGCCGCGGCATCCTCAACCAGCAGGACCGGAAATGGGGCGCCGAAGGCTGGCAGGTGTTCGTCAATCCGCTGTATACGCCGACCAACGGTGAGCCCGCGCGCATTCTTTCCGCAGACGTCCACCAGTCCAACCGGACGGAAGGCGGCCTCATCCTCACCGCGGGGCCGCTGCGCTACCTTCAGTTCGGTCCGGGCGGCACGGTTTCACCGTTCGCGACCGGCAGCTATCTCGGCTCGACCTACATGGTCGGGGGAGACGGCATCAATCAGGGCAAATACATCTCGCTGGTGACGCCGCACCGCCGCCGCAGCCTCTACGCGATGTTCGACTACGACATCGCCGACAATGTCCGCCTGTCGCTCGAAGGCTCCTATGCGCGGTCGACGAGCAACAACGAGACGACGGCATCGTTCAGCCTGTCGCCCTACACGATCACGCAGCAGAACGCGTTCCTTCCGGACGCGGTCCGCGGCACGATGCTGACGAACGGCATCACCCAGTTCCAGATGGGCCGGATCAATACCGACTTCGGCTATATCACCACCGATCTCGACGCCAAGGTGTATCGCGCGGTCGCCTCCCTCGACGGCAACTTCGGCGACACGTGGCGATGGTCGGCCTATTACACCTATGGCGAGACCCGGCGTCTCGACAGGTCGCTCGGCAATGTCGTCAACGCCCGCCTGGCGGCGGCGATCGATTCCATCGTCGATCCGGTAACCGAACAGCCGGTGTGCCGAAACCTCGCGACCAACCCGGGCTGCGTTCCCATCAACCTGTTCGGCTACGGCTCGCCCTCGGCGGCGGCGATCGACTATGTGACCGAGGATCAGGTCGTCGCCTCCAAGATCCGGCAGCACGCGGCCGCGCTCGACTTTTCGGGGGAACCCTTCTCGACGTGGGCCGGGGCGGTCTCCCTCGCCTTCGGCATCGAGTATCGCCGCGAATCCGTGAGGTCCGTCGCCGACGCGATCTCTCTCGCCAACGGCTTCATGATCGGAAACCCCAAGAGCCTCGCGGGGCACTACGACGTCAAGGAGGCCTATGCCGAGGCCGTGGTGCCGCTGCTGCGCGACGTGCCGTTCGCACGGCTTCTCGAGCTCAACGGCGCGGTGCGCTACACCGACTACAGCACCGGCGCGAGCGTGACGACGTGGAAGCTCGGCGGCACCTACGTGCCGACGGACGGGCTGAAGCTGCGCGGCACGCTCTCCCGCGACATCCGCGCGGCGAACCTCACCGAGATGTTCAGCATCTCCGGCCTGAGCTTCGCCAATGTCCGCGATCCGCGCGACGGCTCGTCGCCTTTCATCAGCTCGCTGAGCGCAGGCAATCCCGGGCTCGCGCCCGAGAAGGCCGATACGTGGACGGCGGGCGTCGTGCTCGAGCCGGCGATGCTGCCCGGGCTGCGCCTCTCGGTCGACTACTACGACATCGACATCAGCGGCGCGATCGGCACGCTGACGACGCAGAACATCATCGACCGCTGCTTCATCGGCGGCGCCGCGCAGCTCTGCGACCTGATCGAACTCAATCCCGACACCAGCATCCGGCACGTCAACAACTTCTTCGTCAATATCCAGACCGTGCAGACACGCGGCGTCGACGCGGAACTCGCCTATCGAACCGCGCTGGGGTCGGACAGCCTCAGCGTCCGCCTGCTCGGCACCTACGTCGCCGATCTTGTCACCGGCGACGGCGTCACCTCGGTCGACCGCGCCGGGCAGGCGCAGGGAACCGGCGTGCCGCACTGGACGGGGCTGGCGAATATCGTCTACGCCACCGGTCCGCTGTCGCTGGGCGTATCGGGCCGCTATGTCGGCGGCGGCGCGTTCGACGTGACGTTCGGGCCGAACGACATCAACGACAACAGCATATCCGGCCGTTTCTACATCAACCTCTCCGCGCAGTACGACATCGGCCGGGGCGACGGCTGGACGATGGAACTGTACGGCGCCGTGAAGAACCTGCTGGACAAGGACCCGCCCATCGTCGGCTCGACCTTCCAGGCGCCGTTCGCGACCAACGGCGCGCTCTACGACATGGTCGGCCGCTATTTCACCGTCGGGGCGCGGGTGAGGTTCTGATCCCGTCGTCCTGCCGGTCCCGGAGATCGGGGCGGGCCCGCTCTTGCCTGTTGAGCCTGCCGGACATCCCGGCATAGATTGCGGCGCCGGTTCCCGCATAGGGTTGATCGGACTTGGGAGCGGTCCGGCTCGGCATGGCGGGAGGGTATGGCTTGACCAGAGGAATCCGGGCTTTCGCGGTATTCGCGGCCGCGCTGTCGGCGACGGCCTTGCAGGCGGAGCCCGTCGCCGAGAACTGGCAGGTCCGCGGCCTCGAGGCCCCGGCGGAGATCATCGTCGATCGCTGGGGGCTGGCCCATATCTACGCGGGGAGCGCCCGGGACGCCTATTTCCTCCAGGGCTACAACGTCGCGCGCGACCGGCTGTGGCAGATCGACCTGTGGCGCAAGCGCGGGCTCGGGCTGCTGTCGGAAAGCTTCGGAGAGGCCTATGTGAAGCAGGACCGCGCCGCGCGCCTGTTCCTGTATCGCGGCGACATGGCGGGCGAGTGGCGTCGCTACGCGCCGGGCGCGCGCGGCAACTACGAGGCTTTCGCCGCCGGCATCAACGCCTATGTCGATGAAGCGCTGGCCGGCAGGAAACCGATGCCGGCGGAATTCGCGCTTACGGGCAGCAAGCCCGCGCATTGGCGCGCGGAGGACGTGGTTCGTATCCGCAGCCACGCGCTGGCGCTCAACGCGCGCTCCGAAGTGCAGCGCGCGCGCCTGATCTGCAAGGGCGGGGTCGAGGCCGATCGCTTCAACCAGCGCCTCTATCCCGGCCATACGCCTCGGGTGCCCGAAGGTCTCGATCCGTGCTCCATCGACGCGGACGTCATGGACGAATACGCGCTGGCCACCGGCCCTGTCGGCTTCGAGGGTCTGGCGAGGCGGGTGGAGGCGTCTTCCGCTGCCCCGGCCGACGATGCGATGGAGGGTTCCAACAACTGGGTCATCGCGGGATCGCGCACCACCACCGGCCGGCCGATCCTCGCCAACGATCCGCACCGCGCGCTCACCGTGCCGGGCCTGCGCTACGTGGTGCATATGGAGGCGCCGGGATTGTCGCTGATCGGTGCCGGGGAGCCGGGGGTGCCCGGCATTTCCTTCGGCCACAACGGCAAGGGCGCCTTCGGCCTCACCATCTTCAGCGCGGATCAGGAAGACGTCTACGTGTACGAGACGCAGCCGGGCCGCCCCGACACGTATCGGTATCGCGGCCGCTGGGAGAAGATGCGCGTCGTCCGGGAAACGATCCCGGTCAAGGGCGGGAAGCCGGTCACGGTGGAGCTTCCCTTCACCCGGCACGGCCCCGTCATCCATCGAAGCGCCGAGCGCAATCGCGCCTACGCGGTCCGCTCCGTCTGGTCGGAGCCCGGAACATCGGCCTATGCGGCGGCCTCGTGGCTTGCAGGCGCATCGGGCTGGGACGATTTCAGGACGGCCGCGGATCATTGGGGCACGCCGCCGCTCAACCTGATCTGGGCCGATCCGGGCGGCGCGATCGGCTGGGCGGCCGCGGGCCTGACGCCGGTCAGGCGCAACTGGGACGGGCTGCTGCCTGTTCCCGGCGACGGGCGCTACGAATGGGACGGTATGCTCGCGCCGCGCCGCCTGCCCAGCGTCAGGGACCCCGCCGGGGGCTGGATCGCCACTGCAAACGAGATGAACCTGCCGGCCGGCTATCCCGCGGATGTGCCGATCGGCTTCGAATTCGCCGACCCCAGCCGGTCGCATCGGCTTGTGCAGCTTTTTTCCGGCAAGGACCGCTTCTCCGTGGCGGACGCGGCGGCGATGCAGATGGACACGCGCGATCTCTCGGCGCTGCGGCTCGTCGCCTTGCTCAGCGACATGCAGGGCTGGGATGCCGACAGCGCGCTGGCGCTGCGCCTGCTGAGGGAATGGGACGGCGATGCCCGCGCGGACAGCGCGGCCGCCGCGATCGCGGCGACATGGCTGGCGTCGCATCTGGGGCGCACGCTGGTCGCCCATGTCGTCCGGCCGGAAGCGCAGCCGCTGGTCCAGCGCGCGTCGGCCGATGCCGCGCTCCATGCCCTCGAAACGAACGACCCGCTGCTCGGCCCCGATGCCGCCGCCACGACCCGGAGGGTGCTGAAGGAGAGCCTGACGGCCACTCTGGAGGACCTTCGGCACCGGCTTGGCCCGCACATGGAAAGCTGGACGTGGGGCGCCGTGCACAAGCTCGAACTGAAGCCCGCTGTCGGCTTGCTCCTCCGCCCCGATGAGCTTGAGGCCGTGACCGTCGGACCGCAGCCTGTCGGCGGCTCGGGAACGACCGTTGCACTGGCATCGCCGGGCAAGGACCTCGCCGCCGTCCACGGTCCCTCGGTTCGCATCGTCATGGATGTCGGCGACTGGGACAGGTCGGTGTTCATGAACATGCCCGGCCAGTCGGCGGACCCGTCGAGTCCGCACTACCGCGATTTCCTGCCCGGGTGGCTCGAAGGCCGCTTCGCCCCGCTGACCTATACGCGCCCGGCCGTCGAAAAGGCGGCCGGGCGCGTGATCAGCCTGACCCCCGCGCGTTGAACCCGGGCCGGCGCGCGCCTGCCCTCGCTACCGCTTGCCCGCCTTGCCGGGCGGCATGTCCCCGCGTCGCGGAACGAAGCGGCCTGCGGCCACGCCCGTGGGCTTGCCGCCTTCGACGGCGACCTCGCCGTTGACGATGACGGCGACCATGCCTTCCGCGCGCGCAGCGGGGTTGCCGTAAGTTGATCGGGCGGCGACCTTCGCCGGATCGAAGACGGCGATGTCGGCGGCGAGGCCCGGTTTCAGAAAGCCCCGGTCGGCGAGGCGGAGATGCTCGGCGGGCAGGCCGGACATCTTCCGCACGGCTTCGGCCAGCGGGAAAAGCCCCAGATCGCGGCTGTAGTGGCCGAGCACGCGGGCGAAGCTGCCCGTCGCGCGCGGATGATAGCCCATGATGTCGATTTCGGCTCCCTCGGGCGCGCTGTAGCCGCCGTCGCTCGCGATCATCACCCACGGCTGGACCATGAGTTTCTGCACGTCGGCCTCGTCGATCGTGCCGAGCGTGATGAGCAGCGAGTCGGGCTGGTCCTCGACGAGCCGGGCGACGAGGTCGAACGGCTCCATCCCCCACGCCTTCGCCAGCAGCTCTATGTTCTGGTCCACGAGTTCGGGCGCGCCCGGCGCATCGACGATTCGCATGTTGCCGTAGCCGACGGCCTTGACCCACGAGAACCCGCCCGCCTCGCCGTGCTCGGTCGCTTCGCGGACGGCGGCGCGCTGTTTCGGGTCCTTGAGCGCGGCGCGGACCTCGGCCGCGGGCGGCATGTCCTTGCGGCCCGGCAGGACGAAGATGCCGCTCAGGGGGCCGGTGGCCGCCCCGTCGTAGGGGTACTGGTCGGCGACGACCTCCTGCCCCGCGGCGCGGGCTTCCTCGACCGCCGCGATCACGTCGCCGATGCGGCCCCTGTTGATGAGGCCGGTCGCCTTCAGGTGCCCGAGCTTCGCCGGGATGCCGGCCCGCCGCCCGATCTCGATGGCTTCCTTTTCGGATTTCAGCATCTGCAGGGACGGGTCGCGCGTGTGCAGATCGTAGGTGCCGCCGAACGGCTTCACGGCGTCCGCCAGCGCCACGATCTCGTCCGTATCGCTGAACATGCCGGGGTCGTACATCAGCCCGGTCGACAGGCCGACGCAGCCCATCTCCATGCCCTCGCGCACCAGCGCGGCCATCGCCGCTGTTTCGGCCGCGTTCGCCGGGCGCTGGATGCCGGGCATGACCTGCGCGCGGATGCCGTTGTGGCCGACATAGCAGCCGTAGTTGACGCCCGAGCCGCGCGTCTGGAGCTGTGCCGTGCGCTGCCTGATCTGCTCCGGGGAATAATAGCCGTCCGGGCCGAGCAGGATCGTCGTCACGCCCTGCAGCAGGTCCTGATCGTCGAGCATCGGCCCCGGGCGATCTTCGAGGCCGAAATCGACGTGGTTGTGCGCGTCGATGAAGCCGGGGGCGACGGCAAGGCCGCGCGCCTCGATGATCTTCGCCGCGCTGCCGCGCACGCGCTTGCCCACGGCGGCGATCTTTCCGCCGCTGACGGCGACGTCGCCGACATAGCCGGGCCGTCCCGACCCGTCGTAGATCGTGCCGCCGCGGATCAGCAGGTCGTAGTCGCCGGCAGCGGCGGTCGGGGTTGACGCAACCAGCATTCCCAGAGCCAGAAGTGCGGCCTTCGACATGCTATTTCCTCCCTGTACCCGATTTCCAATGCTTTCCGATATGGAAACATTGCGCCCTTGGCAATCCGTTGCGATAAGCTTCCGCAAGCAGTCGAAACGGTGAGCACGATGATCGAGCAGGGCGGCCTAGGCCAGAAAATCAAGGCATTGCGAATGGCCCGGGGCATTCCGCTCAGCGTGATGAGCGAGCGCACCGGCTATTCCGTGTCGGCGCTCTCGAAGATGGAAAACGATCGCCTCGGCCTCACCTACGACAAGCTGACGCGGCTCACGGGCGCGCTCGGCGTGGATATCGGCAGCCTGTTCACCGACCACGCGCAGACCGCAGTCCATGCCGGCGGCCGCCGCAGCGTCGCGCGCAAGGGGGAGGGGCGCAACATCCGCACGGGCAGCTACGACTATCTGTATGTCTCGCCGGAGCTCAGCCGCAAGCGCATCGTGCCGATCAAGGGGCGCGTGCACGCCGCGACGCTGGAGGAGTTCGGCCCGCTGATCCGCCACGACGGCGAGGAGTGGATATACGTGCTCGACGGCGTGCTCGAGGTGCACAGCGAGTTCTACGAGCCGGAGATCCTGCATCCGGGGGACAGCATCTACATCGACAGCCGCATGGGCCATGCGTACCTCTCGAAGACGCCCGGGGGCACGGAAATCATCGCCGTCTGCACCGAGCAGACCGACAGCCTCGTATACGGCGAGTCGCCCGCCGCCGCCGCCGACGACGACGCTATGCCGCCGCGTGCCGCGCGCAAGCCGCGCTCCGGCAAGTCGAGGGCGCGCTGATCCCGCGCCGCAGGACCTCTTTTTCGGGGAATGATGACAAAGCGCTGCATTCGACGCCTTCCCGCCATGCACGGGCCGCGTTTCCGTATTTCCAAAACAGAAATATTATTGACATGAAATAAACATTTGCTAGTTCTGGGACAGGGATGGCCCGAACGGGTCTGGGATGCGATGCGTCGCCGCAAGGCGGTCCATTCGCAAATGTGGGGGACTGGCAGATGTTTCGACGGCATGAAGGGTATCTTTCGGCGACGGTTTCGGCCCTGGCCTTGCTGATCGGCGCGCCCGCGATCGCGCAAACCGCGGGCGGCGAGGCCGAGGAGCTGACTGGCAGCGAGATCATCGTCACCGCGACCAAGCGCGAGCTGCGTCTCGTCGACGTGCCGCTCAGCATCAGCGCGATCGGCGGGCAGGACCTGGAGCGGCGCAACCTCACGCAGATCGCGGATTTCGTCTCGCAGGTTCCCGGCTTCTCCATTCAGGCGACCGGCAACGGCGCGACGCGCCTCGTGCTGCGCGGGCAGAACGCCGGCGCTCCGGGCGCTTCGGTCGCCACGATGGTGGACGACATCGTCGTGTCCTCGGCCTCGTCGCTTTCCAACGGCGCGCTGCTCACCGCCGATCTTCTCGCCTTCGATCTCGACCGCGTGGAGGTGCTGCGCGGGCCGCAGGGCACGCTGTACGGCGCCACGGCGCAGGGCGGCCTGCTGCACTACATCACCAACAAGCCGAAGCTCGGCGTCTTCGAGGCGCGCGGGCAGGCCGGTTTCGATTCCGTGCGCCGCGGCGAGACCGGCTGGATCGCGCAGGGCGTCGTGAATGCGCCGCTCGGCGACATGGCCGCGCTGCGCGTGACGGGCGCATATCAGGACGTCGCCGGCTACATTGACAACTTGACCCTCGGGAAAACGGACGTCAACGGCGGCGAGCAGTACAGCCTGCGCGGGCAGTTCCTCGTCGAACCCGCGGAGGGCCTGAGCGTGCGCCTGACCGCCGGCCTCCAGCGCAGCGATTTCGACGGCAGCGGTATGCTCGAGCTGGTCGGCGGAATGGACAACCATCCGTCCGTCGGCGCGAAGGTCGCGAACGGCGGCGACCCGGTGCTCCGCACCTATGCGCCCGAAAGTTCGCGGCGCCGCTTCCAGTACTACAACGGCGTGATCGAATACGATTTCGGCGCCGCCAGCCTGTTCTCATCGACCAGCTACAGCAAGTACAAGACCTTTTTCCGCAACGATATTTCGGACCTGCCATTGGTGCCGGGCGTGACCGCCGCGATGATCTTCGCGGGCGCATACGGAGAGCCCATTGCAATGTGGGGGCGCCAGGAGAACAGCTTCAAGAAGTTCAACGAGGAGATCCGGCTCGCCTCGAACGAGGATGTCGATCTCGGCTTCATGCGTTTCGACTGGCAGGTCGGCGGTTTCTATACCTACGAGGACATCACCTTCACCCAGTACTATGACGCTGCCAGGCAGAACGACATATCGGTGCTGCTGGAAGACCCGCTGCCCCTCGGCGGCAGCAATCTGCCAGCACGTTACAAGGAATATGCCGGTTTCGGCGAAGCCACGCTGAAGTTCGGCGACAGCTTTGAACTGTCGGTCGGCGGGCGTTATTCGCGCAACCGGCAACGTTCGCAGGTCACGAACGATCCCGGCCTGATCGGCAGCGGCGGACCGGAGCCCATCGTGAACCCGGAAATCCGGTCGAGCGAGGGCAAGTTCAACTACTCGATCGCGCCCCGTATCCTGCTGAACCCCAACATCTCGATCTACGCACGGCTGGCGACAGGCTACCGCCCGGGCGGCCCGGTGCTGACCGTACCCGGCGCTCCCGACGATTTCCCGACCTTCTACCGGTCGGACAACACGACGAACTACGAGCTCGGCATCAAGGGGTCGACAGCCGACAGGGTGTTCAGCTTCGATATCGCGGTCTACCGGATCAACTGGACCGATATCCAGCTCACCACGGATTTCGTATCCGAGACCAACGGCCAGACCTTCTCGGTGCAGGGGAACGGCGGCGACGCGCGCAGCGAGGGTCTGGAATACACGCTGAGCGTGAACCCGGTGAAGCCGCTGACCATCGCGGTTACGGGCGGCATCACCCATGCCCGGCTGACTGACGACGCACCCGCCTTCGGCGGCGCGGCCGGCGAGCGGCTGCCTTATGTGCCGGAATTCCAGAACGCGGTTTCGATCGACTATGTCCATGAGATCGGGGATGATACAAGCCTGTCGGCCGGTCTCACGTGGGCCTATGTCGGCGCCCGGTACAGCGACTTCTCGACCTCGCCCGCGACCGCGAACCACGTCCGGATCCCGGACTACAACACGCTCGACCTGCGGCTTGCCGCGCGGTTCGGGCAGATCTCGGTCGAGGCTTTCGCCAAGAACCTGAACGACTCGCAGGGACTCACCAACTATTCGAGCGGCGGCGGCATGGGTTTCCTCGGCAAGGGTGTCATCATCCAGCCTCGGACGCTCGGGATGCGGCTCGGCTTCAGATACTGAAGCCGGTTCCTCTGCGCCTTCGGACAAAGGTCTTCCGGGTGACTGATATCGCAAAGCCCTATCTGCTGTTCCTGGCGGACGCTGAAAACCCGGCGCTCGCCAAGACGGCGCTCGGCGTGCGGGACTGGGCGCGCGAGGATTGCGTCGGTCAGTTGCGGCTGACGCCGTCCACGATCGACATCGGGCTCCCCGACCTGACGCCTTCGGAGGCGGCGGCGCGGGGCGCGCGGTCGCTGCTGATCGGGGTCGCGCCGGTCGGCGGACAATTGCCCGAGGCATGGCAAACCATCCTGCTGGCGGCGCTCGAGGCGGGGCTCGACATCGTGAGCGGCCTGCACGTCCGGCTGGAGGCGTTTCCGGCGCTCGCCGAGGCCGCGGCGCGGCTGGGGCGCACACTCCACAACGTGCGTCACAGCGACACGGTCTTCCCGGTGGCGACCGGGCGCAAGCGCACGGGACGCCGCCTGCTGATGGTCGGCACGGACTGCGCGCTCGGCAAGAAGTACACGGCGCTCGCGCTGACGAAGGCGATGCGCGAGCGCGGCATTGATGCGACGTTCCGCGCGACGGGGCAGACGGGCATCATGATCGCCGGCGGCGGCATCGCCATTGATGCCGTCGTTGCGGATTTCATCGCCGGCGCGGCCGAAACCCTGTCTCCCGACGCTGCGCCCGATCACTGGGACGTGATCGAAGGGCAGGGCGCGCTTTTCCACCCGGCCTACGCCGGCGTGACGCTCGGGCTGCTGCATGGAAGCCAGCCGGATGCCCTCGTGCTCTGCCACGATCCGGCCCGCAGCGTGACGAGCTTCTTCCCGGACTATCCGCTGCCCACGCTCGAAGCCGCGATCGCCGCCTACCTGCCGCACGCGCAGCGCACGAATCCGGCGGCACGCTTCGTCGGCGTCAGCTTGAACACGTCGGCACTCGATGAGGATACGGCGCGGCGCGCGCTCGAAGACGCGCACGCGCGCACCGGGTTGCCTGTCTTCGATCCGCTGCGCTTCGGTATCGAGGCTGTCGTGGACGAGATGCTTTCAGGACCGTTTCAGGCCGCCGTTGCGGCGGCGTGACCGGGATTCAAGTGCAACGTGGGAGGTCTGACATGATCGTATCGGTGCGGAATATGGCGGCAGGCGCGGTGTTCAGCGTGCTGCTTTGCGGAACCGCGTTTGCGGCGGACAACGGCGAACTCGCGGCCGCCATCGACAAGGTCGCCCAGGACGCGATTGCCGCCGGCGAAAGCCCCGGTCTTCAGGTCGCGGTCTACAAGGATGGCGCCCCCGTGTTGGTGAAGGGATATGGGTCCGCCGATCTCGAGCTGAATGCCCCGGTGAACAACGACAGCGTCTTCCGCATCGGTTCCGTCACCAAGCAGTTCACGGCAGTCGCGCTTCTGAAGCTCGAGGAGGAAGGCAAGCTCTCGCTCGACGACAAGCTCTCCAAATACTATCCGGATTTCCCGCGTGCCGCCGATGTCACGCTGAAGCAGATGCTGCATCACACCTCCGGCATCCACAGCTACACCGACGACCCGAGCTTTCCCGAGGAAGCCCCGCTGAAGCGCACAACGGACGAATGGGTCGCGCATTTCGCGAAGATGCCCAAGACGCAGGACTTCGAGCCGGGCACGGGCTGGTATTACAGCAACACGGCTTATTTCATCCTCGGCGGCGTGATCGAGAAGGTGGAGGGAAAATCGCTCGCCACCGTCCTTCAGGACCGCTTCTTCGGTCCGCTCGGCATGAAGCACACCGCGCTCGACGACGAAGGCGCGATCGTGCCGGGCCGTGCCGCGGGCTATGACGCGGCCGGCCCCAACCAGTTCAGGAACGCCGCGTTCATCTCGATGACCATACCGGGCGCGGCGGGCGCCATGCGGTCGTCGGCGAGCGACCTCGCGCGCTGGAATGTCGCATTGTTCGGCGGCAAGCTTCTGAAACCCGCATCGTTCAAGGCGATGATCGCGCCGGGCAAGCTGAGCAACGGGCAGAACAGCGGCACGGTGATGCCCAAGATGGAAGGCTTCGGCCCGTTCGAATATGGCTATGCGCTGTTCATCGCGGACGTGGACGGGCACCAGCGCATCGGCCACGGCGGCGGCATCTTCGGATTCAGTTCCTCGCTGAACGAATTCCCGAAGGACCGTCTCACCGTCTCCGTCATCGCCAACGGTATCGGAAAGGGTGTCGGCGCCGGCAAGGTCGCCGATCGCATCGAACGCGTGGCTCTCGGGCTTCAACCCAAGGAGTGATCGCGCCGGCGGAGGTCCGCGGCGTCCGGCAATGCTCAACTCGCCGCGCGCCGCCGTTCGATGGATTGAGTTTTGTGCAGGAGCGACCTGGCTTGCTTGATGTGGGCCAGGTCGATCATTTTGCCGTCCAGTTGCACCGCACCCGCACCGCCTGCAAGCGCCTCTCCCATGGCGTCCTCGATACGACGTGCCCAGGCTATCTCGGCGTTGCTGGGCGAAAACACATGGTTTGCGTGCTCGATCTGGTCGGGGTGGATCGCCCATTTGCCCTCGAAGCCGAGCGCGCGCGCCCTGCGGGCACAGGCCCGATAACCTTCGGCGTCGCTGAAATTGGTGAACGGGCCGTCGATGGGCCGCAGTCCGTTCGCGCGGCAAGCATTGCCGATCCGCGCGAGTGGGTAGTGCCACTGGTCATTCCAGTGATAGGGCCGCTCGTCTCCTGCCGCACTGCCAAGCACGCCGTATGCCGGGTCAGGCGTCCCGTAGTCGGTTTGCGGCACCTGCATGGCCACCGAGTAGTCCCCGACGCCGAAGCACAGGCTCTCCAGCCGCGGCGAGGCGGCGGCAATAGCATCGACGTTGGAGAGTCCGGTTGGCGTTTCGATGAGCGCCTCGATGGCGACACGCTTTTCGCGCCCGAGGCTCGCCTCGATACCCTCCAGCAGCCGTTCGACGAAACGGATGTCGCCTGCGTCGGCGACCTTGGGAACCAACACTGCGTCGAGCCTCGGGCAACTCTCCACCACGTCGATGATGTCGCGGTAGCCCCATGCCGAGCCGATCTCGTTGACGCGGACGGCAAGGCCCTTGTCCCGCCAGTCGATGCTGTTGATCGCCTCGATGGCGAGGCCGCGCGCTTCGGTTTTCCGGTGCGGCGTCACGGCGTCCTCGAGGTCGAGGAAGATCGTGTCGGCGTCGCCCTCGGCGGCGCGGCGGAAGAAGCGCGGTGAAGTCGCGGGAACGGCGAGGACCGACCTCTGGAGACGGGTAGCCATTTCTATCTCCGTCAGCGGATCGTGAAGGGGTTGGAGAAACTGTCGGCGGTGGACAACCAGACGCTTTTCAGCTGCAGATACTGCCGGATCGCCTCGATGCCGTTTTCCTTGCCGGTTCCGCTCGCCTTGAAGCCGCCGAAGGGCGTCATGTAGCTGACCGCGCGGTAGGTGTTCACCCACACCGTGCCCGCCCGCAATCGCTTCGGCAGTTCGATGCAGCGCTTCAGGTTCTGGCTCCAGATGCCGGCGGCAAGCCCGTAGCGCGTGTCGTTGGCGATGTGCACGGCCTCGTCCTCGTCCCGAAAACGGATGACGGAGAGGACCGGGCCGAAAACCTCCTCGCGCGCGATCCGCATGGCGTTGGTGACGTTGGCGTAGATCGTCGGTTCGATGAACCAGCCCTTGCCGATCGCGGGATCGGGATCGGGCGTGCCGCCAAGTACGCGCTCGGCGCCTTCGGCTTCGGCGATCTCCAGATAGCCGCGAATCTTGTCGTACTGTGCCTTCGTCGCCACCGGGCCGATATTGGTCGCTGGGTCCATCGGATCGCCCGAGCGCGCCGTCCGCGCGATCGCCACCACCCGCTCAAGGAACGCGTCGTGGATCGAATCCTCGACAAGCAGCCGCGATCCCGCGACGCAGGTTTGACCGCTGGCGGCGAGGATGCCGGCGATCGCCCCGTTCGCGGCGTTGTCGAGATCGGCGTCCGCGAACACGATGTTGGGCGACTTGCCGCCCAGTTCGAGCGTGACGCTCTTGAAATCCTGCCCGGCGACCGCGTTGATGCGCCGGCCCGTCGTCGCGCTGCCCGTGAAGGTGATCTTGGCGACGTCGGGATGTCCCGTCAGCGCATCGCCGATCTCGGGGCCGAAGCCGCTGATGACATTGACAACACCAGGCGGGAAGCCGGCCAGCGCGAACAGCTCGGCAAACCGCAGCGTTGAGCACGACGCATGTTCGGACGGTTTCAGAACGACGGTATTGCCCGCGGCCAGGGCGGGCGCCAGCTTGTAGGCCGCGAGCAGCAGCGGCGAGTTCCACGCAGTGATCGCCGCCACTACGCCGTAAGGCTCGTGGTGCGAGAAATTGAATATGTCCGGCTTGTCGACCGGATGCACCATGCCCTCGATCTTGTCGGCGAGCCCGCCGAAATAGTAATACCACTGCGGGATGTAGCGGAGTTGCGTCAGCATCTCCGAATAGAGTTTGCCGTTGTCGCGGGTTTCGAGCGTGGCCAGCTCCTCCGCGTGGCTGGCGACGAGATCTCCAAGGTTCCGCAGCAGGCGCCCACGTTCGGTCGGCGTCAGGCGCGGCCACGGTCCGGTGGTGAAGGCCTCGCGTGCGGCGGCGACGGCGGTGTCGACATCCTCGGGTCCGGCGCGCGGTACCCGCGCCCACGGCTGCTGGTCATACGGATTGACGCTCTCGAATGTCTCCCCGCTTTTCGCGGCGACGGCCTCTCCGCCGATCAGCATCCGGTATTCCATGGTCAACTCACCTTTCCCGTCCGGCGCGCCCACACCAGCGTATCGTCGAGCGCGCGGCCGAAGCGCACAAACATCTCGTCGATCTCGTCTTCGGTGATGATGAGCGGCGGGCAGAACAAGGCAGCGTTGCCCGTGAAACGGTGGATGAGGCCGTGCTCGATGCAGCGTTCGCCGCAATAGGCGCCGATCCCGGCGCTGGGTTCAAACGGGCGCCGCTGCGCCTTGTCGGCGACGAGTTCCACCGCGCCGATCAGTCCCATGCCGCGTGTGTCGCCGACGAGCGGATGATCGAGGAAAGCGCGCAACCGATCCTGGAAATGCGGCGTCACCCGCCGCACCTGCGCCAGCATGTCGCGCTCCTCGAACAGCTCGAGCGCGCGCAGCGCGACAGCGGCGCTCACCGGGTGGCCGCCATAGGTGATGCCGTGCCCGAACACGCCCTTGTCGCGGCTCTGGTCGACGAGCACCTCGTACATCCATTCGGGGATGAGCACAGCAGCAATCGGCAGGTAGGCGGAGGACAGCTGCTTGGCGACGGTCATCGTGTCCGGCATCATGCCGACGCTTTCGCTGCCGAACATGGAGCCCGTCCGCCCGAAGCCGCATACCACCTCGTCGGCGATGCAGAGGATGTCGTGCTTCCTCAGGATCGCCTGGATCTTCTCGAAATAGGTGCGGGGCGGCGGAATGACGCCGCCGCCGGCCATCACCGGCTCGGCGATGAAGGCCGCGATGGTGTCGGGGCCCTCCCGTTCGATCAATGCTTCCAGTTCCGCTGCCAGCCGGTCTGCGAACGCCTCCTCGCTCTCGCCAGGTTCGGCGTCGCGGTAATAGTGTGGGCAGGAGACGTGGCGGATCATGTCGAGCGGCATATCAAAGCCGTTCCGGAAGGCGGGCAGGCCGGTGAGGCACGCGGTGGCTATGGTGACGCCATGGTAGCCGCCCCAGCGCGCGATGATCTTCTTCTTGCGCGGACGGCCGATGGCATTGTTGTAGTACCAGATCATCTTCATCTGGGTGTCGTTGGCTTCGGAGCCGGAGTTGGTGAAGAACACCTTGGAGGCATCGAACGGCGCCATCGCCTTCAGGCGCTCGGCAAGGTCGATGGTCGGTAGCACCGCCTTGTTGCCGAACCCGTGATAGAAGGGCAGCTTCCTCATCTGCGCGACGGCCGCCTCGACGAGTTCCCCTTCGCTGAACCCGAAGCTCGTGCACCACAGCCCGGCCATTCCCTCTATGTAGGACTTGCCGTTAACGTCGTAGACGTTGATGCCTTCGCCGCGTTCGATGACGAGCGCTCCCTTCTCCCTGTGCTCGGCAAGGTTCGTGGTGGGGTGCAGGACATGCGCAATATCGCGCGCGATGATGGAGTCGGAAAAGTTGCTCATCGGGTTTCCACTGCAGCTTTGGAGGCAAAAACCCCTTGTTTTTCTAACAGGCAACATAAATTTAAATATAACAGTATACTAACATACGATTAAACCTTGCGCAATGAGCGTTGTGTGGCGCATCCGCATGTTCACACCCATGTCAGGTCAGCGACGGAAGGTTCTTGTCACCGATGGATTCGAGGTCGATGGAGATGCTGTATCGATAGCGGTCGGCCCGCATGAACAGGTGCGTGACGGCAACGATCTTCTCCAGCGCATCGATATAGAGATGCTCCATGAAGAAAATCGGGTCGCCGAACTGGATGTGCAGAATCTTCGCGATATCCATATCGGCGATGGTGGCTTCGAGATGCTGTTCGATGCGGATGATCTTGCGGGGAAATCTCTTCTGCAGCATTTCGATGAGGCTGCCGGTGCCCTTGAAATCTTTCTTCTTCATCAGGCTTTTTGATTCCCGGGTGCCGTAGCTGACGTGATACGAGATCGGTTCCCCGTGGCGCGAGCGGAGCCGGCGCATTCTCCAGAGGTTCTCGTTCTCCGGCACGCTCAGCAGGTTGCGGACATGGATGGGCCCCCGATCGTCGTCGATGTCGAGCACCGCCTGGTCGACGTTCTGCGCCTTGCCGGACGCCCAGTTCAGCCAGTCGTTGAAGCGGCCCGACTGTTTGATGTTGATGACGTCGTCGTCGGCGGCGCGCACGACGATGGTGCCGACGCCCCTCTGCGTCTTCAGCCATCCCTCGTCTTTCAGCAGGGTGAGCGCCTTGCGCATTGTGATGTTGCTGACATCGAAGGCCTTTTCGAGCTTTATCGAAGCCGGGAGGCACTCACCGACCGGGTACTGCCCGTCGATGATCCGGGCTTTGATCGTATCTGCGACCTGGCGATAGAAAGGAACCGTTCGCACGTTTTCGTCCTGCTTGGCTAAATTCCTGGTATCCTAGCTGCTTCCGGTTTCGTATCAAGGTATACACCGCACGCTCGTGATCCGGCTGACCTGCGTAGCTGTCTTCGTGCGGTCCTAGATCACGCCTTCGCGCCGCATTTCGGCGATCTCGGTGCCCGAAAGTCCCAGAAGGTCGTGGAAGACCGTGCTGTTGGCATCGCCGAGCGCTGGGCCCAGGTGCCGTACGCTTCCGGGGGTCAGCGAAAGCCGAGGAATGACGTTGGGGACGACACAGCTTTGCTGGTCGGCGTCCATCATCTCGACGAGATTTTTGCGGGCGGCGAACTGTTCGCTTGCGAATATGTCCGCGATCGTCTGGATCTCGGCGCATGGCACGCCGGCGCGATCGCACGCGGCCACGGCCTCGCGGGCGCTAAGGCCCGACAGCCAAGCTTCGACGACGCCGTTGATGTACGCGGCATCGTCCAGGCGTTGCCGGGTTGCGGCATAGCGGTCTACAGCCGCCAGCCCGGGTTTGCCGATCATGCGCGCGAACCGCGCAAACATCTTGTCGCTGGAGCAGGCGAGGGCGATCCATATGCCGTCGCCGCAGATGAAGTGTCCATGCGGGCAGGCGTTGATCGTGCCGACGCCGAGCCGCCCACGAACGGCGCCGGTTCGCGCGTAGGTCGGGGCGATGTCGTCGAGCATGCGGAAGATGGACTCGTAGAGCGCCAGATCGATGTACTGGCCGCCGACCTTGTCGCGCGCCTGCAGCGCGATCAGCACGCCGATCGCGCCGTAGAGGCCCGATATATAGTCGGCCAGCGAGGTCGAGCCAGGGGTCAGCGGCGGCCCGTCCGGTATCCCGGTCAGATGCGTCAGGCCACCGAAGGCGTGGGCGATACGGGCGAACCCGGGCTTGTCGCGCAACGGTCCATCCTGACCGTAGCCCGACACGCGCAACATGATGAGTCGGGGGTTCTCCTGCAGCAGCGCCTCGAAGCCCACACCCCAGCCCTCAAGTGTGCCGGGACGAAAATTCTCGCACACCACGTCGGCCGAGCGCACGAGCTGCCGCAGCAGCGCGGCCCCCTTTTTGTGCGCAAGGTTGAGTGTGATCGAATGTTTGTTCCGCGCCTCGCTCAGCCAGCAAAGCGTTGCTCCGGGCGCAGACGGAGTGCCGAACTGCCGCAGCGGATCGCCCGCACCGGGCTTCTCGATCTTGATGACCTCGGCGCCGAACTCGCCAAGGATTGTTGCGGCATAAGGGGCGGCGATGAAGGTGCCGAGATCGAGGACCCGAATTCCTGCGAGCGGCAGAGGTTCGGTTTTCGATTCGTTGTCCATGTTCGGTTTCTCGCCAACTGCCGGACGCGGAGCGCCTTCACGACCTCCTTAGCGACTCTTAATAGTATATGTCTATACTAACATACTATAATGACCCAAGCCTCTCTGGTCGTGCTGCTGCGTCGAGCAGCGCCGAGAAGATGGTAGCATTGTCCGCCGTCAGCACCAATGGCACAGATTTGAGGTTGTGAAGTAAGGAGGATTTGGGCTTCGTCGTAGTGACGAAGGAACGAAGATGAAGCCCAAATCCTCCTTGAAAAAATCGGCCAAGCCCCTGCGGAACGGGTGGTGAAGGATATCCGGCGCGCGACACGCCGGCACTTCTCAGCAGAGGACAAGATCCGGATCGTACTGGAAGGGCTGCGCGGCGAGGACAGCATCGCCGAGCTGTGCCGCAAGGAAGGCATAGCGCAGAGCCTGTACTATACCTGGTCGAAGGAGTTCATGGAAGCGGGCAAGCGGCGCTTGGCGGGCGACACCGCCCGTGCCGCGACCACCGGCGAGGTGCATGACCTGCGCCGCGAAGCCCGTGCGCTGAAGGAATGCGTCGCCGATCTGACGCTGGAGAACCGTCTGCTCAAAAAAAGCATGATCGCGGATGGGGAAGGCGGCGAATGAGGTATCCCGCATCCGAGAAGCTGGAGATCCTCAGGATCGTCGAGCAATCGCACCTGCCGGCTAAACGCACGCTGGACCAGCTCGGTATCCCGCGCAGAACCTTCTACCGCTGGTACGACCGTTACCTCGAGGGCGGCCCGGAGGCACTGGAGGATCGGCCATCGGCTCCAAGCCGAGTGTGGAACCGCATCGGCGATGATATCCAGCAGCAAATCATCGACATGGCGTTGGATACAACCGATCTGTCACCCCGCGAGCTCGCGGTGCGCTTCACCGACGAGAAGCGCTACTTCGTGTCGGAAGCCACGGTCTACCGTCTGTTGAAGGCCCATGACCTGATCACCAGCCCGGCCTTCATCGTGATCAAGGCGGCCGATGCGTTCCACACGAAGACGACACGGCCGAACGAGATGTGGCAGACCGACTTCACCTACTTCAAGATCATCGGGTGGGGCTGGGTGTATCTGTCGACCGTGCTCGACGACTTCTCCCGTTACGTCATCGCTTGGAAGCTGTGCACCACCATGCGTGCCGAGGACGTCACCGACACGCTGGAGCTGGCGCTCGAAGCCTCGGGTTGTTCTTCGGCCAGGGTCGTGCAAAAACCGAAGCTGCTCAGCGATAATGGTCCCAGTTATATCGCTGAAGAGCTGGCCGAATGGATCGGCGCCAACGGCATGAGCCATGTCCGCGGTGCCCCGATGCATCCTCAGACCCAGGGCAAGATCGAACGCTGGCACCAGACCCTCAAGAACCGCATCCTGTTGGAAAATTACTTCCTGCCCGGCGATCTGGAGGCCCAGATCGAGGCCTTCATCGACCACTATAATCACCGCCGATACCATGAAAGCCTCGGCAACGTGACGCCAGCCGACGCCTACTTCGGCAGGGCACCTGCCATCATCAAACAGCGCGAAAGGATCAAACGACAGACCATCGAACATCGGCGCTTGCTGCACCGCAAGCTCGCCGCCTAATATCAGCCCCCAGACGAGGCCCGCGCTCCGCTAATTTACGCCGCGAGTTGCGCCAAATGTTCTGACGACGGACAAGACCGCGAGGTCGTCCTCGGTGAACCAGTGCGGCATCGCGGCGGGAGTCGCGAAACGGTCGCGCAGGCGGGCGCCGCGCGGCAGGCACAGCGCCCCGGCGCGGATCAGTTCAACGGGGTCGGCGCCTTCGAGGGAGAAGCCGGCCTCGATCATGGCGTCGCCGGAAACGCTCCAGGTGAGGTCGCGGACCCAGCCGGACACATCGGCCTCGATCTCGTCTATGATGTCCGAAAGGCCGCTGAAATACACCTGATAGAAGTCGAGATCGGGGCCCGAGATGCGGCGGTGGATTTCGTGCGGCGGCAGCTCGCCGAACGGGTTTCCCGGCAGCGCGATCTGGCCCCGGCCGGAAAACGGCACGCTCATGCCGAGCACGCCCGTGAAGATTTCCGGATGCTGCCACGCTGCCGTCCAGACGACCGGCGCGCCCCAGTCGTGGCCGATGAGAATCGCGGTCTTCTCACCGAGCGCGCGGACCAGCCCGACGAGATCCGCGACCAGATGGCGCAGGCGATAGCAGTCCGTCTGCCAGAACTTGGAGGATTGCCCGTAGCCGCGCTGGTCGATCGCGACGACGCGGTAGCCCTGCTCGGCGATCACCGGGATCTGGTAGCGCCACGAATACCAGAGCTCCGGAAACCCGTGGACGAGGATGACGAGCGGACCCTCGCCCATTTCCACGGTGTGGAGGCGGACGCCCCCGGCATCGACAAAGCCGTGTTTCCACGTACCCATTCTTTTCCTCTCCCCTGCAATCGGACGGGCGGCCGCGTCAGGCGACGGGCGCCTTGCCGAAGTTCCTTTCGATAAGGCTTTTCCGGAACGTGAGTTTCGTGAAGAGCCACTTCCCGATCGCCCGCGCCACGACCGTCGGCCGCATCAGCACGCCCGGCGGCGAGACGAAATGGGTGACGGAGAGATAGAGACGGTAGACGTCCGGCGCGTCGTGCATCAGCTCCATGACGCGGTCGATGTACCAGTTCTGCAGCTTCGCGAACGGCGGGCGCTTCTTCTCCACGTCCTTGATCCACGGGAAGCGCAGGTTCTGCTCGCGGATCACCGCCCAGACGAGGTCTTCAAGGCCCGAGACGTCCTGATAATAGGCCCTGACCGCTTCGGGGGCGCGCAGATCGGATGTTCGCAGGGCCTCGCGGAGCCTGCCGATCTCGAGCAGCGCCTTGGTCATGCCGGCGCCGGAAATCGGATCGGCACTCGACAGCGAGTCGCCGACGGCGATCAGCCCGCCGGGCACGCGGCCGAGCCGCTCGTAATGGTAGCGCTGCATCGTCGGATAGCGGAAGTTGTAGACCGGCGAGCACGGCTCGTAGTGATCGAGCTCCTCGCCCATGACCGGCGTCGGCATACGGTCCGCGAAGGCCCGGAACTCCTGCGCGTTGCGGGGCGGGTCATAGCAGTCGTAGCCGACGAGCGTGGTCGCCATGACGGTCCTGCTGCTGTCGGTGTAGTATTGGCAGCCGTAGTATTTCTGGTGCGGGCGGTAGCAGTAGCTGAGAACCATCACCTTGTCGTTCCAGACGCGGTCGGCGGGAACGCGGTGGTACATCGTGGAATAGAAGCAGCTGATATGGTCCTCTTCCAGTTCCGGAACGGGGAAGCCGTGCCTTGAAAGTATGTCCGGAACCGGCGTGTTCTTGCCTGCCGCGTCGACGACGAGCTCGGCCGCGACGACCTCGCCGGATTCCGTCACCGCGCCGAGCACGGAACCGGAATCGGGATCGAACACCAGATCGCGGACCGCCTGCTCGTAGCGGTAGTCGATGGCGGGCTCGTCATCGAGCCGCCGCCGCAGGCACCATTCGAGAAGCGGCCGGCCGGCGCAGACGATGTCGATGCCGCTTCTGACGACCTTCTTCCAGGAGCCTGCAAGCAGGATGCGGTATTGCTCGCCCATGTCGACGCGGAACGCGCCCGCCGCGACCATGTCGTCGATGATGCCAGGGAACACCGCTTCGGCCTCCCGCTGGCCGGCGATCAGCAGGTGGTGCAGATGCCAGCCCTGCGCCGCGCCGGGGCGCCCCTCGGTTCGCCGGTGGGTCTGGTCCTTTTCGAGGACGATCACCTTCTCATAGTGCTCCGAAAGCGCCTTCGCGGTGACGATGCCGGCAATCGAGCCGCCGATGACGAGGGCCGTTCCCCGGCCCGCCGTTCGCAGCTCTTCCGGGCGGGGGATGGCAAGCGGCGTTTTCGCGTCCTCGGCGTCTTGTCTGCGGGCGCTGGGCAGGAACTTCTCGAAATAGAGATTCGCCGCGGCGAGCTTGCGGGTCTCGATCCAGTCGCGAGCGGCTTCCACCATCGGCGCCGGGCCGCACAGGTAGACGTCGGCGTTGCCGCCGTTGAAGTCGTCCGCGTCGAACAGGTCCGTCACGAGCCCGGTCGCCCCGGTCCAGCCGGACGAGGGTGTCGAGACGATCGTCTTCCACCGGAAATTGCTGTTTGCCGTCGCCAGCCGCTCGAGCCGGTCGGTCAACACGAGATCGGGCGCTTCATTGACGCCGTAGTACAGCGTGACCGGCACGGAGACCTGCCCGGCGACGAGCTGCCCGGCCATCGCCAGCACGGCGGAGAGGCCGGTGCCGCCCGCCACCAGAACGATCGGCCGCTTCACGTCGCGCAGCCAGAAACCGCCCTTGGGGCCGCGCATCTCCACAAGATCGCCGGGACGCGCGCGCTCCAGATAGGCGGACATCACGCCGCCGGGTTGCAGGCGGATCAGGAATTCGGCTTCGCCGCCCGCGAAATCCACATCGGTGAAGGAATAGCTGCGCCATTCCGAAGTCCCGGGGACCTTGAGCTGGGCGAATTGCCCCGGCTGTGCCGCGAACGGGCCGTCGAACGCGGAGATGTCGAGGGTGAGCAGGACGACGTTGTCGGAGAGCCTGCGGACCGCGGTCACGGCGCATGTGCCGGAGAGGACGCGCGCGGCGTTATCGGCCAGAGGATAGTCGAATGCGATGACGCAATCGGACGCGGCGCGGGTCTGGCACGCGAGGATACGGCCTATGTCCTTCTCAGGTTGGCTCAGCCCGATCGAATAGCCCTGCTCATATTGACCCGACAGGCACTTGCCCACACAGGTGCCGCACACGCCGGCCTCGCAGGCGTGCACGATCGGAACGCCTGCCTCCTCCGCTGCATCGAGAATCGTCTGCGCAGGCCCAACCGCCAGCGTGCGGCTCGCGCCGTCTGAATAGCGAACTTCAACCTTGTACGTCATTACCGGGCTCCGGAGGGACCATGCCCATGCAATTGGAGCCAACCGGTGCCGGTTTCCATCACGCGAAATGGTGGCGAGGACAGCTATTTGGAGCGATCGTCCCCGGATGCGCCGGAATCTTGCTGCGCGAGTATCCAGACCGCGATCTTGCGGGCCTGCTCATCGGACATGCGCGGGTAGGCAACCATCGGGACCTGCCCCCACGTCCCGGCGCCGCCGCGCTGGATCTTGAGCCTGAGGCGTTCGACCGCAACGGCGTCCGCGCCTTCATAGACAGCGGCGACATCGCGGAAGGCGGGACCGATGCGGGTCTCCTCGATGTCATGGCAGCCGTTGCAGCCGAAATCGTTGAACACGATCCTCGCCTCTTCCCGCGTCCAGAGCGCGCCCTCCGCGGCCGGGTTTCCGGCGGCGGCCGCACCGGCGAAGAGGATGGCCGGGAACAGGAAATGCATCGGTGCTTCCTTTTCGATCAGTCGCCGACGTCGATGAGAAGACCCATCGAGGGGCCGGACCCGGCCGGATAGTTGCCGTAGGTGGCGACGAGCTGCCCGGTGTGCGGATGCACGGCGATCTGGCGCAGGAACGCCATCTTGCGCGGCAGCGGATAGACGGTCACGTCGCCGCTGTCGGGATCGAGCCGGTAGATGGAGTCGCTGTTGGCCGTTGCGACCCAGACCGTCTTGCGGCGTTCGTCCCATGTGACGGCATAGGGCGCGCTGGCGCGGTCGGGCAGATCGTAGGTGCGAAGCACGCGGCCCGCGCGCATGTCGATGCTCGCCACCTGACCGGTGCCGAACAGGGCGACCCACAGGCGCCCCGCGTTGTCCCGCATCATCCGGCGCGGACCGGTGCCTTCCGTGAACTCGACCAGCTTCGTGACCGTGTTCGTCTGCGTGTCGAAGCAGCCGACATGGCCGTTGACCTGCGAATACCATGCGTAGCGGCCATCCTCCGACAGGACGGTCGAATAGATCAGGTGGTTGATCGGGCTGAGGCCATTGATGGTGTTGGTATCATAAAACGAGACCTCGCCGGAATCCGGGTGCAGCGACCCCATCTGGTTCGTGCCGACAAGCGTGACCCAGATGCGCCCGGCCTGATCGCGCGCCAGATGCCCGCGCGAATCGATCGACATGTCGTGCACGATCGCCGCGCCCGCGAGCGACGGGTCCGTCGGCAGGTTCCCGGGCCGCAGGGTCCACAGCTTCCAGCTTTCGGTCTTCGGATCGAAGCGGCCGAACTGGTCGTTGTCCACCATCGAAATCCAGAGATGGCCGGTATCGTCCGGCACGATCGTGTGCGGTCCGGTCGATCCCTTGAAGTCGACGGGATACCATTTGGTCACGCCGGTCCTGGGATCCAGCCTCGCCAGCAGGTTGCGCCTGACGTCGGCGCCCCACAGGAACGGATCGGCGGGCGACGGCACGAGCTCGCGCACGAGCGCGTCGTCCGGAAACGGATATTCCCTGATGGTTGTTCTGGCCGTCACGCCGAGCGGCGCGCCGAGAGAATAGTCGTCGACCGAAAGCTGGTCCATCGCGCCGTGGAAATTCCCGGCAAGATACTGCGCTATGGTTTCGCCCTGATTCTCAGTGAAGAAATTCAGATTGGCGTCGATCGCGGTGGGCCAGTCGATGGCGTTGAGGTTCATAGCGCTTTCGATGGGGAGAACCGAGTAGTGCTGGGTCCGCATGTACTTGACGATGGTGCGCCATGCCTCGTGGCGGACGACCTTTCGCCACTCTTCGAGCGCGCGGCGGTCTCCGTCCGGGCCGCCGCGGACGGCGTCGATCTTCGCCGCGTAGTCGCGCATCTTCGGGCTGCCGGTCTGGTGGCAGCTCGAGCAACTGGCGATGGTGACGTTCCGGCCAGTGCCGGCCGGAGCGCGCGCAAACCACGCGGAAGCCGGGGCCTGAGAGGCAATATTGGCCGTGGGTTCGAGGAACAGCGTGGTTTCCCCGCCCGCTTGCGCGCCCGATGCGCCCTTCACCTGCCGGAAACCGAGCTTGTCGGCGGCCAATCCGGCGCCGGGAGCGGGCGCGGCCTTCGCATCCTCGAAGGTGAAGCGCCCTTCGTCGTCCGTGAACACGGTTATGGCGGCGGGTCCCGCCGTGCCGGAAGGCATGGAGAGCGTCACCATCGCCTGCAGCACCGGCTGCCCGTCGTGCAGGCCGATCACGCGCCCGACGAACTTTGCCGAGGCCGGCGCGCTGAGGCCGATGAACGCTGCGCCGAGCAGCAGCCACGCTACAGAGTCTTTTCCCATAGTCTTTCATCCACGACGTGAAGTGTTGACGGATAGGACGTGCCCGACGCCCGGGCTATCGCCTGTTCGGGGATGGCGATGCCTCCTTTTCGGGGATGGGCGCGGCAGCCTGCACGAACATGGCAGAGTGGTTTCATGTCCCGCTCACGCGCAGGACGGGAGGAACGCGAAATCGGCGAGGTCCGGCCCGCGCAGCATCCGTTCCCGGAATTCCTGCGGCGTCCGCGTCCAGATCGTGACCGTGCCGTTCGCATCGAGATACCAGCTCTTGCAGCCCGAGAGCCAGATCGTGTCCCGCGCGTGGCTCTGCATTTCGGCGACGAACCGCTGCTGGGCCTCGGCGCGCGGCACGACGGCATCGGCGCCGCTGTCTTCCAGCGCGTTGATCAGGCGCATGATGTAAGCAGTCTGCAATTCGGTGCAGCTCATCGTCGAGAGATTCCCGACCGTCGAATAGGGTCCGCCCAGCACGAACAGGTTGGGGAAGCCGCTGACGGCGACGGATTCGAAGCTTGCGGCGCCGTCTTTCCAGCTTTCCTCGAGGGACGGCCCGCCCGCCACCGAGATGTTCAGCGGCCGGCAGAACGCGTGGGTCTTGAAGCCGGTCGCCAGCACGAGCACGTCGAGTTCGTGCAGGGCGCCGTCCGCCGTTACGATGCCTTCGGGCACGACCTTGCCGACGGGTTCCGTCACCAGATGAACCGACGGATCCTGCAGGTCGCGGTAGTAGGTGCTCGAAAAGACGAGACGCTTGCACATGATGGGATAATCCGGCGTCAGCTTGCGGCGCAATTCCTCGTCCCTGATCGTTTCGAGGTTGGCGACGCAGGCGGACCGGAAGACTTCCTGCGCGTCCTGATTTCCGACGACGGCCGTGCCGAATTCGCCATTGTACCACGCGGCGAAAAACTCGAACAATCGGCCCATGAGTTCCGGGTAGCGCGACAGAACCTGCTTGCGCCGTTCGGAATAATGCTCGTTCGGATAGGGAAACACCCATTGCGGGGTGCGCTGGAACACCGACACGCTTTCGGCCTTGCCGGCAAGCGCGGAGACGATCTGCACGGCGCTGGAGCCGGTGCCGACGACGCCGATCTTCAATTCCTTCGGATCGAGACTGGGGTCCCATTGCGTGCTGTGCACGGCCTGTCCGTGAAACGTGTCGAGGCCCGGTATGTCCGGCCGGTGCGGGACGTGCAGGAAGCCGACCGCGGAGATGAGGATGTCCGCGTCCAGCGCGCGGCCTCCGGTCAGGCGGATATGCCAGTGATCCTGCTCGTAGGTGCAGGACGTGACCTCGGAATCGAAGCGGATCAACGGCGTGATGCCGTAGGTGTCCGCGACGCCTTGCAGATAGGCGCGAATCTCGTCTCCCGGCGCGAACATCTGCGACCATCCCGGATTGAGATGGAAGCTGAAGCAGTAATAATAGGACGAGACGTCGCAGGCGACGCCGGGATACCGGTTGTGATGCCAGGTGCCGCCCGGCTCGCCCGCCTTTTCGAGGATGGTGATGTCGGTGAACCCGGCCTGCCGCAAACGCACGGCCATGCAGATGCCGCCGACGCCCGCGCCGACGATCACGATCGCGGGCTGCTTGCGCCGGGGATCGTGGGCCTTGAATGCGGCCGGAATCATGGGAGGGAGGGGATCGCCGGTTTCCTCGGGAGGCAATTCGAGCAGCTGGCGCTCGATCCCGGCCTGGAGATCGGCGAGTTCCTGCGCCCGTTCTTCCGGGCCTCCGGACCGCAGCCGTTCCATCTCCGTGGAAATCCAGAGGTCAGCCAGACGTCTCGCTTCTGCAACCATGCGCGATCCCCTTCGTCGAGGGTGCGGCCGTCACATGCGTGAAGGCCGGCCTCGCTTTTTTTTGATTATTGAATCATAAATCATTATCTGTGCCTCGGGGAAGAGGATGTCAAGGCCATTTCTCGACGCGTGCGCGGCCGGTTCCGGCAGGGTCGCATAACGGGGCCGGCACCTTGCGGCGATACCGCGTTGTGGGGAGTGTCCGAAAGCAAATGGGGGGCATTGTCGTATGCCGCTCCGGGCTTGCGCGGATATTTTCCTTATAAGTCTTTCGGTTATCGGGCGCCGGTTCCGGCAGGGTGGGTTGAGCGCCGTTCGCGGCGAGGGTGTTTCCAGCGTGACATCTCTTGACATCACGTCGCCCCGGATGTGAATAGTGATCAATGAATCAATAATCAAATTCAAGGCGAGCGTGTGCTGCTTTCATCCGAGTTGCAGGCCTTTCGGGACGAGGTGCGGCGGTTTTGCGCGGACGAGCTGCCCGTACATCTCCGTGCGAAAGTGCTACACAATCAGAAGCTGGAAAAAGCCGATTACATCGGGTGGCAGCGGACGCTCGACCGTAAGGGCTGGTTCGCCGGCCACTGGCCCGTCGAGCATGGCGGACTGGGCTGGAGCGCGCTGAAGCGCTGGATCTTCGAGGAAGAGCTTTACGCGGCCGGCGCACCCTGGCTGATTCCCTTCGGCATCTCCTACGTGGGGCCCGTCATCTACACCTTCGGCAACGAGACGCAGAAGCGGACGCATCTGGGGCCGATCCGGCGTTCGGAAATCTGGTGGGCGCAGGGGTATTCGGAACCGGGCGCGGGGTCCGATCTCGCCAGCCTTTCGACGCGGGCGGTGCGCGACGGCGATCATTATCGCGTGACGGGCCAGAAAATCTGGATCTCCTACGCGCACTGGGCCGACAAGATGTTCCTGCTCGCGCGGACCTCGACGGAAGGCAAGCCGCAGGACGGCATCTCCTTCCTGCTGCTCGACATGGAAACGCCCGGTATCGTCGTGCGCCCGATTCCGACCATCGACCGGTATCATCACGTGAACGAGATTTTCCTCGATGACGTGAAGGTGCCCGCCGCCAACCTCGTCGGCGCGGAAAACCGCGGCTGGACGCAGGCCAAGTTCCTGCTGGACAGGGAGAGGCTGCTGACCGCCGAGGTTGGCAAGGCGAAGCGGCTGCTGCAGCGGCTGCTCGGCCTTGCCCGCATGACGCCTTCGGGAAGCGGATCGCTCGCCGGGGACCGGCACTGGCGCCTGAAGTTCGCGGAGATCTATTCGGAAACGCTGGCGCTCGAGGCGACCTGCCTCGATCTGCTGACCGAGGCGCAGAACGGCCGCGACCCCGGCCCCGTCGCTTCCATGCTCAAGATCGTCGGCTCCGAGCTTCTGCAAAGGATAAACGGAATGACGATCGACGTGCTCGGCCGTCACGGGCTGGCCTATGACACCTCCGGGCTCTCGGCGGACGATCCGATGACCGGGCCTGCGCAGTTCGCGGGCAGCGTCCGCGAATATCTCTATTCGCGCGTGCTCAGCATCTATGGCGGCAGCAACGAAATCCAGCGCAACATCATCGCGCGCGCCGTGCTCGGGCTCGGCCGGTAATGGCGATGCTTGAACCGGACATCGCCCGGCTGTTCGAGCGCGAGGTCGACCGCTTCCTGGCGGACCGGAGTCCGGCGGACCACACCGGCGCGGCGGCGGCGGGCGGCTGGCAGGCCTATGCCGATCTCGGCTGGCTCGGCATCATGGTGCCGGAAGCGTATGGCGGCATGGGCGGTGGGCTGTCCGACTATCTGATCGTCGCGCGCGGCATCGGCGGTGCGCTCTTGAAGGCGCCGATCACCCTCGCGGCCGTCGTCGGCACGGAACTCGCGCTTCACGTGGACGACGAGGGCCAACGGCAGACGCTGCTGAACGGACTTTGCGACGGTTCGCTGGTCCCCGGCCTCGTCCGGTCCGGGGCCGATACGCCGGGCGCCGGAAGCGAACCCGTGACGGCATCGCCGGACGCCGGCGGCGTGCGGCTGACGGGGCGCTGCTTTTGCGTTCCGCACGCCGGGGATGCGAACCTCCTGCTGGTCGTCGCGCGGTCGGTGGGAGGAGACGATGGCCTCTATCTCGTGAATCCGGCGTCGGACGGGCTGGAACTGCACAGCTATCCGATGATCGACGATCGCAACGCGGCGACGGTGACATTCGATCGCGTGTTCGTGCCGGGCGATCGCAGGCTCGCCATGTCTTCGGTGGCTGCGGCGATGGAAAAGGCGGGCCTGTCGGCAGCGGTGGCGACCGCGGCCGAGGCGGCCGGGGCGATGCGCGCGCTCAACGAGCTGACGCTTGAACATGTCCGGTCGCGGCGGCAGTTCGGCCGGGCGCTCGCGGACTTCCAGGTCCTCCAGCACCGGCTGGTCGACATGATGATCGCGGAGCGGCGGTCCGCGGCGATCGTCAGGACGGCGGCGGAAGCGATCGACACGGGTTCACCCTTCGCGGCCCGGCTGACCGCGGCCGCGAAGATCACGGCCGACCGGGCCGGGCGTTTCGTCGGAGAGGCCGCGATCCAGCTTCACGGCGGCATGGGGATGAGCGAGGAATGCGCGGCGGGCCGGTATCTCAAGCGCCTGCTGTATCTCGCCCAGAGCTGGGGCGTCGCCGACGATCATCTCGATCGCCTGGCCGACACGATCATGGATGAATTGGAGCAGGAAACCGCTGATGTCCGGCATGACGCGTAACCGCCCGGCCGTGGACCGCTACGCTGCGTCTGGCGTCTGGCGCGAGCGGACCGTTGCGATGGACGCGCTCGACCGCGCGCTCGCCGATCCGGACGGCGCCGTGTTCGTCGGCGAGGACGCGCCGTGGACATATGCGTCGGTGATGTCCGATGCCGAGGCGCTGGCGGCGAGCCTCCACGATCTTGGCCTCAGGCCCGGCGACGTGCTGAGCTTTCAACTGCCCAACTGGCCGGAAACGGCGGTCATCAATCTCGCCGCCTGCCGGCTGGGCCTCGTGTGCTGCCCTCTGGTGCCGATCTACCGCGACAACGACCTGTCGTTCATGCTGCGGGATTCGCGAAGCCGGATCCTGTTCATCCCCGGCACGTTCCGCGGCTTTTCCTACACGGAGATGCTGGAGCGGTTGAGGGCGTCGCTGCCGGACCTGCACATCGTGACCGTGCGCAGCCGCGCGCCGGGGATGCCGGATTTCGGGGATCTGGTGGCGGCGGGCGCCGGGCGCCGCCTCGATTGGCCCGAGGTCTCGCCGCGAGCCACGAAACTGCTGCTCTATACATCGGGCACCACCGGTCTGCCGAAAGCGGTTCTGCACGACCACAACACGCTCGCGCGCGCCATATCGGTGAGCGCGGACCACTGGGGCGTGCGGGGCGGAGACGTGGTGTTCATGCCGTCTCCGGTCACGCACGCCACCGGCTACAGCAACGCGCTCGAGCTTCCGTTCATGGCGGGAACCCGCTGCCTGCTGATGGAGCGGTGGGAATCAGCCGCCGCGGTCACGCTGATCGACAAGCACCAGGCCACGATGACGGTCGGCGCCACGCCGTTTCTCAAGGAACTCACGGCGTCGGCGCTGGCGGTGGCGTCCGACCTTCCCAGTCTGCGGATCTTCGCCTGCGGAGGCGCATCGGTGCCGGAGACGGTCATCGACGCGGCAAACGCGGCGTTCAGACAGAAGCCTGCCTTCCGCGTCTACGGCAGCACGGAAGCACCCTATATCACGCTCGGCTTTGCGGGCTCCGACCCGGCACGCCGAGGCGCGACGACGGATGGCGCCGTCGTCGACTACGAGGTGCGGGTGCTAGATGACGCCGGCGCGGACCTTCCGCGTGGAAGCGAAGGCGAGATCGCCGTGCGCGGCCCCTCGCTGTTTCGCGGCTATCTGCGCGAGGAAGACAACCAGAGCAGCTTCACCCCGGACGGCTTCTTCCTGACCGGCGACATCGGCATCTATCGCGACGACGGGGCGATCCTGATCACCGACCGCAAGAAGGACCTGATCATCCGCGGCGGCGAGAACATCAGCGCCAGGGAAATCGAGCACTATCTTCATCGCCACCCGGCCGTTTCCGAAGCCTCCGTCGTGGCCATGCCGCACGTCCGGCTGGGTGAGGGCGTATGCGCCTTTGTCATACCGGAGGACGGGCGGACGCTCACCTTGGGCGAACTCGCCGACTTCCTGCTGGCCGAGCGGCTCGCCCCGCAGAAGGTGCCCGAGCGGCTGGAAATTTTGCTGGACTTTCCGCGCACCCCATCTGGTAAGGTCAGAAAAAACGTACTGCGGCAGATGGCGCTTGAAAGCCCTGCCGACGGGGGGTGAGGACAAGTCCGGAAAGGAGCGGAAGGACGTGGCAAAGGCGGCGGCGCGGCGCGGAAAGAGCGAAGCGCGGATCAAGAAGGATCAGGCGACCCGGCTGCTTCTCATCGAGGCGGCCGGCAAGCTGATCGGCGAGCACGGCTACGCCGGTTGCTCGATTGCGCGCCTGACGCTCAGCGTCGGCATCGCACACGGCGCCTTCTACCTGCACTTTTCCTCGCAGCAGGATCTGTTCGATCAGATTCTGCCGACCCTCGGCACGGAAATGGCCGATGAGATCGGCAACGCGGTTCGCGACTGCAAGAACGTCGTGGAAGCCGAGCGGCGCGGCTTCCTGGCGAACTTCGAATATCTGAACCGGCATCCCTACATGTACCGCGTGATGGCCGAGGCCGAACTCTTCGCGCCGCAAGCCTATATGCTCTACCAGCAATCCGCGGTCGAGAAATACGCGAAGTCGCTGAAACGGAACATGGCCCCGGAACTGGCCGCCGGGTTTGAACTGGAAGAACTCAAGGTGATTGCGACCGCGTTGATCGGCGCGCGGATCAACCTGCTGCGGAACTACGGGGTGAAGGACTGGATGATCCACCCGATCCCGCCCGGCGTCCTCGATGCCTATGAACGCTTTACCGCGCACAGTTTGCGCGCGCTTGTATCGGACCCGCGCGCCTGAGATCCCCGGGCGGCGTTGAGACGGTTTTCGCGGCCGCTTCCAGCGATCCGGCGATCGTCGAACAGGCGGACGGTCCAGCGGTCGGCTGAGCCGCGGCAATAATATTCCGATGTGTGGAAGGCGTGAAAATTTCGGTAGCAACGGGCTTATTTTTGATCTATGAATCATAAATCAAAAATATCAAGATCAAGACAATCCGGGTGAGGGGAATATTGGTGCAAAGCGAGTCGTCTCCCGTTGTTTATGCCGTGGACAGCGCCGGTATCGCGCGCATCACGCTCAATCGGCCCGAAACCGGCAATGCCCAGAATGTCGCGATGACCTATGCGCTGAACGCTGCGTTCATGCGTGCCGCGCACGACAATGCGGTTCGGGTGATCATCCTCCGCGGCGCCGGAAAGCATTTCTCCACCGGGCACGATCTCAAGGACCAGACTTTCGATGCCGTGGGGCGCGACTATCCGCTGACATCGACGTGGGCCGACATTGATCTCGACAGCATCGAGGGCTGGTACGGCTGGGAACGCGAGGCCTTCCTCGACATGTGCAGGCGCTGGCGGTCCATCCCCAAGCCGGTCATCGCCGAGGTGCGCGGCGCCTGCATCGGCGGCGGCCTGATGCTGGCGTGGGTCTGCGACCTGATCGTCGCGGCGGAGAACGCGTTTTTTCAGGACCCCGTGGTCGCGTTCGGCATCGGCGGTGTCGAGTACCTGTCCCACGCCTGGGAACTGGGCGCGCGGCAGGCCAAGGAAAAGCTCTTCACGACGGACCGGTGGACTGCCGAAGACGCGCTTGCGTGGGGCATGGTGAACCGCGTGGTGCCGCTGGACGCGCTAGAGCAGACGACGCTGGAACTGGCGCAGAAGATCGCAGCGAAACCCGCCTTTGCGCTGAAGATGGCCAAGGAGGCGATCAACGGCTCGCTGGACGCGCAAGGTATGCAGCAGGCGATCGATCGGGGCTTTGCCCTGCATCAGCTCGCCCACGCGCAGAATCGTCTGAAGTTCGGCGGATTGCTCGACCCCACCGGATTGCCCGAAGCGATCAAGGCGTCGGGCGAGGTGTGCGAGCTCGTCATCGGAAAGTCGACCGGCGAGGCTTGAGGGAAGCGTCGGCCGTGCGTCGGCCGGCCTGCCGAAGCGTGGAAATGGAGGCGTTGGCATGTGGCTCAGTGAGAAGCAGAAAAAGGCGCTTGTGGGTGCGGATGAAGTCGCGTCCGGATACCCGATCCCCACGCGCATGATCACCAACGGCGAGTTCATGCCGATCGAGCAGACCGAGGACCAGAAGCGTGTCGAGCGGGAAATCGAATCGCTGAGCGAAACCTTCGCTTCGAAGAACCATATGCCGCGGCGCTCCTTCCTCGTCAGCGCGGCGGGCATGGCGGCCTCGTTTCTGGCGATGAACCGCGTGTTCGGCGATTTCTTCAATGTTTCGACGGCGGAAGCCGCCGATCTGGGCGAGGCGCTCCAGGTGCGCGACCGCTACCGCGACCAGATGATCGTCGATTCGCAGCTCCATTTCGTCCGCAGCGATTTCAGGCCTTCCGAATCCCTGATTGCGCTCGGCGAATACGCGAAGAGATGGAATCCGATTCTCGAAAAGGAAGGGATCACGAACGATCGCTTCAAGCTCGACAACTTCGCCAAGGAAGTCTTCTTCGACAGCGATACCAAGATCGGCCTGATCAGCGCCGCGCCGGCCGAGCATGGCGACAACGTGTTTCTGGACAATGCGGCGCTGGCGGCGACGCGCCATGCCTTCAACCGCGTTTCGGAATCGCGCCGGATGCTCTGCCATTCGGTGATCTGGCCGGGGCAGGACGGTTGGCTGGACGCGATCGACGAGGCCATCGAGATCCACAAGCCGGACGGCTGGAAGGGGTACACGCTCGGCGATCCGTTCGTGAATTCCAAGTACCCGTGGCGGATGGACGACGAGAAGATGATGTATCCGGCCTATGAAAAGATGGTCCGGTCCGGCATCCGCACGGTCTGCGTCCACAAGGGGCTCCTGCCGGACAACTACAAGGACATTTTCGATCACTGGCACCACGCCAAGGTCGACGACGTCGGCAAGGCCGCGAAGGACTGGCCGGAGCTGACGTTCGTCATCTTCCATTCGGGCTTCCGGCCGCTGCTGAGTTCGCCGGAGCCGGAGCTTCAACGCTTCGAAAAGGAACAGCGCATCGACTGGATCACCGATCTGGCGGAGATTCCCGAGACATACGGCGTCAACAATGTCTATGCCGAACTCGGGACCACGTTCGGCAGCTGCGCCATCACCCATCCGCGGCTCGCCGCCGCGATCCTCGGCCAGCTCATCCAGAAAATGGGCTCCGACCGCGTCATCTGGGGCACGGATTCGGTCTGGTACGGTTCGCCGCAATGGCAGATCGAGGCGCTGCGCCGCATCGAGATTCCGGACGACATGCAGAACGCCCACGGCTTCGCGCCGCTGGGCGCGGCGGACGGGCCGGTGAAGCAGGCGATTTTCAGCGGCAATGCGGCGCGTGTCTTCAGGCTGGAGAACGATATTGCCGCGGACGGCGCGTGGCGGAAGGACAGGCTGAGCGCCGTCAAGGCCGACTATCTCGCGAACGGCGGAACGCCGTCCAACACGTTCTACGGATTCGTTCAGAAGCTGAGGAGCGAAGGCGCCCGCTGATCCGTATCGGGCGCTTTCGGGAATTATGGAAACGGTCGACCGGCAAGGCCGGTGAATGAAGGGCCTGACCTGCCCGAAAACCAGAGTTGGGGGAGAGACCATGAAGACTGGAACCATGCTCAAGTCCGTCGGGTATGCGGCGCTGCTCGCCGGCAGCGCCCTGTCTGCCGCCGGGCAAAGCCTCGCGCAGACGCCTGATGCCGCCGACACGGTGGGTATCGAGGATATCGTCATCACGGCGCAGCGCCGCGAGTCGAGCCTTCAGGAGACCGCCATGTCGGTGGCCTCGCTTTCCGGCGACGATCTTGCGCGGCGCTCGATTGCCGACATCGAGGCGCTCGGCCAGCTGTCGCCGAGCATGAACGTCGCCTTCTATCAGGGTGAAGCGCAGATCTTCATCCGGGGCATCGGCTATGCCGGCGTCATCGGCGGCACCGACAGTTCGACGGCGCTTCATGTGAACGGCGTGTATCTGTCCCGGTCCTCGGCCGCCGTGCCGGGCTTTTTCGATGTCGAGCGCGTGGAGACCGTGCGCGGGCCGCAGGGCACGCTCTACGGGCGGAACGCCACCGGCGGCTCGGTCAACGTGATCTCGAAGATGCCGACCGACGAATTCAGCATGGACGCATCGCTGCTGGTGGGCAATTACGACCGCTATCAGGTCTTCGCCGCGGCGGGCGGGCCGATCGTCGAGGACAGGCTGCGGGTCAGGGCCGCGGTCCAGCTCGAAGACCGCGACGGCTACACCGTCGTCACCCGCCCCGGCGGCTCGAAGGACCGGATCGAGGACAAGAGCGACCTCACCGCGCGGCTGACGATCGACTACAAGGCGTCGGACACGCTCGATTTCCTCCTGATCGGCGATTATTACAGGGCCGACGATTCCGCGATCGTGTGGTTCTACAACGGGCCGGGCGCCGCCAACAATCCGTTCTACCGCGACTATCTCGCCGACAACGGCGGCGCGCTTCCGGCGCCGAGGTCACGCCATGTCTCATCCGACATAACGCCTTTCAACAAGCTGGAAATCTGGGGTGTCAGCCTCAAGGGAACGTTGCAGCTGGGCGACTACACGCTGACGTCGCTGACGGCCTACAAGAAGACCAACCCGTACAATTTCAACGACACCGACCTGACCACGGTGAACGCCTTCACGCAGCTGAAGGAGGAAGACCACCGGCAATGGAGCCAGGAGTTCCAGCTGGTTTCTCCCGATACCGGAAACTTCAGCTGGATACTCGGTCTCTACTATTTCCATGAGAAGAACGATATCCGGAACGAGTACTTCCTGAACCACGTCGACGCCCTGTTCGAGTTCCCCGACGATCCGGAGTGCTGCCTGCTGCGCCTCAACGGCGCGACCAAGACCGATGCGTTCGCCGTGTTCGGAGAGGCCGAGTACGGCTTGACGGACCGGTTGAAGCTGGTGCTCGGCGGCCGGTACAGCACGGAGAAGCGCGACGGCAGCAACGACCTCGTCTTCGTGGACTTCCTGACGCCGGTCCTCGACAACGTGGCGCCGTTCGACGCGAAGACGTTCAATGCCTTCACGCCGAAAATCGGCCTCAACTTCCAGGCGACCGACGACGTGTTCCTCTATGCCTCGGCATCGCGCGGCTTCAAGAGCGGCGGTTTCAATGCGGGCAGCTATCAGAACACGCCGTTCGATCCCGAGAAGATCTGGGCCTACGAGGCCGGTATCAAGAGCGACCTGTTCGACCGGCGGCTGCGGATCAACGCCTCCGCCTTCTATTACGACTATACCGATCTCCAGGTGCTCGACGTCGAAGGTCAGAACACGGTGCTGCGCAATGCCGCGAAGTCGGTCATCAAGGGGGTCGAGGTGGAAGGCAAGGCGCTGCTCACGCCTGAATTCGAAATCGATTTCGGCGCGACCTATCTCGACAGCGCGTTCAAGGATACCTGCCTTGCGGATCCCAAGTATCCGCTCCCCGCGCCGCAGCCGGGATGCACGGGTCCGAACCAGCGGAATCTCGACGACTTTCCGCTGCCGCGCGCGCCGAAGTTCAAGATGGTGCTCGGGGCGCAATACACGGCCGACCTCGGCGATGCGGGCCGTGTCATCCTGCGCGGCGACTACAGCCTGCAGTCGCGCCAGTACTTCAATGCCTTCAAGCTCGAGGAAATGTCGCAGAAGAAGTTCGGCTGGCTGAAGGCGAGAGTAACCTATGTCGCCCCGTCGGAGACATGGAAGATCGCAGCCTTCGTGGACAACATCACCGATGAGAAGGTGATGACCAGCATGACCTATTGGGCCGATCTCGCCGACGGCATCACGGCGGGCGTCATGGCGCCGCCGCGGACCTACGGCGTGCAGGCGAGCCTTTCGTTCTGATCGGGCGAGCGGCGGGCAAGAGGCATCCGGAAGGGAGACTCCGTGCGGGCGGATGAAGCGATCGGCGATGAATGCGAGGGGTCGCTTCGGAGTCTGGTCGGGAATCTGGTTTTCCCTGAAGGGCCGCGCTGGCATTCGGGGCGGCTGTGGTTTTCCGACATGGAGGACATGCGCGTCAAGTCGGTCGGCCCCGGCGGCGATGTTCGCGACGAACTCGTGCTGGACGACTATCCGTCCGGCCTCGGCTGGCTGCCCGACGGCACATTGCTCATCGTGTCGGTGAAGCGCCGACAGGTGCTGGCACTGGCGAACGGTGAGGTCCGCGTCCATGCGGACCTCACCCGACATGCGCTGTCCCATGCGAACGACATGGTCGTCGACAGCAAAGGCCGCGCCTATGTCGGCAGCATGGGCTTCGACATCTGGGCCGACCCGGAATTCAAGCCCGGCAATATCTGCCTCACCGATCCGGACGGATCGGTAAGGGTCGTCGCCGACCGGTTGGCCTTTCCCAACGGAAGCGTCATCACGCCGGACGGCCGGACGCTGATCGTTGCGGAGAGTCTGGGCGGGAAGCTGACCGCCTTTCCGATCGCGGAAGACGGAACCCTCGGCGAGGCACGCGTCTGGGCCGGGATGGAAGGGGAAACGCCCGACGGCATCTGTCTGGATGCGGCCGGCGGAATCTGGGTGGCGAGCGCGATTCCCGGGCGTGTGCTGCGCTACGAGGCCAGCGGGCGGGTGACGCACCATGTCCGCTTGCCGGAAGGACGAAGCGCCTTCGCCCTCGCGCTCGGCGGGGCCGATGGGCGCGACCTGTTCCTCGCTGTATCGTCCGTCTACGGCGACACGCGCGAAGCGCGCCTGTCGAGCCGGCCGGGTGGTATCATGGTCGCTCGTGCGCCTTATCCGGGGGCGCGGCCGGAATGATTGATCCGGGCTTGAGCCATGTTGTCGGTGCTGTTGAGCCGTCGTTGATCGAGCGTCCGATCGGTGTGCTTTTGGCGGAGGCTGCGGCGCGCGATCCGGACGGCGAGGCGCTGGTGGTGCGGCACCAGGGCGTGCGGCTGACGTGGGCGGAGCTGAAGCGGCGCGCGGACGCGGTGGCGTGCGGGCTGCTGGCGGCGGGCGTGCGGCCCGGCGACCGGGTCGGCATCTGGGCGCCCAACTGCGCCGAGTGGACGATCCTCCAGTTCGCCACCGCGACCGCGGGCATGATCCTCGTGACGATCAACCCGGCCTACCGCACCAGAGAGGTCGAGTACGCGCTGAGGAAGGTCGGCTGCCGCGCGCTGGTGACGGCGGTGCGCCACAAGACGAGCGACTATGTCGCCATGCTGCGCGAACTGATGCCGGAGCTTGCGGAGGCCACGCCCGGCACGCTCCGGGCGCGGGCGCTGCCCGACCTCAGGCTCGTCGCTACCATCGGCGAGGAGACGCACGCGGGCTGCCTGCGCTTCGGCGCGCTTGAAGCCGAGGTTGATGCCGCGGCACTGGATGCGATCCCCATCGACGCGAACGACGCCGTCAACATCCAGTTCACCAGCGGCACCACGGGCTTCCCCAAGGGGGCGACGCTCACCCACCGGAACATCCTCAACAACGGCTACTTCGTCGGCGCGGGCATCGGGCTCACGAAGGCCGACCGCGTGTGCATCCCGGTGCCGCTCTACCACTGCTTCGGCATGGTGATGGGCAACCTCGCCTGCCTCGCGCACGGCGCGACGATGGTCTACCCGGCCGAGAGCTTCGACCCGATGGCGGTGCTGGAGACGGTGGCGGCGGAGCGCTGCACGGCGCTCTACGGCGTGCCCACCATGTTCATCGCCGTGCTCGGGCGGCCGGAGTTCGAGAGCTTCGACGTGTCGTCCTTGCGGACCGGCATCATGGCGGGCTCGCCGTGCCCGATCGCGACGATGCGCGAGGTGATCGCGCGGCTCGGGATGAGCCAGGTGACGATCGCCTACGGCATGACCGAGACGAGCCCGGTGAGCTTCCAGAGCGCGATGGACGACCCCATCGAGGAGCGGGTCTCGACGGTGGGCCGCGTGCAGCCGCACCTCGAGGTGAAGATCGTCGGGCCGGACGGGGAGACGCTGCCGCGGGGCGAGGCGGGCGAGCTGTGCACGCGCGGCTACTCGGTGATGCAGGGCTACTGGGACGACGCGGAGCGCACGGCCGAAGCCATCGACGAAGACGGCTGGATGCACACCGGCGACGTCGCGACGATCGACGCGAACGGCTATTGCCGGATCACGGGCCGGATCAAGGACATGGTGATCCGCGGCGGCGAGAACATCTACCCGCGCGAGATCGAGGAGTTCCTGCTCACCCATCCGCTGATCGCCGACGCGCAGGTGATCGGGGTTCCCGACGACCGCTACGGCGAGGAGCTGTGCGCGTGGATCATGACGCGCGGCGGCGCGGCGCTCAGCGAGGAGGACGTGCGCGACCACTGCCGCGGACGCATCGCCCACTACAAGGTCCCGCGCTACGTCCGCGTCGTCGAAACCTTCCCAATGACCGTCACGGGCAAGGTCCAGAAATTCGTCATGCGCAAGACAATGATCGCTGAACTCGGAAAGTAGGCTGACGGACCCGCCGCGTGTCCCTCGAATCCGCTCAGAATAGTGCTCCTGTCATCCCGAACGGCGGGTCAGCGGTGGCTCCTGCCTTTCAGGAGCGCCTGCCGCGCGAGGTCTTCCGAGGTTCGTGTGATTTCCTCATCCGTTGCGCCAGCGAACTGCATGAGTGCGAGCGTGTGGCCGCCTCCGACATAGAGCTTGGCTCTTATCGAGATGTCCTGCGCCGAGAGCGTCTTGCCGAGGTCCTCGTGCAGAACGGCCTCGACGGAGCGATGCAGCTTGTCGAGGCGGAACAGATACCGGTCCCACACGGGCGAGCGCACGCCCGTGCTCCAGTCCAGCCAGACGAGTATCAGGTCGGCGCGGTCCCTGGCGTCCTGCCCGAAGCGCAGGGCCAGCCGAAACAGCCGTTCATACACGCTTGTCCCGGAGAGAAAACACGCATCGGTGATCGTGGTCAGATGCTCGTCGACCTCCTTGAGCACGATGTCGACGAGGTCCGACCGCGTCCGGAAATAGGCGTGCACCGTGGGTATGGAGACGCCCGATATGGCGGCGACATGGGAATGCGTGACCCGCGCTATGCCGTTTTCTGCCGTTGCCTTTATCGCGCATTCAACAAGCTGGCTGCGTCTTTGATCGGGCTGTAGTCTCTTCCGCGATTTTTCCGCCTTCTTCACCGCAGTGGTGTTCCTTCTGTCGCGTTCAGCCGAGCAAGCCGACCGGTTCTCCTAGCCCAACACCGCCTCACCGTGCCAGCAAGAATACTATTGACAAAATACTCATTAACAGATGAGTATAAACTCAATAAGGTGGTTCGGTACAGGAAACGCCCCCGGCTCAATGGGCTTGGGAACAGAAAGCTTCCTGCCGTGCCGCCACGGGTTTCAGCCTTGGGGGGAGTCATGTCGTCAAAGCCCGTTCGCGGCAGCCGCTGCTGCTCTGTCGTTGTTTCGGTCCTGATCACCACGTCGGTTCTGGCCTGCAACGCCGCCTACGCTCAAAGTGCGGCGCCGTTTCCGGACAGCGCTGCAAAGCCCGCTGACGACAGCAGCCGCGATATTCCGGAGATCATCGTTACAGCGCAGCGGCGCGAGCAGGCGCTGAGCGACGTGGCGCTCTCCATTCAGGCGTTCAGCGGAGAGGCTTTGTCCAACGCGGGCATCTCGAACGCGGCCGACCTCGTCAAGCTGACGCCCGGCATCAATATCGCGGGCGCCTATGGCGGCAATGTCGTTTCCTATTCGATCCGCGGTGTCGTGCAGCAGGATTTCTCGGCGCAGGCCGAGGGGCCGATCGCGCTCTATGTTGACAACGGCTACCTCGCCCTCAACAACGTCGCGGTCGTCGGGCTGTTCGATCTCGATCGCGTGGAGGTGCTGCGGGGGCCGCAGGGCACGCTGTTCGGGCGCAACGCCACGGGCGGTCTCGTCCATGTCGTTACGCGCAAGCCGTCGCAGACGCCGAACGGCTACGTCGCACTGGAATACGGTTCGCACAATACGGTGAGGGTCGAGGCGGCCGCCGGCGCGCCGCTGGCGCCGACGGCTGCGTTTCGTGTTGCGGGCATGGTGAAGCGCAACGACGCCTACATCAAGAATCTGGCGCCCGAGGGCGACGATCTCGGCAATCTCGAATATTACGGCTTGCGGGCGCACCTGCTCGTCGAGCCTTCCGACACCTTCAACATGCTGATCTCGGGCTACCGCTCGGAAAGCCGCACATCGACATCGCCTTATTATTCCGCGTCGACGCGGGTGGTGACGAATGCGGACGGGGCTCAGGTCAACTCCGTCCGCGTCGCCGGGCCGACACTGCTCGGGACAGTCCCGACGAAGGGCGGCGGCCTCGTCGTCAATCAGGACGAGGGCTTCGACAATCTCGGCCGGAGCGCATTCTCGGGCGCGACATTGCAGCTCGAATGGGACATCGGCCCAGAGCTGACCGCGATTTCCGACTATCATGACGTGAACGTGCGCTACGACGTCGACATCGACGGCACGGAATTCCCGTTTGCCAATTCGGTGGCATCCTCGGCCGTGCGCAACTATTCGCAAGAACTGAGGCTGTCGGATTCGGGAGAGCGGGTCCGCTGGACGGCGGGCCTGTTCTACCTGCACATAGATGCGAAGATCGACCCCAACAGGACGCCCTTTCCTGCGGTGGGGCCGATCCTGATCGACGACCGCGCTTTCCTCGATACCGATTCCTATTCCGCATTCGGCCAGATCGAATTCGATCTGAGCGATCAATGGACGCTCGTCGGCGGTTTCCGTTATACGCGAGAAGAAAAGGATTATTTCTATTCAGCCGAAATCTTCGCTTCCGATGACGGCATACCGGGTCCGTTCATAGGAAAGGCGCGGCCCGACTACACGGGCGCTCGCAAGAACGACCTCGTCACGGCGCGCGCACAGGTGGAGTTCAGGCCGTCCGACGGCATGTTGTGGTATCTCGGATGGAACAGGGGCACCAAGGCGGGCAGCTTCAATGCACCCTACGCCGGGAGCACGATCATTCCCGACAGCGAGATCGCCTACAAGCCGGAAACGCTGGACGCATTCGAAACCGGGCTTCGCACGGAACTTCTCGGCGGCAGGGCGCAGATCAACGGGGCGCTGTTCTACTACGACTACAAGAACTATCAGGCTTTTCGCGTCACCGGGTTCAACACGCAGGTCTTCAACCGCGATGCGCGAACCTATGGCTTCGAGCTTGGCGGGAACGTGCGCCTTTCGGAGGCCCTGCACGTCTCGGCGGGCATAAGCTACCTCGACAACACGGTTTACGACGTAGACGTGTCCGGCGTCATCGCCGATCGCAGGGCGCCCTCCACATCCAAGTGGTCCGGGAATGCGTCCGTAACCCATCATACGTCCTTGCTGGACGGGGATCTCGCGGTGCAGGGCGATCTCCGCTACTCCGGTGCCTCATTCTATTCGATCAGCAATTTCGACAGCACGCGGATCGGATCCTTCGTCGTTGTGGATTTCAACGTGTCGTGGACCGACGGCAGCGGCGACTGGACGCTCTCGGCGATTGCCGAGAATATCCTCGACCGGAAGTACAAGACCGTCGGGTTCGATTTCAGCACGCTGTGCGGCTGTTCGGTGGAGGCCTACGGCAGGCCGCAATGGTTCGGTGCTTCGGTGAAGCGTCGTTTCTAGATCAGGCTCGCGGCACGAAACGAAAATCACGAGCTGGATAGCCGGGGACGCGGGCATGGATTTCGAACTGAACGACCGTCAGCTGCACTATCGCGACCGGGTGCGGGATTTCATGAACCGTGAAATCCGCCCCCGATACGCCGAGTATCTGGCGCAGGCCTCGTCCGAACCGCGCTGGAAGATATTGCCGGTTGTCGAAGAGCTGAAGGCATCGGCCAGGGCGGCGGGGCTTTGGAACCTGTTCATGCCGCCGTCGGATCGCAGCGATCATGCGGAAGACACGTTCGTTTTCGAAGGCGAGCAGCTCACGAACCTCGAATATGCGCTGTGCGCCGAGGAGATGGGCCGCGTCCACTGGGCATCGGAAGTTTTCAATTGCTCGGCGCCGGATACGGGCAACATGGAGGTTCTGCACCGGTACGGCACGATCGGGCAGAAGGAGCAATGGCTGCGGCCGCTGATGGACGGCCGGGTTCGTTCCGCCTTCCTGATGACCGAGCCGGACGTCGCCTCGTCGGACGCCACGAACATCGGGACGACGATCGAGCGGGACGGTGACACCTATGTCATCAACGGCAGGAAATGGTGGTCCTCCGGTGCGGGCGATCCGCGGTGCTCGCTTGCGATCCTGCTCGGCCGGACGGCCGCGGACACGGGAGTGCATCGCCGGCACAGCATGGTGATCGTGCCGATGGACGCGCAGGGCCTGACCGTCCGGCGGATGCTGTCCGTGTACGGCTACGACCATGCGCCGCACGGCCACGCGGAGATCACGCTCGACAACGTGCGCGTGCCGGTGTCGAACATGCTGCTCGGCGAGGGGCGCGGCTTCGAGATCGCGCAGGGGCGGCTCGGACCCGGCCGCATCCATCACTGTATGCGGACGATCGGGGTCGCGGAGGAGGCGCTCGACGCCATGACACGGCGCCTGCTTTCGCGGAGCGCTTTCGGCAAGCGGCTTTCCGAGCAGGGCGTGTGGGAGGAGCGTATCGCCCGCGCGCGCATTGATATCGAGATGACCCGCCTGCTTTGCCTGAAAGCGGCCGACATGATGGATCGGGCGGGCAACAAGGCGGCCCGCAACGAAATCGCGATGATCAAGGTGCAGGCGCCGTCGATGGCGCTGAGGATCATCGACGATGCCATACAGGCGCATGGCGGTGCCGGTGTGTGCGAGGATTTCAGCCTCGCCGGAGATTGGGCGAACACGCGCGCGCTGCGGCTGGCCGACGGTCCGGATGAAGTGCATCGCCGTGCGATCGCGCGCGCGGAGTTCCGCCGTCATGCCGAACTGAACCAGGGCATGGTCGCCTGCGCCAGTACGCCAGCGTCCATATTCCGGCGTGGCGGCAATCTGCCCGCAGGGGAGAGAAGATAATGGGTTTCTTTGATCTTACGGGCAAGGTCGCTGTGATCACCGGGTCATCCAGGGGGATCGGGCGTGCGATTGCCGAAAGCATGGCGACGGCAGGCGCCCGTGTCGTCATCTCGAGCCGCAGGCAGGAGGCGTGCGACGAGGCCGCGGCGGGCATCAATGCGGTTCACGGCGCCGGGACGGCGACCGGAATCGCGGCAAGCATCTCGTCCAGGACGGCTTTGCAGGAACTGGTCGAGCGGGCCCGCGCGGCCTGCGGTCATATTGATATTCTGGTCTGCAACGCGGCGTCCAATCCCTATTACGGTCCGCTTGCCGGCATCAGCGATGATCAGTTTCGCAAGACGCTGGAGAACAACATCCTCTCCAATCACTGGCTGATCCAGATGGTTGCGCCGGAAATGATCGCGCGCAGGGATGGCGCGATCATTATCGTGTCTTCGGTCGGCGGGTTCCTCGGCTCGGCCAACATCGGCGCCTACTGCATCTCGAAAGCCGCCGATTTCCAGCTTGTCCGCAATCTGGCAACGGAGCTGGGCCCGCACAACATTCGCGTGAACGCGATCGCGCCCGGCACCATTCGAACCGATTTCGCCAAGGCGCTCTGGGAGGACCCTGCGGCGGAAACGGCGCTGTGCGAAGCCACGCCCCTCGGCCGCATAGGAGAGCCCGAGGACGTTGCCGGCACGGCGGTGTTCCTCGCATCGCGTGCGGGTGCCTACATCACCGGCCAGGCGATCGTCGTCGACGGCGGCTGGACGATCGTGAAGGGAATCTGAAGGAAGCGCAACAATGCCGCTTGATCTGACGGGGCTTCCTCCGTGGCCGGAGGATGACTTCTCACAATACGGAGACGTGGAGCAGGCCACGATCGGGAAGTATCAGGCCGTCGCCGCCAGCCAGTTGCATCGCAACTGGCTGGCGATCCCGCACGTGACGCATCATGATGATCTGGATGTCACCGAGGCCGAGCAAAGACGCAGCGCGTGGAATACGCAAAACGCGCTCCGGGTCAGCCCGCTCGTACCGCTCGTCCGGGCCGTGGCGGCTGCAATTGATCGCTTCCCGATCTTCGGCAGTTCGTTGGGCACTGACGGGAAGACCCTGATCTACAAGAAATACCGTCACATCGGCATAGCGGTCGAAACGCCGAGGGGACTGCTGGTACCGGTGCTGCGGAATGTCGATGTCCGATCCCTTTCCGGGCTGGCGACGGAGATCGCATCGCTTGCAGAGAAGGCGCGAAGCCGGGGCCTGTCGATGTCCGAAATGGCCGGGGGCGTGATCACGCTCTCCTCGCTCGGCCATATCGGAGGAACCGGGTTCACGCCCATCATCAATGCCCCGCAGGTCGCGATCGTGGGTGTGACGAAACTCGTCGAGCGGCCCGTCTTCGGGAACGGGAATTCAGTGCTTCGCCGCAGTTTCCTTCCCGTTTCGCTGTCCTACGACCACCGCGTGATCAACGGCGCGGACGCGGCCCGTTTCGTGCGGGCCATCGGTGAGGAACTGAACGGGGTCACCTACGCGTGATGGGCATTTCGGTGCAAAGCACATTGATGAGCAAACACTCAATAGTGTTGACAGTCACGACGGATGCAGCCATCATTCTCGGGCAGACAACAAAAATGATTCGGGCGCGAACGGCTCGAAATATGCCTTTCCCCTTGTGGGAGAGCGGGAGGGTTTATTGTGCAAAACGCATTGCGCAAAATTGACGGCTGCGTGCTCTCGTCAATTCTGGAAAGCGCGCTCAGGATCAGATGCAATGATGAGCTCATACGGGAATCGGCGCGTTCCGGCCGCCTGAACATCATCTATTATTCGCCGCGTGGTCAGGAAATCATTCCTTCGGCGATCTCCGAGCTTTTGACCGACGACGACTACATCTGCACCATTTATCGCGGAATACATGACCAGATCGCGAAGGGCGTGCCGCCGAAGCTGATCTGGGCGGAGTATGCGGGAAGGCTGACCGGCAGCTGCAAGGGCAAGGGCGGGCCGATGCATATCACCTATCCCGAAAAAGGCGTGATGGTGACGACGGGGATCGTCGGTTCCAGCCTGCCTATTGCCAACGGCCTCGCACTGGCCTCGCAGCTGCGCGGCGATGGCCGCGTGACCGTGGCCTATTTCGGCGACGGCGCCTCCAACATCGGTGCCTTCCACGAATCCCTGAACATGGCGTCCGTGTGGAAGCTGCCGGTGATATTCGTCTGCCAGAACAATCGCTATGCCGAGCATTCCAGATTCGACGAATTCACCGCGGGCGAAAGCGTGGCGCGGCGCGGGGATGCCTATGGAATGCACGCCGTCGCGGTCGACGGCAACGATGCCGAGGCAACCTGGCACACCGCCAGAGCTGCGATCGACCGGGCAAGGAGCGGCGACGGACCGACGCTGATCGAGGCCAACACCTTTCGGTTCGAAGGGCATCTGCTCGGGGACGACAGCGCCTACATCCCGCGTCAGGAAATGGAAGCGGCGAAAGCGGCCGACCCGGTGCCGAGGCTCCGGGCGGACGTGATCGGCCGGGGCATCCTGACCGAAGCGCAGGTCGTCGAACTCGAGCGGAAGATAAGGCGCGAGGCGGAGGAAGCGCGGGAGTTCGCCCTGACGAGCGACTGGCCGTCTCTCGATGAACTTTCGTGCGACGTTCTGGCGAACAGCAGTGAGGTCGTACAATGAGCGGCGGAAGCGAAACCTCCGGGATGCCGGCGGAAATCACCGTGGGGGAGGCGCTCAATCTGGCGCTTCATGATGCGCTCGCGGCCGATCCGAACGTCTTCCTGCTGGGAGAGGACATCGGCGACGAGCAGGGGGGCGGCATTCTCGGTGTCACGCGGGGCCTGTCTACGACCTTCGGAAAGGCGCGGGTCCGCGCCACGCCGATTTCGGAGCAGGCGATCATCGGCGCGGGCATAGGCGCCGCGCTCGCCGGGTTCCGCCCCGTTGCGGAAATCATGCTGATGAACTTCGTGACCGTCGCCATGGACATGCTGGTCAACCATGCGGCGAAGCTGCGCTTCATGTCGGGCGGGCAGACCGGTGTTCCGCTCGTGGTCCGCACGATGACCGGCTCCGGCTTCGGCAATGGTGGACAGCATTCGGATTACCTGGAGGCGTGGTTCGCCCATGTTCCGGGAATGAAGGTCGTGAGCTATTCGAACCCTGCGGACGCCTATGGGCTGCTGCTTGCGTCGATCCGGGATGACGATCCCACGCTCTTCATCGAGAACCTCGGAAGCTACGCGCTGAAGGGGCCGGCGCCGCAGCGCGGTGTGCCGACGCCGCTCGGCAAGGCCGCGATCGTGAGGCCGGGCGACGATGTCACCATCATCAGCTACAGCACGATGGTTCTGCGTGCGCTCGCTGCCGCCGACTCGCTGGCCCGGCAGAATATCTCCTGCGAGGTCATCGACCTCAGGACCATCGCGCCCTACGACCTGCCGACGCTTGTCGCATCTGTCGGCCGCACAAGGCGCGCCGTGATCGTGCACGAGGCCGTCAGGAAATTCGGCGTGGGCGCCGAAATCGCCGCCGATCTCGCCGGCCGGTTTCACGGCGAACTCAAGGCGCCGATCGTGCGGCTGGGCGGAAACTACAGTGCGGTGCCGTTCTCGAAGCCGCTGGAAAGCGCCTATGCGCCCGGTCCCAAGCAGATCGAGGAGGCAGTCCTTGCAATGATCGCGGAGCATTCCGATGGCCTTTGATGTCCTGTTGCCGAAGCTCGGGTTTTCCATGGAATCCGCCGAGCTGGCGGAATGGCTCGCGCCGGACGGCGCGCTCGTCGAGGCGGGCCAGCCCCTGTTCGCGATCGAGAGCGACAAGTCCGTGAACGAGATCGAAGCGCCGGTTTCTGGGCGCCTCGCTGTCCTGGCCCAGCCGGGCGAGACCTATCCCGTTGGAACCGTGCTTGCCACGATAACCGAAGAGAACGCATGATGACGATCCATATCAAACGCCCAGCCGTCGACTATCGCTCGGGAATTCGGTCCTACAAGGATGCCGTGCCGGGTTCGCTCGCGGACAAGGCGCCCTATGTCGATCATGGCACGGGCCTGATCGACCCCGCACGCTACCGGGATCCGGCAGTCGCGGTGGTCGAATGGGAAAAGCTCTGGACGAAGGTGTGGACATTTGCAGGGTTCGCGGCGGATATCCCGAATGCCGGCGACTGGTTCAAATACGACCTTGGCGCCGAGAGCTTCGTCGTCGTCCGCGGGGATGATCTGAAGATCCGGGCCTTCTACAATGTCTGCCCGCACAGGGGAAACCAGCTGGTCCGGACGGACTTCGGAACTGCGCTCGATTGCTTCCGCTGCGCGTTTCACAGCTGGGAATTCGATACGCAAGGGCAGCTGAGAACGGTCAAGGAAGCGGAAACCTTCCGAAAGGAAGCGCTGTCGTTCGCGACCGGCCTCACCGAAGTGCGCTGCGATGTATGGGCCGGCTTCGTGTTCATAAACATGGATTCTCATTGCGAGGACCTTCAGGAATTCCTCGGGATTCTTCCCGAGCATCTGGATCGCTTCCGCCTCGACAGGATGCGGGTGCTGGAGGATTTCATTGTTCCGGTCGACTGCAACTGGAAAACGCTCGAGGAAGCCTTCCTCGAATTCTACCACGGCGATACCGTGCATCCGGAACTCGCGGCGTGCATGGAAACCTATCATTGCCAATACGACCTGTATCCGTGCGGCGTCAGCCGCATGATCCTGCCCTACGGCTATGCACCCGACAAGCTGGACGATCCGGCGGTCGTGAACGACATGCTGAAGAGCGCGCTGCGTCAGTACAAAGGGAACCCGGACGATTGGGCCGGTCTCAAGGGCTATGAATACAAGAAAGCGCTTGTCGATGCCAAGCGCAAGCTCGGCAGGACTTCCGGGTGGGATCATTTCGAGCAGCTGACCGACGACCAGCTGGTGGATGACTGGAACTATTCCTTCTTCCCGAACGTGACCCTCAACATCATGGGCGAGAACTGCCTCGTGCAGGTGTTCACGCCGCACGAAACGGACCCGATGAAGTCCTACTGGCGGAGCGTCATGATCAATCTGCCGTCGGAAGACCCGACGTTCGCGCCCATTGCGATCTCCTCGATGGGGCAGAACAAGTTCGGCGACAAGGGCTGGGACGGGACGCCGCGTCCGCCGATCGTCAGGACCTCGAACTACGAGGAAACCGGCTTCATTCTGGCGCAGGACGGGGTGCTCGTTCCGGCGGTTCAGAGGGGGATCAATTCGCGTGCGTTCAAGGGCGCGATCCTGTCCGAGCAGGAGCTGCGGATTCGGCACTATCTGGCCGAGATCGACCGATACCTCGACGCGTAAGCAACGAGGCCGTGTCTGCCTATCAGGTAGCGGCGAGGTGTGAGGAGATACGGCCGGGCACCTACCGGGCCTGTCGGCTGGATTTCACGGAGGTCCTGATCTTCAATATCGCGGGCGCGTATTTCGCTGTCGAGAATCTCTGCTCGCATCTCGGCAAACCGCTCGCCGGTGGGCGCTTCATCGGGACGCAGATCACGTGCCCGTTCCATTCGGGTGCGTTTGACGTGAGAACGGGCGCACATATGTGCTTCCCTGCGACAAAGCCGATCAGGACCTTTCCTGTGCGGACTGTCGACGGTGTGGTGGAGGTCTGTATCGACGGCGTAATTCCCGCGTCGTGTTCTGGTGCGGGCGGCGACGTTCTGGAATAGGATGGACGGATACAGCGCGAAATGGCTGAGGATATCAGGCAAACTTTCAGCATGTCCCGGCGGCTTCAGTATGGAGACCGCGTTGTAAAGGTCTTCACGGATCGTCCGCAGACGGTTTACCGGCTTCTGGCGGACAGCGCGGCACGAACGCCCGATGCGCCGGCCGTGTTCGATGCCGCGATCATCACGACATACGGTGAACTCGATCGACTGGCCGGGGCATTCGCCGGTGTTCTCGACAAGCATGGCATCCGGGCCGGGGACCGGTGTGCGATCTATCTGGGGAACTCGCTGGAATTCGTGATTGCGGTCCTCGGATGCGCTTTCGCCGGCGTGGTGTCCGTGCCGGTCGGCGCGCGGCTGCGCGCACCGGAGATCGCCTACGTCATGGAGAACTCCGGGGCGTCCGCCCTGATCCACGATGCCGCGCTGTCCGATCAGCTTCCCGATTCGTCCGCCACGCCTTCGCTGCTCGTCCTCGACGTGGGCGCCGGGCGGACAGGGCGCTTCTGGGCCGAACTGAACGCGGCCGGGTGCGATGTCTCTCCGGCTGCGGTATCCGAGGAGGATACGGCGGTTCTGATCTATACGTCGGGTACGACCGGGCGGCCCAAGGGCGTGATGCTTTCGCACGCGGGGCTTGTCCATTCGGCCCTGCACTTTGCGGAGCACCTCGGCTTCCGGTTCGGAGAACGGTTCCTCCTTGCCGTGCCCGGATCGCACATCACAGGTCTGGCGGCCGTTGTTCTCGAGGCGCTCTACCTCGGCGGTGCGATCGTGATCCAGCGCCACTTCAAGGTCGACAGGCTGCTGGACCTGATCGCCGGGTACAAGGTCAACAGCACGGTTCTGGTTCCGGCGATGTACAACCTTCTGCTCCTTCAGCCGGATTTCGGGGAGAGGGACTTGAGTTCGTGGCATACCGGCATTTTCGGTGGCGCGCCGATGCCGCCGGCGACGATTTCGGAACTCGCCCGCCGGCTTCCCCGGCTGCAGCTCGTCAATGGTTATGGCGCGACGGAGGCCAGTTCCGCGATTTCGCTCACGACGCATGAGCAGATCCGGGACAAGCCCGAGTGCGTCGGCTTTCCTGTCGCGTGTGCCGATGTGGTGATCCTCGATGACGCCGGCTGTGAGGTCCTGCCCGGCGAGGTCGGGCAACTCCACGTGGGCGGTCCGATGGTCGCGAAGGGGTACTGGAACGATGCCGCCGCAACGACGCGCGAGTTCGCGGGTGGGTACTGGCGGTCGGGCGACCTCGCGAGTGTCGATGACGAGGGCGCCATCTTCCTGCGCGGCCGTGTCAAGGACATGATCAACAGAGGCGGATACAAGATCTATCCGGTCGAGGTCGAGAACGTGATCTCGGCAATTCCGGGCGTGATCGAGTGCGCTGTCTTCGGTTATGCGGATTCGGTCCTCGGGGAGAAATCCGCGGCCGTCGTGGTGGTCGGCGACGAGGAAGAGTCGTGGAGCGAAATCGTGCGCGATCACTGCCTGAAAGTGCTTGCCGATTACAAGTGCCCGGACAACTTCCGGTTCACGGCCGAGCCGCTGCCGAAGAATGCAAACGGGAAGACCGACAAGGGAGCACTGAAGGGCCTGCACACCGCCTGATTTCCCGGCCGGCTCCGCGAACATGAAGAATGCTCCGGGGAAGGACGCACGGACATTAAAAGTGTACGCTCGCGCATTGTGATCTTTGGGTTCTCCGAGCATTCTTAGCCCACATGAAAGCCTTCAGTATGGCGGATGCCGTATTGCAAGAACACGCTTCTGTCGTGGAAGCGAAAGACATGGCTTGCTTGTGGGGAGGGACAATGATTGATCGTACGCGGGCACTGCTCCTTGGAACATTATCTTTAGCGGCACTGGTCGGCCCTGTCGCCGGTGGCTATGCCGCCGCCAACGCGCAGGAAGCGAGCGGGGAGAGGGAGACGGCAGGCACTCTCGCTGCCGTCGACAAGATCGTCGTCACTGCGACCAAGCGTGCCGAGGCATCGACCATCTACGAGACACCAATCGCCGTTTCCGCATTCGGGGCGCGTCAGCTGGAGGATGCGCATGTCGGCTCGCTGTCCGATCTTACGACGATGATACCCAATGTCGTGCTGAACGGAACGGCGGTCGTCCCCGGATTGAACAACTTCTCGATCCGGGGCATGGGCGTTTACAGCAGCATCCCTTCGACGACGCCGACGGTCGGCGTGTTCATCGACGGCGTGTATGTCGGCGCGAACGCCGGCACGGTTCTCGACAACGTATTCGATCTCGAAGGGATCGAGGTCCTGCGCGGTCCGCAGGGGCTATTGTTCGGCCGCAACGTTACGGCCGGCGCGGTTCTCGTGCGCACGACGGAACCGAAGGACGACCTCTATATCCGTGCACAGGCCGGGATCGAATCCGGGCCGAACTATACGTTCTCGACGGTGATCTCCGGGCCACTCACCGAGAACGGAGCGCTTTCGGCCAAGATCGCTGGGTACTACAACCACGATCGCGGCTATTTCCACAATCTCGGCGACGGGAACAAGAACTTCGGAAGGTCCACGACCGGCATCGTCCGTGCGGCGGTATCCTGGCGAGCCAGCGAGAATTTCCGTCATGTGCTGCGGTTCGAGGACGGGTCGCTGCGCAGCGACGGTCCGGCCGGGCAGGATCATGCTGTCTACAGTACGAAATCGTTGAAATTCGCGATCGACGAAACGGGTTTCAACAATATCGACTGGCAGAATGCCACGCTCGAAAGCCGCCTCGATGTCGGCTTCGGCGATGGACAGGTCGTCAACATCTTCGGATGGCGTGACGTCAATGCCCGCAGCCTGACGGACGTCGACGCCAGCGTCCTCACGAACTTCCATGTCGGTGAGTTCGTGAAGCAGCATCAGTTTTCCAACGAGCTCCGATACTCGGGAACATTCGGTATCATTGATGCCACGGTCGGCGCGTTCTACTATTGGGACAAGCTCAAGTACGTCGAGACGCGCGACCTCGCGCTCGGTACGGTGTTCCGGATCGGCGGCGGTGAGCAAACGTCCTCTACATGGGCGATATTCTCGAACTTCGACATTCACCTGATGGATGCGCTGACCCTGAATCTCGGTGCCCGCTATTCCGCTGAAGACAAGGAGGCATCCGTAAGAGCGCTGGCAGCGGCGAGCCCGTGCTCCGTGGTGAGCAACAGTTGCAGCAGCTTCAACTTCAACGATTCCGCGGACTGGTCCGCATTCACGCCGAAGATCGGCGTGCAGTGGAATCCTTCGGACAGCAGCCATCTCTATGCCTACTGGACGAAGGGCTTTCGCAGCGGTGGCTTCAACCTGCGCCAGACCAATCCGCTGGCGCCGCCGGGGCCATACGACCAGGAAGTCGAAAATACCTACGAGGTCGGCTGGAAGCAGAAGGCGTTCGGGAACCGGCTCCAATTCGGTGTCGCCGCGTTCCGGAACATCTACAAGAAGCTCCAGCGCGACGTTCTGTTCACGGACCCGCTGCTCGGCGCCGTGCAGACGACGCTCAACACGGCCGACGTCACGATCAATGGCGTGGAGCTGGAGGCCACGGTGCGGCCGACCGAGTCGCTGACCCTGCAGGCGAACGCCGGCTACCTCGATTCGAAGATCGACAAGCTGCGCCGGGCCTTGTCGCCCACCGGTATCATCACGCCGGACCAGTACAGGCTCGAGCTGCCGTTCCTCGCGGAATGGTCCTATGGCGGGTCCATCCGGTATGAGCGCAGCGTCGGCACCGGCCTGCTTTCTGCAAGTGTTTCTTATCAGCATGTCGATTCATCGTTCAGCGAGGATCTCAACAACCGGCCGCTGAACCCGATCAACAACGTCGACGCGGATCTCACCTACACGTTCGGAGGGACGGGTGTGACGGCATCACTTTACGGGAAGAACCTTCTCGACAAGACGACGTTCGGCCTGAACACGCTTCTCCCGTTCGCGCCGGACCAGACCTTCTCTCCGCTCAACAAGGGCCGCATTCTGGGAATCGAATTGAGGTACAGACATTGACGAACCCAGATCATGAGCATGGCGGAACGGTTCCGCCGACGATCGACATCGACCTGACCTCGATGGAGGTCATGACCTGCCCGTATGCGACATACGAAAAGCTGCGCGAGGATGCGCCTATCCATCGCACGGAGGCGGGGAAATATGTCGTGACGCGCTATGCCGAGGTGGTGGAGGTATTCACCGATCACGAGCATTTTTCGCGCGATATGGTGGGATTCTTCGATCCGGAGAGGCCCACGCGGACGGAGATTATCTGGCATTCCGCCGAGGCGCGCCGGATTTTCAGGGAAGAGGGCTGGGAATCCTGGCCGCAGGGAGCGGTTCTGTTCAGCGACCCGCCGCTTCACACCCGTTATCGCAAGTTCGTCGAACCGATGTTTTCGGTGAAGCGCATCAATGCGATGAAGCCGGAGATACAGTCCCTGATCGACACGCTGATCGACAGCTTCATTGCGCGCGGTGAAGCGGAGTTCGTGTCGGAATTCGCCGTGCCGCTTCCGATGAAAGTGATTTGCCGGATTCTGGGCTTTCCGGATGAGGACCTCGAAAAGCTCAAGTCGCTGTCGAACGCGATGGGCGATGCCATGAGTTACCTCCAGACGGAGGAAGAGCAAATCAATTGCGCGCGCAAGCTCGTCGAAGGTCAGCACTACTTTGTCGAGCAGCTTCATCGAAAGCGCAGGGAACCGGCGGATGACGTTCTTTCCGAGCTGGCGAAAGTCGCTTTCGGCGAAGAGGATGGTTTCGAGCTCCCGGAGATCCTGTCGCTGATTTCATCCATGCTGATCGGAGGAAACGAGTCGACAACCAATGCCTTGTCGTCCGGACTATGGCTGATGCTGGAGAAGCCGGATGTTCTGAACGCGCTGCGGTCGGACCCGTCGCTAATCCGGACCTTCGTTGAGGAAACGCTGCGGCTGGAATCGCCGTTCCAGTTCTTCACGCGCGCAACGCGGCACGTGTGCACCTTCGCCGGGGTCCGGTTGGAGCCCGGCGACCTCGTGGACGTCTGCCTGGGTTCGGCGAACCGCGATCCCAGGCAGTTTCCGGACCCGGATCGCCTGGACCTGAACCGGAAAGGGAGTGCAACGCATGTCGCCTTCGGCGCGGGGATTCACCGCTGCCTCGGCAACGTGCTGGCCCGTTTCGAGCTGGCGCTTGCCTTCGAGACGCTGCTCCGCAGGCTGGACAATCCCCGGCTCGCAGAACGCAATACGTTCGAGCGTATGCGGCACCCGATCTTCCGCGGGCTGAAGGAACTGCACATCACGTTCGATCCGCGGACGATGTGATCGGATAACGGTATCATGCAACGCTTCATCGGGAAAACGGTCTGGATTTCCGGGGCAGGTTCGGGGATCGGGGAGGCGACGGCGCAGCGGTTCGCCAGCGAGGGGGCGGCTGTCGTTGCCGCCGATATCGACGGTGGGCAGGCGAGGCGCGTTGCAGACGCGTTCCCGAATGCGCTTGCGCTTGCGCTGGACGTCGGCGACGGACGGCAGGTCGAGGCGGCATTTGCCGCGGCGGAGGAGCGGTTCAGACACGTCGATATTGTTTTCAACAACGCGGGCATCACGGGCGCGTTGCGGCCCGTTCATGAGCTCTCTCTCGACGAATGGGATGAAGTGGCGCGCGTGAACGGCGCCGGCATGTTTCTCGTATTGAAGCACGGCGTTGCCGCGCTGCTCCGCGCTGGCGGAGGGTCGATCATCAACACCGCATCCATTTCGGGCCTCGTCGCTTCCGCGAACAACGCCGTGCCCTACATCTACAGCAAGACCGGGATCGTCGGGATGACGCGCGCCGCTGCGTGCGACTATGCGTCCCGCAACATTCGTGTGAACGCGGTCGCGCCCGGTCAGGTGCTCACGCCTCTGGTCGAACGGCTGATCAGGGAAGCCCCGGACCCCGAAGCGGAAAGGGCGTATCGCTCCGCCCGGCACGCCATGCCCGGTTTCATCGCGCCCGAAGACATCGCGGCGGCGGTCGCCTTTCTGGCTTCGGACGACGCGCGCTGGATCACCGGCGTCACCTTGCCGGTCGACGGCGGCTATACGGCGCGCTAGCCGGGCGCTCAATCCGGCATGAAGATCTGGCGGTTTTCCGAAACGAGCTTGCGCAGCCAGCGATAGACGGCGCGGACGCGTGCTGTCTGGCTGACATCCTTGTGTGCCGCGATCCACAGCGTGCGGCGGATGCGGATGCGTTCGGGCAGCACCCGCACCAGATCGGTGCCGGCCGTCATCGCGAGGAAACAGGGCAACACGCCGATGGCGCCGCCCGCGCGTATGATTTCGAGCTGGGCGCGGACCGAGGAACTCGTGACGGCGGGCTCGAGTTCGGGATGAATATCCGGCAGGTAGCGAAGCTCCGGCGGATACAGAAGATCGTCGATATAGCCGACGAAAGGCACGTCGAGCAGTTGGGGCAGCTGCTCTATCGGGTCGTGCCGTGCGAGAAGCGCGGGTGATGCGTAAATTCCGAGCTCGCACTCGCTCAGCATTTCTCCCACGACCCGGAGCGTCTCCGGCGGGCTCAGGCTGATCCCGATATCCACCTCGCGAATGGACGGCGACAGGAAACCGGCATTCGCGATGAGTTCGACGCGAAGGCCGGGGTGGATAGCCATCAGCGCCGGGATCGCCGGCGCCACCACGCCCGAGCCCAGCCCTTCGAATGCGCTTATGCGCACGGTGCCGCGCACGGCGCTGGGCTCGTTCACGGCTTCCGTCGATTCCATCGCGGATTCGACCTTCGTGCTCGCGTCGAACAGGCGTGCGCCCGCAGCCGTCAGTTTCAGGCCTTGCGGTGAGCGGGTCATCAGCGTGGCGCGGAGCGAGGTTTCCAGCCTTGCGATGCGCCTTGCGACGGTGCTGGCATCCATGGTGAGCCGCGATGCGGCCTGTGCGAACGACCCTGCGCGTGCCGCCGCCATGAAGATGCGCAAGTCGTCCCAGTTGGCGATGCTCATCGCTCGTCCTGCAATAATGCTGTTCTGATCTTGCATTTTTGCATCACAATTTACCCCGCTCAAGTGGTAACTGTGGCGAAGTGGTAGGGCGAAATTCCAAATAAATTACAGAATCTTTTTGAGGTCTGTAAAATAAAAACAAATAAAAATCTCTGTAAGTCCAGGAGGGGGTTTATGGTAAAAGCGCCATCCTTGCATTATGACGACATAAGTTTCGAGATTTTTCAGTCTGCTCAAGGCTGGTCTGGAAAGGTCCTTGCGGGAGATGAATTCAAGTTTGCAGTGGTCCGATCCGGTAACTATTGGCTGGAATGTGCGGAGTACTTGTCAGGGCCGCTGTTTCTTACCGCCGGCGCGATCATTGGCGTCGCGGGGCGCGGGGAGATGCTTTGGCGCGACGCCGGCTCTTCGGGGCAGGAGCCGGTCGCGATGCTGGAGGCCTGTCCCCTGTCCGCCGCGGCGCCAGCCTGCGGGCTCTCCACGCGGTTGCTGTTCGGGACAGCGAGGCTTCGTGCCAATCCGCTGCTGCTGGCGTTTCCCCGTTTCTTCTATGTGTCCCCAAGCGACGCCGACACCAGCGCCTGCATAGGTTCGCTCGTCGATGTCATCGAGCGCGAGGCAGGCCATGACGCGAGCGATCAGCATGACGTCGTCCGGCGCGCGGCGGAGATCCTCCTCATCGTGCTCGCCCGGCAGGTGGCCGGGCAGCCTCATGCAGGCGCCTTGTTCCGCAACGCGGCCGCAGACCCGAAGGTGCTGCGCGCGATACGCCTCATAGAGGCGGAGGCGGCGCGCAGCTGGACCGTGGAATCGCTGGCGGCGGAGGTCGGAATGGGCCGCTCCGCGTTTGCCCTGCGCTTTCGCGAGCTGGTGGGCGACACGCCTGTGAGCTGGCTGTTCAAGACCAGGATGCGGGTCGCTTCCGATCTGATCTGTTCGCGGAAAACCTCCCTTGCGGCGGTGGCCGAGGCGATCGGCTATCAATCGGAGTCTGCATTCAGCAAGGCGTTCGTTCGCCATTTCGGCGTTACGCCCGGGCAATATCGTGCCGCGGCGAACGACAGCGGGCAGACGCGGGACCGGCCATATCGGCATTCTGCCCACCCGCTGCGCGGACGGCGCGATTTCGTGAACGCCGAAGCCAGATAGCCGGGTGGGAGCCCATCGCTTCGCAGGCCCGTCCGCTGCGGTGCCGGGTGAAACCGCCGCCCCGGAAACAAAGGAGAGAGATATTGGACAATGAACTTCGATCTTTGGCCAGCCGCGTGCAGCGGCTGGAGGACATAGAGGGCATCCGCACGCTCAAGAATGTCTACCATCTCTACATAAACGATTGTCGGTTCGAAGAGATCGGCGACCTCTTCACGGACGATGCGATCGTGGACATGGGATACATGCATCCATCGGCCGAGCCGTGCCGGGGGCAGGCCGCGATCGCGGAGTGGTATTCCACGCTCACGGGCGCGGTCGGGCTCAGCCAGCTGAAGCAGTTCACCCACAATCACACGATCGAAACCGATGGAGACGAGGCCTCCGGCTGGTCCTTTCTCGAGGCCCGATACGGCCAGGGAACGGCCAGCTACAACGTGGCGGCGAAGTATGAGGAGACCTACCGGAAGGTCGATGGACGCTGGCTCTTCAGCGCGATACGCCTGAAAATCTATTTCACGGTTCCGATGGAACTCGGCTGGGCCGCGGAGCAACGCCACCATCTCGTGCTTCGGCCGGGCGCGGAGCCGCCGGAGCCGACCGGGACGGCGAACGGACCGGTCTGAGATCATGCAGGAGACTGTTTCCGCAGGCGAAGCCGCGGCGCCGCAATCGGATTTCCGCGGTCGAACCGTTCTGATAACAGGTGCCGGCAGCGGGATCGGTCGTGCGATGGCGTTTCGCTTCGCCGGGCTGGGCGCGTCCGTCGCGGTGGTCGATGTGAATGCCGAGGCGGCGCAGCAGGTCAGCGACGAAATTGGCCATGGGGGCGGCACGACGGCGCCGTGGCAGGCCGATGTCCGCGATGCCGATACGACCGACGGTGTCTTCCGAGGCATCGAGAGTCGTTTCGGCCCGGTGGACGTTCTGGTCAACAACGCGGCAATTCGCGATCTGTCGCCTTGCCTCGATCTGCCGCTTGCCGAATGGAGCGCCGTTCTCGATATCAACCTGACCGGCGCATTTCTCTATGCGCAGGCGGCGGCGAAAAGTATGCGGCGAGGCGGGCGTGGCGGCGTTCTGTTGTCCATTGCGTCCGTCGCGGGATTGACCGCGCTGCCGAACCGCATCGCATACGTGTCGTCGAAACACGCGCTGATCGGGCTCACCAGGGCCCTCGCCTGGGAACTCGGCGCATACGGCATCCGCGCCAATGCGATCGCGCCGGGAGGCGTCGAAACGCCGATGGCTGCCGAGGTTTTCCGGCGCTTCCCGGAAAAGGCGGAAGCCATACGCAAGAGCTGCCCGGCCGGTCGGCTCGCGCAGGCAGAGGAGATCGCGGACCTGGCCGTGTTCCTCGCGTCGGACCGGGCCCGCTTCATCAACGGTGCGATCCTTCCCATCGACGGCGGCTTCACCGCGGGCAAGGACCTGTGACGACGGAGCACGCGGCGGATAGATCGGCGCTCCGACACGGCCGCCGCTTGGCGCGCCGTCACAAGATGGTCGTGCTGTGCTTCGTGGCTGTCCTCGTCTGCTATCTGGACCGGGTCAGCATATCGGTCGCGGTGGTGCCGCTACAGGCCGAGTTCGGATGGTCGGCGACGCGCACCGGCGCGGTGCTTTCCGTCTTCTTCCTCGGCTATCTGCTGTGCCAGATTCCGGCGGGCTGGGCGGCGCGGCGATACGGGGCGCGCCTCCTTCTCGGGATTTCGCTCCTGCTCTGGTCGCTGTTCACGCTCGCGACGCCCTTGGCCGCGGGCTTTTCCTTTGCCGCACTGATCGGAGTCCGCCTGCTGATGGGCATGGGCGAGGCGACGATGTTTCCGGGAGCCTACGCCCTGTTCGCCTCGTGGCTTCCGGCGACAGAAAGGTCGCGCGCCGTGGGATTGCTGTTCAGTGCAATTCCGCTCGGGACGCTGCTGGCTCTCGTCAGCTCGGGCTGGATCGCCGCGCGTTTCGGGTGGCCGTGGATTTTCTACGCTTTCGGTCTACTGGGCCTGCTCTTTGCCGCCGTCTGGTCCCGCGAAGTTGAAGACGGGCCGGGGATCAATCGCGATGACGGCGCAGCCGGCGGGTCTCCGCTTCCTATTCCGTGGCGAAGGCTGCTCGTTCAGCCTCCCGTGTGGGCCCTGATCATCAATTCCTTCTGCACGAGCTGGACGATCTATGTTCTGCTCTCGTGGACGCCGCTGTACCTGCGCGAGCAGCACGGCGTGAGCCTCGCAAACGCTGGCTTCCTTTCGGCCGCGCCCTGGCTCGTCATGTTCGTGATGATGAACGTCGCGGCATGGAGCGCGGATTCCCTGATCAACCGGGGCGTGAATGTCACGCGTGTACGCAAGCTGATGCAGGCCGGCGGTTTGTCGGGTGCCGCCATTTTCCTGCTCATGATACCAGGTGCCGACTCAATGGTGGAGGCCACGCTGCTGCTCTGCGGCGCTCTGGGCGCCAATGCCTTCACCACGGCCGGCTTCGCGCCGAATCACCTCGACCTCGCGCCGGATCATGCGCCGGTGCTGATCGGTATCACGAACACCGCGGGCACCCTGCCGGGCGTGGTCGGCGTTTTCATAACCGGCTGGTTCGTGGATACGACGGGCGGGTACGATGCCGCCTTCATTATCGCGGCACTGATCAGCATTCTGGGGAGCGTGGTATGGCTCAGGTATGCGACGGCAGAACGGATTCTCTGAGGTGCCGCCCATCGCACGTGCCCATTCGAAACCGATCAGGCGGCGATTGACTGCAATGCGAGGCGGGACAGAATCGTATCGGCTTCCGTCCTTTGCAGCCAGTCGGGGCTGACATCGACGAAAAGCACGTTTGCGTGCCGGTCGAGCAGCAGCACCGCAGGCTGCGGCAATTCCCACGTGCCCGTGCCGGTCGCGGCGCCGATCCAGTTGTCGCCCGGTTTTACGGCAGGCTTGTCCTCCGGTTCGAAGGTGATGCCGAGGCGTCGGCCGAGCGCGTTGTCGCGATCGGATGCGACGGTGAAGCCGAGATCGTGGCGCTTTCCGATGTCGAGGCGTTCCGGGACCTGCGGGCTGATGGCGACGAGGCGCACACCGTTCGCCTTCAGCGCGGGCCAGAGTTGCCGGTCGTAGTACGGAAGCGCCAGGTTGCAGGCCGGGCAGCCGGAGTAGCGGAAGAAGACGAGAACGGCGGGGCCATTTTCGAGCAAGGCGTCGCGCGTCAGGATCGTGCCGTCGGGTTCGACGAGTTCGAAGGGTGCGACGGTGTCGCCGGGCCGGACGTGGCGTGCCGGATCGTACTTGCGGACGAGCGTCTCGCGCTGGGCGATGTTGCGCTGCAATTGTTCAGGCGGCCACTCCCTTTCGCGCTGGGCGTGGAGGGCGGCAAACTGTGCGTTCAAACTTTCCGTTGTCACTTCCCGTTCCGATCGGCTCGTTGTGTCCTGGCCTGCCGGGGCCGGAGGCTGACGGGAACGCTATCGGCGAACGGCGCGCACGAGAAACGAGTAGCGGTCGCGGACCCATGATGATTTTCAATAGAAGCCGCTTTCAAAGCTGGCTGATGGTTTCCCTTGCAAGGTCCGCCAGCCGCTGCGTGACGGCATCGAGGCCGTCGGATGTCTGGAGTATGCAGGCGACCTTGGGGAGCGCGGGCATCGCGGCGTCAAGCGTCGGCAGGCTGTCGTTGATGAACAGGTGCGTGCGGCACGTGACGCCCAGCCCCGCCTTCACCGCTGCGCGGAGGGACGACAGATTGGGCGTCTCCACGGTGATGCGATACGGCCGGCCTTCGTCCTCGAGGCTCCGGATCGCGGCTTCGCGAAAGCGGCAGGGCTTTTCCAGAACGGCCAGCGGGACGACATTGCGGCGGGCGAGATCGGCGTCGCCGTACCACTGCATGGGTGCGACGGCGATGGCGTTGGGATCGTTTCCGGCGGAGAAGCCGAGCAGGATGTCGAGCTGGCGGCGCTCCATCAGCGTCTGCAATTCAGCGGTGCCTGCAACGCGCGCGAAGATCTGCGCGTCCGGGTGCAGCTCGGCAAAGCGGGCGAGGAGGCCGGTCAGCAACGTGTCGGCGAAATCCTGGACCATGCCGACGCGCGCGGGGCCCGCGAACCGCCCGGCGCTGACCGCCGCGACGGCTTCGTCGTGCAGGACCAGCACGCGGCGCGCATAGTCGAGGAGCAGTTCGCCCGCCGCCGTCAGGCTCAGCCGCCGGCCTTCGCGCAGGAACAGCGTCTGCTGCACGAGTTCCTCGAGCCGCTTGATCTGGAGGCTGAGCGCGGACTGCGTGACGAAGACCTGCTCGGAGGCATTCAGCATGGAGCCGGTGTCCACGATCGCCACGAAGCTGCGGAGCAGGTTGGTAGGCAGGTTGACCGGCATCTGGCTGGCGATTTCCGTGGCAGGGGGCGCATTTTGCGGGGGCGTATATCCCGGCCTGATCGGCAAATGTCAAGTTTTTTAGTAGAGATTTTGTCGGCCATGACAAGAGTGAATCGGGATTCATGGTAACAAGCTGTAAGACAAGGAAGAATTCTTGGATTGAGGATATCTTCCATCCCTTATGAGTTCTTCCAATAGATGGTTTTCCTGAATTCAATTGAATCAGTAGACAATATCTGGCTCCCTTCGGCTCGAATACGGAATCGTTGAGGAAGAGGTCGAAGAATGTCCCTTTTGCCGCAGGTCGGGCGGCTGATCAGCCGGGCGCGATGGCTGTCGCCTTTGCTCCTCCTCCTCCTTTGGGAAGCGGGGTCGCAGACCGGCCTGATTCCGGAGCGCACGCTGGCGGCGCCGTCAGCGGTGATCGGTACGATGTTCGATCTCGTGCGGTCCGGCGAGCTGCCTGCGAACCTGTTGGTGTCGTTCGGGCGCGCGGCGCTCGGGCTGCTGATCGGCGTCGCGCTCGGCATCGTGCTGGGCCTCGTCGCAGGGCTTTCCCGTTCCGGGGAGGTGGCGATTGATCCGCTGATGCAGATCAAGCGCACGATCCCCGCGCTGGCGCTGACGCCCCTGTTCATCGTCTGGTTCGGCATCGGGGAGACGCCGAAGATCGCGCTCATCGCGTTCGCGACGGTGTTCCCGGTCTATCTCAATCTCTACAGCGGGATTCGCAGCGTCGATGTCAGGCTGCTCGACGCGGCGCGCAGCTTCGGGCTCAGCCGCCTCGAGCAGGTCTGGCATGTCGTCCTGCCCGGCGCCTTGCCGTCGCTGCTCGTCGGGCTGCGCTACGCCCTGTCGGTTTCCATCCTGGTGCTCGTGGTGGCGGAGCAGATCAATGCCTCCGCCGGTCTCGGGTTCCTCATCAACAATGCGCGCGATTTCCTGCGCACCGACATCATCGTCGTGTGCCTGATGGTCTACGCGCTGCTCGGACTCGGAGCCGATTGGCTCGTGCGGACCCTTGAAAGCCGGGCGCTGGTCTGGCGGCCCAGTATCGTGGAGCGATGATCATGGATGCACGTCTCGGACTCGTTGCAGGCAGTTCGCTTCCCGCCGCCGATGCGGCCGCGCCGGTCGTCCGGCTCCGGAATTTCGAACGCCGTTTCGGCGAGAACACGATCATCAGCGGGCTCGATCTCGATATTGCGCCCGGTGAGTTCGTGGCGCTGCTCGGCCGCTCGGGCAGCGGGAAGACCACGCTGCTGAGGACGCTGGCGGGGCTTGACGATGTGCGGTTGCAGGACGTGAACGTACCCGCATCGCGCGCCGTCGTCTTTCAGGATGCCCGTCTGCTGCCGTGGAAACGGGTCTGGCAGAACGTCGCGCTCGGGCTGGGCGGGAAGGATGTCCGCAGTCGGGCGGAGACGGCGCTGAAGGAGGTCGACCTCGGGCACCGGCTGGATGCGTGGCCGCTCACGCTTTCGGGCGGCGAGGCGCAGCGCACGGCGCTTGCGCGCGCGCTGGTCCGGGAGCCGAAGCTGCTCCTCCTCGACGAACCGTTCGCCGCGCTCGACGCGCTCACGCGGCACAGGATGCACGACCTCGTCCTGTCGCTCTGGCGCGCGCACCAGCCCGCCGTGCTGCTCGTCACGCACGATGTCGACGAGGCGATCGCGCTCGCCGACCGTATTCTCGTCCTCGACGGCGGGCGCATCGTGGCGGCGGAGCGCATCGCCACGCCGCGCGGCGAGCGTGCGGGGCTGACGCGGGGCCTGCGCGAGCAACTGCTCGGCAAGCTCGGCAATGGAAGCCATGAAGACGGAGTGGTCCCGTTCGGCAAGGCGGCCGCGCGCGCGGCGGAGGCGCGTCGGTGAACGCCGTCACGACCATAGCGCCGGCCGTCGACATCACGCCGCTCAGGGGGTTCGTCACGAGCTTCGCCGAGCTCCTCTCCGGAACGCGCGACGAGCGGGCCATTCTCGATTCCGGGCACGCGCTCCTGCAGCGGCTCGTCTCGCGCGACGACTGGCTGCCGCCCGCCTACGCCCGGCCGAGCGCGGAACGCTATCAGCAGTATCTCCTGCACTGCGACAGCCGCGAGCGGTTCTCCGTGGTGAGCTTCGTGTGGGGGCCGGGGCAATCGACGCCGGTCCACGACCATCGCGTATGGGGCCTCGTCGGCGTGCTGCGCGGCAGCGAACGCGTGGAGCCGTTCGAACGGGACGGTACAGGGCGGCTGCGGCATCGGGGAGAAGCGGAAATCCTGAAGGCCGGATCGGTGGACAGCTTCAGCCCGAGGACCGGGGATATCCACCGCGTTTCCAACGCGCTCGCCGATCAGGTTTCCATCAGCATCCACGTGTACGGCGCCAATATCGGCGCGGTCGAGCGCGCGACCTATGCCGAGGACGGCACGGAGAAGCCGTTCATTTCCGGATACGCGAACACGACGCTTCCAAACCTCTGGGACCGTTCGCGCGGATGAGCGTGGAGCCTGTTTCGGTTCGCCGCGCGCTGCTTGCGCGGCAGGAGATCGCGATCCTCGACGTGCGCGAGGAAGCGGCCTTCGCGCGCGGGCATCCCCTGTTCGCCGCGCAGATTCCGCTCGCGCGCATCGAGGCGGAGGCGCGCTGGCGGATCCCGAAGCCCGATACGCGGATCGTCGTCTACGATGACGGCGAAGGTCTCGCGGACGAAGCGGCGGAGCGCCTGCGCGCGTTCGGCTTCGGCAATGTCGCGCGGCTTGCGGGCGGGCTCGGCGGCTGGCGCCGCGCGGGCTACGAGCTGTTCGAGGACGTCAACAGCTATTCCAAGGCGTTCGGCGAACTCGTCGAGCACCGGCGGCATACCCCGTCGCTGATCGCCGAGGAGGTGCAGGCGCTGATCCGCGAGAAGGCGGACATCGCCATCCTCGACGCGCGCCGCTTCGATGAATACCGCACGATGAGCATCCCGACCGGAGTCAGCGTGCCCGGCGCGGAGCTGGTGCTCGCCGCGGCGGCCGTGGCGCCCGATCCCGACACGACGATCATCGTCAATTGCGCCGGGCGCACGCGCAGCATCATCGGCACGCAGTCGCTGATCAACGCCGGCGTGCCGAACCCGGTCTATGCGCTCCGGAACGGCACCATCGGCTGGACGCTCGCCGGGCAGGGCCTCGAGGCCGGGCAGGAGAGGCGCGCGCCCGAAATCGACATCGCCGGCGCGGAGCAGGCGCGGATCAAGGCGCGCAACGTCGCCTACCGGGCGGGCGTGAAACGGCTGACGCCGGACGATCTCGATGCGCTGAAGGCGGATACGTCGCGAACGCTTTATCTCTACGACGTGCGCCAGCCTGCCGCCTATGAAGCCGGGCACCTGCCGGGATTCCGCAATGCGCAGGGCGGCCAGCTCGTGCAGGAGACCGATCACTACGCGCCCGTGCGCGGCGCGCGCATCGTGCTGTCCGACGATCGCGGCGCGCGCGCCGACATGACCGCCTCGTGGCTCGCGCAAATGGGGTGGGAAGTCTACGTCCTCGACGCCGACTTCGCGAATGCGACCCAGACCGGCCCGGACGGTGCGCCGCCGCCGCGCGGCCCGGAGGGGCGCTACAAGCGGCCCTACGAAGGCACGGACAACAAGGCCGCCGCGATGCAGGCCTATCTCGATTGGGAATTCGGCCTCGTCGATCAGCTCGCGCGCGACGGCACGCACGGTTTCTTCGTCATCTAGCGGACTGAAAAGGACACAGGACATGAGCGTGAAATTCATCGGCTACATCGGTTTCAACGACAGCTCGGAGCTGCACGCGGGCGTGCGCAGCCGCGTGCTCGACCGCAGCTACGTGGAAGCTGCGGCAAAGGCGCAGGAAGAGGGCGGCTTCGACCGCGTGCTGATCCCGTTCGGCTCCAACACGCCGGAAAGCCAGATCGTCGCGGCCTACGCCTCGGCGATCACGACGAAGCTCGGATTCCTCGTCGCGCACCGCCCCGGCTTCACGCAGCCGACCGTGGCGGCGCGGCAGCTCGCGACGCTCGACCAGTTGAGCGGCGGGCGCGTCGCCGTCCACATCATCACCGGCGGCGCCGACGAGGAGATGGCGCGGGACGGCGATACCGGCACCACCAAGGCGGAGCGCTACGCGCGCACGGACGAATATATCGACATCCTGCGGCAGGAATGGACGGCGGCGAAGCCGTTCGATCACAAGGGCCGCTTCTACGACGTGAAGGGCGCGTTCAGTTCGGTGAAGCCGGACAATCTGCCCGTGTTCTTCGGCGGGTCCTCGGACGAGGCGATCGACGTCGCCGGCCGCCATGCGGACGTCTATGCGCTGTGGGGCGAAACGCTGGAGCAGGTCGGCGAGATCGTCCGCCGCGTGCGGACCTCGGCGGCGCGGCACGGGCGTCATCCGGGCTTCTCGCTGTCGCTGCGGCCGGTGATCGCCGACACCGAGGAAGCGGCGTGGAAGAAGGCGCGCGAGATCGAGGACCGGGTGCGCGCCAACCGGGAGGCCGCCAGCCTGCCGACGAGCGGACACCGCCCGCCCAATGCCGGGTCGCTCAGGCTTCTGGAAACCGCGACGGGCAATCGCCGCGACGCGCGGCTCTGGACCGGCGTCGCGGCGCTGACCGGCGCGGCCGGGAACAGCACGGGCCTCGTCGGCACGCCGGAGCAGGTCGCCGATGCGCTACTCGATTATTACGACATCGGCATCGACCATTTCCTCATCCGCGGTTTCGAGCCGCTCAAGGATTCGATCCAGTACGGCCGGGACCTGATCCCGCTGGTGCGCGAGCGCGTTGCGGCGCGGGCCGCGTCGCAGACGGCCATCGCGAGCTGAGATGGCGGACGCAAGGAGCGTGAAGGGCTGGATTGTCGCTGCTGTCGCCGCGGCGCTCGTCGTCGCGGCGGGCGCGGCATTCCTGCTGCGCGGCGACGCCTCCGGCGACGTGCTGCGCGTCGCCAACCAGCGCGGCTCGACGAAATCCATGATGATCGCCGCGGGCGTGCTCCGGGATGCGCCCTACCGTGTCGAATGGTCGGAGTTCCCCGCGGCCCAGCATCTTCTGGAAGCGCTCGGAAGCGGGGCGGTCGATCTCGGTCTCGCGGGCGATGCGCCGTTCATCTTCGCCTATCAGAGCGGCAGCCCGATCAAGGCCGTCGGCGCCCAGGTCACGCAGGCGCGTCTGCCGGGCGGGCTGGCGATCGTGGTACGGAAGGAGTCGCCCGTAAACAGCTTCCGCGACCTTGCCGGCAAGCGGATCGCGACGACGCGCGGTTCCGTGGGGCATCATCTGGTGCTGGAGGCGCTCGAGCGGGAAGGGCTGGAGGCGGACGATGTGGTCACGGTCTTCCTGCCGCCCGGCGACGCCAAGGCGGCTTTCGATCGGGGCTCCATCGACGCGTGGGCGACGTGGGCGCCCTACACGACGCTCGCGATCGCCGAAGGCGCGCGCATTGTCGCGGACGGCAGCGCGTTCGGCCTCTCCGCGAGCTTCGAGATCGCCCATGTTTCGGCGATCGAACCGAAGCAGACCCTGATCGAAGATTTCCTGCGGCGCGAGGGGCAAGCGCTCGCCTGGGTGCAGGCCAATCCGGAAACCTATGCCAAGGTGCTTTCCCGGGAAACGGGCCTGCCGATCGAGATCGCCCGCGAGGTCGTGGTGCGCAACAGGCGCGCCGCGGCGCCGATCGACGCGGCGATCATACGCCATGAACAGGCCATCGCCGACCGCTTCGCGCGAAACGGTATCCTGAAGGTCGGCCGTCCCGTATCGGAGGCTTTCGACACCCGGTTCTCCGACCGGATTTTCGCGGCCGGCGAAGAGGACGCCGCACGCGACTGAGGCGTTGCGGCGGCGCGGCCGATACCGCGCCGCCGGATGCCGGCCTCAAAGGTCCGCGTAGAGCGGTTCGTCGGCGATCAGCACGCGTTCGAGAAGGCGCGGGAAGTCGCCGTAGTTGCGGACCGCGTAGTGCACGGCGGCGCGGTTGTCCCAGAACGCGACCGAATCGGGCTTCCACGAGAAGCGCACCTGGAATTCCGGGCGCTTGTACTGGCGCAGGACCTCATCCAGAAGCTCGCGGCTCTCCGAAAGTTCGAGGCCGAGGATCTGCGGCTTCTGCGTGTAATTCACCCAGAGGACCTTCTGCCCGGTTTCGCGGTGCGTGCGCACGACGGGATGCGCGACGACCGGATAGTCGTGCCCCTTCGCGTTGAGCGCGGCGCGGAAATCGTGCGTGACGTGGAGCCCTTCGAGACGGGCCTTCAGATCGTCCGGCAACGCCTCGTAAGCGAGATTGGCATCCACCCAGATCGTGTCGCCGCCCGTTTCCGGCAACGTGACGGCACGCAGCACCGCGCCCCATGTCGGGACGAGGCGCCAGCTCGTATCGGTGTGATACGCGTCTCCGGGCTTCACGTCGCGGGCGCGTTCCTTTTCGTATTTCGCGGCCTCGATCGCCGAGATCTGGTGAAGCGGCGCGATCTTCGGATCGCGCTTCGTGCTCGGGTGCGTGTAGAGTGGGCCGAATCGCGCCGCGAACGCGGCCTGGCTGGCGTTGTCGAGGCTCTGGTCGCGGAAGAAAACGACCTTGTGTTTCAGAACGGCGGCGCGAATCGCATCGCGCACCGCGTCGCTGATCGGGCGGCTGAGGTCGATGCCGCCGATCTCCGCGCCGATGGTCGGCTGGAGCGGGCGAATATCGAGTTCGACATGGGATGACGGGGGAATGGCGAGTGCTTCAGTCATGGGTTTCACCTTGCTGTGGATAGGGACGATTTCGAAGTCCATCGGCAAGGCTACGGAAGGAATTCACGGCCGTGTTATGAATAGTGGGTGGCGATCTATCAGTTTATCTGAAAGGCGCGCCATATTGGCTTTCGCGATAGGTTCATTTGCAGAATTGATACCGGCCGGTTTGCCTTTTCCGCCGCGACCTGCTTTTTCGGGGCGAACGACAGGAGCGCAGGAACCGGATGCAATATCGCCGCCTTGGAAATACCGACATCGACGTGAGTGCCATTTGTCTCGGCACGATGACATGGGGCTCCCAGAACACCGAGGCCGAGGCGCACGCGCAGATTGATCTGGCGCTCGATCGCGGCGTCAATTTCATCGACACGGCGGAGGCCTATCCGGTGACGCCGGTGAGCCGGGAAACGCAGGGGCGCACCGAGGAATTCATCGGCAGCTGGATCGCGGGCCGGAAGCGCCGCGATTCGATCGTCCTCGCGACGAAGGTTGCGGGTCCCGGACGCCCCGGCGATCCCCGCCGGTTCCGCGACGGCAACAACCGGCTCGACCGCCGCAATATCGAAGAGGCCGTGGACGCGAGCCTGCGGCGGCTGCAGACCGACTATATCGACCTCTACCAGCTGCACTGGCCGGATCGCGCGGTTCCGAGTTTCGGCCGCCGGGGCCTTGCGACGCTCGCGGATCATCCGGATACCGTCCCGATCGCGGAAACGCTCGCCGTGCTGGGCGACCTGATCAAGGCAGGCAAGATCCGCCATGTCGGCGTTTCGAACGAAACCGCGTGGGGCGTCGGCGAATACCTTCGTATCGCGCGCGAGACGGGATTGCCGCGGATCGTCTCGATCCAGAACCCGTACAATCTGCTGAACCGCCTTTTCGAAATCGGGCTTTCGGAGTTCGCGCTGCGCGAGCAGGTCGGCCTGCTCGCCTACTCCCCGCTCGCAGGCGGCCATCTCACCGGGAAATATCTCGGCGGCACGATTCCGGAAGGCTCGCGCCGCGCGGTTGCCGGGCAGTTCGTTCGCTATGAGAACGCCGCGCAGCCGGTCGCCAGCGCGCGCTACGTGGCGACGGCGCACGCGCACGGAATCGATCCGGCGCAGTTCGCGCTTGCGTTCGTGAACAGCAGGCCGTTCGTCACCTCCACGATCGTCGGCGCCACGTCGCTCGCGCAACTGGAAACCGACATCGGCAGCATCGACGTCACGCTCGATGAAAGCGCCTTCGCCGCGATCGACGCCGTGCAGCGGGATATTCCGGACCCGTGCCCCTGAGCGCTGGATGAGCGCCATATAAGGCGGCTTCATAAGCGTATCAGACATACGCGTTCGCCTTGCTCCGTGCGTGGGCATAGGCTCCGGGCAATCTTCCTCAATCCACGGAAATCGCCCCATGAGCACGTCCCGCAAGATCAAACTCGGCTTCATCCTTCACGGCGTCGGACGCACGTGGAACGACTGGCGCCACCCCGACCGCGACGTCAATGCCAGCACGAGCTTCCGCTTCTACAAGCAGCAGGCGCAGCTCGCCGAGAAAGGCAGGTTCGATTTCCTGTTCGTGGCGGACAGCCTGTCGATCAACGAGAAATCGAGCCCGCACTATCTGAACCGGATCGAACCGATCACGATCCTGTCCGCGCTCGCCGCCGTCACCGATCACATCGGCCTCGTCGGCACGCTCACGGTCAGCTATTCCGAGCCTTTCAACGTCGCGCGCCAGTTCGCCTCGCTCGATCACATCTCGGGCGGGCGCGCGGCGTGGAACGTCGTGACCTCGTGGCTCGGCGACACGGCGGCGAACTTCAGCAAGGCGGAGCACCCTGCGCACAATGTCCGCTACCGGATCGCCGCCGAATATCTCGATGTCGTGCAGGGGTTGTGGGACAGTTGGGAGGATGACGCCCACGTCGGCGACAAGGAAAGCGGCGTCTTCGTCGATCCGGACAAGCTGCACAGGCTGGACCACAAGGGCGAATTCTTCCAGGTGCGGGGACCGCTCAACATCAAGCGCTCGCCGCAGGGGCAGCCGGTGATCTTCCAGGCGGGCGCGTCCGACGACGGCCGCAACTTCGCGGCGAAGCGCGCCGAGGCGATCTTCACCCATGCGCCGACCTTCGAGGACGGCGTCGCCTACTACGGCGACGTGAAGGCGCGCGCGAAGGGCTTCGGCCGCGATCCGGAGGCGCTCTACGTCCTGCCCGGCATTTCCCCGATCATCGGCGAGACCGACGCGGATGCGGAAGCGAAATATCGGGAGCTTGCCGCGCTCGAATCGCTCGATACCGGCTTCGGGTTCCTGTCCCGCACCTTCAACGATCACGATTTCCGCCAGTACGATCTCGACGCGCCGTTCCCGGACGTGGAGCATATCGGGCTCAACAGCCAGCAGAGCGGCACCAGGCGCATTCTCGCCGAGGTCCGCGCCGGGAACCTGACGCTGCGGCAGGTGGTGGAGCGTCTTGCGACGCCGCGCGGTGCATTCGTCGGATCGCCGGAAACGGTCGCGGATACGCTCCAGCACTGGTTCGAGAACGGCGCGGCGGACGGTTTCGTCGTCTTCGAGCCGCTGCCGGGACAGCTCGACCTGTTCGTGGAGAAGGTCATCCCGATCCTTCAGCAGCGCGGGCTGTTCAGGACCGAGTACGAGGGCGCGACATTCCGGGAAAACCTCGGCCTGCCGTTTCCCGGGAACCGCTACACGCTCGCGCGCGCCGAACGCTCGGTCGCCTGATTCAAACGGCCGTACCCTGGGGCGCGCATCGCCTGCGCCCGACTTCAGGCGGGTCTTCCGGTACAGGAAGACCCGCCTTTTTTCGTGGGCTTGACCCTCTTCCGCTTGAGAAAGGCTGATGGGTTCGGATTTGTAAAATCAAATTGTCAACTATATTGATAGAGTATAGCTTTCCCGTATCAACGCAGCACGGGAGAAAGCCGATGAGCAGCAACGAACCCCATATCCTGAACGTGCCGGGGCTGAACAACTCGGGCGAGCGGCATTGGCAGACCCTTTGGGAGCGGACGCGCACGGATACGTCGCGCGCCGAGCTCGGCCTCTGGGACCAGCCGCACCGCAACAGCTGGGTGACGCGGCTCAACGCCGCGATCGAGGCTTCGCCCAAGCCGGTGATTCTCGTCGCGCACAGTCTCGGCTGCCATGCGGTCGCGTGGTGGGTGGCGTTGCAGGGGCAGAGCTACGGCTGGCCCGTGGCCGGCGCATTGCTCGTCGCGCCGCCGGATATCGAGCGCGGAAAGGAGGGGCGCTTCGCCACCTTCCGCAACCTTCCCGATGTGTTCCTGCCGTTTCCCTCGATCGTCGTGGCGAGCCGCAACGATCATTATGCGGATTTCGCCCATGCGGCCGGCCTTGCGCGCGGCTGGGGCAGCTTCCTCGTCGATGCCGGAAACTGCGGGCACATCAACGCCGATTCCGACATCGGCGAATGGCAATTCGGGCAGCGCCTTCTGGACCGGCTGATCGTGGCCGCGAAAGGCCGCGATCGGCCGGACGCACCCGTGGAGCGCCGCGCCGCCGAACGCTTCCTCGCCGCCCGGCCCCTTCGCGGGTCCGATCCGGCAGGACAGGAGACCGCGACGGTTTCCCATTAGAGCATTTTCAGGTCGGATGGAGACATCCGACGGCTCGGCAAAACGCGTCGAGGCAAAGCGACGGAGCGCCGGTTTCGAGTCCATCGGAACCGGCGCTCCGTCGTTCCCGGTGCGGGCCGCGCGGCGGTCACGGGAACCTATCAGCAACAGTCATAAAGGTTGCAGATAAACTCTATTGAATAAGTAGACTTTAAGTCTCTAGATCGGCCCGTCCTTGCGGGGCTTCGGCGGCGTGCCGCCTTTTTTCTCGACATCAATCAGGAACGTGATCCGACCATGAGACTTGTAGCTGGACTTTTGATTTCCACGGCCGTTGCCGCTGCGACGGCCGCGCAGGCGGAAGCGGCCGACAGCGGAAGCGAAGCCGAAGCGGCCGCGGCATTCGATGCGGCGGACGCCGCCGATGCCGCCGCCGAGACGATCATCGTCACGGGCACGCGCGGCTCGCGTCCGCGCACCGTGGCGGACAGCCCCGTGCCGATCGACGTCATCACCAGCGAACAGCTCATCAACACGGGCCGGACAGGCCTCAAGGACATCCTCGGGAACATCATCCCGTCGCTCACCATGCCCGCGCTCGGCGGCGGCGGCACATCGTCGAGCGCGAAGCCGATCTCGATCCGGGGCCTCAGCGGCGATTACGTGCTGGTCCTCGTCAACGGCAAGCGGCGTCACACGACCTCGCTGATCAACAACCTGTCGCGTATTTCCGGCGGCAGCACGCCGGTCGACATCGACCTCATTCCGGCGAACGCCATCGGCCGCCTCGAGGTTCTGCGCGACGGCGCGGCGGCACAATACGGCTCGGATGCGATTTCGGGCGTCATCAACTTCATCCTCGATTCGAATCCCGAAGGCGGTGAATTCACCACCACGGCCGGCAGCCACTACGAGAAGGGCGGCGAGCTGTTCCAGCAGGCGCTCAGCTACGGCACGCGCCTTGGCGGCGACGGCGGCTTCGTCCGCTTCGCGGTGGAGGCCAAGTATCACGACCGCGCCGATTCCTCGGCCGCCTACGTGCCGCACACGGTCAACCTCTATCCGCTGCTCGCCGACGGCTCCCGCGATCCGCGCGAATACACGATCGACCGTGTCCGCGCCGGGAACTACGGCCGCACCAACCGCGACTACATCGTCAACTCTTCGTACAACGCGGAATTGCCGCTGAGCGATGTCACGACGCTCTACAGCTTCTCGACGCTCAGCTACCGCGACGTGAAGGACGGGCGCGGCCAGTTCAACGCCAACAACGTCAATTCGCTGCCGGAGCTTTATCCCAACGGCTTCCTCGCCAAGCGCCGCATCTGGGAGACCGATTTCCAGGCGACGGCGGGCGTGCGCTCCGTGCTGTGGGGGCTCGATGTCGATTTCAGCTCGAGCTTCGGCAAGGATCACGTGAAGCTCGGCGCCATTGACACGCTCAATCCGTCGCTCGGGCCGAGCAGCAAGACCAGCTTCTTCATGGGCAAGCAGAAATCGAGCCTGTGGGTGAACAATCTCGATTTCAGCCGGCCGGTCGAGATCGGCCTTGCAGAACCGATCACGCTTTCGTTCGGCCTCGAGCATCGCTGGGAGCGCTTCCAGAATGTCGCCGGCGAGCCCGACAGCTACCGCGACGGCGGCTATATCATCCCGACCGGAACCACGCCGTTCGAGCTGGCCTTCGGCGGACAGCGGCCGCAGGCGAGCCTCGTCTCCTTCACGGGAACGACGCCGGCGGACGCTTTCGTGCTCACCCGCAACAATTTCGCTGGCTATGTCGACATCGAGGCGAACCTGACGAAGGACTGGTTCGTCGGCCTCGCCGGGCGTGCCGAGCATTACACGGACAGCGCGGGCGACACCGTCAGCGGCAAGGTCTCGACGCGCTACGAGATCGTGCCGGGCCTTGCGATCCGCGGCGGCGTGAACACGGGCTTCCGTGCGCCGTCGCTTGCGCAGCAGGGCTTCTCGACCTCCCAGAACACCAGCATCATCATCGACGGCGACCGCGTTCCGCAGCTCGTCAAGTTCCTGGCGCCGAACGATCCGATCGCGGGCTTCCTCGGCGCGAAACCGCTGAAGCCTGAAAAGTCGCTGAACTTCACGGCGGGCCTGACGTTCGAATCCGGTCCGTTCCGGTTCACCGTGGACGGCTACCAGATCGACATCGACGACCGTATCGTGAAGACGGAAGTGCTGAACAGCGCCGAGGCGCGCGCGATCCTGACCAGCCCCGAAGTGGTCGCGATCCTTGCTGCGCGCGGCGTGCCCGGCATCAGCAGCGGCCAGTTCTTCATCAACGGCGTCGACACGCGCACGCGCGGCGTGGATCTCGTCGGCGAATACACGTTGCAGACAGGGGCGCTCGGCACGTTCCGCTTCAACGCGGCCTACAGCTACAACAAGACGAAGATCCTGAGCGTTGCCGAGAACCCGGCGAACCTCTCCAACACGATCCTGTTCGGACGGCAGGCGCGGGCCGACCTCGTGAAGGCGACGCCGCGCGACAAGCTGGTGCTGAATACGGACTGGACCATCGGCGCCTTCCGGAGCGCGCTGCGCATAACCCGCTTCGGGAAATATACCGAGACGAGCGCCAGCCAGACATCGACGGTCGACGACCGCACCTTCGGCGCGAAGTGGATCGCCGACATCGACGTTGCCGCAGATGTCGGCAAGAACCTGACCGTGGCTGTCGGCGCCAACAACCTGTTCGACGTGTATCCGGACGCGATCGGCGTCGTGCAGGCGAATACCGGCGCCGGCCAGTACGGAAACTTCGCGCCGTTCGGTCTCAGCGGCGGCTTCTACTATGGCCGCGTCTCGGTGCGCTTCTGAGCAGGGCGCGACGCGCGTTGCCTTACAGAGGGGGAAACGCGGGCACCGGTTCGAACATCAGGGCAATGAGGCCATAGAGGCTGATCGCGATCAGGATCGCGCCGACGAGCATCAGAAGCCGTCTCGGCGCGATCCGTCCGGTGAGCCACGCCCCGATCGGGGCGGCGATGACGCCGCCGATGAGGAGGCCGGATGCGGCGGTCGTGAAGGCTGCAAGGCCGAGCGCGCCGACGAACGCCGACAGGACGGTGACGGTGACGAAGAACTCCGCGGCATTGACGGTTCCGATCGCCATGCGCGGCGTCATGCCCTGCGCGAGGAGATTGCCGGTCACAACGGGTCCCCAGCCGCCGCCCGCCGATGCGTCGAGGAAGCCGCCGACGGCGCCCAGCGGGCCGACGAAGCGCATACGGCGGAAGGTCTGCGGCCGCCGCGGCGCGCGCCAGATCAGGTACACGCCGATCGCCGCCATGTAGACGAGCATGACCGGGCGAGTGAGATGGCCGTCGACCGCGGAGAGAAACCAGACTCCGGCGAGTCCGCCGAGGATGCCGGGGATGACGAGCCGCGCGAACAGCGGCCAATCGACGTTTCGCTGGACGGCGTGGCTGAGGCCGGACACGCCGCTGACGAAACTTTCGACCGTGCGCGTGGTTGCCGATGCCGCGGCAGGCGGGAACCCCAGAAGCGTCAGGAGGGCATTCGACACCAGCCCGAACGCCATGCCGAGCGCGCTGTCCACGAGCTGCGCGACGAAACCGATGAACAGGAACGGCGCGAGGTCCGCCCAGGGAATGGCAAGACTCATCGCTCGCTCCGGCCTTTCAGCAGTTCCGAGGCGGACCTGCGGATACGGCCCGACGGCGAGGTGAGCAGGAACAGGACCGGGAAGGCGAGGGCAAGCACCGACAGGCCGCCGCTCAGCATTGCCTGCGTGCCCGCGAGCCAGGGAAGCATGGCCGCCCAGATGGAGACCGCGAGCACGACGACGAGCGTCCGTTCCTGTTCCCATTCGTCGACCGCGGCGAGATTGGTGCGGACGCGGCCTTCGAACAGGGTCCTGAGGCCGCGGTGCGTGCGGCCTTTCGCATCGACGAGCGCGGAGGGCATGGCGGCCTGCGCAAGCGACACGACGCCGGCGCCGATCAGCCGGATGCCGACCGCGCTTGCGAAGCGCCGGTAGCCCTTGCTGCGATCGCTGATGGCGCGCAGGCCGCTTCGCCCGCCGAACGCCAGCTCGGCAAGCGCCGTGCTTTCCGCGACGGGGGGCGCGGGCGAGGGCGCGCTTTGCGTGGACAGGATCCAGTCGAGCATCGCGGACGGCACATCGAGCCCGGACGCGCGTTCCAGCCCCTGGAAACCGGGGGCCGAGTTCGCCTCGCAGATGCGATAGCCGTCTTCGTCGAACAGGATGTCGATGCCCGCGATGTCGAGTTCGAGAATGTCGGCGGCCTGCACGGCGAGGTCCGCCATTTCGGGGGGCGGATTGTACGCGACGCCGACGCCGCCCAGAGAGACGTTGGACTTGAAATTGCCCGTGAGGGACCGCCGTTCCATCGCGGCGATCACGCGGCCGCCGACGACCAGAACGCGGACATCGCGGCCGTGGCTGGCGCGCACGTAATGCTGCAGGATGAAGTCGGCCTTCGCGTCCGCACTTTCGAGAAGCCCCGCCAGATCCTCGAACTGGCTGCGGTCCTCGCATTTGAGGACGCCCGCGCCGCGCGTGCCCTTCAACGTCTTCACGATGACGGGAAAGCCGAGTTCCCGTTCGACGAGGCCGATGTCCATCGGAAACGTGCCGAGGATGGTGCGCGGGATCGGGAGGCCCGCCCGGATCAGGAGCTGGAGCGAGTGGAGCTTGTCGGCAACGCGCTCGATGGCGGCGGGGCCGTTGACGAGGCGGACACTGCGCCGCTCGAAATGCCGGAGCAGGGCAAGCGTGAAATAGTCGGTCTCCGCGCCTGTGCGGCAGATGATGAAATCGGGCCGCGCCAACGGACGGTCCTGATACTTCGCCGCCCAGTCGTCGTCGGCGCCGACGACAAGCTCGAACTTGTGGGGATGCAGGATCTCGAGGCCCACATCCATCGCGTTGGCGGCTTCCTGGAAGCGGAAGATCTCCGGCACTTCCGGCAGCGCGGGATCGAGTTCACGATGGAAGAGAATCCAGCCTCGCATGTCTTTCCCTAACACGTGGCGGATCGCGCGGCCACCTGTGCCGAATGACACAACCGGCCATCGGTTCCATCACGTGGCGACGGCGCCGGAAATGCGCCTGTCCGACATGGTGCCGGACAGGCGCGGTCTTCCTCAGAATGAGACCTTGATCGTCCCGCCCCAGGTACGCGGATCGCCGGGCAGGCCGGTGATCAGGCCGGTGCTGCCGGGGCCGACGAACAACTGGTCGATATAGTCCTTGTCGAACAGGTTGCGGACCCAGACATAGGCCTCGAACCCTTCGTCGGCGCGGAAACCGGCGCGCACGTTCGACAGCAAATAGCCCTTCACCCAAGTGTAGGCCGAAGGCGTCGCGTTCGACGAGAAGTTCGAACGATAGCTGCCGTCATAGCCGAGATAAAATTCGCCATCCCGGCCGAACAGCGATGAGGGTGCGTTGACCTCCGCGCCGAAGGAGAACGCCCATTTCGACACGCCCGGCAGGCGCTGGCCAGAAATGTCGCAGTTGGCGGGGCTGAGGCCACTCGGCGTTCCCGGCGGGCTCGGTGTCTGGCCCTCACCCACGGTCGTGCCGCCCGACAACTCCGGCGCGCAGGGCGCATCGACGAACTTCACATATTTGGCGTCGGTATAGGCGCTGTTGAGATAGGCGTTGAACCGCTCGCTCGGACGGATCGAGAAATCGGCTTCGACGCCTTGGGTGCGGACCTTGCCGGCATTGGCGAGATAGCCGCGCAGCACGCCGAACTGACCGTTGTTCACATTGGCTTGATAGTCCTTGATGTCGGTGCGGAAGATCGACAGGTTGAACGTCGCCCTCCGGTCCCAGAACTCCGTCTTCAGGCCCGCTTCATAATGGTTGACCGATTCGGGCCTGATCGTCTGTGCTCCGAGTGCGGGTTGGCCGGTCGAGTCGTTGGGCACGCCATTCTGGTTGATGCCGCCCGATTTGAAGGTCTTGGCATAGGTGGCATAGACGAGGATGTCCGGCGTCACCTTGTAATTGGCGGTCAGGTCGTAGCTGAAATTCCAGTCGCTGAAGCTCGGCGCATATTCCTGCGGCCCGAAGACGTCGAGCCGCGCCCGCGACACAGGGTCGGTGAGCGCACGCGTGACGGCCGACCCGTCGCCCGCGAAGACGAGGCGCTGATAAAAGCCGTCCTTCTTGTCGTAGTTGATACGGGCGCCCGGCTGGATCGTGAACTGGTCGGTGACCTTCCAGCTGAGCTGGCCGAAGGCGGCGACGCTGGTGTTCTTCAGATACTGCGTGTTGCGGGCGGTCAGGCCGTCAAGCACCGTCGGATCGTTCGACAGTTCATTCGTCGGGTTGATCGTCCAGCGGCTGGATGCCGGGCCGTGCTGCTCGGTTCCCTGCGTGTCGATGCGCTGATGGAAGGCGAAGCCGCCGAGCACGAAGTCGAAACGATCCCCGGAATAATTGTAGCGCAGTTCCTGCGTGTACTGGTTCTGCTGCGAGGGGTTCTGCGACTTGGTGACGACCGGCAGACCGGTGAAGTCGCGGTCGTTCTCGGGCAGCCAGTCCCAATAGCGCCACGCGGTGACCGAGGTCAGCGTGCCGGGGCCGATGTCCCACTTCACCCGTAGCGCGACGCCGCCGAGTTCGTTGCCCGCGTTGAGATTGGCGTCGGTGTCGCTGAGCCGGTCGTAGGGATTTGTGCTGACCGGAACATAGTTCTGCGCCGCGGCGAGCGCATCGAACTGGCGGGCAAGCGGGCGCTGGGTCGCGCCGGTGCGGACGAAGACCGAGCCGCAGCACACCGCGTCCTGCTTGTTCCAGTCGCCCACCAGCGTCACCGACAGGGCGTCGGTGGGTTTCCACAGCAACTGGCCGCGCAGGCCGATATTGTCCTGGCTCTGGATCCAGCGGTTGGTGGTGACGTTGTAGATGGTGCCGCGACGGCTGGTCGCCGAAATGGCGACGCGCGCCGCCAGCGTGTCGGACAGCGGCCCGGAAATCGCGGCCTTGGCCTGCTTGAAATCGAGGTTGCCGATGCTGAGTTCGGCCTTACCCTCGAAATCGAAGGTCGGCTGGTTGGTCGTGATATTGAGCGCGCCGGCCGTGGTGTTCTTGCCGTAGAGCGTGCCCTGCGGACCGCGCAGGATCTCGATCTGCGCGACGTCGAGGAAGTCGAGCGTTGCCGATGCGACGCGGGCGTAATAGACGTCGTCGACATAGATGCCGACGCCCTGCTCGATCCCGTCGTTGGTCAGCCCGTAGGGCGCGCCGAGGCCGCGGATGTTGACCGCCGAGTTGCGCGGGTTCGACGAATAGAATTGCACGGTCGGCGCGAGCTGCTGAAGCCGGCCGACGTTGAAGGCACCCGTATTGTCGATCTGGTCGCCGCCTACGACCGAGATGGCGATCGGCACATCCTGCGCGGTTTCGGCGCGGCGGCGCGCAGTAACGACGATGGCGCCGTCCGCCGTCGGTTCGGCTTCAGCTTCGGCTGCCGCCGCGACGGCCTCTTCAGCGGTCCCGGCGTAGGAAGGTGCCGCGAAAGACGCGATCAGGACCGGCGCGAGCGCGGTTGAAACAAGCAATAGTCGTGTAGACATGTCGAGATTCCTCTTTTCTGGAACGTGAGAGAAACCTCCGGTTGTCCGGTCGGATTCGTTGGAACGGTTGCGGATGGATCGTCAGGCCCGGAAGCGATGCTTCTCCGTGATGTCGAGCTGGACGATCCTGGCGTCGTGCACGGTCAGCGTGATGCTGCCGTACCGGATTTGCGCGAGCGCATCGCGAATGGCCTGCAAGGCATTGTCGCCGGTGGCCACGGCCTGCCGGATCGGGTTCGTACTCATGCGTGACCCTCTCTGCTGATTGGAAAAATACGGGGGTGGCCGGGCTTCAGTGCAATCACCCGGCCGGGTTCCGGAGCTTCATCTACCGCAACATCAATCTCGAACGGGCGGTCGACCCCGATGAGTTTGCCTTCGACGCGAACGCCGGCGCCCTTGGGCCGCACCTGCACGACGAGCGCGGGAATTGCGCCAGCCTCGCTTTTCACGATGGCCGCGTCATGCGGACGGAAAAAGAGCTCGGAAGGGCCGTCGGCCCCGATCACGGGCGCATCGAGAGGCTGGCCGAGGTAGAACAGCTTGCCGTCGCGGACCTGCACGGGAACCCGGTTGGATTCTCCGACGAAATCGAAGACGAATGCCGAGGCCGGCTCATTGTAGACGTGGAGGGGCGTCGCGACCTGTTCGATGACGCCGTGGTCCATCACGACGACACGGTCGGCGAGCTCGAGCGCTTCCTCCTGATCATGCGTCACGAAGATCGACGTGAGGCCCACGCGGTCGTGCAGCTCGCGCAGCCAGCGGCGCAGGTCCTTGCGCACGCGTGCGTCGAGCGCGCCGAACGGCTCATCGAGAAGCAGCAGCTTGGGATCGACGGCGAGCGCGCGGGCGAGCGCGACGCGCTGACGCTGGCCGCCCGAAAGCTGGGCGGGATAGCGCTGCCCGAGCGATCCGAGCTGGACGAGGTCGAGAAGCTCCTGAACGCGCGCCGCGATCGCGGCCCGGCCCGGTCGCTCCCGGCGCGGCCGCACGTTCAGCCCGAACGCGATGTTCTCCGCGACGGTCATGTGCCGGAACAGCGCATAGTGCTGGAACACGAAGCCGACGTTGCGCTGCGCGACGGTGAGGCCGGTGACGTCCTCGCCGTCGAAGCACACGCGTCCGCGATCCGGGAATTCGAGCCCGGCCATGATGCGCAGCAGCGTGGTCTTGCCGGAACCCGAAGGGCCGAGCAGAGCAAGGAACTCGCCCGGGCGCGCTTCGAGGCTGACGTCGCCGAGGGCGGTGAAAGCGCCGAAGCGCTTGTGGATGTTTTCGAGCCGGATGCTCAATGCCCGGTCCCCCTGTGATGATAGTTGAAGCGCCATTCGAGCAGGCTCTTCAGCACGAGTGTGGCGAGTGCGAGCAGCGCGAGCAGCGAGGCGACGGCGAAGGCCGCGACGAAATTATATTCGTTGTAGAGAATCTCGACGTGCAGCGGCATCGTGTTGGTGAGGCCGCGGATGTGGCCCGACACGACGGATACCGCCCCGAATTCGCCCATCGCGCGGGCGTTGCAGAGCAGCACGCCGTAGAGCAGGCCCCAGCGGATGTTGGGAAGCGTGACGCGCCAGAACGTCTGCCAGCCCGATGCGCCGAGCGACAGCGCCGCCTCTTCGTCGTCGCGGCCCTGCTCGGTCATCAGCGGGATGAGTTCGCGCGCGACGAACGGGAACGTCACGAAAATGGTGGCGAGAACGATTCCCGGCACCGCGAAAACGATCTGGATGTCGTGCTCCTGGAGCCACGGCCCGAGCCAGCCGTGCGCGCCGAACAGCAGCACGAAGACGAGGCCGGAGACGACCGGAGATACCGAGAACGGCAGGTCGATGAGCGTGATCAGCAGGCTTTTGCCGGGAAAGTCGAACTTGGTGATCGCCCACGCGGCGGCGATGCCGAACACGATGTTCACCGGCACGCTGATCGCCGCGACGAGAAGCGTCAACCGGATCGCGGCGATCGCATCGGGTTCGGCGATACCGGCGAGATAGGCTGAAAAGCCCTTCTCCAACGCCTCCGCGAACACGGAGACGAGCGGCAGCAGCAGGAAAAGGCTGAGGAAGGCGAGCGCGATGCCGATCAGCAGCAGCCGCGCGGCGGGCGATTCCGTGCTGGCGGTCATGGCGCCATCCTCCGGCGGCTCCAGACCTGAAGCGCATTGATGAAGAGCAGCAGCAGGAACGAGGCGATCAGCATCACCGCCGCGATCGCCGTGGCGCCGGCGTAATTGTATTGCTCGAGCTGCGTGATGATGAGGAGCGGCGCGATCTCGGACACGAACGGCATGTTGCCGGCGATGAAGATCACGGAGCCATACTCGCCCACACCCCGCGCGAAGGCGAGCGCGAAGCCGGTGAGCAGCGCGGGAAGGATCGCGGGCAGGATGACGCGCCGGAAGGTCTGCCACCTGTCGGCGCCGAGCGATGCCGCCGCTTCCTCCACGTCGTGTCCGAGATCGGCAAGCACGGGCTCCACCGAACGCACCACGAAGGGCAGGCCGATGAAGATGAGCGCGATGACGACGCCGGCCGGCGTATAGGCGACCTTCACGCCGTAGGGCTCCAGAAACTGGCCGATCCAGCCGTTCCCGGCGTAGAGCGCCGTCAGCGCGATGCCGGCCACGGCCGTGGGCAGCGCGAACGGCAGATCGACGAGGGCGTTGACGACGCGCTTGCCCGGGAAGTCATAGCGCACGAGAATCCACGCCACGAGCAGGCCGAACACGGCATTGACGAGCGCGGCCGCGAGCGAGGCGCCGAAACTCAGCCGATACGCCGCAAGCGCGCGCGGGGACAGGCCGACATCGACGAAGCCGTCGAGGCCGAGCCCGGCGCTGCGGATGAACACGGTGCTGAGCGGGATCAGCACGATGAGGCTCAGCCACGCGATCGTGAACCCGAACGTCAGTCCGAAGCCGGGAATGACCTCGGCCGCGCGCGGCGGCGGCCCGGCCGGCAGGGGAATGGCGGGAGACATCGTCGAAGACATGGGTTCAGCGCTTGATCTTCGCGAAGATCCGGTCGAACACACCGTCGTCCTTGAAATATCTGTCCTGCGCCGACTGCCAGCCGCCGAACGCCTCGTCGACAGTGACGAGGTTCAGCTTCGGGAAGACGTCCGCATACTTGGCGGCGGCCTGCGCATCGCGCGGCCGGTAGAAGTTCCTGCCGATCAGTTCCTGCGCCTCGGGCGTGTAGAGGAATTGCAGATAGGCCTCGGCGACCTCGGCCGTACCGTGCCGCTTCACGTTGCCGTCGAGCAGCGCGACCGAAGGCTCGGCCAGAATCGAGATCGACGGCACGACGATGTCGAACTTGCCCGCACCGAGTTCCTTCTGGGCGAGAAGCGCCTCGTTCTCCCAGGACAGCAGCACGTCGCCGATGCCGCGCTCGACGAACGTCGTCGTGGAGCCGCGGGCGCCGGAATCGAGCACCGGCACATGGCGGTAGAGGTCCGTCACATAGTCTTCCGCGGCGGCATCCGATCCGCCGGCCTTGCGGCCGTAGGCCCAGGCGGCGAGGAAATTCCAGCGCGCGCCGCCGCTCGTCTTCGGGTTGGGCGTGATGACCGAGATGCCCGGCCTCACGAGATCGCCCCAGTCCTTGATGCCCTTCGGATTGCCGGCGCGCACGAGAAAGACGATCGTCGACGTGTAGGGCGCGCTGTTGTTCGGAAGCCGTTGCTGCCAGGCCTTCGAAAGCACGTTGCTGCGGGCCGCAATCTCGTCGACGTCATACGCGAGCGCCAGCGTCACGACATCGGCCGCGAGCCCGTCGATCACGGCGCGCGCCTGCTTGCCGGAGCCGCCGTGGCTCATGTTGATCGTCACGTTCTTGCCGGTGTCTTCCTTCCATCGGCGCGCGAACGCCGCGTTGATGTCGCGGTAGAGTTCACGCGTGGGGTCGTAGGAGACGTTCAGGATCTCCGTGCCGCCTGCCGGTTTCTGCCCGCCGTTGCCGCAGGCGCCGAGCGCGAGCGCCGCCGCGGCGGCGAGCAAAAAGGCTCTGCTTTTCATGGATATGTCCCTCTTTCGCTATTCAGTCGGGTGCGGAATTTCAGTGCCTGCTCACGCCTGCCGGCGCCGGTGACGCCTGCAGCGTGAACAGGGCGGTTGCCGAGAGGCGTTCGCCGGGCACAAGCAGAATGCTCGGTTCCAGACCGTTCAAGGAATGCACCGGCGTCTCCTAATTTCAATCAATTGGGTAGACTATATAGTCAACAAATAGAGTAGACAATACGATTCGTGCAGCGGTGGACGGTCGCGATGACGGCGCGCGAGGATCACATGCCCTTTCGTCGCGAAGTGATGACGTCCGCGCCCGGCGGGCATGACGCGACGATATGGAGCGGGCACGCCTTGCAACCGCAGGACTTCGGGCGCGCGCATGTGGAAGCGCCGCTACATCAACCCGATCGTCCACAGCATCAGAAGCGCGAGCCCGCACAGCAGGCACAGCGACAGCACGACCACGGCGATGATCCGAAATCCCGCCTGTGCGATTTTGCCGAAATCGACGCCGAGCCCGAGGCCCGCCATCGCCAGTACCGCGAGGATGCCGGATGCCTCGTGCGCGGCGGCGGCGAGGGGTTCGGGCACGAAGCCCGCCGAACGCAGGGCCGCCAGCGACAGGAAGACGAGGATGAACCACGGCACATAGGGAAGGGGGCGCGCGTGACGTGCTGCGGTGCCATTGCATTTGCGCCTGCCGAGGACCGCGGCGATGGCCGCCACCGGCCCCAGCGTCAGGACGCGGACGAGCTTCACCAGCGCGCCGATTTCCACGGCCTCGCGGCCGAGCGGCGCGGCCGCCGCGATCACCTGCGGCACGGCGTAGACCGTGAGGCCCGCAAGCGTTCCGCCCGCGATCGGTGAAAGCTGCAGGAGATCGGCGATGATCGGCAGCGCGGCGACGAGGGCGATGCTGGGCACCGCCGTGAACGTGACGGCGGCGGCGACCTCGTCGTTGTCGGCGCCGATGGCCGGCGCGACTGACGCGATCGCGGAGTTGCCGCATATGGCGTTTCCGCAGGCGAGCAGCGCCGCCATCCTGTACGGCAGCCCGAAGAAAAGCCCGAGCAGGATCCCCGCCGCGATGGTGACGGAAACGATCAGCAGGGTTCCCAGGAGCAGGGGCAGGCCGATGCCCGCGATCATGCCAAGGCTGACGGTGACGCCGATCATCGCCACGGCGATTTCCAGCAGGGTTTTCGACGCGAATTGAATGCCGGACGCAAACGCCGGCGGCGGCGCCCAGACCATGCGCAGCAGCGCGCCGAGCACGATCGCGAGCACCAATGTCTCGAACCAGGCATGACCGAGGACGGCAATTTCGAGCTGCTCGCAAAGCATGGCGGCAAGGCCGATGCCGCTGCACAGGGCGAGACCCGGAAGCCGTCCGTTTATCCAAGAGAACAGAATTGCCTCGCCGCGCATGACAAAATGATGCAAGCGGGCATTTGAACAAGTCCAATTGATTGGTATATTGATTTCGATAAGGATAGGTTATTGATAACGCTCGATCAGTTTCGCATTTTCATCAAGGTCGCCGAGACCTTGAACATGACGCGCGCCGCGGAGGCGCTCAATCTCACGCAGCCCGCGGTGAGCGCCGCGATCTCCGTGATCGAGCAGCGCTACGGCATCCAGTTGTTCGATCGGGTGGGGCGCAGGCTGCAACTGACGATCGCCGGGCGGCTGCTGCTGCCGAGCGCCGAGGCCGTTCTCGTTCAGGCGAACGAGGCTTGCAGCGTGCTCGACGATCTGGCCGGGCTCAACCGGGGAGAAGTCCGTATCGCTTCAAGCCAGACCGTCGCGACAGCGTGGCTGCCCCGGCGCATGGCACGGTTCGCGTCCCGCCACCCGAACATCGCCCTCAGCCTTTCGGTCGGCAACACGGAACAGGCGGTTGCGGCGGTGCACGACGGGCTGGCCGATATCGGCGTCGTTGAGGGCGAGATTGAAGGTCATGCCGGGGCCGGGGCCTTGCAGACGAAGACTGTCGGCGCGGATACGCTTGGCCTCTATGTCGCTCCGGGCCATCCGTTCGCGGACCGGGCGATCGGCAAGAGGGAATTGACCGGGAGCCTGTGGGTCATGCGGGAAGCCGGGTCCGGGACGCGAACCCATGTCGCAAGGGCGCTTGCCGCCCGCGGCCTCAGTCTCGACGATCTCCGGGTCGGGCTGACGCTTCCGAGCAACGGCGCCGTTCTGGAAGCCGCCAGCGCGTCTGAAATGATTGCGCCGGTGTCTGATCTCGCGGCGGGGGCGAGGCTGGCGGCAGGTCTCGTGAAGCGGCTCGCCTTCGAGTTTCCGGAGCGGAAGTTCACGACGATCCGGCACAAGGCGCGATACGCCAATCGCGCCGCGCGCGCTTTCCTGGAAACATTGGAGGATCGGGGGGCCGTGCTCTAGTTTCGGCGCTATATGCGCGGCGCGAAACCGTTTCTGAGGGCATTCACCAGACGCCGCGCGACCGTTCCCGTGTCTTCGGGGCCGGACGGATCGAACCAGCGTGCCGGCCAGTTGAGCGCGCCGGCGAGCGCCAGGGCGAGCGCCTTGGGATCATCCGCCGCCACCGATTCGTCCGCGATGCCTTCGGCGATCAGTTCGCGCATGGCGTCGTCTATCTTGCGTTTGAGCGCCCGGAACCGGCGGGCGCTTTCCGGCGCGAGGGCCTCGTCCCCGGTTCGAATGACGCAGCGCCCGAAGTCGTCCATGTTGACCTCGGCGTAGCGTTCCAGAAACTTGCAGAGCCTGTCGATGCCGAGGCCGGACTCGCGCCGCGCTTCCGCGGCTGCCTCGAGGAGTTGCTGGAGGCCGATGGTCACGCACTCGAACAGCACCTGATCCTTGTTGCCGAGATAGTAATAGATGGTCGGCTTGGAGATGCCGAGACTGGCGGCGACGTCGTCCAGCGACGTGAGGTGGAAACCCTTCTCGTTGAACATCCTGACGGCCGCCCTCAGGACGGCATTGCGCTTCGTCTCGCGCTCGACGCGCCGCTGCGCTGCATCCGGAAAGGGAGAGGGAGATACGGTCTTCATGATCGTGCGTTCGAGGATTGACGGCATACATCAAAAATTGCAATCTACTATTCAGTAAATAACTTTCTTTCTGGTAGAAGAATGGGTCCGCTGCATGAACATTGAGGGTTTGGCCGCGATCGTGACGGGCGGCGCTTCGGGTCTTGGCGGCGCAACGGCGGCGCGGCTTTCGGCACGGGGCGCGAAGGTGGCGATCTTCGATCTGAACGCAGATCTCGGCGGGAAACATGCGTCGGAAATCGGCGGGGCCTTCTTCAAGGTGGATGTCACCGACGAAGCCGCGGTCGATGCGGCCATCGCCGAAGCCGAGGGGCTGCACGGCAAGGCGCGCATCCTCGTCAACTGCGCGGGTATCGGTCCGCCCGCGAAGGTCATCGGCCGCGACGGCAAGGCCATTCCACTCGCCGACTTCTCGAAAATCGTGAACATCAACCTCATCGGCAGCTTCAACGTCCTGTCGAAGTTCGCAGCGCGCATCCACGATGCCGAGCCGATCGGCGAGGAGCGCGGCGTCATCGTCAACACGGCGTCGGTCGCGGCGTTCGACGGCCAGATCGGGCAGGCCGCCTATGCGGCGTCGAAGGGCGGTGTCGTCGGCATGGCGCTGCCCGTCGCGCGCGAGTTCGCGCGCTACGGCATCCGCGTGATGACGATCGCGCCCGGCCTGTTCCTCACGCCGCTGCTCGCCTCGCTGCCGCAGGAGGCACAGGACTCGCTTGGGCGTCAGGTGCCGTTCCCGAGCCGCCTCGGCGACCCGGACGAATATGCGCTGATGGTGGAAAGCATCGTCCTCAATCCCATGCTGAACGGCGAGGTCATCCGTCTCGACGGTGCCATCCGGATGGCGCCGAGGTGAGCGCCCGCGCCCGGGAGATCGCGGACAGGGTCGAGCGCTTCGTTCGCGAGGTGGTCGTGCCCTACGAGTCCGACCCGCGCCGCGATCACCACCATTGCCCGACGGACGAGCTGATTGACGAGCTGAAGGCGAAGGCGCGCGCGGCCGGGGTGATGACGCCGCATATCCTGCCGGACGGCAGCCATCTGACGCAGCGGGAGACCGCCGCCATCCTCATCCGCTCCGGCCTTTCCCCGCTCGGCCCGCAAGCCTGCAACACGGCGGCGCCGGATGAAGGCAACATGTATCTTCTGGGACATGTCGGCAGCCCGGAATTGAAGGCGCGTTTCCTTGCGCCGCTGGTTTCGGGCGAGGCGCGCTCGGCGTTCTTTATGACCGAGCCCGCCGACGAGGGCGGCGCGGGTTCCGATCCCTCGATGATGCGGACAACCTGCCGGCAGGACGGCAACCACTGGGTGATAAACGGCCGCAAGGCGTTCATCACGGGCGCGAAGGGCGCCAAGGTCGGCATCGTCATGGCGAAGTCCGAAGCCACTGACGGAACCGGGGGCGCCTGCATGTTCCTCGTCGATCTCCCCGACCCTGCCATCCGCATCGACCATGTGCCGAACACGATCGACTCTTCGATGCCCGGCGGCCATCCTGTCGTGACGATCGACAATCTGCGCGTGCCCGCCGACCAGATGCTCGGGGCGAGCGGCGAGGGCTTCAAGTACGCGCAGGTGCGCCTCAGCCCCGCGCGGCTTTCGCACTGTATGCGCTGGCTCGGCGCCTGCATCCGCGCCAACGAGATTGCAACCGCCTATGCGTGCAGGCGGCAGGCGTTCGGCAAGCTGCTCGTCGACCACGAGGGCGTCGGCTTCATGCTCGCCGAGAACCTCATCGACCTGAAGCAGGCCGAGCTGATGATCGACTGGTGCGCCGATGTGCTCGACACCGGCGCGCTCGGCACGGTGGAAAGCTCGATGACGAAGGTCGCGGTGTCCGAGGCGCTGATGCGCGTCGCCGACCGCTCAGTGCAGGTGATGGGCGGCATGGGCGTGTCGGGCGACACCATCGTCGAGCAGGTGTTCCGCGAAATCCGCGCCTTCCGCATCTACGACGGCCCCACAGAAGTCCACAAATGGTCGCTTGCGAAGAAGGTGAAGCGCGACTGGATGGCGGCGCATGGCGGCTGAGACCGACGCGAATATCGGCGCCGGAGAAGTCCGCGTCGCGTTCGATGCGGATGCGCTCGAACGCTGGATGCGCGCGCATGTCGAAGGCTTCGCGGGGCCGCTCGACGTGGAGCAGTTCCGCGGCGGGCAATCCAACCCGACGTACCGGCTCACCACGCCCACGGCGCGCTATGTCCTGCGCCGGAAGCCGCCGGGGCCGCTCCTCAAGGGCGCGCACGACGTCCTGCGCGAAGCGCGCGTGCTTGCCGCGCTCTGGCCCACGCCGGTTCCCGTGCCGCAGGTGTTCGGCGTGTGCGAGGACGAAGGCGTGATCGGCACGCCCTTCTACGTCATGGCGCTCGTCGAGGGGCGCATCTTCTGGGATGCGGGTTTCGGCGAGGTGCCGAAGCCTGAGCGTGCGGCTTACTTCGATGCCATGAACGGCACGATCGCGGCGCTGCACGCGGTCGATCCGGAGGCTGTCGGGCTCGGCGACTATGGCCGCCCCGGCAATTATTTCGCGCGCCAGATCGGCCGCTGGTCGCGCCAGTATCTGGAAGACGAGGCCGCCGGGCGCGACGCCGACATGGACGCGCTTGTCGAATGGCTGCCGGACGCCATCCCCGATGGCGACGAGACCGCCATCGTCCACGGCGACTTCCGCTGCGACAACATGATCTTCCACCCGGAGCGGCCGGAGGTGGTCGCGGTGCTCGATTGGGAGCTTTCAACGCTCGGCCATCCGCTCGCGGATTTCGCCTATCACGCGATGATGTACCGGATGCCGCCCGACATCGTGGCGGGGCTGGGCGGTGCCGATCCGCGCGCGATCGGCCTGCCGTCCGAGGCGGACTATATCGCCGCCTACTGCCGCAGGACCGGGCGCGCGGGCATCGCCGACTGGGACTTCTACATCGCGTTCAATTTCTTCCGCCTCGCGGCGATCTTCCACGGCATCAAGGGGCGGGTCATTCGCGGCACGGCGTCGTCGGCGCACGCGCGCGAGCGGGCCGCCGCCTTTCCGCGCCTCGCGCGGCTGGCGCATCAGGCCATGGAGGCGTGCCGATGAAAACCGTACGGCTCGAAGTTGCGGACGGAATCGCCCGCCTGACGCTCGATCGCCCGGATCAGGGCAATGCGCTCGACATGACGCTCGCGCTCGATCTCGGCGAGGCCGCCCGGCGCTGCGCGGATGACGAGACGGTGCGGTGCGTGGTGCTGACCGGTGCGGGCCGCATGTTCTGCGCGGGCGGCAACATCGGTGCGTTCGTTGCGGCGGGTACGCCGGGGCCGACGCTCCGCAAGCTCGCCGACACGGTTCATATCGCGATCCGCACGCTCGCGGAGATGCGCAAGCCGCTCGTCGTCCTCGTCAACGGCCCGGCCGCGGGCGCGGGGCTCAGCCTCGCGGCGCTCGGCGACATCGTGCTTGCTGCGGAATCGTCGCATTTCACGGCGGCCTATACGGCGATCGGCCTCACGCCCGACGGCGGCATGACATGGCTGCTGCCGCGTCTCGTGGGTCTGCGCCGGACGCAGGAGATGATCCTCACCAACCGCCGCGTCACGGCGGCCGAGGCGGCATCCATCGGCCTCGTCACGCGCAGCGTCGCCGATGCGGACCTCGCCGCCGAGGGGCTGGCGGCGGCGGAGCGCCTTGTCGCCGCGCCGACGGCGGCGCTCGGCGTGTCGCGTGGCCTCATTCTCGAAGGGACGGAAAGCCGTTTCTTCGATCATCTCGATCGCGAGGCGGCTGCCATTTCGGCTGCTGGAGACGGCGCCGAAGGGCGCGAAGGCGTGGCCGCCTTCCTCGCGCGCCGCAAACCCGATTTCAAAGGAGTCTGAACCCCAATGGCCGAAGCCTATATCGTCGATGCCGTCCGTACCGCCGGAGGCCGCCGCGGCGGCAAGCTCGCGGGTTGGCACCCCGCCGACCTCGCGGGCGAGGTGCTGAACGCGCTCGTGGACCGCAGCGGTATCGACCCCGCCGCGATCGAGGACGTGGTGCTCGGCTGCGTGACGCAGGCGGGCGAGCAGGGGTTTGCGTTCGGGCGCAACGCCGTGCTCGCCTCGAAGCTTCCCGAAAGCGTGCCCGCCGTCACGATCGACCGCCAGTGCGGGTCCTCGCAGCAGGCGATCCAGTTCGCGGCGCAGGCGGTGATGTCCGGCACGCAGGACATGGTGATCGCGGCGGGCGCCGAGAGCATGACGCGCGTGCCCATGTTCTCCAACGTCGCGCTCCATATCAAGGAGGGGCTTGGCACGGGGCCGGTCAGCCCGCGCATCGCCGCGCGGTTCGGCGTGAAGAACTTCAGCCAGTTCGAAGGCGCGGAGATGATCGCGAAGAAATACGGCTTCGACCGCGCGACGCTCGACGCCTTCGCGCTCGAAAGCCATCGGCGGGCGGCCCGCGCAACGGACGCCGGCGCCTTCGCGCGCGAGATCGTGCCGATCGACGTCGACGGCGAGGCGCATGTCCGCGACGAGGGCATCCGCTATGACGCGAGCCTCGAATCGATCGGTTCGGTGAAGCTGCTGCAGGAGGGCGGCGTCATCTCCGCGGCGAACGCGAGCCAGATCTGCGACGGCGCGAGCGGCGTGCTCGTCGTCAGCGCGCGCGCGCTGAAGGCGCACGGCCTCACCCCGCTCGCCCGCATCGTCAACATGACGGTGACGGCCGGCGATCCCGTCATCATGCTCGAAGAGCCGATCCCGGCGACGCAGAAAGCGCTTGAGCGCGCGGGCATGAAGATCGGCGACATCGACCTCTTCGAGGTGAACGAGGCGTTCGCGCCCGTGCCGCTCGCGTGGCTGAAGGTGACGGGCGCCGATCCCGAACGGCTCAACGTCAACGGCGGCGCGATCGCGCTCGGCCATCCGTTGGGCGCGTCCGGCACGAAGCTGATGGCGACGCTGCTGCACGCGCTGAAGGCGCGCGGCAAGCGTTATGGCCTCCAGACAATGTGCGAAGGCGGTGGTATCGCCAACGTTACCATTGTCGAAGCACTCTGAAAGGGAAGCCATGGCTTACGAAACGATCCTCGTCGAGCAGCGCGGCGCCGTCACGCTCATCACGCTCAACCGGCCGAAGGCGCTGAACGCGCTGAACACGCAGGTGCTGGCGGAGCTCATCGACGCGTTCGCGAAATACGATGCGGACCCCTCGCAGCGCTGCGCGGTGCTGACCGGCAGCGAGAAGGCGTTCGCGGCGGGCGCCGACATCAAGGAGATGTCGGAGAAGTCCTACGCCGAGTTTTATCTCGAGGACTTCTTCGCGGGATGGACGACGCGCGTCACGGCGACGCGCAAGCCGTGGATCGCGGCGGTGGCGGGCTATGCGCTCGGCGGCGGCTGCGAGCTGGCGATGATGGCGGACTTCATCATCGCGGCGGACACGGCGAAGTTCGGCCAGCCCGAGATCAAGCTCGGCGTCGCGCCCGGCATGGGCGGCTCGCAGCGGCTGACGCGCGCCGTCGGCAAGGCGAAGGCGATGGAGATGTGCCTCACCGGCCGCATGATGGATGCGGCGGAGGCGGAGCGCGCCAGCCTCGTCTCCCGCGTCGTGCCTGCCGATCAGCTTCTCGACGACGCGCTGAAAACGGCCGCGACGATCGCCGACCTGCCGCCGATCGCGGCGATGGTGAACAAGGAAATGGTGAACGCCGCGTTCGAAACGGGCTTGCTTCAGGGCATCTATACCGAGCGCCGCCTGTTCCAGGGCCTCACCGCGACCGAGGACAAGGCCGAAGGCATGGCCGCCTTCGTCGAGAAGCGCCCGGCGTCCTGGAAGGGGCGATAGCCGGCAGGCCATTCGCGGAGGCGAGAGATGGGTCTCAAGACACGCTTTACCGAACTCTTCGGGATCGAGCAGCCGGTCGTGCAGGGCGGGATGATGTGGGTCGGCCGGGCCGAACTCGCCTCGGCGGTTTCGGAGGCGGGCGGCCTTGGTATGCTCACGGCGCTGACACAGCCGACGCCGGACGAGCTTCGCCGCGAAATCGACCGTTGCCGGTCGATGACCGGCAAGCCCTTCGGCGTCAACCTCACCATCCTTCCATCGGTATCGCCTCCGCCTTATGCGGAGTACCGGCGCGCCATCATCGAAAGCGGAATCAGGATCGTCGAAACGGCGGGACACAAGCCGCAGGAGCATGTCGAGGATTTCAAGAGCCACGGGATCAGGGTCATCCACAAGTGCACGGCGGTGCGCCACGCGCTCAGCGCCGAACGCATGGGTGTCGATGCCATCTCGATCGACGGCTTCGAATGCGCGGGCCATCCCGGCGAGGACGATATTCCCGGCCTCATTCTCATTCCGGCGGCCGCGGACAAATTGAGCATACCCATGATCGCCTCCGGCGGCTTTGGCGACGGTCGCGGTCTCGCCGCGGCGCTTGCGCTTGGTGCGGACGGCATCAATATGGGCACGCGTTTCTGCGCCACCGTGGAAGCCCCCATCCACGAGCGCGTGAAGCAGTTCCTGGTCGAAAATGACGAGCGCGCGACGAACCTGATCTTCCGGCGCTTCCACAATACCGGGCGCGTGGCGAAGAACAGCGTTTCCGACAAGGTCGTCGAGATTTCGGCGAGCCCCGACGCCGTGTTCGAGGATGTCAGGCCGCTCGTTTCAGGGGCCCGCGGACGTGTCGCGCTCGAAAGCGGCGATCTCGATGCGGGTCTCGTCTGGGCGGGTCAGGTGCAGGGGCTGATCCACGACATTCCGACATGCGCCGATCTCATTGCGCGTATCGCGGCGGAGGCGGAAGCGATCATATCGGGCAGGCTGTCGGCGATGATCAGCCGCTGAATTCGGAGGCAGGCGCTACAGGACGACTTTCGAAAGCGACTGCTTGCGGCCGCGGGACTTGGCTATGCTCGCTTCCATTTCCGTGATGCGCTGCCGCGCATCCGAAAACAGCTTGGTTCGGAAACCGGTATCGCTCTGCAGCGCAAAGAAGGTTTTCTGGACCTGTTCGCGCGTCTTGCCGCACGTTGCGCCCATCAGCAGCAGCAATATTCCGGAAAGGGACTTCCGGACGAAAATATCGTCGTCGACGAGACCGCTGCACCATTCCTGGATGCGGCCATACTGGAGGTTGGAAAGATCAATCAGGAGTTCGCGAAGCACGACGCCGGGCTCCAGCTCACGCCGGTCTTCGACGATGTTCAGCCAGTCGATCCACGACCGCGTCGCAAGATCGAGCAGAACGGCGCGAATGGCAGGGTGCAGCGTCGTCGAAAAATAGAGGGCGATAAGCGCCTTCATATAATTCGGAATATCGACGTCCCGCAATGTGCTGGTCGTTTGCCGGGAGAGCGCGCCTTCAAAATCGGCACTGTCCTGCGAGAAGTGCATGTGGCTGATGAACTGCTGGAAATAGGTGTAGATCGCGAGCGCGATCACCGTTTCCTTGCTGCCGAACGCGTTGTAAATTGTCTTGGTCGATACGGCGGCTCTCCGGCTCAGCTCCCGCATGTTCAGGTCTTCAAGTCCCTGCTCGCTGATGATCTGCCGGGCCTCCCGCAAAATGCGACGCCGCCGATCGAACATTGCCTCGCTGCTGTTGATCATGTTGCGCAAGGCCAGAATCTCGAGATTTTCAGGCATTGTCATGATCTTGCGGCTTCCCGGGTCCGATTCTTCGGCATTCCGCCGGGTGCGCGAGGACGATTTCCGTCCCTTGCTATTGGCGGATTGACGGCCTGCAGGCGGCAGGAGGCCATGTCCAGGACCTTCGTCGTCGATTCCATGCTCATGGTTCATATCGCCGCGCGCCGTCCATGCAAGTTTCCAGATGCCCACAGTGCGAATATGCCAAGGAAAACGCATTGTAAATAAATCGAGAGTCCTTTTGTCATGCAGGCCGGCTGCACGATCGTCGGCGAGCCATGTCCGGTCGTGATGAGGCGCCGGTTCCGGGAAGGCGGAAGCGGTGTTCGAAGACGTTTCCGCATCCGTCGTGGTCGATGATGCGGGAAAGCTGCGCCCGGCATCGGGAGCCCGTGATGATGTCTGGCCACGGCCCGGACCCGGCCGGGCCGTGGCCAGACGATCACATTTTCACGCTGACGGTCGCACCGTAGGTTTTCGGTGCGGCCGGCGTGGACCCGAACAGCTCCGGCCGCTGGATCGTCCAGGCGTGCATCTTCTCGTCCGTGAGGTTCTTGCCCCAGATGCGCAGCGACCACCGTTCATCGCTGCTCGTATAGGTCAGGGATGCGTTGACGACGTCATGTGCCGGCTCAACCACGGAATTCTGGGAATCCCAATAGTACTTGCTGCGATGGCTGTAGGTGATGGCGGGCGTGAAGCTTCCGATCGGCGTTGCGATCTCGTAGCGTGCACTGGCTGAAAGCGACCACTTCGGTGCAGAGGCCAGGCGATTCCCCGTCGCATCACCCACGGTCGTCGTATAGCCGCCGCCGGGCAAGGCTTCGTAGAACTGCGCGCTTGCGTAGTCCGTGTACTTCGCATCCGTATAGGCAAGAGCGGCATTCAGGATGAGGCCGGGCGCTGGAACGATGTTGGTTTCCGCCTCGAAGCCCTTGATCCGGGCTTTTGCGGCATTCGTCTGAAGCGTGACGGCATCCTCGATGATCGTGACCTGGAGATCGCGATAGTCATAGGTGAATGCGGAGGCGTTGAATTGAACGCGCCGATTCAGGAACTGGGATTTGAAACCGGCCTCGAACGCCGTCAGCTTTTCAGGATCGACCGCGGGGGCGAAGGCGTTTCCGGTATTGAACTGCCCGGAGTTGTAGCCCGTGCTGGCCGTGCCGTAGATCATGAAATCGGGGCTGAAGCTGTGATCCAGCGTGACACGCCAGGTCGGCTCCCTGAAGTTCTTGGACTGATAGCCGATGTCGCCCGGGGCATCGTTCACGTCGACATGGCCGTTGACGGAGCGGTGGTCGAACGTCATGCGGCCGCCGAGCGTCAGGTGCGTATCGGGCAGGAACTCCCACGTCGCCTCGCCGAACGCGGCGTATGAGTTGGCCTTGGTCGCACCGAAGACCTCCACCTTGGCGCCGCCGACATTCTCGCCGTAGAGCGCGATGGGGTCGAAGCGCGCATCAAAAAACATGTAATAAAGGCCGGCAACCCATTTGACGGGCCCGGTGTCCGGAGAGACGAGCTGCAGTTCCTGCGTGAAGCTGTCGGCGCGCTCCCAGATCGGTCCCTGGAGAAGGAAGCTGGGCGAACCGTCGGAGTCGTAGGGCCAGATCGTGCGGACGCGCGTGTACGCGCTGATGGAGACAAGCTCTGCCCAGCCCATGTCGTGCCGCGCTATCAGGCTGCCCGCCGCGACGCGCGTCCTCACGAAGGTCTCGAAGTCCCCTGTGAGATTGTAGAAGCCCGCGCTCGTCGAGCCGTCCTGCGCAAGCGTGCCGGGCATGGGGCTGTAGGCATTCGACTGGCTGCGCATGTAGTGATATTCGCCGATAAAGGTCAGCGAGGTGTCGTCGCTCGGCTGCCATTGCAGCTTCGCCCTCGCGTCTGCGGTTTTCTCGCGGTAGGTATCGTCACCCGTGGTCACGTTCGTGCCCCAGCCGTCCGCCTGGTTGTAATAGGCGAGCGAGATGTTGGCTGCGAGCGTGTCGGTAAGGCCCGTGGAGCCGTAGAACTTCGCGTCGAACGTATCATAGTTGGCGTAGCCGACGGACGCTTCGATCGCGGGATCGTGGCTGGGATCGCGGGTCGTGATGCTGATGACGCCGCCGTTCGAATTGCGGCCGAAAAGCGTACCTTGCGGACCCTTCAGGACTTCGATCCGCTCGACGTTGTTGAGCGCGAAATTGGTCATCAGCGGACTGACCTGGAGGACGCCGTCGACAAATATGCCCACGGAAGACTCATTGCCCGCCGTGACGATCGGCTTGCCGACGCCGCGGATGAACGGCGAGCCGTTGTAGCTCCGCTGCCAGCTGACGGCAGGGACGGCGACGGACAGGTCGTCCGTCGTTTCGACGCCCATCGAGGCGACGGTGTCGCCGGTAAGGGCCGTAATGGCAATCGGCACGTCCTGCAGGCGTTGCTCGCGCTTTTGCGCGGTCACGACGATCTCGCCGACGTAGGACTGCGCATCGTCATTCTGGTCGTTTTCCGTCTGCGCCCATGCGGCCTGCGCCGTGATGAGGGCGGTGACGGAAATTGCACAAGCCGGGATTATGAAGGTCTTCGCCATTGGTATCGTCTCCCCAAAAATATGTTCTGATGTCGTTGGGACGAGGCGGGCCGCGCCCGTCAGCCTGCCGCCACGCAAACGCACGCCGGAAAACAAGTGAAACTTTCTGTCACTCTTTCCTCCCCATCATCCTGCGCCGGCTTTCCGGCACTTTCTTGTGAGGGGTCGGCAGATCAACGCCTCCCCTCGATACGTTAATTTCTGCAAAGTACGGGATAGCCGGTTGCGTTTCAAGAGAAATTACAACAGGTGCAATTCTATTGCCGGTATCATGGTCGCACAGATAGGAAATCAAGCCCGCTCCACAGCCCGGATTCAGGGAAGGACTGGCCGTGCGCAGCAAAGGCTACTGTCATAATATAATGATAATAAATGAAAAATAAGAACAATGAGGTGTGGAGCTCCTAGGCGGACTTGGGAGTATTCCTGCATAGGTCGATAGCCGCGATTGCCCGAAGTCATGGAAAACCAGTTGCATAAGGGTGCCATATCGGCATTCCAGCTCGGTGCCGTGCCCAACAATGTGTGACCAACCCTTATGTGTAGGCAGGAATCGACGGGACTTGCTCTCGGCGGTAGGCCCAAGTAAATTGCAACGTGTAGAAATATCTTGACCTTGGAAGGTTTCGGTTTCAGACGTGCAGAAAGAAAGAGGCGCTCCTCGAAAGTTGCCTCGACGCTGCGTCCCAGAACAGCAGTCTATTCGGTGCCGCGCCGATTTGGGAGAGGAAGAATGCCAGCTTCGCGTCGATTCGCAGGGGTCCTTTTCGCCGCAGCGGGGCTTGCCATGCTCGGCGCCTGCGGAGAGGCGGCGAAACCCGATGCGAACCCCGATGCCGGGCGTGCCGAAAGCGATTTCGGAGCGCGGATCGTCGCTGCGGACGACGAGCCGGGCAATTGGCTCGCAACCGGGCGCAACTATCAGGAAACGCGTTTCAGTGCGCTCGACGAGGTGAACAGCCGAAACGTCACGGATATGGGGCTGCAATGGTATCACGATCTCGATACCGCCAGAGGGCAGGAGGCCACGCCGATCGTGGTCGACGGCATCGTGTACACCAGCAGCGCCTGGTCGAAGGTCCAGGCTTTCGATGGCGAAACCGGCAGGCTGCTCTGGCAGTATGACCCGAAGGTCCCGGGCGAGGCGGCCGTCAAGGCTTGCTGCGACGTCGTCAATCGCGGGGTGGCCTATTGGGACGGCAAGGTTTTCGTCGGAACGCTCGACGGGCGCCTGATCGGCATCGACGCCGGGACCGGCAAGGAACTGTGGTCGACCCTCACCGTCGACCCTTCCAGACCCTACACGATCACGGGCGCTCCCCGTGTCGTGAAGGGGCTGGTCATGATCGGCAACGGAGGCGCCGAATTCGGCGTGCGCGGCTACGTGTCGGCCTATAATGCCGATACCGGGAAGATGGCATGGCGGTTCTACACCGTGCCGGGAGACCCGGCGAAGCCCGACGGCGCTGCCTCCGATGCCGTCATGGAGCGCCTCGCAAAGCGCACGTGGTCCAGGGATCACTGGGAGGTCAGCCACGGCGGCGGCGGCGGAACCGTCTGGGACTCGATGGCCTACGACCCGGAGCTCGATCTGCTCTATGTCGGCGTCGGCAACGGCAGCTACTGGCCCCAGAAGTATCGCAGCCCCGAGCCCTACCCCGGCGGCAACAACGACAATCTCTTCGTCGCCTCGATCCTCGCCCTGAGGCCGGAGACGGGCGAATATGTCTGGCACTATCAGGCGACGCCCGGCGATCAGTGGGACTACACGTCCACGCAGCACATGATCCTTGCCGATCTCCAGATCGGCGGCGCCGTGCGCAAGGTGCTGATGCAGGCGCCGAAGAACGGCTTTTTCTACATACTGGACCGCGCCACCGGGAAGCTGCTCTCGGCGGAGCCGTTCTCGAAGGTGACATGGGCGGACGGCGTCGATCTCGAAACCGGTCGGCCCCGGATCAAGCCGGAGGCGGACTATTCCCGAACCGGAAAGCCGTGGACGGCTTGGCCGGGCCCGCAGGGCGCGCATGGCTGGCCGCCGATGTCGTACAGCCCAATCACGGGCCTTGTTTACCTGCCGACGCAGGAGGTCGGGTTCACCTATCAGCTCGACGAGAACTTCAAGCCGTTTCCGCGCGGATACAACATCGGCGCGGACATCGCGGTGAACAGGCTGCCTGTCGATCCCGTCAAGCTTCAGAAGGTGCGGGAATCGGTCAAGGGGTATCTGACGGCCTGGGACCCTGTGAAGGGCAGGCCGGCATGGCGCGTGCCGATGTCGAATGCGGCCAACGGCGGCGTTCTGTCCACCGCCGGCGGCCTCGTGTTCCAGGGCGGCTCGACGGGATATTTCAGCGCCTACGACGCCGCCAGCGGCAAGAAGCTGTGGTCGTTCGACGGCCAGTCGGGAATCGTCGCGGCGCCCGTCACGTGGTCGAAGAACGGCAAGCAGTATGTGACCGTGCTCGCGGGCTGGGGAACGACCGAAGGTCTCGGCGTCGGCCCGGTCAACTGGGGCAAGACCGGCCCTCGCCGCAATATCAGCCGTGTTCTCACGTTCGCGCTGGGAGGACAGGCGAAACTGCCTGCCATCGAAACCGGCAACGACGTCACGCTCAATCCGCCCGAACAGTTTGCAGATAGCGCGATCATCGAGCAGGGGCGGCAAATCTACCACCGCAGCTGCTACGGTTGTCACGGTTATGGCGCGATGAGCGGCGGCGTGATCCCAGATCTTCGGTATTCCGGGACACTCTGGGATCGCGACTCCTGGAACGCGGTCGTTCTGGAAGGCATTCTTGCGGAAAGGGGCATGGTGGGCTTCGACACCAATTACTCGTCCGGGCAGTCCGACGCCATTCGCGCATACATCATCGACCAGGCGCATCAGAGCGTCAAATTGAAGAGCCGATAAGCTCCGGACCCGAAAGACCTTATGCCCATTCCCCTCCAGCGTGACTGCTACGACAGCGATCATGAGATTTTTCGTGACAGCGTGAGGTCGTTCTTCGAGCGCAGCCTCGTGCCCAATATCGAGCGCTTCGAGGAACAGCGCGAAGTCGACCGGGAGTTCTGGAACAGTTGCGGCAAGGCAGGGCTTCTCTGCCCGACGGTCCCGGAGGAATACGGAGGCCTTGGCCTCGACTTCCGGTATAATGCCGTCGTCACGGAAGAGCTCGCCTATCTGGGTTCGTCGGCGAGCATTCCCCTGCAGTCCGATATCGTGGCCGATTATTTCGTCGATTACGGCAGCGAGGCGCAGAAGCACCGCTATCTGCCGGGCATGATCGACGGCTCGATCGTGGCCGCCATCGCCATGACGGAACCGGGTGCCGGATCAGACCTCAAGGGAATCAAGACCGTCGCGCGCCGCGATGGCGGAGATTGGCGGATCAGCGGCTCCAAGACCTATATAACCAGCGGCAAGCACTGCGACGTCGTGATCGTCATGGCGAAGACGGACCCGCAGATGGGTGCGCGCGGGATGAGCCTGTTCCTTGTCGACGCCGATACCCCGGGGTTCAGCAAGGGCCGGAAACTCGACAAGATCGGGCAGCACACGGCCGATACGTCGGAACTCTTCTTCGACGATGTGCGCGTTCCCGCGAGCCAGCTTCTGGGCGAGGAAGGGCAGGGCTTCATCCAGATCATGAAGCTCATTCCGCAGGAGCGTCTCAGCCAGACGATCATGGCGCAGGCAGGTGCGCAGCGCGCGTTCGACGAGGCCGTCAATTTCGCGGCAGGCCGTTCGATGTTCGGATCGCGCCTGCTCGACATGCAGAACACACGCTTCACCCTTGCCGATCACGCGGCGCATCTTCAGGTCGGCTGGGCGCATCTCGATCGCTGTATCAACAGGATGGCGAACCATGCGCTGACGACCGAGGAAGCGTGCGCGGCGAAGCTCTGGCACACGGAAATGCAATGGAGGATCACCGACGAGTGCCTCCAGCTTCACGGCGGTGCCGGTTACATGAACGAATACACGATTGCCCGGCTGTGGCGGGATGCACGCGTGCAGCGCATCTATGGCGGGACATCCGAGGTGCTCAAGGAAGTCATCGGTCGCAATCTTGTCGCGGGGGCGCAGTGAGCCGCCGCTGATTTTGTCGGAACTCCGGGCCGGGCGAGCGTGAGCCGCATCGGCCGGTGAAAAGTGGGAGAAGGAAACGATGGCCTGGAAATCTGCTGACGGCGCTTACACGATCCAGCACCCCGACCGCTTTCTGATCGGCGGAGAGTGGGTCGCGCCATCGACGGATCGGACGATACGGCATCTCAACCCTGCGACCGAAGACCTCGAGATCGAGGTGGCCGAAGCCGTGGAGGCCGATATCGACCGCGCGGTGGCCGCGGCGCGCGACGCCTTCGACAGCGGGCCGTGGCCGCGGATGTCTCCCGCCGAGCGTGCAGGCTACCTGCGCAAGCTGGCGGATGGTATTCGCCGCCTGTCGCCGCAGCTCGGCCACAGCTGGACGCGTGAGGTCGGGGTTCTCTATGCGCTGTCCGAGCACGGCGGAACGGCATTCGCCGGCTATGTCGATCAGCACGCAGGCTGGGCGGACACGTTCCCGTGGGAGCAGACATTCCCCACGACCGACGGCCTTGGCGGCGATGCGCTCGTCGTTCAGGAACCGGTCGGCGTGGTCGGCGCCATCATTCCCTGGAATGCCGCCTTCGTTCTTGCGCTCGTGAAGCTGACGCCCGCGCTGCTTGCCGGCTGCACTGTCGTGCTGAAGGCGTCTCCCGAGGCCCCGATCGGGCCGTATCTCATCGCCGATCTCATTCACTCGCTCGGTCTGCCGCCCGGTGTCTTCAATTTCCTAACGGCCGACCGCGAGGCATCGGAGCGTCTGGTCCGGAATCCGGACGTCGACAAGATCACCTTCACGGGCAGCACCGCGGCCGGAAAGCGGATCGCGTCCATATGCGGGGAACGCATCGCGCGCTACACGCTGGAGCTTGGCGGAAAATCCGCGGCGCTCGTGCTGGACGACTATGACATCGAAGCTGCGGCGACGACGCTTGCAAACAGCACTGCCTACATGACGAATCAGGTTTGCGCCGCGCTCAGCCGCGTCGTCGTCTCGGATGACCGCCACGACCAGATGGTCGATGCGCTCGCGAGGCGCTTCGAGGCGATCAAGGTGGGTGATCCCTACGCGGCGGACAGCCAGATGGGGCCGCTGGCGATGGGCCGCCAGCTCGAACGCGTGCAGGGCTACATCGAGATCGGCAAGAAGGAGGCTTCGCTCGTGACCGGCGGCGGCCGGCCGGCCGATCTCAATCGCGGCTACTATGTCGAGCCGACGCTGTTTGCGGACGTGAACCCGGATTCCCGGATCGCGCAGGAAGAGATCTTCGGCCCCGTCGTCGTCGTTATTCGCGCGAAGGATCAGGACGACGCGATCCGTATCGCCAACAACAGCAGCTACGGTCTCGACGGCGCCGTGTTCACGCAGGACCCGAAGCTCGCCTATCGCGTGGCGAGGCAGATCCGCACCGGAACCATCGGGCACAATCTGCATCGCATGGATTTCGGTGTTTCTTTCGGTGGTTTCAAACAATCCGGCATAGGGCGCGAAGGCGGTCAGGATGGCCTCAGGTCTTTCCTGGAATCAAAGGCCATCATGCTTCAGCCTCATGCGTAACGCTGCAAGCCAAGGGAGGATAGATTGACAGGCATTCTGCATGGCGATGTCGCCGTCATAACGGGCTGTTCGCGCGGCATCGGCGCGGCAATCGCCGAGGCTTTCGCCCGCGAAGGGGCGAACCTGGTGCTCATGGGCCGGGACAAGGGGCGGCTTGAAGCCGTCGCTGACGCCCTGCGTGCGGCCTATGGTACGCGGACGGAGATCGTGACGGGCGCGATCGCCGATTCCCTGACGTCTGCTCATGCGCTCGAGGCCGCCGACAGGCTCGGCGGGGCAACGATCCTCGTGAACAACGCGGGCATATTCCCGGCCGCTGCGATCGGCGACACGACGGACGCGATGTTCGAGGACGTGATGGGGAGCAATTTTACCGGCACGTTCAACACCTGCCGGGCGCTCATTCCCGGCATGGTGGCGCGCGGCAAGGGCTCGGTGGTCAATATTTCCTCGATCGCGGCCCGCGTGCCGACGCCAAGCCTTTCAATCTATGCGGCCAGCAAGGGGGCCGTCGAAGCCTTCAGCCGGGCGCTTGCTGCCGAAGTGGCGCCGGTCGTACGTGTGAACTGCGTGTCTCCCGGACCGATCCTCACGGAAGTGGCGATGGAGATGGCGGCCAACGACACGACGGGCGCCGTGAACGAGGTTGAAAGCGGTATCCCTCTCGCGCGTCGCGGCACCCCTGAGGAAGTCGCGGAGGCCGTTCTGTTCCTCGCCAGTTCGCGAGGGAGCTGGACCACGGGGCAGGTGCTTCAGGTGAACGGCGGCGGACTGATGACGTGATGCGATCAATGCCTCGCCGGATCTTCGGCAGGATAGCGCCCCAGAAACGGCAGAGACACCGCGCCGAGCACGAAGAACACAGCGGCGATCAGGAAACTCGTCTGTTCGCCGCCGGGCGTTTCATAGACGGCCGCGAAGGCGACCGGTCCTGCTCCCGCCGCGGCCGCCACGCCGAAATAGAGCATTCCGTATATCCGGGCAAAATGCGCCCGTCCGAAATAGCGCGCGGTGAGGTAGGCGAGCAGGTCGAGTTCCGCGCCTGATGCGAGGCCGACGAGTCCGGCGGCGACGGCCGCCATCCACGGCCCCGGCGCGCCGGAGAGGACCACGCAGCCGACCGCGGCGGGCAGCAGCGTGAACAGCGCCACGGCCGGAGCCCAGAACCTGTCGAGGAAAAATCCGAGGCCAAGGCGGCCGACGATGAGCATCGCGGCGAAACTGCTCTGGGCCAGTGCCGCCTGTTGTGGTGCCAGACCCTTGTCGACGAGCGCGGGGAGCAGGTTCGGAACAATTCCCGCCAGCGACAGGTAGAGAATGACGACAGAGGCCAGGATCAGCCAGAAACGATAGGACGCGAGTGCCTGAGGCAATGTCATTCCGCCCGTGCCGGGGGCCGAAGCATCGGTATCGGCATTGTCCTTCGGAAGATGCTTCAAATGGATCGCCGCGGCGGGCAACGCGATGAGCAGCGGCAGGGCCGCCAGCACGATATAGCCCGTCTGCCATCCCGCGTGTCCGACGACGGCGACGGTCAGCGGCGGGAGAATAAGGCCTGCGATTCCCGTCCCGATCAGCGCGATGGCGAGGGCAAGGCCGCGCTGTTTGCTGAAACGCAGCGTCACCGCCCTGCACCACACCACCGGCCCGCTGCCGCAGCCGACAAGAGCGGCCACGCCGTAGGCGGCGTAAAACCATGTCAGGGAGCCGTTCGACAGTGCCGCCATGCCGAGGCCTGCCGAGATGCCCAGAATGCCCGTAATCGCCATGGCGCGCATCGAGACCATGCGCAGCAGCCAGCCGCAGGCGACGGCGCCGATCCCGACTCCAAGCTGCGAAACCAGAATTGCGGCCTGGATTTCGGTGCGGGACCAGCCGAACGCGTCCTGCAGCGGCTTGACGAAAGCCCCGATGGTATAGGTGGGGATGCTCATCGCCCCCAGCGCCACGCCGCTCGTACAGGTCAGGACGAGCTTCCAGTTCCGGGCAAGCTCGGATTGGCTCCGTGTCATGTGGCGGTCCCCAGGGCGGTCGTCGCGACCATTTTCATGCTTGCAAACAGCCTAGGTAAAAGCGACAAAGATTGCAACGTGATGCAAAACAATAATGGGAGAGGATCATGGCCCGCATCGCCAATTTCGTTAACTTTCAGGCGAAACCCGGCAAGGATACCGAACTGGGCCAAGCGCTGGCCGCGCTCGTGGAACCTACCCGCAACGAATCCGGCTGCATCCGCTACGACCTGTATTCCGGCGACGGTGGGCGCTGGTCCGTCCATGAGATCTGGCGCGATGAAGCGGCAATCCAGTTCCATCTCGAACAGCCTTATATCGTTGACTTCATTGAAAAGATGCCGGGCCTCATTGCTCTTGACCCTGCGGTTTCCTCCTATCGGCCCGTGGATGTAAGGGTATAGGAAGGAAAACGCGTTGTAATAAGATGACCGCTGCGATAAAGGGGCGGCACAATGGGGAGTATGTTGGGCAATGTCTCAGCCGGTAACCGATGACGCAGACGCGTTGAGAGGTCTGGATTTCAGGCATCTTCGGCTCGTTCGCAGCGGCGTGCGTCTGGACGTGCAGTTGAACAGGCCCGACGCCGCAAACAGTCTCAATGATCGTCTTATCATGGAACTCGGCCGGTTGTTCTCCGCCCTCTATTGGCGCCACGACATACGCCTCGTCACGCTCTCCGCTGCTGGCAAGCATTTCTGCGCCGGGCTCGATATGAAAGAGCGCAAGGGCCGCGCGGATCCGACGGTGAACGGCGCGCTGGTGGCGCAGCGCAGGATCAGCGAGATCGTGATCGCAATGCGGCGATGCCCGCAGCCAATTATCGCACGGCTGAACGGCGCCGCCAGCGGCGGAGGTTTTGCAATTGCACTCGCCGCGGACATCCGGATCGCGACGCCTGACCTCAGAATGAACGCCGCCTTTGTAAAAATCGGACTGAGCGGCTGCGATATCGGCGTCAGCTATTTTCTTCCGCGTATCGCCGGTGCGGGGGTGGCATCGGAGTTCTTGCTCACGGGACGTTTCATGGACGCAGAGCGGGCCTTGCGTGCAGGACTGGTGTCTGCGGTCGCACCGGACGATGAACTGGACGTGATCATGGAGGGCTTCGTCGAGGACATGCTGGCGACCTCTCCGCTCGGCTTGCGGCTCACCAAGGAAGCGCTCAACATCGCCATCGACGCGGCCGGGCTCGAACAGGTCGTGGCCATGGAAGATCGCAACCAGATTCTGTGTACCTACGAACCGGATTTCGAGCAGGCGCTGGAAGCCTTCCGAAACCGTTCAGAACAGCGCGCCAGAAGCTGAGGCAAAAAAATTCAATCCATTCCTTCCGGAGGAACGATCCATGAAAATCACAGGTATCAAGGCCCATATCCTGAAGCGCACGCCGCCGATCTACAAATGGAAGGAACAATGGGCTGCGCGCAGTCTCGATCACGTTCTCGTTCGGCTTCTGACGGATCAGCCCGGGATCGAGGGTCAATGCCTTACCTACCTGATGAGTCCGATGGAGTTCAAATACGCACTTCCGGGCCTCCAGTCGGTTCTGGTGGGCCGCGACCCGCATGAAGTCGAGGCGATCTCGTTCGAGCTGACGGATCGGCTGGAACGTCCGACGCCCGTGGCGAGCGCCATCGACATTTGCCTCTGGGATCTCATCGGCAAGGCACATGGCGAGCCGATTTACCGATTGCTGGGCGCCGCGCGCAATCGCATTCGCGCCTACGCCAGCACCTTCTACTACGAGACCCCGGAAGAGTACTGCAAGCTCGCGCTCGAGTGCCGGGACCAGGGTTTTAACGCATACAAGATACATCCCTCGGGCATTCCGGAGAAGGATATCATCATCTGTCGCAAGGTTCGCGAGGCGGTCGGCGATACGATGGACCTGATGCTCGATCCCATCAATGAGTATGATCGGCAGGGTGCGCTCAAGGTCGGCCGGGTTCTCGATGAGCTTGATTTCTACTGGTATGAGACCCCGATTCCCGATTCCGATATTGAAGGCCTTCGTCTTTTGAGCCGTGAACTGGATTTGCCGGTCACGGCGGTGGAAAGCGTGAGTCAGGGACTTCGTGCCTATCCGCAATATCTCGGCGCCGTCGATTCCATCCGTGCGATCGGCGACTGGATCGGCGGCATATCCGCCATGCGCAAGGCTGCGGCCTTCTGCGAAGCCAATCAGATCAAGTTCGAACCACACAGTTATGGCACGGTCAGCATCATGGCGGCGCACCTGCATGTCATGCTTGCAACGCACTATTGCGACTTCGTGGAAATCGCGGTGCCCAAGGGCTGCCTCGATATCGGCATGAAGGATACGCTGTGGATCGACAGCGACGGCTGGGTCAACGCGCCCACGAAGCCGGGCCTCGGTTACGAGGTCGACATGGAGGAAATCGAGCGTTTGACCGAGGAAGTGCTCGAAGTCGGCGCGATGGATGAATCGAGCCGTATTTCCGGGCGCAAGACGGCCTGGACCTGAGGCGAGCGGCGGAAGAAGCCAGACAATGGATCGCAATGACCTCCTGCCGATAACGCTGAACAGCCGGTATACGGTTGAGAGTGGGCCGGTTTATCTGACCGGGGTTCAGGCCATGCTGCGCGTTCTGATCGATCAGACGCGTTCGGATCGTGCTGCGGGCCTGAATACGGCAGCGCTGGTCTCCGGCTATCCCGGTTCTCCTCTCGGCGGCGTCGACACCGAGATCATGCGTCACGCCCCGATCTTCGAGGCGGAGCAGGTGTTTCATCAACTCGGCCTCAACGAGGAGCTTGCAGCAACGGCGATCTACGGCACCCAGATGCTGCATCAGGTGCCGAAGCCGAAGTATGATGGCGTCCTCGGCATGTGGTTCGGGAAGTCGCCGGGCGTCGACCGGGCGGCCGACGCGTTCCATCATGCGAATTTTCACGGCACGGGAAGAAATGGCGGCGTGCTTGCCGTGGCGGGCGACGATCCGCATGCGCGCTCGACGATTCTGCCCTCCGATTCCAATACGATCTTCAGCAGCTTTTACATGCCCGTGCTTGCCCCGGGCAATGTTCAGGAAGTGCTGGATTATGGCCGTCATGGCTATGCGCTTTCCCGCGCAGCCGGGTTATGGGTCGGTTTCAAGCTGATTTCCGACATCGCCGACTCTTCGGCTACCGCGCTCGTCGGCCTTGATCGTGTGGCGCCCGTTGTTCCGGAGGTTGTCTACGATGGCCAGCCTTTCAAGCCCGCCTTCCATTCCAACGAGGCCGGTCCCCCGATGCTCGAGCGGGAGCGGGAAATCTATTATGGCCGGCTCGAAATTGCGCGCCGCTATGCCCGCCTCAACGGGCTCAACCGGATTGTCGGCGCGCGCGCGGGCGCTCGACGCGGTATTCTGACGGGCGGCAAGACCTACTACGATCTTCGTGAAGCTCTGAAGCTCCTCGGCATTGACGATGAGGCGCTCGACGCTCGCGGCATTCGTATTCTCAAAATGGGACTTCTCTATCCGTTCGACCGCGAAACCGCGCTCGAGTTCGCGGACGGCCTCGCCGACATTCTCGTCGTCGAAGACAAGCGTCCCTTCCTCGAACTCTTCCTGAAGGACGTGCTGTACGGCAGGCAGAGCATGCCGGGGATTTCGGGACGAAACGACACCGACGGCCGGCTTTTGCTGACGGCTTGCGGTGAGCTTTCGGTCGATATCATCAAGACGGCGGTGGCCCGGTGGCTCGGGTTGGAGGTCTCCCAGCCGGCCGCGCCGGCCGCGAACCTCCCGCTTTCCACGACGCGGACACCCTATTTCTGCTCGGGCTGCCCCCACAACCGGTCGCTCCGTGTTCCGGAAGGTTCCGTCGTCGGCGCGGGAATCGGCTGCCACATCATGACCTTGTGGATGGGCAAGGTGATGGGAGAAGCAACCGGTTACACGCAGATGGGCGGCGAAGGCGCGCAATGGGTCGGGTTGCAGCGCTTCACCGGGACCAACCATTTTTTCCAGAATCTCGGCGATGGGACGTATGCGCACTCCGGCAGCCTTGCGATCCGTTTCGCGGTCGCAGCCAGTGCGAACGTCACCTACAAGCTGCTGTACAATTCGGCAGTGGCGATGACCGGCGGCCAGGACGTGTTTGCCGGCAAGACCGTTGCGGGGATCGTCGACCAGCTTGCTGCCGAAGGCGTTCAGCGTATCGTCATTACCACGGATGAGCCCGAGCGTTATCGGGGCAAGACGCTGCCGGCACTCGCCTCGGTCCGCCATCGGGACGAACTGCTGGAGGTCGAGCGGGAACTCGCCGCCGAGAATGGCGTCACGGTGCTCATCAACGATCAGCAGTGTGCGGCGGAAAAGCGACGCTTGCGTAAGCGCGGCGCGCTGGAGAAAAAGCCGCTCAAGGTCTACATCAACGAGCGCATCTGCGAAGGATGTGGGGATTGCGGCGTCAAGTCGAATTGCCTCAGCGTGGAGCCTGTTGTCACGGAGTTCGGTCGGAAAACGCGGATCAACCAGACGTCCTGCAATTCGGATTATTCCTGCCTGCTCGGCGATTGCCCGTCCTTCATGACTGTCGAAGGCGGAATGAACGAGGATCGGGTAGATTCCGTTGGTACTCCGTCCGTCACTCTTCCTGATTCCGATTGCCGCCTTTCCGACGATGGCTTTTCGATGCTGATGGCTGGTATCGGCGGCACGGGAGTCGTTACCGTCAACCAGATTCTCGGCATGGCGGCAGCGCTTGCGGGCTTGCATGTCCGCTCGATCGACCAGATCGGCTCGAGCCAGAAGGCGGGGCCGGTCGTCTCCATGCTCCATGTCGATCGACAGCCGTTGGACGGCGCGGTCCGCATCGCGGCGGGGACGGCGGATACCTATCTTGCCTTCGATCTCCTCACGGCGGCGGATCCGGTGCACCTCGCCGTGGCATCCAGCGACAGAACGGTGTTCGTGGGCAATACCGATGCGGTGCCTACGGGCGGAACGGTTACGGAGGTCGGTCTCCACTATCCGGAAAAGGAAGTGCTCGTTTCGCGCATTCGCGCGAATGTGCGGGAGGTGGCGTTTGCGATCGACGGCCTCCATGCTGCACGCCGTCTCTTCGGGAACGAGGTCGCCGCCAACATGATGATGATCGGTGCGGCCTATCAGGCCGGAGCGCTGCCGATTCCCGCTGTGGCAATAGAAGCTGCCATCGAAATGAACGGCGTGGCCGTACAGACAAACATCGACGCTTTCCGGTGGGGGCGCTACGCGGTCATCGACCGTGTCGGCTTTGATGCTGCCGTGAATCGGCGGGACGGGCCGCCGATCACCTGGCCGGAGATTCCGGGGGCGTTCATTGCCCGTATCGGCGCCATTGCGCCGGACGAAGGGCTCGCAGAACGCATTTCAATTCGCGCCGGCGAACTGATTGCCTATCAGGATAGCGGATACGCTGACGACTATCTGCGTTTTCTGGAAGACGTCGCCGGGCGATCGGCAGGAATGGATCGTCATGCAGCCTTTATCGAAGCTGTTGCGCTGAATCTTTATAAGGTAATGGCCTACAAGGACGAGTACGAGGTCGCGCGACTGTTCGTGGAAGCGTATGACCGGGATCGTCATTCCGGCCGCCTCGGATCAGGTCAAAGCTTTGGCTGGTGGCTGCATCCGACTTTCCTGCGCAAGATTGGCGTCAACAGGAAGGTGCGTATGAGCCGCTGGTTCATACCGGTCGCGCGTCTTCTGGCGAAGGCAAAGCGGTTACGCGGAGGCCCCCTCGATCTGTTTGGCATCGGGATCATCCGCAGTCGCGAGAAAGCCCTCATTTCCGACTATCGTGCGACTGTTCTTCGGGCACTGGAAAACGGGGGGCAGCCGTCCCTGCTCATTGATATCGCGAATCTGCCCGATGTGGTCCGCGGATATGAAGATGTGAAACTCCGCAACATCGAGACTTATAACGAACGCAAGGCGCAACTGATGTCGCAGGCGACCGGATCGAAGAGAGTATCGGACCCTGTCGACAAAATGGTTTCCCACTTGCACTAGAAATTTTGCCCTTGATTGTTGCTATGTGGCACTGATGCCTTTCTAGGCCTGATATTCGTGCGACGATCTTCGCGTGGCGATATGCCAAATTGCGTCCGGTAAGCTTGGGAAAAGCTCGATTGTGATACGAACCCGTCGTGTTGGCAATTTCAAACATCGCCTGCCGAGTATCGGCGATCAGGAGCCTTGCGTGGGTCAATCTCACCTCGCGCGCGAACTCGGATGGCGTCATACTCTCCCCGGGGCCGGTGCGCCGATGTGGGGAACGGTCCGGCCCGTCAGTCCTGGCGATGCTTGCGGAGTTTACGGGCGGCGGTTGCCGTTGACAGGCCGGTAAGCGCGGCGACCGAACGGGCCGTGCGCGCCGTTTTCGCGACATTGGCGAAGTAGCGGTGCTCAAACGCTTCGAACGCTTCCTTGTAACGCGCGAACGCCCCGGCTGGGCCAGGTCTTGCGGTGTTCCGGTCTTCGTCGTTGAAGACGAGGTGGCCCGCGGTCAGCACCGGTGAATCGGCGAGCGACGCCGAACGGAAGATCACGTTTTCGAGCTCGCGCACGTTACCCGGCCAATCGGCCGCCTGAAGCCGCTCGATCGCGCATTCGGAGAGCGACAGGCACGGCCGTCCGATGCGAACCGCTGAACGCGCGACGAACGATGCGGCAAGCTTCGGTATGTCTTCCCGGCGCTCGCACAGCGGCGGCGTGTAGATGTTGAGCACGTTGAGCCGAAACAGCAGGTCCGGCACGTCTTTCAGCGCTATGCAGCATTGCTCTCGCTCCGTGCCGTTGCCGAGGAGCTTGCCCGGGATGGTTATCGCACGAAGCGGCGCGTTTATCGGGACGGGCGCATCGTCGGTGGTATCCCGTTCACAGTTGGACCGCTGGCTTACCTGCTGCAGAACCGTATTTACCTCGGCGAGGTCGTGCACGGGGGCCGCCATATCCCGGTGAGCACGAAGTCATCATTGACGCAGATCTTTGGAACATCGTGCAGCAGAAGCTGGCATCGCGTGGTCCCGGCCTGTTCGCCGGGGAATGCCGCACGGGTAGTTCGCCGTTGATCGGTCTCCTGCACGATGGCATGGGGCGGCGCATGACGGCGACCCACGCGACGAGGGGGAGCAGGCGCTATCGCTACTACGTGACGCGCGAGCCATCGGGCGAGGAACCGGCATGGCGCATCGGTGCGCACGACATCGAGGCGATCGTCGAGGGGCGGGTCAAGGCACTTCTGTCGGACGCGGACCGCGTCCGGCGCATCGCGATCGGTATCGACCCCCGGCAGGCGGAGGCTGTGGCATGCGCGGCTGCGCAGATGGCAGGTGCAGCGCTGCTTCCGAAGATCTCTCATCTTGGTCTCCAGCGTATCGATCTCCACGAGGACCGGGTCGACATGATGATCGGCGAGCGGGAGTTGCTCCGGGCCTGCGGCATGGCAGTCCCCGGTGATCACGACGCGGTGATCGCGATCGCGGCCTCCGTCACCCGCGTGCGTCGTGGGAATGAACTGAAACTCGTCGTTCCGGGGCCCGGGGGCATGCCATCGCGAACGCCGGATCCCCAGCTCGTCGACCTCGTCGCCGAGGCATTCACCTTGAGGGAGACGATGTTGGCGACCGGAAAGCCGGTGAGCGTGGTTGCCGCGGAAGCTGGGAAGTGCCGCAAGCGTATGACGCGTCTGCTACCGCTCGCGTGGCTTGCGCCCGACATCGTCGAGGCGATCGTCCAAGGTTCCCAGCCCAGCAGTTGCAGAACACCTTGCTTCCCATCCAGTGGCCGGAGCAGCGCACGGTGCAGCCCTGACCTGCAACATGGGGCGATGGACCAGCGCCTTCGAGCGCTGTTCTCGTTGCAGCGCTGCCGCATCAGCCCACCATCGCGCATACCGCAAATGGGGTCTGCATCATCGCCGATAGAGACACCGGGGAGATTTAGGCGCTGTCAGTCCCGAAACGGAGACGCTCTCGCCTCACGGCAGGATGACCGCGCGTCCAAAGCCCGCAGAACTGCGCCGGTCTTTGCCTTGCTCCAAAAGCAAGCGCCTGAATGTGCTGGGTCTTAAAATGGGTGGTGCGTGGCGCAGTCCCAAGCGAATGGGTCTTTGGAGAGGAAAACGGGAAGATAATGGGAAAACCCGCTCCCACGGCGGCGGGCGCGTGGGGAAAGCGGCGGAGCTGCGTGCGTTTCGGGGCAAATTCCCGTCTACAGAAAACGGGAACGTGCCGGTATGGAAACGGCTATGCTGGCGGGCATGACGGCAGGTTTCCATGGAGAACCCGGACTTCCCGAGGTCAAGGAGCTGCGGACCCGGACGCTCGACCGCGCGAAGCGTCCCCGTGCGCCGCGCGGGCGGGCGGGCAAGCGCCGGATGGCGGCGCTCGGTTTCGAACCATGCCCGGTCGCGGACGAGTCTCTACCGCTGACCGAGGATGAACGCGCGAGGATCATGACGCCGCTGGCACTGGGCCGCTTCGATCCGGGCATCGCGGTGAGGCTCGAGGAACTCAAGGCCGACTACCGCCGCTGGCGACAGCAGCCGCCAGCTTCGCGCGAGGAGGCTGCCTACGAGCTCGCGATGATCGCGCACCTCGCGTGGAAGCGGAAGCAGGCCGGTGCCGATGTCCGGGCCATCGAGGCCGCGCTCAGGAGGCTGGTCGATCGCCCCAACGACCATGCCCAGGCCCTGTTGTGGGCGGCATGGCTCCGTCATCCTCCCCCGACGGGCCCGGACCTGCGCCGCTACCTCGAGGGCAAGACCATCGACTGGGACCTCGTCGGCGAAGCCGCGGCCACGGCGTGGGGCGATACGCATGGCGGGGATATCCCCGATCCCACGCTGGAACTCGCAATCCAGCTGCTCGTCGAGCTGTTCGAGGCCACCGGCCGCACGGCCACGTGGTCGCGCCGAACGGAGGGGCCGATCAGCGGTGACGGTGAGCTACGCCAGCTTGCCGGTTCGGCGTGCGGCCGCTTCGTGGTGGCCTTCTTCGCGGCCGTCGATCCCGGCGTCAGCGAGACACATGCCTCGAACCTGCTGCGCGGATTGCTGCATCTCAGGCGCCAGCGTCGAGGCTGAGCCACCACCTGTCCATTCTCTTGCATATTCCGACTCGGCCACGATCGTGGAGTTGGGAACCTCCATAATTCGTAGTGGAGGTTGAGAGTGACAGGAATCCCTACCGGGGGCCACGAGCTCGTCGATGTCGCCATCGACAGCCTGAAGCCCTATCCCCATAACCCGCGTGAACACCCGGAACGCCAACTCCAGATGCTCGAGGCGAGCATCCGGGCCTACGGGTTCAACAACCCGCTGCTGCTGGCGCCAGACCTCTCGGTGATCGCCGGTCACGGCCGGCTCCTCGCCGCCCGGCGGCTCGGCATGACGCACGTCCCGGCGATCGTCCTGCCGCATCTCGACGAGGCGATGCAGCGCGCCTACCGGGTCGCCGACAACCAGCTCGCGCTCAAGGGCGAATGGTCGTTCGAGCTGCTGCGGCAGGAAGTGGCGTTCGTCATGGAGCTGGACATCGAACCGCTATCGCTCGGGTTCGAGACCCCGGAGGTCGATATCCTCCTGCTCGGCCCGAACGGTGGTGCCGATGAGAGCGGGGCAGCAGAGGCCGTGCCAGACGTCGACCGCGACCGGGCGGCGGTCAGCAGGCCCGGCGACCTGTGGAGCATCGGCAGGCACAAGGTGCTGTGCGGCGATGCCCGGCAGCGTTCGAGCTACGAGCTGCTGCTCGGGACTGCCCGGGCGGCGGCCGTCATCAGCGACATGCCGTTCAACGTGCCCGTGCAGGGGCACGTCGGCGGCCTGGGCAAGGTGCGTCACCCGGAGTTCCCGATGGCCTCGGGCGAGATGTCGCGCCCGGCGTTCAAGGCGTTCATGGCGGAGGTGTTCCGCCCGCAGGCGGCGTTCAGCGCGCCGGGCGCGCTCAACTTCCAGTTCATCGACTGGCGCTCGGTCGGCGACATGATCGCGGTGGGCGAGGAGGTCTACGACACGCTCGTCAACATCTGCGTCTGGGTGAAACCCTCGGGCGGCATGGGCTCGCTGTGGCGCAGCCGGCACGAGCTCGTCTGCGTGTTCCGGGCCAAGGGGGGCAAACACGTCAACAACGTCATGCTCGGGCGTCATGGCCGCAACCGCACGAACGTCTGGGAATACGCGGCCCCGTCCGGGTTCGGGCCGGAGCGCGACAAGCTGGAGCTGCATCCCACCTGCAAGAACGTCGACATGATCGCCGACGCGGTCCTCGACTGCACGCGACGCGGCGACGTCGTGCTCGACGCGTTCCTCGGTTCCGGCACCACGCTGCTCGCCGCCGCGCGCACCGGCCGGGCCGGCCACGGCATCGAGCTCGATCCGTACTACGTCGACCTCGCGGTCACGCGCCTTGCCGAGGCGACGGGGCAGGAGGCGCGGCTTGCGGACGGTACGTTGTTCAGCACTGTCCGGGAGAACCGCGCGGGAGGGCATGACGATGTCTGAAGAGGACAAGGAAGACCTGCCGGAGTTCGAGGTCGGTGACGAGACCGAGGGGCCGCGGCGTCCGAAGCGGCAAAAGCTGCCGCCCTCGCCGTTCTACAAGGGCGACAACACCGGAGGCTATGGCAACCCGCCGGTACGCACGCAGTTCAAGCCCGGCGGCAAGGGCGGCCCCGGTCGTCCGCGCGGCCGCCACTCGCTCGAAGCCGCACTGCAGAAGGTGCTCAGGGAACCCGTCGCAGTGAAGACCCCCGACGGCCGGAAGGCCATGTCCTACGCCGAGGCGCTGACACGCCGCGTGGCGGAAAGGGCTCTCCGCCCTGACGCGCCCATCGGCATGGTCGAGTTCGCCTTCGAGCTTCTCCAGAAGCATGGCCCCAAGGACGAGGAGAACCAGCCCCGGCCAGATGCCGTCGGTAAGCTCTCGTTTGACGAAATAAAACTGCTGCTCCAGTTGCTCGCACGATCTTCCGATGGCCCACAACGACCGAAGAATGCGGCGTTATGGGGATTATACAACGTCGATAACATTGTCGGCGACTACCGTGCCTACAAGCGCGAGGATGGCCTCTTGGGCCTCGAACGCATCGACATGAAAACCATCACCGTAAAACGTGATGATGACGCCAATAGCGGTGAATAGGGCGTATCATGAACCCCTGCAGGCGCGGCGAGTGAGCCATGAGCATCACCGCGCCTGCTTGGTGATCCAGCGTGCAAGGCCTGCATCGACGGCACGCTCGGCGAGGTTGCAGACATCCCACAGCTCTATGCCGGCGGCGCGTGCAGCCGGTGCCAGCGAGCCCGTCACCGTGTGCGCGGCGACGACGCGGCGGTCGATACTCCCGTTCGCCCGCAGCGCCGCCGCGCAGTGTTCCAGCCCCTTGCCGTCGATCCTCGACTTCACCTGTATCGCCATGCGCTGGTCTGCCATCGGCAGCTCGGCGACGAGGTCGACATCCGGCATCGTGCCGCCGAGACGGCTGCACCGCCGCCAGCCCTCGCTGGCGATCAGCCTGTCGACGGGAAGCTCGAAGTCCGCCCAGTGCAGTTGCTGGATCACCGGCACGAGGGCGACGACGAGTACCTTGTGCTGTCGTTCCGCCGTCTCCACCAGCGGGTCGGGGATATCGTTGATGACGCGCAGCAGGTAATCGGCAGCCGCCACGTTGCAGAGCGTGCGCCGGTAGCCGGCGAGTTGGGTGAGGCGCGACGACAGCCGCTCCATCGCGAGCGGCGCACTGGCGATGCTCTCGGATCGCCATCCGCCGATCGCCGCGCGGTATCGCGTCCGGCCGTCCGCGGTGGGCGCCTCCAGCATGACGACCTCCGTCTCGGCGAACGCCCACCAGAGGTGCCCGCGCGCGAAGCATGTCCACAGGCAGTCACGCCCGAGGGTGTAGAAGTCCCGCACCTCGCGCAGGTCCTGCGTCGCCTCCCGCGGCGCGCGGCCGGCATCGACGTAGTGCTGCCGCACCATCGCCCAGTCGCCCCGCGCCGCGGGCTCGTGCGGGTCGCTGGCGGTGCCGAACCAGAGCTTGCCGCCATCGAGGGCGGCATCGGCCCATGCGCCGCCCGGTCCCGGCTTCAGGTAGCGTACGCTTGCCGCCTTGATCTCCATGTCCACGATGTCCGCCACGCTCCGCGCATACGATCAGTGACATGCACATCCGCTTCGTTCGCAGGCGAAGTCAACAACGATGTCACTGATCGTCTGTAGATCGATGGGCGACACCGGGGTCTTGATCGGCGCGTGGACATACGCACGCGCCTCGGCAGGAACATCCGCCGTCTCCGGCAGGACCGGGGCTGGAGCCAGGAGGACTATGCCGACCGTGCCGGCATCCACCGCACCTACGTCAGCGACATCGAACGCGGCGCGAGGAACCCCACCATCACCGTCGTCGAAAAACTCGCAGGACCCCTGGAGGTCCCGCCCGGAACACTCCTCGATGGAGACGGGTGACTGCAAACGCGCCAAGAGTTCCCGGATTTCCGCGGCCTCCGCGAGAAGCTCGCCGCTTGGCCGGAGGTCTGCCAAGCTCCTTTCCTCGAGTTCGGAATGCTGCTGTTACGTCTGGACCACTTTCTCCATGTCATGTCTGGACGGCGCCCTGCGATCAAGGGTGTTTTGCAAAATGGATAGAATCGGGTGCATTCATGTCTTCGGCCTGCTGACGTGAATGTTCTTCACTGGCCCTGATGTTTGTCCGCAGATCCGTTGGCCCCTATCACCTCATCGCGCTTTTCTGCGCAGACCCGGCGTCGGGCTTTGCGGATTATGTTCGATCCTATCACATCATTGCATGGTCACCCAAGATTCCTCGATTACTTATTGAGCAGGAACGCTGCGGTAGCGGCTATTCTGGCTCATGATTGCAAAGACAAGACGGGCGAGCTTATTGGCCAATGCCACGGCAACCAGCTTGAACGGCTTGCTTTCCAAGAGCCGGTCAGCCCAGCATCGCAGCGCGTCACTGTGCTTTTTGCGATGATAGAGCACGGCATGCGCGCCGACGACGAGCAACTTCCTGAGATACGCATTGCCCATCTTCGAGATTCGACCAAGCCTGGGCTTGCCACCAGAGGAGTTTTGCCGCGGCACCAGCCCCAGGAACGCCGCGAACTCGCGCGATCCGGAAAAAGCTGAGGGGTCACCGACACTGGCAGACAGGGCCGAGGTCGCAACGGGGCCGATTCCAGAGATCGACATCAACCGGTTAGACACGGGATCGCTTTTGGCGAGTTTGACAATCGCCGCATCGGCCTCTGTAATCCGCACATCGAGGTAATCGAGTTGTACAGCCAGCGGCAAAAGGGCTGCGCGCACTTCCTCGGGAATACTCTCATCGCCTAGGTGCAGGATGTCTGCGAGCGCGCGGGCATGGCGGGCTCCTTGTGCAGCGATGATACCGATCTCGGCGAGATGCCCACGCAAACCGTTGAGGATCTGGGTGCGTTGGCCAACTAGCATCTCGCGAACCTTGTGTTGCATCAGGACCGCCTGGTTGGCGATCGTACAGGGCTTGATGAATCGCATAGAGGTGCGCGTCGCCGCTTCGCCGATCGCCGCAGCATCTGTGGCGTCATTCTTTTGCCGCTTCACATAGGGCTTCACATAAGCGGGAGATATCAGTCTGACGTCATGGCCGAGTACGGCAAGTTCGCGAGCCCAATGATGCGCCGAGCAGCATGCCTCCAGCCCCACCACACATCGCGGCAATGAGGCGAAAAATGGAATAACATCTCGCCGCCTCAGCATCTTTGCCATCACCGGTCGATCGGCGCCATCGACCGCGTGGACGTAGAAAATATGCTTGGCTAGATCGAGGCCAACGGTAACGACTGTCATCAAATCAGGTGGTAACTTGCTCATGGACGGTATTCCTGTGCTGAATCGCTTCGATAACGACACAGCCTGGCAGCGGGGCTTCCCGAATCAATCGCCAATCAGAGCGCTGAGGATCAGCGTGCAATAGGCACCCCCTTCGTGGGGTGATCGGCGTGCAAAAAAGTTCCGGTGTCAAGTCCTTCGTGCAGATCACGCGGGGCTGAAACCGCATATGGGACAGCAGGTTAGCTCTTTTCAAGGCCGCTTTACAGAACTGCGGCTTCGTAGGCTAGGAGCTACATAGGAGCGTCGGGAGAGAAGGACACATCGCACTGCGTCGTGCTGGATTGCTGAGGAACGACGAACCTGCCGCATCATCATAGCCCACGAATTCGCATTCGTAGCTCGTCGGTTTCAGCATCAAATGGATTGTGGAGTTCGCCGACTTCGGTCCCCAGCCTGGAACAATCCGCATCCTTTTGACAGTAGCCCACCCCTGCCATCCCGTATCAGGAACAACGCGCTCAGTCCCTGCCGCGTCGCGAGTGCCGTGCCGGCTTCGGGGCCAGTCACCATGAGGGCCGTTGCCCAGGCGTCGGCTTCTGCGCAGGTCGGGGCAAGCACGGTAACCGACGCTGGCGAAGACAGCAGCGGCGCGCCCCGCTGCGGGTCCATCGTGTGCGACAAGTAGCGTCCCTGCACCGTCACACCGTGCCGGTAGTCGCCAGAGGTGGCGACAGCGCCATCCTGGAGGCACAGGATCGAATGCGGCGCGCGGCTGTCTGGATCGGGCGCTTCGACCGCGATTGTCCATGCCTCGCCATCGGGCCGCAGGCCCAGTGCGCGCATCTCACCGTCGATGCCGACCAGTCCTGCGGCGATGCCGAAGCTGCCCAGGGTTTGCGCCAGCCGGTCCACCCCGTAACCCTTGGCGATGCCATTCAGGTCGAGCACGATGGCTTCCCGTTTGCACACTTGGTTGCCCGTCAGTTCCAGCACCTCGTGGGCCGCGCGTCGGGGTGCGGCCAAGGCGCGGCGTATGCCTTCTTCATTGGTGGCTTGCGGGCCGAAGCCCCAGGCTTGCACCGCATCGCCCATGCCGATGTCGAAGGCTCCGCCGGAAGCGCGTCCGATGGCCAGGCCCAGGGCCAGCACGCGGGCCAGATCGTCCGGCACCACGGCTGATGCGCCCGCCGGCGTCCGGTTCAGGCGCATCAGGTCGCTGTCCGGATCCCAGGTGGACATCTGCATGTCCACCTCGTCGCTTGCCTGCTGCAAGGCTGCCTGCACCGGGCCGGTGTCGAATCCCGGCGCGGCGAAAAACAGGGCGGACCAGCGCGTGCCCATGGTGGGGCCGTTCAGCGCATGGCGGATCAGCTCAGTAGATGTCTTCGACATAGCGGTCCCCGGCCTTGAGCATCGCAGGCGTCAACCCGGCAGGCTTCAGAATGTCGGTCAGTGCATCGGCCACACCGCGCGCCATATCCCGCCCTCCGCACACCATGATCCTGGCGCCCTGGCTGATGGCCGCTGTGATCCGTGGCGCTTGCTGTCGCAGGGCATCCTGCACGTACTGCGGCCGCTCTCCGCGTGAGACTGCGATGGACAGATGAGCCAGCTTGCCATCGGCCTGCCAGCCCGACAGCTCATTGCGGTAGAGAAAATCGCTGTCGGGCTGGCGCAGTCCGAAGAACAGATGAACGGGGCGGTGTGACTTGTTGTTGCGTATGAAGCCCGCCAGTGGCCCGACCCCGGTGCCTGCCCCGATCAGGATCAGGGGTATCCGATCGCGGCCCGCATGGAAACCCGGATGGCGCCGCAAGAATCCCTGGGCCGTCTGGCCTGGCTCCAATTGAGTCAGTTGGCCCGAGGTCAGGCCGCCGACATGCTGGCGCACGACGATTTCGATGAAACCGTCCCGTGATCCCGATGCCAGGGAATACAGGCGGGGGATCGCCGAGCCTTCGGGTACGATGCCCAGCAGGTCGCCTGGCTCGAATCGCGTGAAGCGTTGGCCCGTCAGGCGCTGCCAGAACGACGCTTTGGGCAGCGCGAAGCGCAGGATCGACATCGGAGCCTGCACCGCCGCGCCATAGTCGTGGCGCTCCAGCAGGGTCAGCGTCTGGATGGCCGGAAGAGTCGGTTGGTGGGCGAGTTCCAGTTCGATGCCAAGCGCCTGGCCCAGTATTCGGCCCCAGCGGGCAAAGTCCTGCGGCGACTGGCGGTCGATAGTGTCGAAGGCCATCAGGGCAGGCCAGCCCTTGTCCCGAGCGACGTTGTCCACAGCGCAGGCGAATGCGCAGAAGGCCGGGAAGCTGCGGTCGCCGAAACCCAGTACCGCCACAGGAGCGGTGGGCGCGGTCTTCAGGCTCTGGAGCTGAACGAGAAAGCCCTTGGCCGAGGCTGGGGCATCGCCCTCGCCATAGGTGGCGGCGAGGATCAGAAAGCGCCGCGCCCGACGATAGCGTGCGGGCTGGAAGGCTGCCATCGAGGTCACATGCACCGATTGCCCTGCATCACGCAAGCCACGAGCCAGCGTCGCGGCAAAACCCCAGGTGCTGCCGCCTTCGGAGCCCACCAGCACGATGGTGTCGGCCTGCGCGGCGGGTGCGTTGCCTATAAGCCGGGGGCGACTGCGCCACCCCGGCAGCCAGACCAGTATCCCCGTCACGGCCAGTATCGCCCCCCCCATCGCCATCACTCCCAGGAACAGCCCGAACACGGCAGCGCCCTGCCCGGTATGCAGCATGTAGATCGTCTCCGACGCGCGTTGCCCGAGGCTCAGGTCCTGCCAACCCAGCAGGGTGCCGGTTCCCTGATCCACATATCCCACGCCCCGGTCGGTTCTCAGGGTGAACATGTCCTGCGGATCGTCTGGCGCGGGAAAGCTCAGCTCGCGCAGTTCGGCCACCGGCGTGACGCGCAGGGCTTGCATCTCGGTCAGCGCCAGGCCGGCCTGACCGCTGACCGTGGCAGGCGTCTCCAGGCTGGCGACATCGATCGTGACGATCTCGAAGGTTTGGGCCGACATCCACAGTGCGGTCATGGCGGACAGCGCGAGCCCCAGCACCGTCACACGCGCGATGTCGGTATGCAGGCGTCCTGCGAGCGGGCCACGCAGGCGTGCCAACCAGTGTCGCCAGCCTCCCAGGCGACGGGCTACCAGCACCGTGCCGGAAATGGCCAGCAGCAGCATCGCCAGCGCGCCCGCTGCGACGATCAGGCGGCCGCTGTCGCCCAGGAGCAGCGAGCGGTGCAAATTGGTGAGCCAGCGCCGCAGCGGATTCGGGTCGGCGCTGGCCACATCACGGCCTGTGGCCGGGTCGATCACGGCCGAACCGGGCTGGTCGCCATCGAACCACCACGCACTGATCTGCCCCGAGGGTGCGCGCCTGATCTGTTCCAGGCCGGGATGAGCTGCTTGCACCCGCGTGGCCAGATCAGCGACTGTCAGCGTGGCATCGGGCTGAAAGGTTCGAGCAGTCTCCAGCGCCGGAAAGAGCGAGAGTGCCGCGCCGCTCAGCGCCGTGACAACCAGCAGGACGGCCAGCACGAGGCCCAGCCAGCGGTGCAGGATACGCATCATCGCGGCAGCTTCCGATCAGGATCAGAGGCCGTAGCTGAAGCCGGCGACATAGCGCCGCCCGGCGACGGGCTTGCCAGCCCCGGCGGTCGTCAATGGCACCGAAACGTCACGTGGACTGTCCTGCATATCCTCCGCGGCGGCATCCACGTTCAGCTTGTAGCCCGCATCGAACAGGGCATCGGCCAAGTCCACCGTCACCTTCAGGCTGCGGCCTGCACCCACGCTGGCACCAGTGATGCCATCGATCTGCGAGCGGTTGCCGCCAGTCGCGCGATACCAGTCCGGCAGGTGCTTGTAATACTTCGATTTCTCACCCGCGACCCACAGTGTGCGCACATAGGCGCCGTTTGCATCGGTCAGGTACAGCGCCAGGTAGGCGCCATTGCCGCCATAGTTCTTGAGCGCGGTGGTCAAGGTGACCGGACGTGCCGCAGCCAGGTTAGGCAGCGCCATGGCTGCGGACAGGGCCAGGCAAGAGACGAGCTTTTTCATGATGATTCCTTCGCAAGTAGAACGATGTCGTTCGTGGAGGTGCAGGCGCCTCTAGCGCAGCGCGAACACCTCGTGATGAACGCGACGCGGGCGCTGCCCCGTCGCCTGGAGTCCCGACACGACCGCATCACGCAGGCCAGCCGGTCCGCAATAAAACAGCTCCGATTCGCACAGCGGGAAGGGCACCAACTGGATTAGCCGTTGCGCTGTCAAGCACCCGTCTTCGGCGCTGGCCATGACATGCACCGTCAGGCCGGGATGGCGTGCGGCAATGGTCGCCAAGCGCTCTGCGGCGAAAGCTTCGGGTCGCGTCGTCACCACCCAGACCAGAGCGATCTCCTGCTGCTCGGCATCGGTCAATGCCTCGGCCCAGGCCAGGAAAGGTGTGATGCCGATGCCGCCGGCCAGCCATACCTGGCGCCGCACGCGCCTGCGGAAAACGAACCGACCGTAAGGCCCCTCGACCCGCAGGCGCTTACCGGGTGACAGACGTTCGGGCAGACGCCGGGTCCAGTTGCCCAGGGATTTGATGGCGAAGCGGAGGCGACCGTCCGCACTCGGCGCACTCGTTATGGTGAAGGGATGAGCCTCGGCCATCCCCACATCGGAGGCCGACAGGAAGGCGAACTGACCCGGCCGCCAGCGCAGGGCTCGCCCTTCTGGGCGCAGCGTCACTTCCGCGACCATTCCGTGTTGGTCGATGTTCTCCAGCACAAATGCACGCGGACGCAGGTACGGTGCGACGAACTGCATGAACAGCCACGCCGTCACCCCTGCCAGGCTCAAGGCGTTCAGGTACAGGCCCAGCGTGCCATCCAGGCCGGCGGGCTGATCGATGGCAAGCTGGTGGAATGCGGCGACGGCAAACAGAAGCCCTGTGAAACGGTGAGTGAAGCGCCAGATCGGCCAGGGCAACTCCAGTCGAGTGAAGGGAATCCGCTTGATCCAACTGATCAGGATCAGCCCGATGAGGCCATTGAATGCGACTTCACCGATGTCCGAAGCAAATTCCCCCAGTCGCGTTTCGCGCACGACATTTTCCAGCTCGGGCTCGAAGGTGTTGTGCCCGATCATCAGGGCCAGTGCGGCAATTCCCAGCCATTTGTGAACCTCATACATCCGATCGAGCCCCCCAAACAGGGGTTCGGCCCAACGCGGGCGTGCGGACAAGACCAAGGCCAGACTCATGGCAGCAATGGATGCCGCGCCCAGTGCAATGCCTATTGCGACGTCCGCACCGTAGGGTGCATAAGTCTGTGCACCAAGCACGGCCGCGTACAGAACGGCCAGGGTGGCCAATATCGGTCCCGTCAGGTACATGGCGCACTCCTTAGCGCGTGCCCTCCGGCGCCGCCGGGGCGGGCGGGCGCCGCGATTTGTCATCAGAGGGCTTGCCCGTCTTGGCCGCTTGACCCCGCCCAGCAGGCAGGTAGCGCGACGAGTCGGCGCCAGAGCGGAAGCGGACCTCCAGTTTCTGGACCGCGAGCGATGCCGGGTCGATCTTCAAACGAATCTGGTTGCCGTCACCGTCCCGGCCACGGACTTCGTAGCAGCCATCGTCGATGCGCAGGCGCTCTGTCGTGATGCCCAGTTCGGTTACACGGGCCGTAACGGTTTCGCGGGACTGCCATTCGGCCATGGGTCGGTGGCAATCGTCGTCAGCCAGCGCGGCACCAGAGGCAGTCAGCGCGATCACTACGGCAATCGGCAGGAATGTTTTCATGGTGAGCTCCTTTATCCTTCGATGGCTTGAGGATGCTCTGCTAACGTGACCGCAGCCTGAGCCCTGAGCGAAAATTGCTTCAGGTTGCCGTCAGGTATGCCGTTGCGTCGGCCCATAGAGGAAAGGTTCAATGCGTGTCCTGCTGATTGAAGACGACGACGTGCTGGGCGCAGCCGTGCGCGACCAGATTGCGAGCGATGGCCATTCCGTGGATTGGGTGCGTCGCCTTGATGCGGCGGACCATGCGATCGCGGGCGTGCCTTACGACCTCGTTCTGCTGGACCTGATGTTGCCCGATGGCCGGGGCATTCCCTTCCTGCGGCGCCTGCGCGCGCGGGGTACGGCCATACCGGTCATCATCCTGACGGCCCTTGATCAGGTGTCAGACCGGATCGAGGGGCTGAATGCCGGCGCCGACGACTATCTCGTGAAGCCCTTTGATCTGGCCGAATTGTCGGCGCGCATCGGATCGGTTGCGCGTCGATACAGCGGCAACCCCAATCCCATCGTCATCCATGGATCACTCCAGATCGATCTGGCCGCACGCAGCATCCGTCGTGACGGCCGCCTGGTGCCGCTGACGGCGCGCGAATGGGCGTTGTTCGAGGCATTCCTGTCCCGACCCGGCCAGTTGCTCTCGAAAGCGCAGTTGGAGGAAAAGCTCTATGCCTTCGATGCCGAAGTGGAGAGCAACGCCATCGAGGTGCATGTCAGCCGCCTGCGCAAGAAACTGGGCGCCGAGATCATCGTGACCGAACGCGGACTGGGCTATCGGTTGGGGCAGGCATGAGGGTGCCCGGAAGCCTGCAGCGGCGCCTGGGGCTTTCGCTGGGAGTCCTGCTGACGGGGCTCTGGATCGGTGCCGCCTCAGTGACGGCGGTCCTGGCGCGCAATGCCATCGAGGAAATCTTTGACTCGGCCCTCCAGGAAACGGCGCAGCGAATCCTGCCGCTGGCAGTCGCAGACGTTCTTGGGCGTGAAGAAGAAGGGGTGACCCAGCGCCTGGCCGAAATCCGCGAGCACAACGAACTGCTCACCTATGCCGTGCGCGATGCCCAAGGACGCATCCTGCTGCTTTCGCACGACGCCAACCCGGTGGTTTTCCCTCATTGGAGTGGCATCGGATTCAGTCAGTCCACAACCCACCGCTTCTACAGCGAAGAGACACTGCAAGGCTCTATCCGGCTCACTGTCGCCGAACCGCTGGCGCATCGCATGGTCATGGCGCGTGAAATCCAGATGGGTTTGGTTCTGCCCTTGTTGATTTTTCTGCCCATTGCGCTGCTGGCCATCGTGCTGACCGTGCGTACGACCCTGGCCCCCTTGCGGCGCTTCCGTGAACGGCTGGCGGCACGTGGGGTACGCGATCTGTCGCTGGTCCCGGCGGATGAACTGCCGGCAGAGGTCGCGCCGGTGGCCGACACCCTGAACGGCTTGCTCGGGCGGCTCGGCGCCGCCTTCGAAGCCGAGCGCAGCTTCGCCGCCAATGCCGCCCATGAACTGCGCACGCCGCTGGCGGGCGCCATCGCGCAGGCCCAGCGCCTGCAGGCAGAGACGGGCGACCCGGCGGCAAAGGCCCGTGCATCCGATATCGAAGCGACACTCAAGCGCCTGACGCGGCTCTCCGAACGCTTGATGCAACTGGCACGGGCCGAAGGCGGACGGCTGCGCCTGGAACAGGTCTCGGATCTGCGGCCCGTAGCGCGCATCCTGACCGACGAGTTGTCTCGTACGGCGGGCGCGGATCGAATCTCCCTGTCGCTGCCGGACGATCCCCTGATGTCGGATCTCGATCCCGACGTGTTCGCGATCCTCTATCGCAACCTCGTCGAAAACGCCCTGCGCCATGGCGCGGACGGCACGCCCATCCATGTTTCGCTGGCCAGCGACGGCGTACTGACGGTCGCCAACGATGGGCCTGTCGTGCCGAACGAAACCCTTGCCCGGTTGGCGGACCGATTCGAGCGCGCGGGAAAGCTCAGGGATGGCAGTGGTCTTGGGCTGGCGATCGTCCATGCGATTGCCCAGCGCATCGGCAGTGCGTTGGTCCTGAAGTCGCCGAGGCCCGGACAGGATTCAGGCTTCGAGGCATGCCTGACTCTTCCCACTACAATGAGTGATAACCACCTGTTGATCGGCTCGGGCAGTCGTTTTGGTAATTCGCCGAGCTGAATACACGGTCAGCTTGGCTTGGGAGCCGCGGTCTTGCCTGCGCTTCCCTTCCTGAACCCCCGATCTCCGGCCATGAAGGCTTCCAGCATGTGCGGGATCAGTGTCGCCGCATCGACCACTTCGCCATAGGTCTGCGCGTGCAGCGCGGCGTACTGGTCGAGCTTGGTTTTCAGGCTGGCCGGACAAGCAAAGGCCAGCTTCGTGGATTCCATTTTCGGCAGCGGCCCTAGCCGCAGCTTGCGCGTCGTCATCGTGAAGCCCCCCGGTTGAAGAAAAGCGGTTGGTACGGCCGCAGCACCAAATCACGGTTGACGATGATCCTCACCGGCAAGCCCGGTCGGGCCGTCAACGTCGGCTGAATGGTCATGTTGCGCCGGGTGATTTCCTGGCCGACCTGATTGACGCTGTCCTGCGCGCTGTCGCGTCCGGCGATGACGATGCGGTTGCCGTCCTGGCGGTTCTCCGGCGCGGCCAGCTCGGCACCCACACCCAGCAGCGTCGTCAACACGGCGCCGGCGAAGATGCGGTGGTGACACGCCTCGAAGAGGAGACCCGGATCGGCAAAGGCGGGACCCTGGCGGCGCAGCTGTCGCGGCTCGACCTGATCGTGCTCGACGAGCTCGGTTATCTGCCGTTCGCCCGCTCGGGAGGGCAGTTGCTGTTCCACCTCATCAGCAAGCTTTATGAGCGGACCAGCGTCATCATCACCACGAACCTCGCCTTCGGCGAATGGCCGACCGTGTTCGGCGATCCCAAGATGACCACGGCGCTGCTCGACCGCGTCACCCACCACTGCGATATCGTCGAGACGGGCAACGACAGCTGGCGCTTCAAAAACCGCAGCTGACAGCCACCTTCGGCGCCTTCAAAAATCTATCTTGCGCTGCGCGCGCCTCCGGTCGGGCTACGCCCGCCCTCCGCCGCACGCAGCGCAAGGCCATCTTCAACAAACCAGCATCATATTATCCGAAAAGGGGGTCCCTCTTCGACGCCGATCGGGGGTCCCTTTTGAACGCCGTTTGACACCATCACCATGAGGAGTGGAAGCGAAGCCCGTTCAACCAGCGAGAATATTGCGCGTTCCATGGGCTGCCATTGAAGCGGTTCGGCAACTGGCGCGACCGGTTCAAAGCCGAGGAGAAGGTGCACCAGGCGGGGCTGTTGTACCGTCGCGGCGGGCTTAGTCATATGTCCAGTCATATGACTGACAGGGAAAATGGGCCGCTGTCGACGGGCTATGTTCCTTCGGGCCGAGCGTTGCCCGAGAGCCGGCGCAACTTCCGGCTTAGCGACAAGAAGCGGATCGTTGCGGAAGCGATGGCGCCGGGCGCCTCGGTATCGTCGGTGGCGCGCCGCTATGGGATAGCACCGCGGGTATTGTTCCGCTGGAAACAGGGGTTGGTTCCCTCGGAGCCCGAGCCGGTGTTCCTACCGGTGACGGTGAGCGATGATCCGGTTACGGCTGACGGATCCCCTGCGATGCCTACTCTGTCCGTCCCTGCAGCCGGTGCCGCGGTGATTGTGGAGCGGCCGCGCGACGATATCGGGGTCGAACTGGTTGGTGGCCGGCGTCTGCGCTTTGCCCGCGACACCGATCCGGTAACGGTACGGGCGATGATCGACATGCTGGAAGGAGTGGCGTGATGATGCTGCTCCCCACTGGCACGAGCGTGCGGATACATATCGCAGCCGGTGTCACCGACATGCGCAAGGGCATGGATGGCCTGGCGATGCTGGTGCAGAACGTGCTGTCCGCCGATCCGTTCTCGGGTCATCTGTTCGCGTTCAGGGGCCGCAAGGCCAATCTGATCAAGATCCTGTTCTGGGATGGCAACGGGCTGTGCCTGTTCACCAAGCGGCTCGACCAGGGCAGCTTCATCTGGCCACAGGCGACCGATCGCGGCGGCAAGGTGGTGCTGAGCTCGGCCCAACTGTCGCTGCTGATCGAGGGGATCGACTGGCGGGTGCCGGAGCAGGTGTGGCGGCCGGCAGCGGCGGGATAGAATACCACCAATGCCGCAGAAAAGCTTGGGTTGTGCGCTGATCTGCAGTATAAGCGGACATGCGGCTCGATCTTGACAATCTGCCTCATGATACGGTGCTGCTGCACCAGCTGGTGCGCGACATGGCGGCGATTGTCTCGACCCGCGACGACGAGATCGAGCGCCTTCAGGCGATCATCAAGAAGCTCCAGCGGATGCAGTTCGGGCGGCAGTCCGAACGGCTCGATGCCGACCAGTTCGCGCTTGGCCTGGAGGATCTCGATGCCGATATCGGTCGTATCGAGGAGAGCCGTCCGGTCGTGGTCGGGTCATCGGCGCGGCCACATCGTGAGTCGCTGCCCGATCACCTGCCGCGCGAGGATGCGCTGATCGATACCGATCACGATGCCTGTCCGGACTGTGGCGGCGTATTGCACGATATCGGTGAGAGCATCAGCGAGATGCTCGACTGGGTGCCCGCCCAGCTTCGCGTGATGCGGATCACCCGACCCAAATATGGCTGCCGGGCCTGCGGGACGATCCATCAAGCTCCCGCGCCGGAACGCCTGATTGCGGGTGGCCTCGCGACCCCTGCGCTGATCGCGCAGGTGCTGACCGCCAAATATTGCGATCACATGCCGCTTTATCGGCAATCGCAGATCTTCGCCCGGCATGGCGTCGATCTTGCCCGCTCGACGCTGGCCGGGTGGGTTGGCGGTGCATGCTGGTGGCTCGAAGCCCTGCACGAAAAGCTGTGCGCAGATGTGTTCGCGTCCGACCACCTGTTCGCCGACGATACGCCGGTGCCGGTGCTCGATCCCGGACGCCGCAAGACCAAGACCGGCAGATTATGGGTTTATGCCCGCGAGCAACGTGGCTGGAATGGTCCTGCGCCACGTCGCATCGCCACCCTTTATGAGATCGAGGCGGCGATACGCGGACGATCGCCGGCGCATAGGCTGACTCAGCGTCAGTCATCCTCGCGGCCGCATCTTGCCGCCATGAAATGCTGGCTGGAAGATCAGCTCGCGCTTGTACCTGCGCGCAGCACGCTGGCCGAGGCCATCCGCTATGCGCTTGGCCGGTGGAAAGGGCTCACGCGCTTCCTTGATGACGGCCGCATCGAACTCGACACCAATCCGGTGGAGCGGGCGATCCGGCCGATCGCCCTTGGCCGCAAGAATCATCTGTTCGCCGGCAGCGACGGCGGCGGGCATCGCTGGGCGGTGATCTGCTCGCTGATCGAAACCGCAAAACTCAACGGCGTCGAACCCTATGCCTGGCTCAGCGACGTGCTTGCCAGCATGGTCGACGGCCAACCCGCCAATCAACTCGACCAACTCTTGCCGTGGAACTGGACAGCTCAAAATCCCATCAACCGCGGATGACGTGCAATCGCCAAACGCTTACGGGTAACCGAACACCTTATCCATGATCGGTATCGCGGCTGGCTAACGACGGTATTTTCGGTATTACCCGTTGATAGTAGGGACTTTCTCCCCTTCGCGGCGATCGCCCGATCCGATTTGGGGCTTGCACCAACTACCACGCAAGTGGGACGGATTTTGCCCCGACAGGCACCAAAGTGGGATGGAAATAGTCGATGCCCAAGCCAAAGTGGGACGGATCCGCGCATTTCCGGTACAAGATCGAAACGAAGGCGGCATGAAGTGCGACGCCCGCGGGGACTTCGAGTTCCCCGGCAGGACTCGAACTTGCTGGTCCGGCCTCTCACCGCGATTCGTGTCCAGGAACGAAATTCCCGTCCAAGTACTTTTTCCAGTTTTGAGAAGCGGGTGCGCACAAAACGCCCCCTCTTTCTGTTAAGCTTCAGGCCTCGGCCGCTACAGACCGCCCATAGCAAGCGCGCAAAAAGCTGAACCATGCCGGAACGCCGGCGGTCAGATGAGTTTCTAGCGGGATAATCTCGGTCGATACTTGCAGGCCCGGCAACGGATGAAGCGCGGTCTCAGCGAGCAGTTCAGTAGTGCCGCGCGCTACGAGCCATTGGTAGATGGTTTGCTGCGTGAGTTCTCGGGCTGCGATCGTGACGTGCAGTCGCCGGCCAGAATAGTCTTCCTTTGAATCGAGAGCCTGCTGGTACAGCTTGAAGATCTGGCTGTTTTCGATGATGCCTGGACTGCCCGCGCCTATGCGTTTGAACAGGCTCGACCGTTTGATCGCGACATAGGCCGCGAAGAGGCCGCCATAAGAATCGCCCCACAGCCCCACGTTCTCCTCATCTATTCGGAACTTGGCAGCCAGCGTCGGATGCAGCTCTCCTTCCAGAAAGCCAAGGAATTTGTCTGCGGCGGGTGTGCTGAACATGGTGAGGTAAGCGTCGCCCTTCTCCTTAGATAGGAGTCCGGCCTGGACCGCATATTCCACCGCCTGAAGCATTGCTTCCGGAATAGCTTCACCTGGCGGGAGCAGGTCGCGAACGCGCAGCCACTGCCAATCCTGACTTTGCGCGTCGGAATAGCCAACCGAGACAAGGATGAAAGGGATCACGGGCGATAGGCTGTCTCTCGGCACGGCCTGATGAAAGGGAGCTGTAGCGGGGAAAAAAAGATTTCCATCCACCTGGTAGACGACCGGGAAACTCTGCGTCTCGTCGGCGTCATACTGCGCGGGAAGAGAGATCCAGGCGGAAAAGCGCTCACCCGCTATGTTGGAGTCGATTTCGAAATAGCGAGCTGAGGGAAATAGCGAGCCGAACGGAGGTGCGGACTCGGCAAGTTCGACTGAGTTATCCATGGATTCCCTTCCGCTTCGATTCTTAGCGACATCTTATGCTTGTATCGCAAGTCTCGGGTGCATTTTGGCTAAAATCAGTTCCCTCGTGCAAACTTTCTCAAAAACAGCCGCAAAGGCATTTTACGGAGTGCCGCCAGAAGCGGCGGCCACCCCGTGGGAGTGCAATGTCCCAAGCACCGTCAGCAGGATGATCCCGGCGGAGCGAAGCCGCCGGGATCAAATACCCCGCTGACAGGTCCGGAACAGATCCTGGCATCAGCTCAGAACGCGAAACGAAGCTCTGCTCCGATGGTGCGCGGCCTCAACGTGTGCACGCGCAGAGCTCCAGTCTGACCAACAAGCAGGCCGGTTCCCACTGCGTCAAGCTGACCGAGGTTATTGTTCAGATTGTCAACAAAGAGCGTCAGCGTATGGTCACCGAACTTGACGCCGCCCCGTAAATTGATCGTGACAAAGTCTTTCAGCGTCTGCCTGGAGGTGGGCTCGAGCACTTCGTCGCGGAATATGACGTCGGCGCGTCCGAATGCGGATTTACCATCTGACAAGGGCGCTTCGTAGGCCACTCCAGCCGAAACCGTCCACGGCGGGGCGAGCGGCAGTCGGTCGCCCTTAAACGCATTGGCCTGCGGCGTATCCTCCGCAACGCGCGCGTGGAGGTAGCCCAGCGAGACGTCGACCGAAAGGCGCTCGGTCGGGCGAAGTGTGGCTGCGAGTTCGAAGCCATCGATCTTTGAACCACCGATATTGGCGCCGAGGTTGAAGCCGCACTGAGGGAGGAACACGTTCTGCTGTTGGTTTTTCCAGTCGATGCGGAATGCTGCCGCGTCAAAGCTGAACGCACCGTTACCAAGGCTACCCTTGGTACCGACCTCATAGTGCCAGAGATTGTCAGATTCGAAGGTTGCCGGCGCACTGTCATAACCAAGTGCCTTAATCTCGGCGTCGCACGATGCCGGGATCGCGACGATGTTGTTTGCGCCACCCCGGCGGAAACCCTTGCTGGCAGAACCGTAGAGGAGCAGATCGTTGCTGGGCTTGTAGGCCAAGGCGAAGCGCGGGTTAATCCCGTCGTCGTTGGCCCTGAGATTGCTCGTGGGCGCTCCGAACAGACCGGCGCGCACATCGGTGTTCTTGTACTTGTTCTTGAAATAGCGCGCACCCGCGGTGAAGGTCAGCTCGCTCGTGATGTTCCAGTCGATCTCGGCGAAAGCGCCGAATTCGCGCGTGGTTGATACCCCGTTCTGATCGACCAGAATATCGCTCGTCGCATAGGGAAAGCCGAGCGCATCGTTGATTGCATCGGCGACACCGGGCGAGTTCCAATAGAACGTGCCGGTCTGACGCGTACGCTGATAGAACAGGCCCGCCTGCCAATCGATCGTGTTCTGGCCAAGCGACGAGAGGCGGAGCTCCTGCGTGAAAACATCACGATCGTTCTTATAGATGTTCAGACTGGGCGTACTCCAGTCCGCCCCGAAACCCGCGAGTGTCGACTTCAGGAAATACGTCAGGTCTTCGATGTTGACGATCTTATACCACGTGCCCGAGGTATTGCTGGTGAGATTGGCAAAGTCCCCGAAGTCATAGTTCACGGACAGCGAGGCATTGTTGAATTCCGCCTCGCTAGGTTCCTTCGCAAATCCGCCGCTGGTGAGAGGTCGGCCGAGAGCGTCGCTGACAGGCACGTCCCAATCCGAGCGAGCGTCCAGCTTGGCCTTTTCGTAGATGTAGCCGGCGGTGATCCGCAGGTTTCCGTCCGGCGAATAAACGAGCGAGGCGCGACCACCGTAGGTTTTCTCGTCGTCCTCGTTCATCACGAGCCCGCCTGCAGGTATGGTGGTCGGATATGCGGCAGGCACATTTTGCGCGCGGGGCAACCGATCGATGACGCCGTTATTAAACACGCCGTAACCCGTAACCCGCAAGGCAAGCTGGTCATCGACGATCGGCACATTTATCGCGGCGTCGCCCCGGTAATTGAACCCGCCACCTTTGGTGTCGGAAAGCTCGATGCCTCCAGTCACTTCGAAGTCGTTCAGATTGGCCTTGCGGGTCTGGACCTTGATGAGACCGCCCATGGCCCGGGCACCGTACAAGGTGCCCTGAGGCCCCTTGAGAACCTCAATTCTCTCGATGTCGAACAGCTTGAGGTTGACGCTACCGACTGGAGTGTCGTCGATATAGAAGCTCACGGGCGGGTCGCTGAGACCGCCGCTCACGCCGCGGATTGAGAGTGTAACACCTTCAGTTCGGCTACTGGTCGGGCCGCGGGTGATGAACGAGAGTCCGGGCACGCGAGTCGCATAATCATCAAAATTTTCCGCGCCGATCGCGGTAAGTTGCTCGCCGCCGAAGACGCTAATGCTGAGCGGAACATCTTTAAGGCGTTCTTCGCGCTTGCGCGCGGTGACTATGATCTCTGACACGTCATACAGATCCGATCCTGCAGCCGACGCGGACCTCTGGGTCGAGGTCGATTCCGATGCCCCGTCCTGAGCACTTGCGGAAGCGCCGAAGCCGATAGCAATCGCACTTGTCGCAATCCACAAAGCAGTCTTGCGACCGATCCAGGGCCGATCCGAACTCCGTTGCACGATAATCTCTCCCTCTCACGCCCATTCCAAGGCGCATTCGAAAAATCCAACTATTGAAACGCTACCGGGATGCCCCCCCTGCCTCGGAAGAACCTGGCGGGAAGCCCGACCAGTGTCATTTCTGGTGTTCAGGACGCATGATTACCGTAGAGGTAGATCATGGCGTCGTTCATTGCCGGCAGGACAACGGACGTGTGCGTATCTCCGTCGTAGATCTTCGAGGCCCAGGTCAGGTCCGCAGACTTATTCCTGTGCAACGCGCTCACCATTCGGTTGTAGTTCCTACCCATGTCCTCATAGAATTCCACGCCCCCGGACATTTCCTTCGATCCGATGGAAAGATACATTTTGGTTGGATGAACCAGTTTTTCCTTCAGGCGCGCGTCGAATTGAGCGACATAGTCGGTCGATGTTGTGAATACGCCGGGGCTTCCGATCCAATATCGATCGAAAAGTTTGGATTGACGCAAGAAGGCGTAGAACGTGAACGTTCCGCCGAAGGAGTCGCCGACAATTCCGGCCGGCCCGTTCGTCGTATTGTATCTTGCGCGAATTAACGGATCCAGCTCGTTTTCAAGGAACTCCAGAAACTTGTCCGCGCCGCCGGGGGTAATCGGGGAGGCCTGCGCCAAGCGCTTTCCGAGCGAAGAAGAAACAGAATCCTTCATCGTGTAGTCTCGGGTCCGAGCGTTTACGGCATCTTCCGGATAATCAACACCCACCAGCAAGACCGGTTTGTATCCTGGGTTGATCAGATCGACGGATTGCAGAATGCAAATTGTGGAAGCGAGCCCCAGAGCAAATGATCCGTCCAGAACATAGACAACGTCGAGCGGCGCACCTTTTGCATCTGAGCGCAAAGGTGGTGACACGCCTCGAAGAGGAGACCCGGATCGGCAAAGGCGGGACCCTGGCGGCGCAGCTGTCGCGGCTCGACCTGATCGTGCTCGACGAGCTCGGTTATCTGCCGTTCGCCCGCTCGGGAGGGCAGTTGCTGTTCCACCTCATCAGCAAGCTTTATGAGCGGACCAGCGTCATCATCACCACGAACCTCGCCTTCGGCGAATGGCCGACCGTGTTCGGCGATCCCAAGATGACCACGGCGCTGCTCGACCGCGTCACCCACCACTGCGATATCGTCGAGACGGGCAACGACAGCTGGCGCTTCAAAAACCGCAGCTGACAGCCACCTTCGGCGCCTTCAAAAATCTATCTTGCGCTGCGCGCGCCTCCGGTCGGGCTACGCCCGCCCTCCGCCGCACGCAGCGCAAGGCCATCTTCAACAAACCAGCATCATATTATCCGAAAAGGGGGTCCCTCTTCGACGCCGATCGGGGGTCCCTTTTGAACGCCGTTTGACACTGTTCTCGTTGCAGCGTCGCCGCATCAGCCCACCATCGCCCATACTGCAAATGGGGTCTGCAACATCGCCGACAGAGACACCGGGGATATCTGTGCACGATTGTCCCAGAAACGGAGACACTCTCGCCTCAGGGCAGAATGACCGCACGCCCAAAGCCCGCAGAACGGCGCCGTCCTCGCCTTGGCTCTAAAGGTAAGCGATTGAATACGCAGGATTTAAAAGTGGGTGGTGCCGCTTGCGTGACTCGAACACGCGACCCCATCATTACGAATGATGTGCTCTACCGGCTGAGCTAAAGCGGCCTGATCCCGGAAACGGCGGTCCCCTTAACAGTGCGCGTGGGTCAAGACAAGCACCAAGCTGCGCGCCGGCTTCAGGCGGCGAGGCTGGTCGTGAAGCTGTGCACGGCCTGCTGGAGCGCGGCGAGCTCGTCGTCGACGCTGCGGAACGAGGTTTCGACCGTGTCCATCTCGGAGGCCATTGCCTCGGTCGTCTGGCGGATGCGGGCGATGGCGTGGGACATGGCGTCGGCGGAAAGCGCGGTTTCGTCGACCGAGCCGCTGATCGTCGTGACCGTGGCGGCCTGGCTGTCCATCGCGGTGCGGATGCTGTCGGCGGAGACGCGCACGCCGTCCACGGTGCGCCGGATCGCGCCGTTGGCGTTCACCGTGTTGCGCGTCGCCTCCTGGATGGCGGCGATCTTGGCGGCGATCTCGTCGGTGGCGCGCGCGGTCTGGCCCGCGAGCGACTTCACCTCGGAGGCGACGACGGCGAAGCCGCGGCCGCTTTCGCCGGCGCGCGCCGCCTCGATCGTGGCGTTGAGCGCGAGGAGGTTGGTCTGGCCGGCGATGTCGCGAATCAGGCTGACGATCGATTCGATCGCCAGCCCGTGGCTTTCGAGCATGGAGACGGTGGTCGCGGCGGCGTCGGCCTGCGCGGTCGCCTCGTTGGCGATGCCGGTGGTAGCATCGACCTCGCGGCGCGTTTCCTCGATCACGCGGATGAGGTTCGCGGCGGTCTCGGCCGCCTGGCGCATCGCGACGGCGGACTGCTCGGCCGCGGACGAGACCTCGGCGGCGCTGCCCAGCATCTCGCGCGTGCGCCGCGCCGCCGCATGGGACCGCTCGCGCAGCGCGCGGCTCTGCGCGCCGGCGCGTTCCACGACGGTGGCGATGTCCTGCCGGAAGCGGTTCGCCTGCTCGCGAAGCAGCGTGTCGACGCGCGCGCGCTCGATGTCGTGGAGCGCGGCGATCAGCACGCTCGTCTCGTAGGAGGCAAGGCGCATCAGCGCCGCCGTGGCGCGCAGCAAGCGGCCGGGCTCGTCGGCAAGCACGACGGTCAGGTGCCGCAGCACCGCCTCGTCGCTCGCCTGATAGCTCGCAAGCACGACATGGTGCGGGATGCCGCGCCGGTCGATGGCGCGCGCGGCGGCGACGAGGCGTTCGCCGAACGCGGCGCCGAACGGGTCGCACCATTTCTCGCGCGCGTAGGCGATGCCCTCGGCGAGCTTGCGGCCCTCGGGGTCGTCGGCGCGGGTGTGGCCGGGCGCGAGGCGGGCGAAGTGGTCGATATAGGTTTGGACGAAGCTGTGGATCCCGGGTTCCACGTGCGGCCAGAACTCGGCGAGCGTCGCGACGAGCGTGCCGTCGGGGTCCACGGCCTGCCGCCGGTCCGCCACGTTGAGCTGCGGTGTCGACGGTGCCGACACGATCACGCCGGCCCCGCCCGATTTCGCCCAGTCCTGAATTGCCCGTGTCACCCGCTGCGCCCCTCGATCACCATGTGCGCGGACGCTAGCCGACAATTGTTAACGAGGCTTTGACCATGCGGCGGACGGGCCCGCGCCGCGCGGCGAAACAGGCTGTTAACCATTATTCAACGGCTTCAGGGGCATGGTTCGCGCCGGTTCAGCCTTGCCGATGAATTGGGTTCGAAAATGAGCGACATGAGCGAAGACTTTCTCGACCTTTCCGAACCGGATTTCGAGGCGCCGCCGATTTTCGCCGACCAGGACGAGCGGCGCATGCACGTGCGCGCCTACAACTACTGGGCGTCGCTGCTGCGCGGCCGCGAGCTGCCGAGCGTGACCGATCTCGATCCGGCGAGCCTCGACGACTTCGGGCCGCACTCCATCCTGCTCGACTTCACCGAGGACCGCGAGAATCCGCGCCTTCGCTACATCGGCGCCCTGCTGCGCGAGGAATGCGGGCTTTCGAGCGCCGACATCGCGCTCGACCGCGTGCCGAGCCGCTCGCTGGTCTCGCGGCTCACCGACCATTTCTTCGAGATCATCGCCAACCGCGCGCCGATCGGCTTCGAAGCCGAGTTCGTGTCGCAGCGCGGCAACAACACGCTGTATCGGGGCATCCTGATGCCGCTCTCGTCGGACGGCGACAGCATTGATTTCATCTACGGCGTCATCAACTGGAAAGAGCTGGCGGGCGCCGAGTTCGAGGCGCAGCTGGCGTTCGAGGCGCACGAGGCCGAGGGCGAGGGCGAGGATGCGGTCATCGCGCAGAAGCCCGAAGCCGCGGTCGTCGAGCTGGAGCCGACCGACCTTGCGGGCCGGCTTGCGGTCGCGCGCGCCAACGCCGCCGCGGTGCACACGGCGGACCAGCGCTCGCGCGCCGCGCTCTACCGCGCGCTCGGCAACGCCTATGATTTCCACCTCGCGTCCGCGGGCGATCCCGAGGGCTTCGCCGCGCTCCTCGCCGAGGCCGGGCTGAAGGCGCAGGCACGCGCGCCGATGACGGCGGTGGCGAAGCTGGTGTTCGGCGCGGACTACGACAAGACGCGGCTCACCGAGTTCGCGTCGGCGCTCGGCGCGGCGGTGCGGGCAGGCGTTCCGGCGGGCGGGTTCATCGCCTTCGTGGTGGGCGCCGAGGGCGGCCTCAAGGGGCTGGTGCAGCGCGAGCGCGCCGCGAAGAATGCGGAGACGGCGAAACCGGCCGCGAAAACCACCGAGACGGTGCGGGAACGGCTGCGCGCGTCGCCGCCGCTCGGGCACCTCGACATCCAGACCGACGAGGAGTTCGTGCTGCTCGTGGCAAAAAAGAGCGATTCGGGCGGAATCGATGTGCTGGAAGCCGTTCCGCACACCGAAAACCTGCTCGAAGTGGCCCTGAAACGCCTCGCCGCGCACTGAACTTGCCTCGGATGAGGCAAAATCGCATAAGGCCATCTCATTCTCTATCCGGAGTATTGAGATGGCGATTGCCGCGGCGACACATGATGCGCCGAAACCCAGAATTTCCCGTAATCTTCTGAAATCACTGGAACAGGCTCTCTTCGATCACGCGCTCCCGGGCGAGACGGAGACTCTGGGCAAGGACGCGGCGAAAGCCATCGTCGAATTCGCGGCGGGCCTGTTCGAGACGCGCGCGCCGGGCACGCCGGCCATCGAGATCGCCTCTTCGGACGGCGAACCGGGCCGCCGCCGCACGTGGATCGGCATCCTCAACGACGACATGCCGTTCCTCGTCGATTCGGTGTCGGCCGCGCTCACCCGCAGCGGCATCGCCATCCACCGGCTGCTTCACCCGATCCTCGCGGTCGAGCGCGACAAGGCCGGAAGGCTTAAGGCGCTGGCCCCGGCGTGGGGCGAGGCGGACGGCGGGCTTCGCGAGTCCTTCATCTATATCGAGGCCGACCGGGTCGGCGCGCGCGGCCGCACCGCGCTTGCCGAGGACCTCGCGCGCGTGCTCGCCGAGGTGCGCGTCGCGGTCGAGGACTGGCGCGCGATGCTCGCCCGGCTCGGCGACGCGCGGGTCGAACTCGGCCGTTCGTCGATCCCGGTTCCCGCCGACGAGGTGATGGAGGCGAAGGGCTTCCTCGATTGGCTCGGGCAGGACAATTTCACGCTGCTCGGCGCCTGCGATTACGAATTCGGCCGCGCGCTCACCGATCCGAAGGTCGAGCCGAAGCCGGGCGAGGGCCTCGGCCTGCTGCGTGACCCGGCGTTCCCGCTGTGGCGCGGCGCCGAGGGTTTCGAGGTGCTGCCGCCCGCGCTGCGCACCTATATGGCGACGCCGAACCCGCTGCTCATCACCAAGGCGAACACCGTGTCCTCGGTGCACCGCAGCGCCTTTTACGACGTCGTCAGCGTCAAGCGCTACAACGACAAGGGCAAGGTGATCGGCGAACGCCGCTTCGCGGGCCTGTTCACGTCCGCGGCGCTCGCGGCCTCGCCGAAGTCGATCCCGATCGTGCGCCGCAAGGTGGAGCGCGTCGAGGCCGCGCTCGGCTTCGATCCGCGCAGCCACACCGGCAAGGCGCTCGCGCACATCATCGACACGTTCCCGCGCGAGGACCTGTTCCTCGTCGATGCCGATCGGCTGTCCGACATGGCGCTCGGGATGCTGTCGCTGCTCGAACGGCCGCGCCCGAAGCTGTTCACGCGGCTCGACCCGTTCGGGCGTTTCGTGTCGGTGATCGTCTACGTGCCGCGCGACGCCTATCACAGCGGCATCCGCGAGCGCGTCGGCGCGATGCTGGAGGATGCGTTCCAGGCGCGGCTTTCGCGCTATGACGTGGAACTGCGCGCCGAGGGGCTCGCGCGCGTGCAATATTACCTCGGTACCACGCCGGGGCAGGTGCCGGCGGTCGACGAGGCCGCGCTCGATGCGCGGCTGACCTCGCTGGTGCGCGGGTGGGAGGAAGCACTGGAAACCGCGCTTGCCGAACGCGCCGGGGCGACCCGCGCGGCGCGCCTCGCGCTCAGCCACGGCCGCAGCTTCACCGCGTCCTACCGCGAGCAGTTCAGCGCCGACGATGCCGCCGAGGACGTGATACGCCTCACCGCGCTCGAAACCGGCGACGACCGCGACGTATTCATCTACCGCCGCCCGGGCGACGCGGAGAACCGGCTGCGCATCAAGATCTACCGGCTCGGCGAGATCATCCCGCTCTCCGAGGTGGTCCCGGCGCTCGAGAACTTCGGCTTCCGGGTGATCGAGGAGTACCCGTTCGACCTCGCGGGCGGGCGGCTCGGCTGGATCCATGATTTCATGGTGGAAAGCGGCCGCGGCGAGGCCATCGACATGGCGTTCGTGAAGGAGCGCGCCGAACCGGCGCTCCGCGCCGTGCTGAAGGGCGAGCAGGAAAACGACGTGTTCAACGCGCTCGTCGTCGGCGCGGGCCTGCCGATCGGCAATGTCGTCTGGCTGCGGGCCTATTTCCGCTACATGCGGCAGACCGGCGTCTCCTACAGCCAGCAGACGGTGGTCGATGCGCTGCGCGCGCACGGCGCGATCACGGCGGCGCTCGTCGACCTGTTCCGCGCCCGCCACGCGCCGGGCCTCAAGGCGCGCGACGCGGCCGTCGCCGAGGCGCGCGCGCGGATTGACGGCGGCCTCGCCGATGTGTCCGCGATCGACGAGGACCGCATCATCAGCCTCTACCGCGACATCGTCTCGGCGACGCTGCGCACCAATGCGTTCGTGAACGGCGATTCCGGGGCCGGGCCGGAGGCGCTGGCGTTCAAGCTCGATTCCCATGCGGTGCCGGGCCTGCCGCCGCCCGTGCCGTACCGCGAGATCTGGGTCTATTCCCCACGCGTCGAGGGCATCCACCTGCGCGGCGGCCGCATCGCGCGCGGCGGCCTGCGCTGGTCGGACCGCCGCGACGATTTCCGCACCGAGGTGCTCGGCCTCGTCAAGGCGCAGATGGTGAAGAACGCGGTGATCGTTCCCACCGGCTCCAAGGGCGGCTTCTATCCCAAGCAGCTGCCGCCGGTATCGAATCGCGAGGCGTGGCTTGCGGAAGGGCAGGAGTCCTATCGCATCTACATCCGCGCGCTCCTGTCGGTGACGGACAACATCGTGGACGGCAAGGACGTGCCGCCCGCTGGCGTCGTCTGCCACGACGCGCCCGATCCGTATCTGGTCGTCGCGGCCGACAAGGGCACGGCAAGCTTCTCCGACATCGCCAACGCGATCAGCGTCGATCACGGCTTCTGGCTCGGCGACGCGTTCGCGAGCGGCGGCGCCAACGGATACGACCACAAGGCGATGGGCATCACCGCGCGCGGTGCGTGGATTTCCGTGCAGCGGCATTTCCATGAGCTCGGCATCGACGTGCAGAAGGACCCGATCCGGGTGATCGGCGTCGGCGACATGTCGGGCGACGTGTTCGGCAACGGTATGCTGCTGTCGAAGGCGCTGAAGGTGGTCGCGGCGTTCGATCACCGCCACATCTTCCTCGACCCCGATCCCGATCCGGCGAAAAGCTGGAAGGAGCGCGACCGGCTGTTCAGGCTGCCGCGCTCGTCGTGGGAAGACTATGACAAGAAACTGATTTCGAAGGGCGGCGGCGTCTTCCCGCGCAGCCAGAAGTCGATCGCGCTCACCCCCGAGGTGCAGGCGATGCTGGACGTGGACGCGAAAACGCTTTCGCCGAACGAGTTGATGCGCGCGATCCTGAAGAGCCGCGCCGACCTCTGCTGGTTCGGCGGGATCGGCACCTATGTGAAGGCGGCGACGGAATCGAACGCCGACGTCGGCGACCGCGCCAACGACGCCGTCCGCGTCAATGCCGAGGAAATGCGCGTGCGCGCGATCGGCGAGGGCGCGAACCTCGGCGTCACGCAGCAGGGGCGCATCGCCTTCGCGCGCGTGCGCGGCCGCATCAACACCGACTTCATCGACAATTCGGCGGGCGTCGATTGCTCGGACAACGAGGTCAACATCAAGATCGCGCTGCAACCCGCGCTCGCTTCCGGCAAGATGAGCATGGCGGCGCGCAACACGCTGCTCGAATCGATGACGGACGACGTCGCCCAGCTCGTGCTGCGCGACAACGTGATGCAGACGCAGGCCATTTCCGTGGCTGAGACCGGCGGCAGCGGCGCGCTGCCCGCTTACCAGCGCGTCATCCAGCTTCTGGAGGCGAGCGGCCGGCTCGACCGCATCGTCGAGAACCTGCCGACCGACGAGCAGCTCACGCAGCGCGCGCTCGGCGGCGGTGGGCTGGAACGGCCCGAGCTCGCCGTGCTGCTCGCCTATGCGAAGATGACGCTCTACGACACCATCGTCGAAAGCCCGCTGCCGGATGATCCGCTGCTCGTGCACGACCTCGAGATGGCGTTCCCGCCCGCCGTGCTGAAGGCGTTCAAGGCGGGCGTGACCGGTCACCGGCTGCGCCGCGAGATCATCGCCACCAAGCTTGCGAACCAGATCGTCAACCGCGGCGGCATCACGCTCGCCTTCGAGCTTTCGGAGGAGCAGGGCACCAGCCTCGCGCACGTCGCCTCCGCCTTCGTGATGGCGCGCGAGCTGTTCGACCTGCGCGACCTCTGGCGCACGATCGACGCGGCCGCGGTCGACGCGCGCACGCACATCATGCTGCACGCGAAGTCGATCCGCGGTCTCCGCACGCAGATGGCGGACGCGCTGCGCGCCTCGGCGCCGGGCGACCAGCCCTCCCAGTGCATCGCGGCATGGAAGCCCGGCATCCAGCGGCTCGCGAAGCAGCTCGACAAGCTGCTGAGGCCCGAGCCGCGCGCGCAGGTCGAGCGGCTGCGGCAGGAACTGCTGCAGGGCGGCGCGCCTGGCGACATCACCGAGCGTCTGGTGGCGCTGGAAGCCCTCGACGGGTCGATCGGCAACGCCAAGCTCGCGGCCGAGCTCGGCGTCACCGAACGCGCGATCGCCGATGCCTACACGCGCGTCGGCGAGACGCTGGGGCTCGACTGGGCGAAGGGCGTCACCGCCCAGCTTTCTCCCTCCGACCCGTGGGAGCGGCTGCTCGTCGCAGGCCTGCTGCGCGATTTCGAGCAGCTGCGCATCGACCTCATCAAGCGCCAGACGAAGACGGGCGGCGATCCGGTGAAGGCGATCGAGGCGTGGAGCGCGGCCAATCCGGTCGTCATCGAGCGCATGGCGGACGCGGCGGCGCGGGCGCGCAAGTCGGGCGTTGTCACCACCGCGATGCTGGCGCACCTCGGCAGCCAGGCGCGGGCGCTGCTCGTCAGCTGATCCCTGCCGGCGGCCGCGCGCGCGAAAAGTTCAGGCACTGTTCACGCCGCGCGGCGTTGGGTAAGGGTGTGGAATGCCGTTCACCTGCGGACGGCGGCGGAAAGGAACGCGATGATTCGTCTGGCTCTGGTTGCGGCGATTGGAATGGCGAGCGCGATGGCGTCCGGTACGGCGCTGGCGCAGGCCGCCCAGACGGACAGCAATCCGGCCGAGTCCAAACCGCCGGTGACGAACAGCGGCGTCCTGAAGCGCGTGCCGCTCGACGACTGGATGCCGGAGAAGTGTCCGAATCCCGAGCGTCGCGGCGAGATCGTCGTGTGCGGCCGCCCCGACGAGGAGCCCGCCGTCGAAACGCCGCCCGAGCCGGGCGAGCCGGGAACCGACGTGCCGAGCGAGCGGCTGAAGCTGACCGAGCCGGGCAATGTCGCGCCGAGCAGCGCGTGCAGCGCCGTCGGCCCCGCGGGCGACGTCGGTTGCAGCCGTAACGAATACGAGCAGTGGCGCCGCGAGCGTCAGCTCCAGAAGGCGCGCGAGAAGGTTCCGAAGCCGAAGTAGGCGGCCGGTCTTTTAGAAATCCAGCTTGTCGTAGTGCGCGGGCGGCGCGAGCCCGTCCATGCGTTCTGAGAGGAGCGCGCGGAACGTGGGCCGCGACTTGATCGCGGAATACCACTGCTTCGCCGTCGCGTGGCCGTGCCAGTCGAGCGCGGAGAGATAGTCCACCACCGACAGGTGCGCCGCCGCGGCGAGATCGGCGAGGCCGAACGTCGTGCCGGACAGCCAGCGGCGGTGATCGAGCAGGTACTCGATGTAGCCGAGGTGATGTTCGAGGTTGCGGCCCGCCGTGCGGAGCGCGCCGCCGTCCGGCGCGGCGCGCTGCACGATGCGCTTGTACATGCGCTCGGCGAGCAGCATGTGGCCCACTTCCGCGTAGAATTTCTGGTCGAACCACGCGCACAGGCGGCGCACCTCGGCGCGGTCGGCGGCGCTCGCGCCGAGCAGCGGCATACGCTCGATGGTTTCCTCGAAATATTCGCAGATCGCCGTGCTGTCGACGAGCGCGGCGCCGCGGTCGCCGATCAGCACCGGGGTCTGCCCGGCGGGGTTCAGGTCGACGAATTCATCGCGCCGCATCCACGGCAGTTCGTGGACGAGCTCGACCTCGACGCCCTTTTCGGCAAGCGCGAGACGGACTTTGCGCGAGAACGGGCAGAGCGGATATTGGTAGAGGCGCCACATGATGAGCCCCGGTGATACGGGGAAGCCCGCGGCGCTGCAACCTCACTCCGCCGCGACCACGCTTTCCGCATCCTCGAGCGGGTGCTTGAGGCGGCTCACCATCTCCTTGGGGCAGACCTGCACGAAGCGGGGCAGCGCGCTTTCCCAGTCCTCGAGGATCGACTGCGCCCAGCCGGAATCGGTTTCGCGGTGGTGCGCCTCCACGGCGGCGCGGAGCACGCCTTCCCAGTATGCGGCGCGCACCGGCTGCCAGACGACGCTGTCCGGGTTGGCGCGCGTGTCGAAATCGCCCGCCGTATCGTAGACGAAGGCCATGCCGCCGGTCATGCCCGCCGCGAAATTGTCGCCGACGGGCCCGAGGATCACCGCCATGCCGCCGGTCATGTACTCGCAGCCGTTGGCGCCGCAGCCCTCGACGACGACCTCCGCGCCCGAGTTGCGGACGGCGAACCGCTCGCCCGCCTGGCCCGCCGCGTAGAGGCGCCCCGCCGTGGCGCCGTAGAGCACGGTGTTGCCGATGATCGTGTTCTCGTTGGACTTGAGCGGCGAGGACACGAGCGGCCGCACCACGATGGTCGCGCCCGAAAGCCCCTTGCCGACATAGTCGTTGGCGTCGCCGAACACTTCGAGCTTCAGCCCCTGCACGGCGAAGGCGCCGAGCGACTGGCCGGCCGAGCCGCGCAGGCGCACATGCACGTGGCCGGGCGCGAGGCCGTTCATGCCGTACTTGCGCGTGATCGCCGAGGAGAAGCGCGTGCCGACCGCGCGGTGCGTGTTGCGCACGCTGTAGGTGAGCTGCATCTTCTCGCCGCGGTCGAACACCGCCTTCGCGTCGACGAGCATCTGCGCGTCGAGGCTGTCGGGCACCTCGTTGCGGCGGGTCGTGAGGTTGAAGCGCCGTTCGCTGTCGGGCGCGTCCACCTTGGCGAGGATGGGATTGAGGTCGAGGTCGTCGAGGTGCTCGGCGCCGCGGCTCACCTGACGCAGCAGCTCGGTGCGGCCGACCACCTCGTCGAGGCTGCGGAAGCCGAGGCTCGCGAGGATGTCGCGCACCTCCTCGGCGATGAAGCTCATCAGGTTGATGACCTTCTCCGGCGAGCCCGCGAACTTCTGGCGCAGCTTCTCGTCCTGCGTGCAGACGCCCACCGGGCAGGTATTCGAATGGCACTGGCGCACCATGATGCAGCCCATCGCGACGAGGGAGAGCGTGCCGATGCCGAATTCCTCGGCGCCGAGGATGGCGGCGATCACCACGTCGCGCCCGGTCTTGAGCCCGCCGTCGGTGCGCAGCTTCACGCGGCCGCGCAGGCTGTTCAGCGTCAGCACCTGGTTGACCTCGGTGAGGCCCATCTCCCACGGCGTGCCCGCGTACTTGATCGAGGTCTGCGGGGACGCGCCGGTGCCGCCGACGTTGCCCGAGACGAGGATCACGTCGGCGTGCGCCTTGGCGACGCCCGCCGCGATCGTGCCGATGCCCGCTTCCGACACCAGCTTCACGCAGACGCGCGCGTCGGGGTTGATCTGCTTCAGGTCATAGATGAGCTGCGCGAGGTCCTCGATCGAATAGATGTCGTGGTGCGGCGGCGGCGAGATCAGCATCACGCCCGGCGTCGAGTGCCTGAGGCGCGCGATCATCTCCGTCACCTTGAAGCCGGGCAATTGCCCGCCTTCGCCGGGCTTGGCGCCCTGCGCGACCTTGATCTCGATCTCCTCGCAGGCGTTGAGGTACTCGGCGGTGACGCCGAAGCGGCCGGAGGCGATCTGCTTGATCACCGAGTTCGCGTTGTCGCCGTTGGGGTAGGGCTTGTAGCGCGAGCGGTCCTCGCCGCCCTCGCCCGAGACGGCCTTGGCGCCGATGCGGTTCATGGCGATGGAGAGCGTCTCGTGCGCCTCGGGCGACAGCGCGCCGAGCGACATGCCCGGCGTCACGAACCGCTTGCGGATCTCGGCGATCGACTGCACCTCTTCCACCGGCACCGGCGGGCGCAGGTGATTGAATTCCAGCAGGTCGCGCAGATAGATCGGCGGCAGGTCGCGGATGCCGCGGCTGAACTGGAGGTAGGTGGAATAGGAGTCGCTCGCCACCGCCTGCTGGAGCAGGTGGATGAGGTTCGCCTGCCATGCGTGCGGCTCGCCGCCCGCGCGGTAGCGGTAGAGGCCGCCGACGGGCAGCGCCGTCACCTCCTCGTCGTAGGCGAGCAGATGCCGGTCGCGCGCGCTCACGTGCAGCGACGAGAAGCCCTCGCCCGAGATCTTCGCGGGCATCCCGGGGAAGAAATCGTTGACGAGCGCGCGCGACAGGCCGACCGCCTCGAAATTATAGCCGCCGCGGTAGGAGGAGATGACGCTGATGCCCATCTTCGCCATGATCTTGAGGAGGCCGTCCTCGATCGCCTTCCTGAAGCGGTTCACGCAGGTCGTGAGGTCCATGTCGCCGAACAGCCCCTTGGCATGGCGCGCCGCGATCGATTCCTGCGCGAGCCACGCGTTCACGGTGGTCGCGCCGACGCCGATCAGCACCGCGAAATAATGCGTGTCCATGCACTCCGCCGAACGCACGTTGATGCTGGCGAAGGAGCGCAGGCCCTTGCGCACGAGGTGCGTGTGCACGCCCGCCGCGGCGAGGATCATGGTGATGCCCGCGCGCGTCTTCGAGACGTTCTCGTCGGTGAGGAACAATTGGCTCTTGCCCGAACGCACGAGGTGTTCGGCCTCGGCGCGCACGCGCGCGATCGCCTCGCGCAGCGCGGCGGGGCCGCCCGCGACCTCGTAGGTGCAGTCGATGGTCGCGGCCTGATCGCCGAAATGGGCGAGCAGCCGCGCCCAGTCGCGGTTCGAGAGCACGGGCGATTCCATCACCACCACGCCCTGTTGCTTGGCGTCCTTGTCGAGGATGTTGGCGTAGTTCGAGAAGCGCGTCTTCAGGCTCATCACGCGCGTCTCGCGAAGCGAGTCGATCGGCGGGTTCGTCACCTGGCTGAAGTTCTGCCGGAAGAAGTGCGACAGGCAGCGCGGGTTCTCGGAGATGACCGCGAGCGGCGTGTCGTCGCCCATCGAGCCGACCGCTTCCTTGGCGTCCTCCACCATCGGCGCGAGGATCAGCTCCATGTCCTCCAGCGTGAGGCCGGCGGCGACCTGACGGCGGCGAAGCTCGTCGGCCTCCAGCGCCTGTCCCGGCTCCGGCGCGTCCGCGCCCGGCACATCGGCGAAGTTGCGGAAACCCTTCACCAGTGCGGCGTAGTCCGCCTCGCCCGCGACGCGGTCCTTGATCGCCTTGTCGTCGTAGTAGCGCGCCTCGTCGAGGTCGACGGCGATCATCTGGCCCGGCCCCAGCCGTCCCTTCTCGATCACGGTCGCCTCGGGCACCACGACCATGCCGGTCTCGGAGCCGACGATGAGCAAATTGTCGCTGGTGCGCGTGAAGCGCATGGGGCGCAGCGCGTTGCGGTCGACCGCGGCGGCGATCCAGCGCCCGTCGGTCATGGCGAGCGCGGCGGGGCCGTCCCACGGCTCCATGACGCTGGCGAAGAAGGCGTACATGTCGCGGTGCGCCTGCGCGAGCGTGGTGTCCTTGTTCCACGCCTCGGGCACCAGCATCAGCTTGGCGGTCGGCGCGTCGCGTCCCGAACGCACCATCACCTCGAACGTCGCGTCGAGCGCGGCGGTGTCCGATGCGCCCGCCGGGATCACCGGCTTGATGTCGCCCGAAAGCTCGCCGAAGGCCTGCGCGGCCATCTTGATCTCGTGGCTCTTCATCAGGTTCTTGTTGCCGCGAACCGTGTTGATCTCGCCGTTGTGGGCGATGCAGCGGAACGGCTGCGCCAGCCACCATGTCGGGAAGGTGTTCGTCGAATAGCGCTGGTGATAGATCGCGAAGCGGCTGACGAACTTCTCGTCCTGGAGATCGGGATAGAAGACGGACAGCGCCTCGGCGAGGAACAGCCCCTTGTAGATGATCGAGCGCGACGACAGCGAGCAGATGTAGAAGTCCCGGATCTGCGCTTCGACGATCTTCTTCTCGATGCGGCGGCGGATCAGGTACAGGTCCTTCTCGAACGCGTCCTGATTCTCGTAGTGGTCGCCCGGCTGGGGCCCCTTGATCATGATCTGCTCGATCTCGGGGCGCGTCTGCTTCGCCTTGTCGCCGATCACCGAGGTGTCGACGGGCACCTGCCGCCAGCCGTAGATCTCGTAGCCGAAGTCGATGATCTCGGATTCGACGATGCTGCGGCAGGTCTCCTGCTCGGCAAGGTTGGTGCGCGGCAGGAACACCTGTCCCACGGCGAGCAGGCGGTCGATGCGATGCTTGTGGCCGGCGTGCTCGATGTGCTTCGAGAAGAAGGCGATGGGCAGCTCGACATGGATGCCCGCGCCGTCGCCGGTCTTGCCGTCGGCGTCCACCGCGCCGCGGTGCCACACCGCCTTCAGCGCGTCGATGCCGAGCGTCACCACGCGCCGCGACGGCCTGCCGTCGGTCGCGGCGATCAGGCCGACGCCGCAGGCATCGGATTCCATCTCGGGGCGGTACATGCCCTCGCGGGCGATGCGTTCACGTTCGGCTTCGGTCGTCATTTCGCTTCATCCAGCATTTCGCGCTGCGCGCGGGCAAAACCATTGGAGACGGCGGCCATTCCGGCGGTCATCCCGGCGCGTTCGCCGATGGCCTTCATGCGAACCTGCGTCTGCTGCTCGGCTGCCATGAATTTCTGGCCCGCCGGGCTTTTCAGGAAGCCGATCGCGGCATCGAGTTCGGACGGCGAGAGCGCGGCCCGGTAGGCGGCCCGGAAATCGTCCAGCATTGCCGGATACGCCTTGCGCAGTTCGGCGAGGAATTCCTGGGCGAGGATCTTCTGCAACCGCTCTCGCCCGCCGCGTCCGTTCTCGATGATGTTGCGCACCGTGCCGCTGGTGCCGTTGTCGCTCTCGAGCTGCGCGACGACCTGCGTGCCGAACATCGGCACGAGGGTGGTGAAAACCTCGTCGAGCTTCGCCTCGACGCCCATCAGCCTGACGAGTTCGGATGCACGGTCGGGTTCCGCGGCGAGGGCAGGGGCGGCGGAGAGCAGCAGCGTCGCCGCGAGCGCGAAGACACGAGTTTTCATGCGGCGGCCTTTTCCTTCTGGGTGCCTGCGCGCTCGGCGAGGTACGCGTGCATGGTCTTCGCGACGTCGCGGCCGTCGCGGATCGCCCAGACGACGAGGCTGGCGCCGCGCACGATGTCGCCGGCGGCGAACACGCCGTCCACGCTCGTCATCATCGTCTTGTGGTCGGTGCGCAGCGTCCCCCAGCGCGTGACGGTGAGGTCGGGCGCGCCGAACAGCTGCGGCAGGTCCTCGGGATCGAAGCCGAGCGCCTTGATGACGAGATCGGCCTCCAGCCGGAAATCGCCGCCTTCCACCACCTCGGGCGCGCGCCGGCCGGAGGCGTCGGGCGCGCCGAGGCGCATCTGCTGCGCGCGGACGCCGGAAACATGGCCGTCCCTGTCGTCGAACGCCTGCGGGGCGGAGAGCCAGACGAACTCGACGCCTTCCTCTTCCGCGTTCGCCACCTCGCGCTGCGAGCCCGGCATGTTGGCGCGATCGCGGCGGTAGAGGCACTTCACCGAGGCGGCGCCCTGCCGCACGGCGGTCCGCACGCAGTCCATCGCCGTGTCGCCGCCGCCGATGACGACGACGTGCTTGCCCGCCGCGTTCAGCGCGCCGTCGTCGAACGCGGGCACGCTGTCGCCGAAGCCCTTGCGGTTGGAGGCGATCAGGTAGTCGAGCGCCGCGACGATGCCGCGTGCGCCGACGCCCGGCGCCTTGATGTCACGCGCCTTGTAGACGCCGGTGGCGACGAGCAGCGCGTCGTGCTTGGCGCGGAGCGCGGCGAGCGCCGCGTCGCGGCCGACCTCGAAATTGTAGTGGAAGACGATGCCGCCTTCCTCCAGCCGCGCGAGGCGCTGCATCACCACGGACTTTTCGAGCTTGAAGCCGGGGATGCCGTAGGTGAGGAGGCCGCCGCCGCGGTCGTAGCGGTCGTAGACGTGCACGTCGTAGCCGCGCCGCCGCAGATATTCGGCGGCGGTGAGGCCCGCCGGCCCTGCGCCGATGATGCCGACCGACTGGTCCGAGCGGTCCGCGAGGGGCCGCAGCGGACGCACCCAGCCTTCCTTCCACGCGGTGTCGGTGATGAACTTCTCGACCGAGCCGATGGTGACGGCGCCGTGGCCCGACTGCTCGATGACGCAATTGCCCTCGCACAGCCGATCCTGCGGGCAGATGCGGCCGCACACCTCGGGCATGGTGGAGGTGGATTCGGCAAGCTCCCACGCCTCCCGGATGCGCCCCTCGGCGGTGAGGCGCAGCCAGTCCGGGATGTTGTTGTGAAGCGGGCAGTGCACCTGGCAGAAGGGCACGCCGCACTGCGAGCAGCGCGAGGCCTGCTCCTCGGCCTTCGCCCGGATGAAGGCACGGTTGATCTCGAGGAAGTCGTCGTCGCGCTCGTCGGCGGGGCGCTTCTCCGGAAACGCCTGCGCGAGCCCCACGAACTTCAGCATATCCTTTTCGGCCACCCGATTTCCCCTTGCGGTTCCGGCGCGGCTTTTACGGTCGCGGACGGCGCTTGTCACGCAATTTCCCACTGATAGGACAATAATTATTACCTAATTTTCGTCCAAACCGGGCTTGTTGAGAACGGCTTGCAGAAAATGCGCCTCAAAAAAGGTCCGACACGGCCTTAACTCACCGGAGGACGACGCGAATCGGCTGTGCTATGCCCACGCCCGACCTTTCCGCCGGAGAGCCCATGTCGTTTCTGCAGCTGCTCATCATCGCCATCGTCCAGGGCGTCACCGAATTCCTGCCCATCTCGTCCTCCGGGCACCTGATCCTGATCCCCAAGCTCACCGACTTCCCGGATCAGGGGCCGATGATCGACGTCGCGGTTCACGTCGGCACCCTCGCCGCTATTTTCGTATACTTCTGGCGCGACGCGCTCGGCCTCGCGCGCGGCGGCCTTTCGAACCTCGGCGTGGTGAAGGCGCCCGCCGAGCGGCGGCTGTTCTGGTGGATCGCCATCGGCACGATCCCGGCGGTGGCGTTCGGCTTCTTCCTGAAAAGCGGCGGCTATCTCGAAGGCTTCCGCTCCACGCATCTCGTAGCGATCAACCTCATCGTCTACGGCCTGCTGCTGTGGGCGGCGGACCGCTGGGGCAAGCAGACCAAGGCCTATGAGGACCTGTCGCTCAAGGACGCGGTCCTCGTCGGCCTCGCGCAGGCCCTCGCGCTCATCCCCGGCACCAGCCGTTCCGGCGTCACCATGACGATGGCGCGCTTCCTCGGCTACGCGCGCCCGGAAGCCGCGCGCTTCTCGTTCCTGCTGTCGATGCCCGCCGTGGCGGGCGCGGGGCTGCTCGCGGCGCTCGACCTCGCCGAGGCGTCCGCCGCCATGCAGCGCGACGCCGTGATCGCGGGCGTGCTCACCTTCTTCGCCGCCGTGGCGACGATGGCGTTCCTGATGCGCTTCCTGCGCCGCGGCTCGATGCTGGTGTTCGTCGTCTACCGCGTGGCGCTCGGCGTGGTGCTGCTGGCCTTCTTCTAGGCGACGCTGAAGCGGCCGTGCGGCCGGAAGCGCACGAGCCAGCCCGGCGCGACCGCCGCCATCGGCGTCGCGTCCACCCCGAGCGCGGAAAGGCCGGGCGCGCCTTCGGGCACGACATTGTCCGTCTGCAGCATCTTCCACTGATCGGTGGTGAGCGGCGCGCCGGGGAGCCAGCCGGTGAGACTCGCGAGCAGGCCCGCGGCGGCGTCCGGCACGTCCACGAGCACCGGGTCGCGGCCGGTGGTCTGCGCGAGCCAATCGAGGAGCCCGCGCATCGTCAGCACGTCCGGTCCGCCGAGCGAAACCGTCTTGCCCGCATGGAGCGACGGCTCGCAGGCCGCGGCCGCAATCGCGCGCGCCACGTCGACGACATAGACGGGCTGGAACTTCGTTGCCGGCGCCACCACCGGCACCACCGGCAAACGGAGAAGCCCGGCGAAGCGGTTCAGGAAGCCGTCCTCGGAGCCGAAGATCACCGACGGGCGCAGGATCGTCGCCTTCGGGAAGGCGGCGCGCACGGCCGCTTCGCCGAGCGCCTTGCTGCGGCCGTAGCCCGATTCGCTCTCCGCGTCGGCGCCGAGCGCCGACACGTGCACCAGCACCGCCGCGCCCGCCGCCGCCGCGGCCTTCGCGATCGCCCCGGCGCCCTTCACGTGCACCGCCTCGAAGCCGCCGTGCGAATCGGAAAGCGTGCCGACGAGGTTGACGACGGCGTCGGCCCCCTCGACCGCGCGGGCAAGCGAGGCTGCGTTCCCAAGGTCCGTGCGGACGAAGTCGAGTTGGCCGAGCGCTGCGAGCGGGCGCACATGCAGGGCAAGGTGCGGATCGCGCGTCGCGACCCGCAGCCGCGCCCCCGTCTTCGCCAGCGCCTGCACGACATAGCGCCCCACGAAGCCCGAACCGCCGAAGATCGTAATCAGCTTCGCCACACCTGCATCCTTCCGGCCAGTCCAATCGTTCCCGCGCGGCATATTCCATACGCAGGCCCATTGACAAGCACGGGGACGGACCGTAACCCGCATCGCCTCGCGACATGGCGAGCATCCGACCCCGTGCCCAGGTGGCGGAATTGGTAGACGCGCTAGCTTCAGGTGCTAGTGCCGGTAACGGCGTGAAGGTTCGAGTCCTTTCCTGGGCACCATTTGTTCTTCCCTGAACGTCTCCATTAGCTTTACAAAACGGCAGAAATCTGCGAAAAACCATCCCAGACGGTTCGCAGTTGTTCGTGTTTGCTTCTCTGCAATCCGTCTCAGTTGGGGGCCTTTTTGGGGGCCTCTAACCGAAAACTGGAACGAGAGGCCCCCAAATGTCGCTGAAAGACGCAGAAATCCGAGCCTTTCGGCCAAGGGATGCCTCCTACAAGAAGGCTGATGAAAAGGGCCTCTATCTCGAAATTAATCCAAATGGATCAAAGTATTGGCGCCTAAAGTATCGCTTCAATGGTCGGGAGAAAAAGCTGGCGCTTGGGACCTATCCGGAAGTCGGTCTCGCTGCGGCACGGGCCAAAAGGGATGCGGCACGGGCGCAGCTCACCGGGGGGCAGGACCCGTCGTTTCAGCGGAAGCGTGAAAAGGTCATGGCGCAGATCAGCGCCGGGAACACCTTTGGCGGTGTTGCGGACGAGTTCATTGCCACAAAGTTGCAAGGCGAAGGCAAGTCTGACGCTACGCTGGTAAAAGCGCGCTGGTTTCTGGACCTGTTGCGCCCCGCGCTGGGTGAACGCCCCATTTCGGAAATCGAGCCGTCCGAAATTCTGGCCCCGCTCAAGACGCTGGAACGCAAGGGCCACCGCGAAACGGCGCGGCGCGTGCGTGCCTTTGCTAGTCGGGTATTTCGATACGGCGTTGCGACCGACCGTTGCAAGGCAGACCCCGCTGCACTGTTGCAGGGTGCGCTGATGGCGCCGAAGGTCACGCACCATGCGGCGATATTGGAACCCTTAAAGCTGGGCGAGTTGCTTCGCGCAGTGGACAGCTACACGGGAAGCCCGATTACCAAGTTCGCCATGCAGCTCGCCCCGCATGTTTTCGTGCGACCGGGAGAGTTGCGCCACGCTGAATGGGGCGAATTTGACCGCAAGGGCGCGATCTGGCTCATCCCGGCGGGTAAAATGAAGCAGCGCCGGCCACACTCCGTGCCTCTCTCCCGGCAGGTGCTGGAGCTGCTTGATGAACTGGAGCCACTGACTGGAGCGGCACGCTACCTGTTCCCATCCATGCAAACCTTGCAGCGCCCCATGAGCGAGAACACCATGAACGCCGCGTTTCGGCGCATGGGCTTTACCAGAACCGAGCTGACTGCGCATGGCCTGCGCGCAACGGCTTCCACGCTGCTGAACGAAAGCGGAAAATGGTCCCCTGATGCGATTGAGCGCGCTCTTGCCCACGGCGAAAGCGATGCCGTGCGCGGCGCGTATCATCGCGGCCAGCATTGGCAGGAACGGGTAAAAATGGCGCAGTGGTGGAGCGATCACCTGGATGCGCTGCGGTCAGGCGCCGAGATAATAGAACTGCACGTGCCTGCAAGGGCGGGGAATGACTGAATCCACATGGCCAGACCCAACGGAGTGGATCAACGGCCTTACCCATGACCTGACGCATCGGATTGCCGCCTATGAAAGCGAAACCGATGCCGATCTGAAACGCAACAAGGCGGCCGGTTATATCGGCTGCATCGCCGGTCATCTGGGCTTGCTCCCAGCTTTCAGGAACAATGACCTGCTGATGCCCATCAAGGACCTGTTGATTTTCGTGCATGCATTGGAGCACGGAGGCAGCGGGCATCCTTGGACAAAGCCGGTCAACTACGGCGGCACCAATGCCGAAACCCTCGCTGAAACCGAGGTCCGTGTTTGGGTGGTGATGGGAGTATGGTCGCTGCTGGAAGGCGGCTACTCCAAGAACAAGGCTTACAAGTACCTCGCGCGTGCAATGACGGAATCGGGGCGTACCTCGAAGGGCCAGCCCTACTCCCACCGCAATGTCCAGCGCTGGTGGCTCGCCTACGAGAACGGAACCGACCCGCGACTGGAGAAGGTGCAAGAGCATATCGAGAACTACTGGGCCAAGATGCCGTGCCCGCATGGCTCGCGCATGTATGAATGCGGAAGCCGCCCTGATTCTCGCCGCTGCGCCGCGTGGCGGGCCGTAGCGGAAGAATTTGCGGCGAATGCACTCAAGGTCGCCAACTTCAGAGACTGGTTCGTTTCGCGCTAGAAAAATGAACCAGTGTCCGCGTGTATGAGGAAGCACCAACAACCTTACAGGTGCTTCTATGGATCGACTTCTTACCATCAAGGACTTCATGGATCGCTACGGCGTTGGCCGATCGACCGTGTACCGCGAAAATGCAGCGCAGCGCCTGCCGTTCCGAAAGGTCGGCCGTTCGACCCGGATTGCGCAGAGTGACGCGACCGCGTGGTTTGAGAAGCTGCCGCTGCGCTGATTCATTTCATCCCCGGCCGTTCCTTTGAAACTTGCGCGGTTTTGTCCGGCGGCGTTCCCCGACGATCCAGCCGAAATTGGAGAAAACGGCGAAAATCCGGGGCTTGGCGGCGAAGGCAATGCCTCCCCCCATATAGGAGGGATTTTCAAGGCGGCCGGGCACTACGCAGGCGGGTTGCGGCGTGGCGGCGCGCGCAATAGGGCCGACCGGATCAGCCATACGCTCACCGAAGCCCAATGCTTCGCGCTGATCGATGCTGCGGAGAGGGCATTGGGCGTCGGCCGGCCATTCAACCGTTTCGTGACCATCCTTTGGGAGCGTGGCGGAATCGCAAACGGTGAGAACGCTGGAACGACCGGCCGATTTGTGAAGCTGGCAAGCGATTGGGCGCGGCGGCGCGGCTATCGCCTGCCGTGGGCCTGGGTACAGGAGCATGGGCCAGTGAACGGCGCGCATGTCCACATGCTGCTGCACGTGCCGCCAGACCTCGACCCGCTCTTCCGACCGATGCCCCTGCGCTGGGTCAAGCATCTGCTTCCCGGCCGTTACGTGCCGAGCGTACTGCAATGCCAGAAAATAGCCGGCGGGCGGTACTACTCGGCAGCGCCAGACCTCTACAGGGTGAATCTGGAGCGGAAGCTGGAGTATATGCTGAAAGCTTCGTCCGGAGAAATTGCCGCACGGTTTACGGGGCCTTGGCTGCCGCGTGCGTGTACCGTTCAGGGAAAGCGAGCGGGTGTTTGGCAGTGCGCCATGCCTGGCACCCATAACATGGCCTGAAGGCGACCAAGTTTGCTTATGATTTAGGAAAATCTTGGCGGCGGGTGTCGGGGCGGCTAACCATGCCGAGCGCGAAAGGGGGCAACATGCGGACCATGGCTGTATCAGGGAACAAGGATGACTGACCCCAGCCTGTTCGTATCCGGCACGCTATTCACGCATGACTATCTGGTCGCAGGTATCACAGAGACATCCGAATTTGCGGCCGTCGATACGGGGGCCGTGCGTGCCACATTGTGCGAAATCCTTGTCGGGTTTCCACATGACAGCAAGCCTAACGAGGCGACCACCGAAAGCGATTTCATCTGGCCGGTTCTGCGCGCCCTTGGATGGGCGGATTATCTGACCCAGCAGAATTTGTCGGCGTCCGGGCGGGTTGACGTGCCGGATGCCCTGCTGTTCATCAATGAGGCGGCGAAGCAGCGGGCGAACGGCCACGGCGAGGAGTGGAAGCGCTACCAGTTCGGTGCCGCGATCGTCGAAAGCAAACGCTGGGGCCGCGCGCTGGACCGGGCCGAGGGGCGCGGCGAACGGGATACGCCGTCCACCCAACTGCTGCGCTACCTGCGCCGCATCGACGATCTGACCGCTGGCGAACTGCGCTGGGGCATCCTTACAAATGGGGCCAGGTGGCGTCTCTATTTCGCCGGGGCTCGCTCCACTATCGACGACTATCTGGAACTGGACCTGACCCGCATCATGGAGCTGGGCGGCGACCTACTGGATACGGGCATAAGTGATGATGAACGCGATCACTGGCTGGCGGTTTTTGTTGCCATGTTCTCGCGCGCCGCGTTCGACAGGACGGGCGCAGACAAGCGTAGCTTTCATGACAGGGCGCGCAGCGACGCCGCCTTCTATGAGGAGCGTGTTGCCAAAAGCCTGTCCGACCTTGTGTTCGATCGGCTCTATCCAGCGCTGGGCCGCGCGATTGCCAATGCTGCCCCTGCCCACACGCCGCTGGGGGAGGTCCGGCAGGCGACGCTGATTCTCCTCTACCGGTTGCTGTTCGTACTCTATGCCGAGGATCGGGGCCTGCTGCCGGTCAAGGACCAGCGCTATGACGACTATGCGCTGCGCGAACGGCGGATGGAAATCGGCCGGCGGAAGGATAGTGGCGACAGCTTCTCGACGGTCGCGAAAACCATCTGGCACAATTTCGGCGACCTTGCAGAAATGATCGACAAGGGCGATCCGTCGGTCGGCCTGCCGCCCTACAATGGCGGGCTGTTCAGCAGCGAGCAGACGCCGCTTCTCAAAGCCATCGCGCTCGGTGATGACGTAATGGCCGAGGCGATCGACATTCTCTCCTGGGAACGGCGCGACGGGCAGCGGCGCTATATCAACTATCGCGACCTTTCAGTGCAGCAATTGGGGTCCATCTACGAACGGCTACTGGAGTTCGAGCTGACACGCGGCGACGCGGGCGACGTGGATATTCGCCCCAACATCTTCGCGCGCAAAAGCTCCGGCAGCTACTATACGCCCGACGATCTGGTGCTTCTGATCCTCGACGAAACGCTGGAACCATTGATCGCGGACGCCCTGGCCGCTTTCACGGATGCGTTGGATAAGCTGCGGCGGCAGGACAGCGAGGATTTCCGCATAGCGCAATTGCAGAAGGTCGATCCCGCCAAGGCCATCACGCGGCTGCGCATCTGCGATCCGGCCATGGGATCGGGCCATTTCCTGGTCAGCCTTGTCGATCGGCTGACCAACCATGCCCTGAACGCAATGGCGGAGGCGGCGGCACTGGCGCGGGCGCCCGGCATCGATCTGGATTATGAATCTCCGGTCGCCGAGGAAATTCGCAAAATCCGGGCGACCATCCGTCACAATGCCGAGGATGCCCGATGGGCGGTCAGCGAGGATCAGCTGGACGATCCCCAACTGGTCAAGCGCATGGTGCTGAAGCGCTGCATCTACGGCGTGGACAAGAATCCGATGGCGGTGGAGCTGGCGAAGGTGTCGCTATGGCTCCACACCTTCACGGTCGGCGCGCCGCTGTCCTTCATCGATCACCATCTGGCGGCCGGGGACAGCCTGTTCGGCCTGTGGGTGCGCGATGCGATCGACCGGGCGGCGAAGGGCGGCGAACTGTTTTACGCCGATGCGCTGCGCAACGCCCAGCGGCAGGCGGTCGCCATGCGCACGATCGAGGCGCTGACCGATGCGGAAATAGCCGAGGCGCACCGCTCAGCCGAAATGTGGACCGATGTTGAGGCGCAGACGGGGCCGCTCGACAGCTTCGTCAGCTTCATGCACGCGCTCGACTGGCTGAACCTGCCAAGGACGGACAGGGCTTTGGTCAACCTCTGGCTGGACGGTCAGTTTGGTGACCCCGTGTCGCTGGCGCGCGGGCGCATCGCCCCCGAAGCCGGCAAGGCACGCCCGGACGAAGTGGAGCGTTTCACGCAAATATGGTGCGCCGCGCGCGACCTGATCAGCGAGGAGCGTTTCCTCAACTGGCAAATCACCTTCCCCGGCGTCTGGGAAAACTGGGCCAGCGCGGCTCGGGAGGGCGGCTTTGATGCCGTCGTCGGCAATCCGCCATGGGACCGGATCAAATTGCAACAGGTGGAATGGTTCGCCGCGCGCCGGCCGGAAATCGCGCGGGCGCAGCGCGCTTCCGATCGGTCAAGGATGATCAGGGCGCTGGAGGAGGCGGGCGACCCGCTCTACGCTGATTATCAGAAGGCCGACCGGCGCGCGGGCGACGCCGCGCGGGTGGCGCGCGGGTCAGGCCATTACCCGCTGCTCAGCCGGGGCGACATCAACCTGTACAGCCTGTTCGTCGAGCGCGCCCATGCACTGGTGAGGCCCGGCGGCATGGTGGGCCTGCTGACCCCCAGCGGCATCGCATCGGACCTGTCGGCGAGCGCCTTTTTCCGGAAGGTCGCGACCGGCGGCCACCTGAAGACGCTTTATGATTTCGAAAACAAGAAGGTCTTTTTCCCGGACGTCCACGCCAGCTTCAAGTTTTGCATATTTGTCGCGAGTCCGGCACGCACGTTCAGCGCGGCAATATGCTCTTTCTATCTGCACTCGATTGAAGAACTGAAAAACCCCGATCAAGTGTTTCCGATCACAGCGACGGACTTCGCGCGCGTGAATCCAAACACCGGCACCGCGCCCATTTTCCGCACCCGGCGCGACATGGCGCTGACGACGGCCATTTATGAGCGGCTGCCGGTGCTGGTGGATCGGTCGGGCGACGAGCCTGTCGCGGCCTGGCCTGTCCGATATGTTCGCATGTTCGACATGACCAACGACAGCCATCTGTTCCGGACGCAGGCGGAGCTGGAGGAGAAGGAAGGCGCGTGGCCGGTCGGCGGCAACCGCTGGAAGTCCGAGGCGGGCGAGTGGGTGCCGCTTTATGTCGGCCGCATGCTCCACCTGTTCGACCACCGGGCGGCATCGGTGTCCGTTAACGAGGCAAACCTGCACAACCCGGCGCTGAGTGTTGAAGTGACGCCGGAAATGAAAGCTGATCCAGCCTATTTCCCGACTCCACAGTATTGGGTTGCCAGCACGACTGACGCTCCGAGCAAGCCTGCAATAGCGTTCCGCGACATTGCAAGAGCAACAGACGTTCGGACGTTCATAGCGTCGTTCATACCCAGCGGAAGCGCGGGAAACACTGCGCCGCTGCTTGTGAGCGACCTGCCATTTGTCGATCAGGCTCTGATGTTAGGCAACATCAATTCAACCGTCCTCGACTATGTGGCGCGTCAGAAGGCGCAAAGCACGCATCTGAACTGGTATATTGTCGAGCAGCTGCCAATCATTCCACCTGCCGGCTATGGTCGCGCCTTCGGCGCCAAAACCGCTTCTGAAATCGTGCGGCAAACGGTGCTGGAGCTGACCTATACTGCGCACGACATGGCACCGTTCGCGCGCGACATGGGCCATGTCGATGCAGCGGGCAACGTGCTGCCGCCCTTCGTCTGGGATGAGGAGCGCCGCCTGCATCTGCGGGCGAAGCTCGATGCGCTCTATTTCATTCTCTACGGCGTCTATGATCCCGCTGATCCGGCGGCGAGCCGCGATGATATCCGCTACATCTATTCAACTTTCCCGATCGTCGAGCGGCAGGAAATCGCCGCCTGGGGCTGCTATCGCAGCCGCGATCTCTGCCTTGCCTATCTCAACGCCCTGATTGCGGGCCAGCCGGATGCCGAGGTGACGGGATAGGGAGCATTGCATGGCAAAGAAGCCCCCAAGTGTGAAGTTCGACGGGACCGCGCATTGGTTCAGACTGCCCTATGCGGCCTCGCTCACGGGTATCACCAAGCCACAACTCTCCCGAATGGCGTTGGCGGGTGAATTGGCGTTCGAAGCCGATCGGTATGGACGACCGCTTTGGTTTGTCGCGTCAGAAATCCAGACGCTGCAAAAGACGTTCACGAAGGCAGGGGCTGCAAAGACGGTCGCAAAGACGAAGCCGAAAACCCCAAGGCAACTGGAAGCGGAATGGGCCAGAATGTCCGCAAAGCGGGATGCGGGACGGCGCGACGGGCCGTTCCTCAATATGCACCTGCGTCTCACCCTTCCCCGCGACAAACCCGGAAAGAAGGATGAGTGAAGCGCGCACCAGTCTCTGCTATTCTGCCAATATTGTTTTGGGAGGCGAACGCTTAAATGGGCGGCTGGGGATCAGGACAACAGGGCGGCCGACCGCTGGCGGAGACAAGTCTGCGTATCGACATTGCATGGATGATACGCACCGGACATGCGGTGCCCGGTTCGATCCTGAAAAGCTCGCTTCATTGGAGCGCCAACGGGGAGCCGACAGCTTCGATCGGCTATACGGCCAACATGGTGGACCCGGAAAACGCGTGGCTCGAACTACGCTACAGCCGAGGTAGTGGCGGCGCACGGGAAACCGTGGCGCAGAATGTGCGGCTTGTCAGCACGATTCCCAATTATGGCGGCAAGCGTTGGTGGATGATCTGCCCCTATCGCCACGGCCGCGCCGGCAAGCTCTATTTGCCCGCCGGCGGGGACCGCTTCGCATCGCGGGCAGCGTGGCGAATTGGCTATCGCTCACAACGGCAAGCCTCTCGCGACCGGCCGTTTGAAGCGCTGTTCCGACTCCAACGCAAACTTGGGTGCGAGCCAGGCTGGGAGCAGCCTATCTATCGCCCCAAAGGCATGTGGCGCCGAACCTTCGAACGCCACGAAACTCGTTACTATGACCTCGACGACAGGTGCGCGCTGGAAGCCCTGCGATTGATGGCACGGCTCTAGCCGGCCGGGTCATCAAAGCGATCGATCGCGTACAGGCGAACGATTTCCGTGGATGCATTTCGATGCGTTGGGGGCATATTTGGGGGCATATTTCAAAGACGAACGAATAATATCGATATATTACAATAGCATATTTGACAGATGCGAGTCCTTTCCTGGCACCAGAGACCGTCCATGGACGTCCATTTTCGTCCGCCAAGTGGCTGGTTTTGCCGAGCTCCAAGTGCGAGAAGAATGCGCTAGGCATTCTATCGAGCAATCTGCTCTTGGAAGATGAAGCGACGAGCTGCGGCGGCACTCGGGTCGAGGTCTGTGATGCCGTAGAGTACGCCCTGCCGCCCGCGCAGGAAGCCGTTTTCGTATGGTTGCTGCTGCTAACCACTGTAAGCTGGGTCGCGCCGCTCAAGCTAATCATGTCAAGAATTTGATATTGTTGTTTGCCGCTCGGTTTGGAGAGAGTCCGCCACCAATTTAAAGGCATGGCGTATGTTTCGCGGCATTCTTATAGGCTGTACTCTGTTTCTGGCTGCCATACCTTCTCCGGTCACGGCAGAACTCACAGGCAGCACCCAGCCCGTACCTGAAAATCTCGACGTGTTGTTCCGGGCGAGCGATGCAGCCTTTCTCGCGCGAAACCCCATCCAGCGCCTGCGCCGGAACAGTGCGGATCGTACGCCGCATTTCGGAGACATGATCAGCGATGCGTGGATGGACGCGGAGGAGGTGGCGGCGGAAACGGAGCTCGCGGCGCTGAAACGGATCGACCGGGCGACGCTCGATCCCGTGCAGCAGGTCTCCTACGATATGTTCGCTTGGAATAAGGCACTTGCGCTCGAGGGTGCAGCGCCTGCCATCCGTTTCATCACGGAGGTCCAGCCGCTCGATCATTTCTTCGGATGGCAGGTGATCATGCCGCAGCTCAGCTCTGGCGGAGGTGCTGCATCGTTCGCGACGACGCAGGACTATGAAGACAACCTTCAGCGCCTCGACGAATATGCCCTCTATCTCGACCGGATTTTGGGGCGGTTGCAGGAGGGGCTGAACCGAGGCCTGACGCAGCCGAAGCTCGTTGCGCGAACGGTTGCCGGTCAACTCGACGCTGAAGTCGTGGAGGACCCACGCGCATCGTCGTATTACAAGCCTGTTCTGGCCTTTCCCGCCGCTGTATCGGAAACGGATCGCAGACGCCTTGATGCGGCGTATCGCGCGTTCATCGGTGATCGTCTGATTCCGGCCCATCGGCGGCTGCGCGATTTTCTGGAACACGACTATCTGCCGCGTGCCCGCGATAGCATCGGTCTCGGGGCGCTACCGGGCGGAGACGCGCTGTATCGCCACCTCGTGCATAGGCATACGACCACGAACATCAGCCCGGAAGACGCCCATCGGCTCGGCGTGTCGGAGGTTGAACGCATCACGGCGGCGATGGAGATCGCGAAGAGGAAGGCGGGGTTTACCGGCAGTCTTGCCGAATTCTCCGCATTCCTTACCCGCGATCCGCGCTTCCAGCCCGCGTCTGCCGAAGTGATGCGCGATGCGTTCCGTGCGATCGATGTCCGTATGGCGAGTGTCATCGGGCGTGCCTTTTCGGTGCTGCCGAAAACGCCGCTCGATATTCAGCCGACCCCGGCCTACCGCGCCGCCGCATCGGCCTTCGGCGAGTATGCACGCGGCTCGCCGGACGGGTCGCGCCCCGGCATCTTCTATTTCAACACGCATGCGCTTCCCACGCGCTTCACCTGGATTTACGAGACGCTCTATCTGCACGAGGCCGTGCCGGGACATCATTTTCAGGTGAGCCTTGCGATGGAAAATGCGGCGCTCCCCGGTTTTCAGCGCTTCGAAGGGCCGAGCGCATTCGGGGAAGGGTGGGCGCTCTATGCCGAAAGCCTTGGACCCGAGCTTGGCTTCTACCAGGATCCCTACCAGCATTTCGGACATCTGGCCGATGAGATGCTGCGCGCCATGCGGCTTGTGGTGGACACAGGCATTCACGCGAAAGGCTGGTCGCGCGAACAGGCGATCCGCTACATGCTCACCCATTCCGCGATGAGCCGGAACGAGGTGGAGTTCGAGGTCGATCGCTATGTCGCCATGCCGGGGCAGGCACTCTCCTACAAGGTCGGCCAGATCACGATCCGGCGCCTGCGCGACAAGGCGGAAAAGGCGCTGGGGCCGCGATTCGACCTGCGGCTGTTCCACGACGAGGTGCTGTCGTCGGGCAAGGTCTCGCTCTCCGTTCTCGAAAGCAAGATCGACCGCTGGATCGCCGATCGCGCGAAATAGCTATTCGGGCTTCAGTGCCGCGGCGAAGAAGTCCTCGATCCTGTTTTGCAGATAATCGAGATCGTGCCCGAGGATCTGGTGTTCCTGCTCCGGGAAGATCAGCAGGTCGAATGTCCTGTCGGCGTCGATCAGCGCGTCCGTCATCTTCATCACGTCGATGAGCGTGGACGTGTCGAGCGTGGTGCCGACGAGCAGCAGCGGTCCGTTCACCTTGGGCGCCAGCCGGAAGATCGTCGCCTCGTCATAGGCTGCGGCATTGGCACCGGGAAGGCCGAGGTACGGTTCGTAGAGAATCCCTGCACGCGCATCGAAGCTCGGCACGATCGAAACCGCGGCCTTGTAGACATCGGGCGCTTCCGCCATCAGCCGAAGCGCGAAATGTCCGCCCCACGACCGGCCCATCACGCCGATCCGCGTTGGGTCGATATAGGCGCGCTCGGCGATGAGTTGCAGCAACGCCGCGCGGTGATCGGCGACCACATGCCCGCCCCAGTCGCCCATCACCGCGTCGTGAAAGGCCTTCGAACGCCCCGGCGTGCCGCGCGCGTCCACGACGAGGACGAGATAGCCGCGCTGCGCGAGTGCGGGCGGAAACGACGCCCAGCCAGCGGCGGGACAGAAACGGTCCGGTGTCAGGCGCAGCTGCGGCCCGCCGTAGACATATTCGACAAGCGGATAGCGCTTTTCGGGGTCGAAGCCTCGGGGTTTGTAGAGCACGCCGTGGAGATCGGTCTTCCCGTCCGCGGCCTTCACCCGGATTTCCTCCGGAAACGGCTGGCCGCTCGCGGTGAAGCCGCCGGCATCCGCCTCCAGCACCGTCCCGATCAGGCTGCCGTCCGCGCGGCGCACGACATGGCGCGGCGGCACGGCGATCGTCGAATAGCTGTCGAGGAACACGGTGCCATCGGGTGAGAAGCGGATATCGTGGCGGCCCCTGCCTTCGGTCAGTTGACGGATTGCGCCGCCGTCAAGCCGCACGGAATAGAGATGGCGGTCATAAGGGTGCGCCGGATCGCGCGATCCCGTGAAATAGACCGTTCGCGTACCGGGATCGAAGCGAGCGACCTCGTCGACCGGAAAGGCGCCGCTTGTCAGCTTGCGGACCAGCCGCCCGCGGAAGTCGTAATAGTAGAGCTGGTTCCAGCCATCCCGCTCGGATTCCCAAAGGAATCCGTCCGGCAGCATCGTGAAGCCGTAGCTGATCGGGAAAAGCACCTCGTGCTGCATACGCACGAAGCTCTTGCCGGACTCGGTCATGACCGGCCGCACTGTGCCTGTGCGGTTCGCAGCCAGCACCTCGACACGGTTGAATTCGCGGTTGATCGCGGCGAAGAGCAGTTCCGTACTTCCCTTTGCCCAGCCGAGCGGCACGAAGTAGCGATCGCCGATGTCGCCGACGTCGAGCCTGATCGGCACACCGCCCGCGACCGGCAGAAGATACGGCTGCGCCCGGTCGAGCGGCTGGCCCGCCTTTTGCTGCCGGACCATCACGAGTTCCTCGTTCTGCCCGGGATAACGCACCTGCGGCGCCTTGAAGACGTTGGAGCGGTCGTAGCGCAGTGCGAACAGCAGGCTGCCGTCGGGCGACCAGCCTTCGGCTGCAAACGGGCCGATGTCCCACGAGACCTCGCCAACACCGTCCGTAGTCAGCGTACGTTCGGGTCCGATGGCCGGGCGGATACGGACATTGAAATCACGGACCGAGGCGAAGGCCGATCCGTCCGGCGCGGCAAGTTCCTCGACGTCGAGCGGACCGGCGAACCAGAACTCGCGCTTGAACGTCTGCGGCAGTGCCGGGGGTGCCGGCGACGCGGTTGGTACGGTTGTCCCCGTTGCAGGGTCGAACGCGTACCACGCGCCGCCGCGCGCATAAACGATGCTGCCAGCGCCATTCCAGCGCGGCGCGACGCTGCAATCGGGAATCATCTGAGCCATGGTTTGTCGGGGCGTCCGATCCGCGCCCGAGGCGGGCATTGCCGCCATGATCGCTACCGCCGCCAAGGCCGAGATCGCTGTGCCGTGCCTCATACCGTCTCCCTTTCCCGCTGAACCTAGCGCGTGGCGGCGGCGATTTCGCTAGCATGAATGGCACAGCCCCGCCCTATGCCATTCATGCTATTGGCGCTTCCTCAGCGCCGGGTAGAGTGGCGCGATGAAACCTCTCGTCTTCCTGTTGGCCGCGCTGTCCGTGGCCTTCCCTGCCGCTGCCGAAACGCCGCTTTCATCGTCTGCGGAACTGCGCCGTGCGGCGGATGCAGTCCTTGCCTGGCGCACGGCGGAGGATGTCGAGGTGCGCCTGTCGCAAGGGCTGCCCGTCACGCGCATCGCGCGCGTCTCGCTCGCGGATGAAGCCGCATATGGCGCGCGCGCCGGGGAACTGACGCGCACGGTGGAGGCTGTCGATCCCGCCGATCTCTCGGGGTCGGAGGCTGAATTGCGCCTGTCGCTTCTTCAGGACCTGCGCGGGCGCGCCAGCGCCGCCGATGACTATTGGTTCGATTTCCTTGTCACGCCGTATCGCGGCGGCGATCTGCATCAGGCCGCCGCTGCGGTGCTGGCGAGCGCGGCCGTGAAGACGGACACGGATCGCGCGCGCTATCTCACCCTGATCGACGCCTATGCGGGGACGCTGGATGCGGTCGCCGAGCGGACGAAGGCCCAGCGGCGGCGCGGTATCCTGCTTCCCCGGCCCGCGATCCCCGGCGCGCTGAAGATGCTCGAAGGCGCAAGGGCGGCGGCTCCGGCGCGTGCCGCTGTGGCGTCTGCGCGTCTCGGCGATGCGCCCGCGCCGGTCGCGGCACGGTTCGAGGCCGAGGTCGAGGCGCGCGTGAGGACGCGCCTGCTGCCGGCCTTCGATCGCCTGCGCGCAGTGCTCGATGACAGCTACGTCAAGGCAGCGCCCATCGCCGTCGGGATTGGTCAATATCCCGGCGGCATGGGCCGCTACCGGCGCTGCATCGCGGCGGGTACGGGCCTCGATCTCACACCGGCGCGGATTCACGAGATCGGCGTCAAGGCGCTCGGCGAGATCGATGCGCGTAAGGCTGCCATACAGGCGCAGCTCGGATTTGAGGGCGACACCGCCGCGTTCGACCGGGCGATGCGCGCCGATCCGCGCGGCTTTGTGAACAGCGCGGACGAGGTTGCGGGGCGGTACGAAGCGTTCATGGCGAAGATTGCGCCGATTCTACCGGGTCTCTTTCCGGTATTGCCCTCGGCGCCTTACGGGGTGAAGCGGCTCGATCCGGCGGACGAGCCGGGCATGACCTACGGCGTCTATCAGCCTCCGTCGCCATCGCGCCCCACGGGCTATTATCGCTTCAACGGCTCCGGCCTCGATACGCGCACGATGATCGGGGCGCATCATCTGATCGCGCACGAGCTCATGCCGGGGCACCATCTCCAGATCGCCCTCGCGCGCGAAAGCGCGCAGCTGCATCCGGTCCAGTCGTATCTCGGGGCCGGGCCTTATGTCGAAGGCTGGGCCGAATATGCCGCGTGGCTGGTCGAGGATACGGGGCTTTACGCACCTTATGACCTTTTCGGGCATCTCGTGATGCAATCGTTCCTTGCCGCGCGTCTGGTCGTGGACACGGGCATGAACGGCATGGGCTGGCCGCTCGGAAAGGCGCGCGCGTTCATGGCAGCGCACACGTTCGAAGGCCCCGAGCAGATTGCCACGGAAACGCTTCGCTACGCGACCGACATTCCCTGCCAGGCGCTCGGCTACTATCTTGGCTACGAAGCTTTCCGCGAAGGCCGGACGCGTGCGGAGGCGGCACTCGGCAAGGATTTCGACGTGAGTCGCTTCCATGCCGCAGTGCTCGCGGGCGGCGCCGTCCCACTCAATACCCTTGGGCAGCGTGTCGACCGTTTCATCGCGGAGGAGAAGGCGGCTGCGGAGACGGCGACGTCCCACGTCGTCGCGCTCAGCCGCACGGGAATCTCGGTCGCCGCCACGCCGCAGACCGTGTGGAACGTGCTTGTCGATCGGCGCCTTTGGATGCCGGCGATGACGGAGCAGAAGATGCTGCGCGGCAAGCCGGACAAGACGGGCGGCGTTTACATCTACTCCGTGAAGGCTGGCGAGCGCTCCGTTTCGCGGCTTGAGGAGATCCTGCTTGCGGACCCCGGGCGCCGCTTCGTCGTGCGCATGGCGGATCCCGAAACCGGCCGGACATACGCGTTCGTCGATCATCGCATTCGCACCGAGGGTAAAGGCGCGCGTCTCGACTTCGAGATGTATTGGTATGAAGATGTGCCGGGCCGCAAGGCGCCCGCAGAGATCGATGCCATTCGCGCCGACTATTCGGCGCAGACGGTCTCGAAGATCGATGAGGCGCTGGCAAGGCTGAAGATTGTCGCTGAAACAGCGCCGCGTTGATTTCCGGCCTGAAAGGGTGTGGCATGAAAATCGGAACGCTTCTCGCAGCCGCTCTCGCTCTTATCTCTGCGGCGCCCGGCGTCGCGGAAGCGGACGCGTGGACCCTGGTCATCCACGGCGGTGCAGGCGACATTAAACGCGGGCAGGTCTCTGCCGGGAAGGATGCGCTGCTGCGCGCCGCGCTGCAACGGGCGCTTGCTGCCGGCGGCGATGTGCTCGAGCGGGGCGGCAAGGCCGTGGAGGCCGTCGAGGCGGCGGTACGGATTCTCGAGGATGATCCCAACTTCAATGCGGGGCGCGGCGCCGTTCTCACGGAACGCGGCGCCGCCGAACTTGATGCGTCGATCATGGATGGGAAAACGCGCGGGGCGGGTGCGGTCGCGGGCGTCACCACCACCCGCAATCCGGTGAGTCTGGCGCGCGCCATCATGGATCACGGCAAGCAGGTGATGTTCGCCGGACCGGGCGCGGACGCGCAGGCGAAGCGGTTTGGCCTCGAGCAGGTCGATCCGAGCTATTTCGTCACCGAAGAGGAAAAACACTGGCTGCGCGAGTACCGGGAAAAATCCGGATCAACGGCCGCCCTGAGCGGCATGCAAAAATATGGCACCGTCGGTGCTGTTGCGCGTGATCGCAGCGGGCATCTCGCCGCTGCGACATCGACGGGCGGGCGCATGGGCAAGCCGTCGGGCCGGGTCGGCGATTCTCCCATCATCGGCGCCGGCACCTACGCGGACGATCGTGCCTGCGCGGTTTCCGCCACGGGTGCAGGGGAATATTACGTCCGCGTCGGTGTTGCCCATTCGATCTGCGATCGCATGCGGTATCTCGGGGAAGGGCCGAAGGTCGCGGCCGATGCCGTGCAGGCCGAAACCTCGGCGCTTGGCGGAACAGGCGGCGTCATTGTCGTGGCGCCGGACGGCACGCCTGCCTGGTCGTTCAACACGGATGCGATGATGAGGGGGGTGTTGCGGGCCGGAAAAACGCCGGAGGTCGCGATCTTCAGGGATGAATGAGCCTTCGGTCCTATCATAAAACGCCTACGGCCGTCGCCACCGCATAGCATGTTTACGACATGGAACGCGTCTGTGCGTTTCCGTAAGGTTTCCGGAAATACTGCGGGCAAAACCGAAAAAGGGGGAATTTCCGGATGAACGACAGAGCTTTTCTTTGTGCCGTCCTGCTTGCAACGGCAGCGATGCCGCAAGCCGCGTTTGCACAGGATGCGCGCGAGAGTGCCTCGGACGACATCTTGTCCGGCGAGATCATCGTCACGGCGCGCAAGCGCGAGGAGCGGGCCATCGACGTGCCCGCCTCCATCAACGTCTTTTCCGGAGACACGCTCGCTGCGGCCGGTGTGATCTCGCTCGTCGATCTCCAGTTCCAGACGCCGGGTCTGAAGATCGCGCAAGGCGGCGGCGGTACGCGTGTCTCGCTGCGCGGGGTCGGCACCAACATCAGCAGCGGCAGCCCGTCCGTCGCCGTTCACGTCGATGGAATCTATGTGCCGCGGCCGCGCTTCGCACTCGCCGAGATGTTCGACATCGGGCGCGTGGAAGTGCTGAAAGGGCCGGAAGGTACGCTCTACGGGCGTAACGCCACCGGCGGTGCCATCAACATCGTGACGGAAGGACCGGGGCCTGAACTCGCCGCCGACGGCTATGTCGGCTATGGCAGCCGCGATCTCCTGACCGCGCAGGCCGGGGTTTCCGTTCCGTTCGACGATCGCGGCGGCATCCGCATCAGCGCCGCTTATGCCAACGATGACGGCTACACGAAGAACCTGAACGCGAGCGGTGGCGAGGTCGACGATCGCAACTATCGCGCAATCCGCGTGAAAGGCGATTACGATCTCAGCGAAACGCTCTCGGCGTCCTTCACGGTTCAGTATGTCGACGACGAAGGCACGGTGAGCTTCGGCAACAGCAACAATCCGGGCTCTCCCGTCTACGCGAGCTTCCCGCCCGAACAGCGTGAAAGCGTGCGCCGCATCAATGTGGATACGCCGCCTGCATCCGATCAGGAAGGCCTGCTGCTTTCAGGAACGCTCAGTCTCGACCTCGGCGGTGTGACGCTGAAATCGCTGACGGGATATATCGACTACAAGACGACCGCGCGCGTGGATGTCGACGGCTCGGGGGGCTTCATTGCCTACTCCGACACGGATTCGCGTTCGAAATTCTTCTCTCAGGAGTTTCAGCTCTCCGGCGGCAGTGCGGATAGCATAAGCTGGACTGCCGGGCTCTATTATTCGAAGGAAAGGAACAGCGGCTCTGCAGTCGAGACGGATGCCGACTATCCGGATCCGACGCCGTTCGTCTACACGGATCAAACCCAGCTCTTCAAATCGCGCAGCGCAGCCATTTTCGGTGAAGCGACGATTGCACTCGGTACGCGCAGTTCGGTTCTCGTCGGCGCGCGCTATACGGAAGAAAAGCAGACGGGCGAGAGTGTTTTTGCGGTTCCGCTTTTCCTGCCGGAGCCGATCTCCACATCCTCGTCCGTAAAGGACGATGCCTTCACGCCGAAGATCGTGTTCGAGCACAGGCCCTACGACGGCGGCAAGATCTATGCGAGCGTCACGCGCGGCTTCAAGAGCGGTGGCGCCAGCCTTTCCACCAGTGCGAACACCTACAAGCCCGAAAAGATATGGGCCTACGAGATCGGTACAAAGAACCGCATAGCGGGCGGCGCGGCTGAGATCAGTTTCGCAGGCTTCTATTATGACTATACCGACCTGCAACTCCGCACGGTCCTATTCACGGACACCGGAATCATTTCACGCATCACCAACGCGGCCAAGGCGGAAATCTATGGCGCGGAACTTTCGGCAGCGGTGCATCCCGTCGAGGGGGTGACGTTCGATTTCAATGGGGCGTGGATCGAATCCGAACTCAAGAACTTCATTTCACCCGTCACGCTCACGCAGCTGACCGGCTTGCCGATGCCGCTCACGCCGAAATGGAGTTTCACCGCCGGTGCGCAATACAGCACACCGGTCGGTTCGGCGGGCAAGCTGACGGCGCGCGGTGAAGTGAGTTACCAGTCGTCCGTGATTTTCCCGCAGTTCACCGATCTCGCACGTGAACGGCAGGGCGGATATACGCTGCTCAATGCCAATCTGCGCTACGATCTCCCAGGCGAGAACATCTATATCGCGCTCATCGGGCGGAATCTCGCCAACAAGCACTATCTGACACAGCGTTTCTTTTTCGCCGGATTCGCGGACACCGAATTCTACGGTACGCCGCGCACGATCGAAGCGCGTGTCGGTTTCAAATTCTGATCTCATCCTCAATAACGGAACACATATCCTCATGATCCGGGCGCGCCCATTCGATTATCCCTACGACGGCAAGCTGGATCCGAAAGCGGTCGGGCTTCTCATCATTGATCTGCAGACGGACTATTTATCGAACGACGGTTACTTCGCGCGCAAGGGCTATGATCCGGAACCCCTGCGCGCGATCATCCCGGCGGTCGAGCGGCTGGTGTCGGCTGCAAGGGCGGTCGGGTGCCGCATCATCTGGACGCGGCAGGGATACCGGTCCGACGTAGCCGACGCCTCACCATACGACAAGTGGCGTGCGGCCCGGGCCGGTATCGAACTCGTCGCCGGGGATAGCGCAGCGCTGCTGCGGGGCAGCCCGGGCTATGACATCATTCCCGAGCTTGCGCCGCACCCGGGCGATATCGTCATCGACAAGACGGCGAACGGAGCGTTCTACCAGACCGATCTCGAACTCGTGCTCAAGGCGCAGGGCATCACGCACCTGCTGTTTTCCGGCGCGACCACGGATGTCTGCGTGCACACCACCTTGCGCGAGGCGACCGACCGAAAGTACCAATGCCTTCTCGTAGAAGATGCCTGCGCGAGCTGTGACGCCTATGCTCACGAGGCTGCGATCCATATGGTGACTGTCGAGGATGGAATCTTCGGCGTCGTCGCCACGGTCGATAGTGTGATTGCCGGGCTTGCGGCAGCGCCGCCGGCGGAATGAAGGAACAGCCCGGCGATCCGCTTCCGCGTACGCTCGGTGCAGGCACGCTTGCCGCGCTCACGATCGGGATCGTCGTCGGTAGCGGCATCTTCAGAACACCGTCTGAAATTGCCGCGCTCGTCGGTTCGCCATCGCTCATTCTGCTGGTCTGGATCGCGGGCGGCGCGATCACGCTCTGCCTCGGCCTCTGCCTTGCCGAGCTCGGCGCGATGTTTCCCCGTGTCGGCGGCATCTATGTCTATCTCGAAGAAGCGTTCGGCAAGCCGGTCGCGTTCATTTTCGGATGGACCTTCCTTCTCATCAACCCCGCGAACTGGGCGGCGATTTCGCTGATTGCCGCCGCTTACATCGGCGCGGCTTTAGGGTTCGGGCCGGGTGCCGACCGTTGGGTCGCCACGGCGGCGCTCGCGCTGGTCACCATCATGAACGTGGCGTCGGTAACGCTGGCGGCGCGGCTCAACGGCGTGTTCACGCTGGCCAAAGCGGCGGCGCTGCTCTCTATCGCGGCTGTCATCATCACTTCGGCGGGAGCGGCAGGGGAGGGGACGGGCGGCACACCGTCGGCCGGTGCGTTCGGACTTGCGCTCATCGCCGTGCTCTGGCCCTACGAAGGCGTGGCCGCCGCAAGCGCGATGGTCGGGGAGGTGCGTGACCCGTCGCGCAACGTGCCGCGCGGCCTCATCGGCGGCGTGTTTATCATCACGCTTCTCTACCTTGTCATCAATGTCGCCTTTCTGTCCGCGCTCGATCCGCAGGACATGGCCGCGTCGCGATTCGTGGCGCGCGATGCGGCAACGGCCGTCCTCGGCGATATTGGAGGCGTGGCGGTCGGCGCGGCGGCGGCGGTCGCCGTGCTGGGCGCGCTTATCGCTGCCGGAACCTGCGATCCGCGGGTTCTGTTCGCAATGGCCCGCGACCGTCTGTTTTTCGCGCGCGTGGGCGATGTCCACCCGCGCGCGCGAACGCCTTATGTAGCGGTGCTCGTTTCTGCTGCGCTGGCTATGCTCTACGTCTGGGTCAGCACCTTCGAAGCGCTTGCCGCGCAGTTCGTGCTCGGCATGTGGCTGTTCTATGCGCTTTGCGTGATCGGGTTGATCCGGCTCAGGATCACGAGACCCGATCTGCCGCGCCCGTATCGGATGCCGGGCTTTCCATGGCTCCCGGCTTTGTTCCTTGCGGCTACCCTCGGGTTGTTGGCGCAGGCGGCCGTCGCGCTGCCGCTCATCAGCCTTTCCAATATCGCAGTCGTTGCGATGGGCTATCCCGTTTACCGGATCTGGAAACGATATTCACGGTCATAGCGTGCGCAGAAACAGATCGAACAGCTGCGCCTGCGAGTGAATCTCCAGCTTTGCGTAGATGTTCCGCTTGTGGTTGGCGACAGTGCCGGCTTCGATACCCAGCAGGCGTGCAACGGATTTTGCAGAGTGGCCCTTCAGCATCATCTCGATGATCTCCACCTCGCGCTCCGTGAGCTTTTCGGGGGAAATCGCACGAACCTTTTCAGGGAGATTGAAGGTCGTCGGTATGGTAGCGGCATCGCCATCGCTGGCACCATGTCTCAACTGTCCGCGAACGAAAGCCATGACGATAGGCCCTGCGGTCTGCAGCGCGGCGATCTCCGTAACCGCGAACGGAGGGTGGGGGGCCTCCCGCTCGATGAACAAATGCGCGGACGTGCCCTCGTCCAAATGAACAATGTATCTCAGTTCGTCTACAACGTTGGTGAAGCGGTAGTGACGTCTGTAGAACTCCGAGGAGGTAAAGGATTCCGGCGCGATATCGCCAAGCCGGAATAGCCCGCGGCGCCCTTCGGCCTCGACCCTGCAGAAAGGGTCGAGCATGTGGAGTCCGCGGATGTAACTGTCCATTTGCTCGCGAATGCGAGCCATGTTCAGGTTGGTATGGACAAGCGCAGGCTGTCTGCCCCGTTCGAAGCGAAAGACGATAAAGTTTCGAAACGTACAGAGCGTCTGCAGCTGTTCGCACAACACATCAAAGCCGCGTGTGCCTCGCGGCGCTTCCAGAAGGTGTTCAGCCAGCATCATGGTATCAGAGGCTAACTAGCATCGAATCGGTGCACGATACAGGACTCGAACCACTGGATGCAGAGGTCCCCTGGTGCCGGTCGTGGTATCATTTATTAACAATAACGTAAGTTTATTGATTTTCTGCGCCTCTCAGAAGGGCTTTCGAGCCCTTTCCTGCACCAGTGGTTTCCCGGTGACGTTCGCTGGCGTCAAAAATGGTTGTTTCCGCCCTTTTTGCCGCCACCGCTTCCTGCGCCAAGCTGGCCGAGAAGGACCATAAGCTGTCGGACTCGCCGATATGCGGGCGAAGCGCGACGAACCCCGCCGACTGACCGCCGCGCGCCTTTTGACGGGAAGCGTCAGAAGGCTGTCCATATCAGCATGTTGCCGAGCGCCGGCGTATCATGGCCGGGCAGCGTGCGGCGCAGGAATCAGGCGTGATGTTGCAGTTCGTCGGGATGGCGCGGCAGACCTCCTAGGCAGACGGACCCTTTTCTCCCGACGCTTCCAGCCACCGTGTCCTGTAACCTGAAAGATCCAGGGGTTCTGGCTTTATGAGCTCGAGCGAACCCTGAACGGACAGCGTCGGCGAAAGCAGGCTCATCGCTCCGAGAGCCAGATCGGCTTCCTGCCTTGCCGCGTAGATATGGTGATCCGCCCGAAGACACGCCAAGACGGAGACAAAGGCTTTTGCACGCGCAAATCGACCGTCGATCATGATCGTGCCGCGGGCACCGACCCGGGCAAGCGCGAAGTCCGTCAGCAACCCCACATAAAGCGCCACGGCGGCGGCGCGTTCGATCGGATTTTGGGGTGGGTTCAGCCACGCGCCCGAAGCCCCGGCGAAGGGGCCTGTTCCGGGTACGAATGTCGGCAGGATCATCGCGCCTTTGGAGACACAGCCCGGCAGTGCTGCCATGATTCCGTCTTCGTATTGTGGATCGTCAATCCTGATCCCTTCACCGCACAGGATTTCGACTTCTCGACCACCCATGAAGATCAGCGTTGGAACCGGCAAGCCATTGACATCGACGTTCACGACGCCGCCCTGACCAAGGGCCGCAAGTTCGGTCTGTTCCTCCCTGATCGGCCGCATCGTGACGAACCACGTGCCTGTGGATACGATTGCCGCATCGCGGTCACGGATCTCCGGATACATGCGTGCGGCCAGCAGTGCGGCATTCGAATCGTGGAGACCCGCATGGACCCGCGTTTCTGCCGGAAGCCCTGTAGCCGCGCTCCATTCCGGAAGCAGAGTTCCGACCACGTCGCCTGCATGGCAGAACGGTGCGAGGCGCTGCGCCCACCCGCGACGGACGGCCATGGGCGACGGGGCCTTGCGGATCGGAGACCACAGGTCGGTATGCGCGCCGAGGCTGGTGACTTCCGATACGGCAACCCCCGTGAGCCGCCATGCCCAATACTGCGGCCAGGGAACGATCACGGCATCGCCTGCCAAGAGGTCCGGAATGCGGGCTTCGAGCGCATGAAGCTGCGCGCCGAGGTTGAGCCCGCGATCCATCGAGGGCGAGCCGGTTTCGCTGAAGGCGTCGCGCTGTTCGCGGTAGGCATGGAGAATGTCTGCGGGGAGGTCGGCTTCATAGTCCATGGGGGCTGCGACCAGCTCGCGGCCCCGGACGACGGCGCAGGCCGCACCGTGCGCGATCGGAATGATCGCGGAAACGGTTCCCATGCGTGCGAAATCGGACAGGCTCGCGCGCAGCCATGCCTCGATGCCGTCTATATCGAGACAGGGGTATCCGTTGGCCTCAGCCTGGCGGTTGGAATAGCGGGTCCGCGCCAGTTCACGGCCGTCCGGGGTCCATAGCGACGCCTTGCTGTGGGTCTTTCCGATGTCGATAACAACGACCAGACCAGCCATACCCCTCCCCACACATCTTCCCGGCGGCATGTCTGGACAACCGTCGACCATCGCTATAAACAATCAAATTAAATCTAAAACAAGCAAAATGCGTCAATCCTGGAGGAACCGGTGGCAGACAAGCCTTTCTTGGCCGAGCAGATCGCTGATCACAATGCGCGGCACCTTGAAGCCCTGATGGACGAATATGACTCGCTCGGCCGGGCGCTCGCGCGGCGCGGCATCGACATCGACACCGTGAAGGCGAAGGTATCCGGTTTCTCCCTCGCCCTGCCGACCTGGGCGACGGGGCGGGGCGGCACGCGCTTTGCCAAGTTCCCGATCCCGGGCGAGCCGACCAACATTCACGAAAAGCTCGCGGACTGTGCAGTGGTGCAGCAGTTGAGCCGCGCCGCGCCGCGCGTGTCGCTGCATTTCCCGTGGGACGGCGCATCGGACTACGCAGCGCTTCGCGAAGAGGCCGAGGCCTATGGTCTCGGTTTCGATGCCGTCAATTCCAATACGTTCCAGGACCAGCCGGGCGCGGAGCACAGCTACCGGAACGGGAGCCTCGGCGCGGTGGACGCCGCGGTGCGCGCCCAGGCCGTCCGGCACAACGTCGATTGCATCGAGATCGGCAAGACGCTGGGATCGAAGGCGCTCACGGTCTGGATCGGGGACGGCTCGAACTTCCCCGGACAGCAGGATTTCACGCGCGCGCTCGATCGGTATATCGACGCCACGTCCGAAATCTATTCCCGCCTCCCCGACGACTGGCTTCTTCTCCTCGAACACAAGATGTTCGAGCCGGCATTCTATTCGACGATCATTTCGGACTGGGGCTCTTCGCTGATGGCTGCGCAGGAACTCGGCCCCAGGGCGAAATGCCTCGTCGATCTCGGGCATCACGCGCCGAACGTGAATATCGAGCAGATCGTCGCCCGCCTTCATCGCGTCGGGCGGCTCGGCGGCTTCCATTTCAACGACAGCAAATACGGCGACGACGACCTCGATTCGGGATCGATCAATCCGCACCAGCTCTTCCTTGTCTTCAACGAACTGGCGGAGGCCGAAGCCCGCGTGCCGGGGCCGGCTCCGGCCTATATGATCGACCAGTCGCACAACGTGACCGACCCGATCGAAAGCCTCCTGTCATCGACCGAGTCGATCGTCAGCGCATTCGCCAAGGCCGCGCTGATCGACCGCGCCGCGCTCCGCGACGCACAGGATCGCGACGATCCGATGATGGCGTTTCAGGCCCTGCGCCGGGCATACCGTGTCGATGTCTCGCCCATCGTCGCGATGGCCCGCATGGAGGCCGGCGGCGCGATCGAGATGCTGGAGTTCTACCGGGACAGCGGATGGCGCGCGCGCAAGGCGCAGGAACGCAAGCCGGTCGGGCTGGGCGCGGGGATCGTCTGAGCGCTATTGCTCGGCGCGGGCGCGGCTTTGTGCGAGGCGGTATTTCTCCGCCTCCCATCCCGCAAGCGCCCGCGCTTCCGCGTCGGCAAGGAAGGCCACCGAAGCATCAGGCGGAACCCTGCGCAGCATGTCGATGACCCACGCGAGAATATCGTCGGCGCCCGCGCGCAGATCGTTCATCACATAGCCGCCACGGCCCGGCGAAAGCAGAACCGAAGGCGCGCCTCCATACAGGCCGTGATACGCGGATATTGCGGTTTGGGCTCGATCGTCCGGAGGCAGCAGCATCGCGGGGCCACCCAGGAAAACCACTTGATCGGGAGCGAGGGCGCCGCCGCACGCCGTTGACGTCAGGCGCGAATCCATCGCCACCCGGCTGAGCATCTCGTCCCATCGGTAGTGGGGTGCAGGTGACGGCTGTCCCGCTGGCGCTGCCGGCAGGTCCCGCGGCGGAAGCGCAAGATCGCGCTCGACCTGGTGCAGAAGACCGGCTGCGGCGGCGGGGGAATCCGCGGCGACCACGAGGCCGTGATTCTGGAGAACGAACACGTTCGGCCTGTCGCCGCCGGCCGCCGCCGCGTGCGCGATCCCGGCCGCGAGTTCAGACCCCGGCCGCACATACGGGACGAATGCGCCGCTCCACCGGCCTTCGCCCGCCTTCAGCCGCTCCGGTCCATCGGCGAGAATCGAGAGCGTTGTCGCGTTCAGCGAATGGACATGCAGCACCACGCGGTGCGGCAATACGGCATGGAGCGCCGTTTCGATCGAGGGCTTGAGGTGCTGCGTCGCCGGGTCGTCGATGCGCGCGCCGTCCAGAGCCTGCCCGGCAGTGTCCGCCAGACGACGCCTGACCGCCTCGAGCGACAGCGGCACCATGATGTCCTTCGCTTCCGCGTCCGCCAGCCAGCAGCCCGACGCCTTCACCCAGAGCGTGCCGTCTTCCTTCAGCGAGACATTGCCGCCCGCGCCCTGCACGATGGCGCGGTCGGCGCCGAGACGCGCGGAAACCGCGCACAACTCCCGCCAGAGATCGCTCCGGACCATGGGTCTCCCGCCTTTGCGCGTCAGCGCGTGAACGCCTGTGCGTTGCCGGCGTCCACGTTGATCATATTGCCCGTGGACTTGGAAGAGGCTTCGGATGCGAAGAACGCGACGGCCTCCGCGACGTCCGCCGGAAGCACATCGCGCTTCAGCAGCGAACGGTTCCGGTAGTGCATCTCCAGCGCCTCCCCGGCGTCGATGCCGTGCGCGCCGGCGCGTTCCTGCCGCCATTCGCCGTCCCAGATCCGGGAGCCCTGGATCACGGCATCGGGATTGACCGTGTTGACGCGAATCCCGAACGGCGCGCCTTCGAGCGCAAGGCAGCGGGCAAGGTGCAGCGCAGCCGCCTTCGCGGAAGCATAGGCCGAGGCATTGGTCGCCGCAGCGATGCCGTTCTTGGAACCGATGAACACGATGGATCCGCCGCCCGATTCGCGCATAAGGCCGAACGCGGCGCGCGCCGACAGGAAGTATCCGCGCGCAAGCACATCGTAATTGCGCTGCCACAGCGCGAGCGACGTTTCCTCGATGGCCGCGGAGGAGGCGATCCCGGCATTCGCGACGAGGATATCGAGGCCACCGAAGGCCGCGACGCACGCACCGAACGCATCCTGCACCTGCGCTTCGTCCGTAACGTCGCAGGCCGCATAGCGCACCAGATCGCGGCCGTAGCGCTGCTGAAGATCCGCGTGCACGGCCTTGACCGCCTCGGCGTCGCGATCGAGCAGCATCACGCAGGCGCCATCCGCCAGAAGGCGCGCCGCCGTCGCCGCGCCGATGCCGCCGGCGCCGCCGGTGATCACGCCGATCCTGCCCGCGAGCGGACGCGGCGGCGGCAATCTGCGCAGCTTCGCTTCTTCGAGCGCCCAGTATTCGATGCCGTAGGCCTCCTGTTCGGGCAGGCCCACGTAACGACCGATGGCCTCGGCGCCGCGCATCACATTGATGGCGTTCCCGTAGAATTCGCTGGCAAGCCGTGCGGTCGTGCGGTCGCCGGCGATCGCGATCCGGCCCACACCGGGAACAAGCACGATGACGGGGTTGGCGTCGCGCATCGGCGGATCACCCGGCCGGGCGCAGCGCCCGTAATAGGCTGCATAGTCCGCCCGGTACCGCTCCACGGCGCCGGCGAGATAGGCACCGTCGTCGAGGCGGGCCGGATCGAGAACCAGAGGCGCGATTTTCGTCCGCAGGAAATGATCCGGACACGATGTTCCAAGCTCGGCAAGGCGTGCGAAATCGCGCGAGCAGACAAACTCCATGGTCTCCGGGTCGTCGTTGACATGCATCACCTTGGCGCTGCCGCCGCTGACGAGGCCGCGAAGCCGGGGCATCAGCGCAACCATTGCGGCGCTGCGCGCGCCCGGTGCGCGAGGTTCGACGCTGCGGCCGCCGAAGGCGGGCCGCGCCTTCATGGCCGCGTTCAGATGGTTCGCCGCGTCGGTGATAAGCCCCACGGTGCGCCGATAACATGCACGTGCGTCATCGCCCCAGCAGATGAGGCCATGTCCCGCGAGGACGACGCCTTCGATATGCGGGTTTTCCCGAACGAGATCACGCAGCTGGAGGCCAAGCGCGAAGCCGGGCCGCTTCCACGGCAGCCAGCCGATGCGCCCCCCCCAGATTTCGCGTGTCGCGGCTTCGCCATTCGAGGATGCCGCGAGCGCGATCACCGCGTCGGGGTGCACATGGTCGACATGCGCGAACGGAAGATAGGCATGGAGCGGGGTATCGATCGAGGCGGCCCGCGGATTGAGCGCGAACGTGCAGTGCGGGAGATAGCCGACCATCTCGTCTTCATGCGCCGGGCCGCGATACAGGGACTCGAGCCCGAGCAGGCGATCGAGATAGAGCGTCGCAAACCCGTCCAGCCCCATCGAGCCGATGTCGCCGCCCGATCCCTTCACCCACAGGACGATGACCTGATCACCGGAAAGCGGATCGAGGCCGGGCAGTTTCCCGGAAGTGTTGCCGCCGCCGAAATTGGTGATCGTGAGATCGGCGCCGAGAAGATTGGAACGATACAGGAGAAGCTGCTCGGGGGACATTGGGGAAGCGGCGGCATCGTCCCAACGATCGGCGGGGACAGCAAACGGCAGTGCCGCGAAATCTTCCGAGGCAGGGCGCTCGCTCATGTCGTTCATCGACTTCTTTCTACGTCTTCGATTGTGCCCCCGCATATCAAATGCCATTGCCACATTCAATCGTTTTCGATAGATATTGATCATCTTTTATCATCATTCTGGACGTGTGGAGACGGGAAATGATCGCAGCTTCCGTCGGCGACTACCGCGCGATGGCAAGGCGGCGGCTGCCGCATTTCCTGTTCGAGTACATTGACGGCGGCGCGTATGACGAGGTGACGCTCGCCCGGAACCGCTCGGACCTCGAAGCCCTGGCGCTGCGCCAGCGCGTGATGCGCGACATGTCCGATCTCGATCCCGGCACAACCCTGTTCGGCGAGCGTCTGGCCATGCCGGTGCTGCTTGGGCCGGTCGGGCTTGCCGGCATGAATGCGCGCCGCGGTGAAGTGCAGGCGGCGCGCGCCGCAGCAACGGCGGGCGTGCCGTTCTGCCTCTCCACGGTTTCGGTGTGCCCGGTCGACGAACTTCGCGCGGCCAGCGCTGATCCTTTCTGGTTCCAGCTCTACATGATCCGCGACCGCGGCTTCATGCGCGATCTTCTTGCGCGCGCCGAAACGGCAGGTTGCCCTGCGCTCATCTTCACCGTCGACATGCCGGTGCCCGGCGCCCGCTACCGCGACGTCCGGTCAGGCCTTGCCGGCGCGCCCGGCGTGAGAGGCGCCCTGAAACGGTTCTCGCAGGCCGCGATCCGGCCGGGCTGGGCGTGGGACGTCGGCGTCAGGGGGCGGCCCCATCACCTCGGCAATGTCGCGCCCGTGCTCGCGGGACGCACGGGGCTGGAGGACTTCTTCGCGTGGATGCGGGGCAATTTCGATCCGGCGATCCGCTGGTCCGACCTCGATTTCATACGCGCCGAGTGGAAACGGCCGCTGATCATCAAGGGCATTCTCGATCCGGAAGATGCCGTCGCCGCCGCGGATGCCGGAGCGGACGGCATCGTCGTCTCGAACCACGGCGGCCGCCAGCTCGACGGCGCACCCTCGACGGTACGTGCACTTCCCCCGATCGTCGAGGCGGTCGGCGAACGGCTGACCGTGCTGGCCGACGGCGGCATCCGCTCCGGACTCGATGTGGTCCGCATGATGGCGCTGGGTGCGCGCGGGGTGCTTCTCGGCCGCGCATGGGCCTATGCGCTTGCGGCGCGCGGCGAGAGCGGCGTTGCGCACATGCTCTCGCTGATCGCGCAGGAAATGCGGGTGGCCATGACGCTCACGGGATGCCGCAGGGTGGAGGACATCGGCCCCCACCTCCTTGCATGAACCTGCATCGAAATGGGCGAAGACTTCGGAAGGGAGGGCGAACGGCAAATGCGGACACACCTGACAGCCGACGAGATCGGCTTCTACCGCGACAACGGCTATTTGATCCGCCGGAATTTCCTCGATACGGGACACGTTGCGGAACTGCGCAGCAGTGTGCTGGCGGCGATCGCCGCGATGCCCGGCAGGCGGAAGATTGCGGGCGCCGGTGCCGATCTTGTTGAAGGCGACAACTACTACGACCGGGTGTTCACCCAGCGGATCAATCTCTGGCGGATCAGCGACGTGGTTCGGCGGTATCTGCAATCTCCGGCGCTCGGCGAAATGCTCTGCGCGCTTGAAGGCGTGGAGCGCTTCCGCGTATGGCACGATCAGGCTTTCATAAAGGAGCCGTTCGGGAATCCGACGGCGCTTCATATCGACAATCCCTATTGGTCCTTCCACTCGCGCCGGTCGATATCCATCTGGATTGCGCTTGAGGACGCCACGCTGGAAAACGGCTGCCTTTGCTTCCTCCCCGGCAGCCACAAGCTCGCGCGCTACGATAACGTGCTGCTGCGCGACGAGTTCGGCGCGATCATGGATCTCTATCCCGAAATGCGGGAGATCGAGCCCGTGCCAGCGGTGATGCGCGCCGGCGATTGCAGCTTCCACAACGGGCTGACCGTGCACGGCGCAGGCGTGAACATGACGACGGGACGGCGGATGGCGATGTCATGCGCATATATGCCTGACGGTGCGGTGTTCAACGGCCAGCAGAATATCCTGCCCGACGCCTATTTCGCGAGCCTCCGTGTCGGCGATACGCTCGGCAACGACGAGATCAATCCGTTGATATGATCCGTGCGCTCGCGCGTATGCGATCAAGCAGGGCCATGTTCGCCGCCGCATCCGTGCCGCCTGTAAGCGGCTGCGCTTCGCCGCGCAGCACGGCCACCACGTGATCGAGCTGCGCGGCGAATGTCGTGACGGGATCAACCTCAAGCCGCGTTCGTCTCCCGCCGCGTTCGAGGATCGCGTCCGCGCCGCGCTGGGGCATCAGGAACCCGCGCACCACCAGCCTCCCCGACGTGCCATTGAGGATGATGCCGCTGGATGGCGCGGACGTGTGCATCGAGGCATGAAGAGTCGCGCGAACGCCCGGCGAAAAGGTGAGATGCGCCGCGACGGCACGGTCCACACCGCGCACGAGCGCCATGCGTGCATCCGCGACCTTCGCGTCGCCGAGCAACGTGCGCAGGGCATGGACAGGATAGCAGCCGAGATCCATGAGCGCGCCGCCGCCGGCATCCGCCGACCAGCGATGCTCGCCTGCGTGGTCCGGTATCGGATAGCGTAGCCACGCCCGCGCCGTGACAACGCGCCCGATCGCCCCATCCGCGACCAGCGCCTCCAGCGTTCGGAACAGCGGATGATGCCGGTAGTGGAAAGCCTCGATCAAAGGGAGGCCCGCGTTGTCGGCGGCAGCGACCATGGCTTCGGCTTCGCCGGCGTTCAGCGCGAACGGTTTCTCGCACAGCACCGCTTTTCCCGAACGAAGTGCGCGTTCGGTCCACTCGCGATGCAGCATCGGCGGCAGTCCGATGTAGACGAGGTCGATATCCTCCCGCGCCAGCATGGCGTCGTAGCCTGCCGACCAGAAGGGAATCTCGTGAATGCGCGCAAAGGTCTCCGCCCGCTCGGCGTCGCGTGCGGCGATGCAGTGCACGGTGACGTCGCTGCGCTCACGAGCGGGCGCGATGATTGCCGGAAGTGCGATGCGGCCGGCGCCGAGGATACCGATCCGGATCATTCCGGTCACGGTTTCCCTGCGGCGAAACAAACTTCGAACTGCCGGAAGGGCTCCAGCGGCCCCGCCTCGAACGTGATGCGACCGCCTTCGTTGGACCACGCGGGACAGGCGCCATCGGGAACACTGTTCACGCCCGCGCACACCATTCCCTCCGGCACCTTTACGCGAACCCGCGCGGACGGCACGGGGAGCGCCGGAAACTCGGCCGGATAGGCGAGAAGCGAGATCAGAAGATCGTGGTCCCGCCGCGAGAACGCCGTCATCCATACGGAAGGGTGTGTCTCGACCGCGACCCGCTCCGGGCCGGGCATCAGGTCGCGGATCAGGCTGATGAACAGGGCCTCCTGATCCGGGGATTGCACGGCCTCGATGTCGGCTGCGCTGTAAATTGTCATTCCGGAGCCGACAGCCCTGCGAAGGATCGCGGGCGTGTCCGTCGTTGTCCAGGGCGGTGACGAATGGATGCTGGACCAGTGCGTGTCGCCGACGGTGCCGCCTGCCGGGTGGCCGTAGGGCAGACCGATCACCGCCAGCGTTTCCGCATCCTCCGCCCGAACGGTCGCCGTCCCCGTTCGGGCATCCGGGCTGCGCCAGTGGGCGACGGGCCGTGCGGCGCCGTCCGGCCGCCTGTCGATGACATATACGAGCCGTCCGTCGAACGCGCCGGTGCGCCTGCACCCGAACAGATCGCCGAGACCGGGATTCTGCCGCGGACCGCCATGCACATCGTAGAGCGACGTGTCGCGGCTTGCATAAAGGCGGCCGCCCTCCGCGACATAGGCGCGAAACGCCGCGCATTCCGCCTCGCTCATACGGATCGCGTTCGGTAGCACAATCACCGGCCAGCGCCGCAGTTCGCCAATGTTTGCAGCCGACAGCACGCCGAACGGGATATGCGCGCGCTGCAAGGCCCGGCAGGCGCCCGCCAGCGCGTCGAAGTGCGGATAGTCGGGAATGCTGCCGGCAGGGGCCGCCTCCAACGGGATCGGCCCGACCGCGGGATTGAACCGCGACAGGTCGCTGAAATAGAGGCCGACATCCTCCACCGGGGCATCCGCGGACCGCGAAAAGTCCGCTGCGGCCGAGAAACCCGCGCGGATGCGATCGACGGCTCCGTCATCGAGCCTGCCGTCGGGATCGACGGCGCAGATGGCGAGGAAAGCGGCATTGGACGCCGCAGCGGCAAGCGCCTTCGTCTCCATCTCGGGAACCGGCCGCAAGCGCGTGTGTTCGACGAGGCTTGTCGCAACCGTCGTCATGAACTCCGGAGGCCGGTTCGGCGACAGGTTCAGCATCAGGCGGGTGATGAGAAGCTGTTCCGCCCGGTCCCCGTAGAAATCGCCGCCGAGGAAATCGTGTCCCGCCACGGATGCGATGCTGATGCCGCGGGTCCAGTTCGAAACGGCGAGCGCGAAGTTGTGATAGACGTCCGCTTCCGGCTTTTCCGCCTTCACCCAATCGCGAAGCTCGATCGTCCATTCCGCGAGCCAGCGCTCGCGCGCGGCCTGGAACCGCGTCCACGCCGGGTCCGACCAGTCGACGACGGACGGGATCGCGGCTCCATCATGCTCCCGTGCATATCGGGAAACGCATGACGGGCAGCGGCAGACGCCGTTCCACCACATCATGTCGAAGAACAGCGCATCGACATCGTAGGTGCAGATTTCGGCGATCTGCGATTGAACGAAAGCGCGGTAGCCTTCCGCGTTCAGGCAAACGATGCCGTACCGTTCGCGCGGCAGGATACCGACCGTTGCGGCGGCAGCGGGCTGCAGGCGCCAGTCCGGATTGTCGATCCAGGCCCGGTTGTTGAAATTGACGCTGTAGTAGGCGCAGACCGGCAGGCCATCGGCGCGCAGCGCGGCGAGCGCCTCCCCCGCGAGATCGCGGTCGCGGGTCGCGGTATGGCAAACGCCGGTGCGCGTCGGCCAGTAGCAGAGCCCGACGTGGCTCTGGAAATACAGCATGACACCGTCGGCGCCGGCCTTGCGGGCCGCCTGCGCGATGACAGCCGGGTCGTAGTTCTCCAGAAAGCCGGCATCCCAATCCGGGATGTGCATGTCGACCAGCAGGCGATGACGACTGTCGCGATACCGCTTCGCGAAAGAAGCTGTCACTGCAGCGTGCCGCCGACGTCCGGCGCATCCGGGTCTTCCTCGGGCCCGAAGTAGCGCAGGATCACCAGCGGCTCGGTCGGCGACAGATTCTCGTATGTGACCCCTGCGCGCGCCGCGACGTGGCTGACGAAAACCTCGTCCTCGGTGAGTTCGTGGAATCCGATCATCGCAGGCGAGCGGACCGGCAGGCTGTTCACCGTGCCGCGGCCCTGCACCACGATCAGGCTTGTCGCGCCCGGTTCGACGATCGTGCAGCGGCATCCCGGATCGACCGTCAGCTCCCGCGCGGTGAACCATTGCACGCCCTTGACGCGCCCGTACACGACCCGGCGGTCAGCGTAGCCTTCGGCGCGCGTGTCGGCGACGAGCACGGGCTCGAGATAGTGGTTGCGCTTGAAGTTCGGGTCGACGTTCGCCTCCCAGTCGAGCTGGTCGACGAGGTGATCGAGATCGTCGGCGCGCCCGGGCGAGACATCCTTGACCAGAAGCTCTCTCGGGACGGCGCGCCCCTCGCAGAGGTTCTGGTACATGCCGAACACGTCCGATCCCCACTGCGGCTCGTATGTGCAGAGCGAGCCCGGCGCGTGCAGGATGCCTGGCCCCACGAGCCAGCCGGTTCCGGGCCGAAGCCGGTACGCCGCGGAGAGATCGAGGATGCCGTTGTCGCCTTCCTCCCAGCGCGCAAGGGCGTCGCGGACCTCGGCCTTCGTCGTCCCCGGCACCAGACCGAAGAACGTATGCGGAAAGGCGTTGTCCACCGCATTGTGCTGAGGCGGGAAATAATAGCCTTCGGGCTTGCCTTCCTGCCCCACGAGGCCTGCGTGATACGCGTCCTGGTGCATGTGGAGCGGGATGGGGCCCATGTTGTCGAAGAACTTGGAATAGACCGGCCAGCGCCCGTAGGTCCGCCACAGCCTCGGCCCGATCAGGGCTTCCCCGCGTGCGGCGACGGCATCCCGCAGCGTGAAGCGGCGCGTGCCGTCGACGACGTAGCTCAGCCCTTCGTCGTGAACGCGACCCTCATTGGCGGCTTCGGTCGTCGAGCCGAACCAGCGCTCGTCTATCCCGCCCCGTGAAAGCCCGAACGCATAGAGATCACGCGGATCGAGCTTCAGCCGGCGGCCGGGATGCAGGAAGGAACGCGGCACCCAGCAGGGCGCCAGCCGCAAAAGGCCGCCGCCCCGCTCAAGCGCCGCGTCGACCGCGCCGCCGACATCACCTTCGAGAGTCCGAAGCGCGCGGACATCACGCGGTTCGGCAGCACGATCCGGCATTGATCCCTCCCCAGGCCTGTCCCGACCCTAGAACTTCACCCGCGCGCCGACCGTAAAGTAACGGTTGTCGAGATCATAGAGGTTCGGCGGCGTCGGGAAGCCGAGACCCGCGGAGAACCGGTTGCCGATGAACGGCGGCTTGCGGTTGAAGAGGTTGTTGACGGCTCCGTAGATCTCGAAATCGCCGCCGAGGCCCTGCACCTTCATGGTCGCCGTTATGTCGGTGTAGAAGACTGCGCCGATCTTCGGCTTCGCGAAGACCTGCCCCGGAAGCGGCGGCATCTGGGTGATGCTGCCGATGTACCGTTCCTGCACGAACAGGCTGAAGGCGCCGATCGTGTAGTCGAGGCTCACGTTGCCGCGCCACTTGGGAAGCGAGAGCTGGTTGGCCGTGTTGTAGAAGCCGGCCTGCTGCGTCTTCACGCCGCCGACGGTGTCGATGTAGTCGATCGTCCGGCTGAACTGCGCGCGTGCACCGAATTCACCGCCGCCGATCTCGCCGCGATAGGAGAGGTCGAAGTCGATGCCGCGTGCGAGGCGGCTGTTCAGGTTGATCTGCTGCAGCACGATCTGCTGGATCGCGTCGGTCGCCGGATCACGCGTGATCAGCGAGCACGCGACCGTATCGCCGCGATGGCACGCATCCAGCGTCCCCTGCGATGTCGTCGCGCTCAGCGCGCCGCTGATATCGATCTCGTAGTAGTCGACCGATCCCGAGAAGCCGGGAAGCCACGACGGCGTGTAGACGAAGCCGACGGTCAGCGTGTCCGCCTTTTCCGGATCGAGGTTCGGGTTGCCCTGTGTCCGCGTGATGGCGATCACGTTGGTTTGGCCGGTGAGCGGATCGGTCAGACCCGGCTGGAAGGCATTGACCGGTCCCGCGAACAGCTCGAACAGGTTGGGCGCCCGGATGTCGCGCGAGCGCGCGGCGCGGATACGCAGGTCCCCGAAGGGCTTGTAGGAAAGACCGATCTTCCAGGTCTCCACGCCGCCGCTGTTCTTGTAGTCGGTGTAGCGGAAGGCGGCGTTGAGATCGAGCTCCTCGGCCAGCGGCGCATCGCGCAGCACCGGAATGAGCGCTTCCACGAAGCCCTCCTTCACGTTGTCGCTGGCGTCGGCCGTCCCGAAGTTGCCCCCGTTCCAGCCGCCGTAGCGGCACGTCTCCAGGGTGGGGCAGAACGACCCCGGGAAACCGCGGACACCCGTCGCCTGAATCTGGCCGAGGGCGATCTCGTTCGATTTTTCGAGGAGGCTGCGTTCACGGTACTCCGCGCCGAGCGCAACGGAAACCGGGCCTGCCGGCAGGTCGAAGACATCGCCCTGGATTTCGGCGGCGAACACATCCTGCGTGTTCTTCACGAACTGGCTGCTCGTTCCGAACGCATAGTCTTTCGACGCTTGCGAAGGCGCGCCTTCGCCGAAGAGATTCATCGGCACGCATCCCGGGAATGCTCCCGGGTTCGTGAGGGTGACGCGGCAGACGATGTTTCCGCTCGCCGGGTCGACGACCGCATCGGCGGCCGCATAGAGCTTCCCGAGGTTCGAGACGTTGTGGACACGGCCTTTCAGGCGGGTTTCGCCGTGCCCATAGGAGACCGCCCAGCTCCACGCATCCCCGAACTTGCCCTCAAGGCCGAGATTCACGTCGAAGGTGTTGTTGACGTAGTCGAGCCGCATGGGGCCGATATCGCGGTTGAAGCGTGCTAGCCTGAAGGACTGGGCGCTGGCCAAATCCATCTGCTGCGCAACGGAAGCGGGCAGATACGCATTGTCCCGGAAGATCGTGTAGGCGGCGGCGCCCGCCCGATGGTCGGCGAGCACGTCGCCTTCGGTCTTGGAGACGCCCGCATTGACGCGGACATAGGCCGTCAGATTGTCCGAGAAGTCGTAGGATAGGCGGCTGTAGAGCTTCTGCGTTTCCAGCGACTGCGCCGGGTCCGCGAGATTGTTGAGAATGCCGTCGCCGCCGACGGTGAATGCCGGAGAGCCCGGTATCGCCGTGCCGAACTGGAACGCCCCGGTGCCGCCGCCGGTGAGGAACTTCGTGCCCGCGAGCGGAGCGTCGGCGCTGGCCACCGGAAGCCCCGCCGCGTTGACGATCACGCCGCCATAGGCGGAAACATTGTGGCGCGCGCCGCCGATCGTTTCATAGGGCGCTGCCGCCGAGCCGTTACCGGCGAGGAACGCGCCCCGGCGCGAGGTCGGCCGGTCGTTCAGCGATGAAATGCCGCCGATCCGGAAATGCTCGACGCCGATCACGAAGTGTCCGCGCCCGTCGCTGAAGCTCGTACCGCCCGCGATGCCGAACTTGACGGTTTCGTCGTCGCCGTAGTTCGAAATGCCGAGCTGGCCGTTCGCCTTCACGCCTTCGAAGCGGTTGTCGATGACATAGTTGACGACGCCGGAGACCGCGTCCGAGCCGTAGGCGGCGGAGGCGCCGCCGGTCACAACGTCGACCCGCTGGATCAGCAGCTCCGGCAGCAGGTTGACGTCGACGTCGCCGCTTTCGCGCGTCGGCACGACGCGGCGGCTGTCGAGCAGCACGAGCGTGCGCGTGGTGCCGAGACCGCGCAGGTTCAGATAGTTGCCGACCGAGGAGACTTCGCAGCAGAACGTGCGGCTGCGCGATCCGGAGAATTGCGGCAGGCGATTGAGACCGTCGGCGAGGTTCGTCGGCGCCGACAGGAGCAGGTCCTCGGTGGTGGCGACGGTGACGGGCGTCGGCTGGTCATAGCCGTTGCGCTGGATGCGCGAGCCTGTCACGAGGATGACGGCATCCTCCGTCGCGTCGCTTGCGGACGTCTCCTGTGCGCGGAGCGGCGACGAAGCAAGAGCGCCCATCATGAGACCCGTGCCCGCCAGAAGACGTGCAATGCTCGATGAGATAATCCGACCCTTCATTGGCATTCTCCCCCTTGGATCAATAAGGATGCCTTTGTCGGCATCTTCGATTCTCATTAATGATGACAAAAAATGATTATTTCAATCGAAAAATGCGTACTGGAGGCTTCAAATTTTCATTTTGTGTCATTTTAAAGGGTCGCCGATCTCTGCGATTGAGCGTTAATGCGTTGAATAAAGCGGAAAATACAGGTTAGATCAGAACAGCCAATCGTCATGGCTTGTTTCACGATCATTTGTGGTTGAGATGAAGCGGGAAAGCCGGGAGAGTTTGCGATGCACGCCGCACAGCGCGAGCAGTTGATCATCGGAATGCTGGTAGAGCGCGGGTTCGTGTCGTTTCCGGAACTCGACAAGCGGATCGAGGCATCGCCGGCAACGATCCGGCGCGACCTGGAAAAACTCGAGCAGAGCGGCCGGATCATCCGCGTTCGCGGCGGCGCGCGCCTTGCCCGCGCCGAGGATGCGGAGCCGGACGCCTCCCACCTCCGCGGCGTACCCTTCCACGAGAACCTGTCCCGCAACCGGCCGGCGAAGGAAGCCATCGGCCGGGCGGCAGCCCAGCTCTGCCGCAGCGGCGATTCCATCATCATCGACGGCGGTTCGACGACGCTTCAGATGTGCCCCTATCTCGCGCCGCTCAGCCTGCATGTGCTCACCAACTCGCTCCATATCGCGTCGGCGCTCCTGCCGCAGCAGAACACCAGCATTTCCGTGCCCGCGGGGACCGTTTTCCGCGAGCAGAACATCATTCTGTCGCCCTATGAATCCGACGGCACGGAGCGCTACCGGGCCTCGCGCATGTTCATGGGCGCGTCCTCGGTCGGCAGCCACGGCGTCATGCAGACCGATGTCATCCTGGTGCAGGCCGAGCGCCGCCTGATCGGTCTTGCCGACGAGCTCGTGATTCTCGTCGATTCCTCCAAATTCGAAGCGCCGACCGGCCATGTCGTGTGCAGCCTCGGGGACGTCGCCGTGCTCATCACCGATGACCGAATCACCGACGCCACGGCCCAGATGGTCGAGCGGAAAGTCGGCAGGCTGATCGTGGCCAGCCAGTGACAGGGGCGTTTCTACACGCTTTGTTGATCATTCTTGACGCATTTTGATTGAACCCTATGCTGAATCCATGAGATCGGCCGCTTGGCGGCGATCACCGGGGAGGGTTGGGGATGGATCCGGCAAGTGGACTTACCAAACGCGTCGGCGTGGGCTGGGCCATCGGTGAGCTCGGCATTGCGACGTACATCGGCATCACCATGTCGTATCTGCTGTTCTACCTTACGCAGGCGCTTGGCATCTCTCCGGTCTGGGCCGGCCTTGCCCTCCTGATCCCGCGCCTGTGGGATGCGCTGATCGACCCGCTCGTGGGCGCCATTTCCGACCGGACACGGAGCCGCATGGGGCGCCGGAGGCCTTATCTTCTCGTCGGCGGACTGACCTTCGGCGTGATGTTCGCGTTTCTCTTCCAGGCGCCTGCGGAGGCTTCGGAAGGGGTGAAGATCGCCTATGTGGTGGTGCTCTACCTGCTCACCAGCACGGCCTTCACCTTTTACGACGTGCCCTATTCCTCGATGGCCGCCGAGATGACGACCGACTACCGGGTCCGCACGCGTCTCACGGGGTTCAAGATGATTGCGGCGCGTCTCGGCATCCTCGTCGCCGTGATCGCGGCGCCGATCCTGTTCAACAGCCGGGAGACGCTCGTGCACGGCTTCGCCCTCATGGGCATGGTTGCCGGGGCCTACATGGTCGTTACCGGTCTCTGGGCCTTTTTCGCGACGCGCGATGCGCCGCAGATCGTCCGGCCCGCGGAGCCCTTCAGTCTTCGCGCCGAGTATCAGGCCTTACGCGAGAACCGGCCCTTCCTGATCCTCTGGACCGCGTTCCTTTTTCAGAACTTCGCGGTCGGCGCCTCGGCAACGACACTGATCTACCTCGTCATCTTCGTGATGAAGATTGATGGCGCGCTCGTCGGCGCCATGGTCGCGACATCGGCCGTCGGCGCCATGGTCGCGACGCCGCTCTGGGTGCGCCTCGCGCAGCGCCTCGGGAAACAGAAAGCCTATGCGGCGGGCATCGTCGGCGCCGCCGCGTTCAGCCTGTTCATGCTGTTCATGCCCGCGGGTCTGCCTGCCGCGCTGTTCGTCGCCCTGTTCCTGATCGGTCTCGTCGACGGCGGGACGCAACTGTGCCCGAATGCCATGGTGCCCGACACCGTGGAATACGACGAGGAACGCACGGGGCAGCGCCGCGAAGGCGCGATCTTCGGCACATGGCTGCTTTGCCGCAAGCTCGGAATGGCGATGGGCGCCTTCATCGCCTCGCTGTTCCTGTCCGCGTTCGGCTTCGTGGCGGGCGCCGACGCAGCGGCGCAGGGCGAAACCGCGCTGCTCGGCATTCGCCTGTCCTACACGCTGGTGCCTTTCGCGCTCTGGGTGTGCGCCTTCTTCGTACTGCGCGCCTACCCGCTGACGGAAGCGCGCTTCGAGGAACTGAAGCGCAGTATCTCGGCGGCGCGCGCCGCAAAGGAAGCCGCCTGAGCCGCTGACGGGCTCAGATGACAGTGCCCAGAATCGCCCGGAACTTGCCGGGGCGATCGACTTTCTCGGTGAGGGTGAACCCGGTAGGCACCGAAAAGCGCGGCGTGCATGTTTCGGGGTGCGAGACGTCCACGACGACCCGGCCGTCCGCGCGCTGCCACGCGACCGTGATCGGACCGTGAGCGGTTGGAATGATGCCGGATGCAGATGTCAGGCCCGCAACATCGGGCGCTACGGCGAACGTGCGATAGCCCGGTGCGATGGGTGTTACGCCCAAGGCGCGGCGCGAAAGCTGCGCCGTTCCCGTGGCCGAAAAGCCATGACACAGGCTCGCGCCCGGATGGAAGCTCTCCCATAGCGTCGTCGTACCGGTTTCAAGCATCGGCGCGAAGCTGCGTCGCAGGTCGTCCAGCACCCACGCCCAGCACCCCGCACGGGCAAGGCCCGCATGGACGAAATGCTGAAAGAAGCTGTTGGCCCGGACGATGTCGACGTCGGGATCAAAGGGTTCGCCTTCGGGCACGATCGGCGGTGCCGCCGTCAGCTTCAGCCTCGCGCTGTCGGTAATCGCGTCCACAATTCCCGGCCACCGCGCCCGCGGCCCGATATCGAACAGCAGCGCAAGCGCGTTGGCGTGCTGCGAAACGCGGGCGTCCTGAACGGCGCTGTCCGGGTCCACGGAATCCACGTAGACGCCCCGTGCCTCGTTCCAATGGCGCGCCGCAAGCGCCTCCGCGGCTGCGTCGGCCATTTCCGCGCACCGCGCGGCGAGGCGGGGGCGCTCGGCGGTCTGCGCCATGCGTGCGAGCGCGCGCAGCGCGCCGACCTGGAGTGCATTGAAGGCGAAGGCTTCGCCGCTTCTGCCGATGTTCGCCCACTCGATGAAATGCCAATGGGGGACGTGTGCGATCAGCCCCGAAGGCCCGCGATGCCGGGCGCACCATTGCATCACCCGCTCCAGCCCCGGCATCAGCGTTTCGATCGTCGCCTCGTCTCCGCTCTCCTGAAGATAGCGTTCGGCACTGAGGAGCCAGAGCAGAGAATTGTCCGGGATGGTGAGGGCTTCCGCCGTATTGTCGCCCGGCGCGAACATGCGGACCAGCCCGTCGCCGCGCTGGCTTTCGCCCGCCTGTATCAGGAACTGGCGGTGCAAAGGATAGGCGGAGGGGCCGATGGAAGCGGCGGCCACATCGAACTGCACGACGCCGTCGCCCACCCACTGCCGTGCCTCGCGGCCCGGGCAATCCACCCAGGCATCGTGCATACACTGGCGGACGGTATAGCGCCCGACGTGCCACAGGCGGTCAAGAAGGGGGTCCGAACAGGAAAACGCCCCGGCCTCGTCGGCCGCATAGCCCGTGCCCGCCGATCCGAGGCGCACGATATCCATGCCGCCCGGCGCGTTGCGGACCACGATCTGCATGGCGCGCACCGCCGTCCAGTTGAACCGCTCGAAGCGTTGGCGCCCGGCGCGCGCGGTGTAGCGGAAGACGTGCGCGCAGCCGAGATGGCCCTCCGAACGCAGGCCGTCGCCCGCCGTGCCCCGACCGTGCTCGCCCGGCAGCGCCTCCGCGAAGGCGACCTCGACGATCTCGCCGCCCTCGGCGTCGATCTCGATGAACGGCCGCCCGGCGTGATACGGGTCGAAACGCACGAGGATCGCCGTATCGCGCCCCGGGCGTGTCCGCACGCGCGCTGTGCTCTCGTCGTCGCGAAGCATTGCGGGCGCATCCGAAACCAGCGCAGGGTCCGCCGCTTCCAGCTGCTCCTCGTAAAGGCGCCGGTTCACCGGCAGATCGGGCTGCGGCCGCACCGGCCGCACCCATTCGACCTGCGCGGGGACGTGGACGGCCTCCGCCTGCTGCGGCAGCTCCGATCGCTGCATTGCGGGAAACGGCCTTACCTCTCCCCATCCGCGCGCGGCCTCCGATCCATCGGGACGGGCGATCATCACCCGTGCGTGCGGCCATGCGCTGTCGTCGAAATCCGGCGCCGTCCATGCGGGGTCGAGCCGCCGTGCGTCGAAATCCTCGATGAAATCCTGGCCCCACCCCGCGCGCGGCGCATCGCGGCGCCACGCACCCGATTCGATCATCCGCCAGCGTTCATCGGCGGTGGCCGACCATTCTCCCTCTGCCGTGCGGCCAAAGGCCGACACGTGCAGCGCCCCGTCGCCGAACACGGGCTGCCAGTGGCCGCGCACGGTCTCGTACCACGCAAGGTCGATACCCGGCACATGCACGAGCACCGCCACGACGTTCGCCCCCGGCAAAAGCGCATCGGACACGTCGATCGCGTCGTAACGGGGGTAAGCCGGATTGAAGCGAACAGGGCCGCGCGCAATCGGCCTGCCGTTCAGCCATAGCCGATAGCGCCCGTCGACAAGCACCCGTAGCTCGGCATTCGCCAGGCCTTCGGGTGCAAGCAGGATGCCGCGCGCGAGAATCCAGCGGTTCACGCCTTCGTCCTCGCGCCGCGTCGGCGTTCCGCGCAGCGTGGTGAACCCCGCCGCGTGGCGGACGGGCTGGTCGGCGAGCCAGATGAAATTCGGCGTCGTCATCGCTTCAGCATAGCCGCAATCGCCGCCGCCGCCTCTTCGAGCGCGGTTTGCGCAAGGCGCGAGGTCCTGACGTATTGCGTGAAGCCGTGGATCGCGCCCGCATAGGCCTTGTGCTCCACCAAAACACCGGCCTTGCCAAGCGCGTCTGCGAGCAGGAGGCTGTCGTCCGCGAGCACGTCGATGCCTGCGTGATTCATGAAGACGGGCGGCAGACCGGCAAGGTCCGCGTTGAGCGGAACCGCGTGCGGGTGCCTTGGGCCGCACGCGGGCCCCGCATAATTCTCCCAGAAATAGCGCATCGAGGCGAGGGAAAGCCCGTAGCGCCCGTTGCCGAAGCGGCGGACGGACGATGACGTTTCCTGATCCGAATAGGCGCCGTATTGCAGCGCGAGCCCGCACGGCTGCCGTCCGCCCGTGTCCCGGAGCCTCAGCGCCGTTCCAAGCGCGACATTGGCGCCGGCGGACATGCCGGAGAGCACGATGCGGTCGGGGTCCGCATCCAGCCTTGCGCCCATCGTCCCGACGAGACGAAAGACCGCTTCCCCATCCTCCGGCGCCGCGGGAAACGGATGTTCCGGCGCCAGCCGATAATCGACCGAGAGCACGGCGAAGCGCCCCGCGCGCACCATCCAGCGCAGCGGTGCGTCCTCGAGATCGAGATCGCCGATCGTCCAGCCGCCGCCGTGAAAGTGCACGACGCACCCCGCCGTGTCGCGGTCGTCCGGCTCATAGAGGCGGATAGGGATCGCCCTCCCGCCGGGTCCTGCCGGGAGCGTGAAATCCGTGACGTGGCGCAGCGGGACCGGATCTGCGTTCCAGGGAACGAATTCCGCCTTGGCACGCACGCGCATCTGGTCCGGCGTTACCGAGTGGAGCGGCGGCCGCGTCGCCATCTTTTCCCGCGCCGCGAGAACGATGGGAACGAGGTCGGGATCGAGGCGGTCGTCCCAATCGGCTTCGTCCGGCATATACTGCATGGCCCTCCCCCCGAGACGATGTTGCAATCAGCACCTTGACTATTTTTCGATCTGTTTCAATCATAATCAATCACAAGGACCCGACATGCGCGCCATACACGCTTTTCTCCTCCTCGCCGCCGGGCTTGCTGCTCCGGTCGATACGGCATTCGCCGCGACGCCGCCGTTCCGGGATGCCGTTCGGGCCGGGGATGTCCTCTACCTCTCCGGCCAACTCGGCACGGCACCCGACGGCTCCGGGCTGGTGCCGGGCGGCCTGCCGGCGGAAGCCCGGCAGGCCATGGACAATATCGGGCGGATACTCGCCCGGCACGGGCTCGGCTTCGGCGACCTCGTCAGATGCGTGGTCATGCTGGACGACATCTCCCGCTGGTCCGAGTTCAACGCGGCCTATCTCGCCTATTTCGGCGAAGCGCCGCTCCCCGCGCGCAGCGCATTCGGCGCCGACGGCCTCGCTCTGGGCGCGGCGGTGGAAATCGAGTGCACGGCGCACATTCCGTCCACAACGAAAGGAGCGCAGCATGAAGAGTGAACGTCGCGAAGGGTGGACGCGCCGCCGGACGCTGCAAGGCCTCGCCGCCGCGGGAGCCCTGTTTCCTGCGAACGGCCTCGCCGGCGGCACGACCCTCAGCCCGGAACAGATCGAGGCGGGGAAGATTTTCCTGCGCGACCACGTTTCGGTGGACGTGCACTGCCATCCCGGCCGCTTCTTCCTGCGGGGCGTCACCGCACCGTCGCCCCGCCTGCAGGCCTATGGCGCTCCTTTCGAGATCGAAGCCGCCGCGGCGATGCGCGAAGGGCAGGTGAGCTGCGGCTTCTTTTCGGGTGTCGCCGACATGTCGCTGCTGGAATTTTCCCCCGAGCGCGGTCTCCATGCCACGCGGGATTTCCGTCCGGGCGAGGCGTGGGCCGACTACACGCGGCAGATCGCAACATTGAATGCGCTCGTTGCATCGGGGGCCGCGGTCGACGGCCGCAGTACCCGGTCCATTGGGCAGGCCCATGAGCAAGGCGCCGTGGCCGCGACCTTCGCCATCGAGGGCGGAGACTTCATCGAGGATCGCCTGGACCGCGTGGCCGAAGCCCATGCCGACGGCGTGCGGTCGATCACGATCGTGCACTATCACGTCAACCGGATCGGCGACATCCAGACGGAGGCCGAAGTCCACGGCGGCCTCACCGCGCTCGGGCGCGACATCGTGCGCGAGATGAACCGCGTGGGCATCATCGTCGACGTCGCGCACGCGACCCTTGCTGTCACCCGGGATGTCGCGGCCGTTGCGACGCGACCCGTCCTGCTTTCGCACAGCAATGTCGCAGGCAAGGGCGCGCCGCCGCATCCGCGCCTCGTGAGCCCCGATCACGCGCGGATCGTTGCCGATACCGGCGGCGTCGTCGGCTCGGTTCCCTCCGGCATCAATCAATCGCGCTTCGAGGACTGGATCGAATCCATCCTGCGGCTCGTCGATGCGGTCGGCGTCGATCACGTCGCGATCGGCACCGACATGGATGCCAATTACCGTCCGGTCTTCACCGACTACCGGCAATGGCACCTGATCCCCGCAGCGTTGCTCGCAAGGGGCATGAGTACGGCGGAAGCCGCCAGGGTCATGGGCGGGAATGCGCTTCGCCTCATGGAGGCCCAGGCGCCGGCACACCGGGCGCGGCAATGACAACACCGGAGCGTCCATGAAAACGGATGTTGCGATCGTCGGCGCCGGGCCGGCAGGGCTGCTGCTCGGGCATCTGCTTCGCGCGGCGGGCATAGACGCCGTCATCGTGGAAAGACAGTCCGCCGCCCATGTCCTGTCGCGTATTCGTGCCGGTGTTCTGGAAACCACGACCACCGATCTCATGAGCCAGCTGGGCCTCGACCATCGCCTGAACATCGAGGGCCTGCGGCACGACGGCTTTCACCTCTCCGATGGCGCGCGCTCGATCCGGATTGATATTGCAGCCCTGACCGGCAGGCATGTCACGGTGTACGGGCAAACCGAATTGACGCGGGACCTGATGGATGCTGCGTCGAAACGGGGCCTCGAGATTCTTTACGAGGCCGCCGATGCCGCGCTTCATGACATCGAAACCTCGACTCCCCGTCTGACGTTTCGGCGGGACGGGTCTGCGGCGCTGTTGGAGAGCCGGTTCATCGTCGGTTGCGACGGCTTCCACGGCGTATGTCGCCGTGCAATTCCCGCGGGCGCCGGGCGCACCTTCGAAAAGGTATACCCGTTCGGCTGGCTCGGCATCCTCGCCGATGTGCCGCCATGCGACCATGAACTCATCTATGCCAGTCACACGAACGGATTTGCGCTTGCCTCCATGCGATCCGAGACCCGCAGCCGCTACTATATCCAGATTCCATCCGGCACTAACCTCGAGGACTGGCCGGATGACCGGATCTGGGACGAACTTGCCGTCAGGCTTGGCCCCGACGTGGCGCCTCGCATTACGCGAGGGGCCGCCATCGAGAAATCCATAGCGCCCCTGCGCAGCTTCGTGTTCGAACCCATGCGGCACGGCAGCCTTTTCCTAGCAGGGGACGCGGCCCATATCGTACCGCCGACGGGCGCCAAGGGGCTCAATCTGGCGGCGTCCGACGTCACTTACCTCGCCGACGCCCTTGTCGACTTCTTCCGGCAAGGGCGGGAAGCCTCCCTCAAGGCATATTCGGACCGGGCACTCGCAAGGATCTGGAAGAGCGAGCGGTTCAGCTGGGCGCTTACCAGGCTCATGCACAATTTTCCGGAAGACGGCGACTTCGATCAGCGAATTCGAATCGCCGAGCTCGACTATATCGCGAACAGCATCGCCGCGCAGACGACGATCGCTGAAAACTACGCGGGATTGCCCTTGTAAGCCGGAATGTGCGGCCGGAAGGGCTCGGGCATGTTCTGCCGTTACGAAGGCAGCAAGTTGCGTTGCAATGCGACCTCGATTGCCAGACGGCGGGTGTTGACGCCCAGCTTCCTGAAAATGTTCTTCATGTGGAACTTGACCGTGTTTTCGGTGGTGGAGAGCCGCCGGGCGATCTGCTTGTTCGATCCGCCTGTTCGCAGTTCCTGCAGGACGCTGAACTCGGTGGGGGTGAAGATCACCGATCCGACCGTCTCGGACGCGCTTTCGTTCACGTTGCCGCCGTCGAAGGCGATCAGCAATTGCGAGATCCAGGCGTAGAGCGCCTCGGTCATTGCTCCGACCCCGATATGGGCGACCGTATCCTTGAGCAGCGTGCGGACCGCCAGCCCTTCGTCCAGAAAGGGGCGGACCAGACCCTCGCGCATCGCCTCCATCAAGGCCTGGCGCATACTGGAGACCGCCAGGTCGGGTTCGCCCGTCTTGCGGAAGGCGATGGCCTTCAGGATACGGCACTGGATCAGGCGGAGACCGGCGTCGCTTTCGTGGCTGCGCCGCTCCAGCTCCGCGAGCCGTTCGAACGCTTCGGCCGGATCGTCGTGCGCTATGGCGAGCCGCGCGAGGCTGGCGGTCGCCTCGTCGCGCTCGATCCAGCTCGTCACGGGATAGTGCCGGTCTGCGGCGATGGCGGCGAGCCCGCTGTCCTCCGCTGCGCGCTTCGCCTCGGCAAGCGCGCCCGCCGCAAGCAGCAGCTGGACACGCTTCGAGGCAAGGTTGAACGACAGGCGCGGCAGCCCGAGCCGCAAGGCGGCGGCGTCGCCCGCGTCGAGCACGCTGTGCGCCGCGTCGATGCCGTGCTCCGCGAACGCGATCGCCGCCATGGTGCGATAGGCGGCGATATAGAGTTCGGTCCAGCCCTCGGTCTGCTCGATCGCGGTCATCGCCGGGGAAAGGCACAGCTTCGCGGACGCAAGATCTCCGGACAGATAATGAAGCTCGGCGGCGATCAGGTCGAGCTGGTGATGCAGCGCCGGATCGAACGAGAAATGCGCGCGGATCTTCTCCGATCCGCTGGCGATCCACGACCGCGCCTCGCCGAGCTGCGCCTGCGCGATCGCGATCATCGCCAGATGGATAGGGATGAAGACCGTGCCGTAGCCGATGTTGCCGCTGTCGAACTCGTCCATGCTGGCAAGGAAGGTCGCGCGCGAATTGAGCAGCCGGCCGTTGCGGAAATAGAGCAGGCCGAGCGTGGTGGTGAGCGTGCCGCGGAAGCCGTAGTCGGTGGGATCGGCGCCCACGAGCAGCGTTTCGAGCGGGCGGATCGCCTCGGGCGCGATGCCCTGGTCGACATAGGCGGCGTGCAGCGCGTCGAGCAGCTGGAGGTCCTGTGTCGCGTCCGGTCCGAATGCGGCGGCCCTGTCGGGCCCGCGCGGAAACATCGCCTCCAGGTCCTGGAACAGCCGCGAGCCCGCCTTGTAGTTCCCGTCCTTGTACTTGAGGAAGGCGAGCGTGGCCGCAAGCCTCGGATGACGGCAGATGCTGTCGTCCGGCAATGCGGCAAGCACGCGGCGGACGTCGACCGAACGGCCCCGGCTGATCTGGCGCACCCAGCTGACGCTGCCCGCCATCTCGATCGCGCGCTCGGCTTCGCCCGCGGCCGCGGCATGTTCGATCGCGTCGACGATCTGCCCGTGATCCAGAAACCACTGGCTGGCCAGCAGGTGCTGCGCGCGCTTGTCGTGGCGGTCCGAGACGGCGAGCTGCGCGGCCAGGAATTCCCGGAAGATCGGGTGGTAGCGAAAGCGGTCGTCATGGCCGGGCACCGCGAAGATCGGCACGTTGAGCGCGACCAGTTCGGCGAGCATGGCGCTGGTCGCCCGGCCCCCGGTGAGATGGCGGGCGAGATCGAGCGGCAGCTCCTGCACGATCGCGGTGGCGAGCAGCAGGTCGCGGCTCGCCTCGGGCAGGCCGGCGACGATCTCCTCCGCCAGATAGGCCGCCATCTCGCTGGCGCTGCCGGTGAAGCCCGGGAAAGGCGAGGGCGTGCCCCCGTGCCGGCTCGCCCACAGCCGCGCGAGCTGCAGCGCCACCGGCCAGCCTTCGGTCCGCTCGAAGACCGCCGCGATCCCGGCAGAGTCCAGCTCGTCGCCGAACAGCCGCCCGCCGTCGTCGAGCCGGAAGCGCAGGTCCTCCTCGTCGAATTCGATGAGATTGCCCTCCGCGCGCAGCCGCGACACCGGAAAGGTCGGCCACCCCCGCATCGCGACGACGAGCCTCAGCCGCTGCGGCCGGTGGCGCAGCAGCCATTCGATCACCTGGTCGTTCTGCCGCGTCTGCGCCAGGTGATAGTCGTCGAGGAAGACGAAGGTCGGCGGCCCGTCCGCCGACAGGGCGTTCAGCAATGTCGCCAGCGTTTCGCTGTCGGGCGGTGCGGGCCCGGCGACGGCGCGGGCCACGGCGCTGGTGAGATAGGCGACGAAACGCTCCGGATCGCGGTCGTCCTCGTCGAGCGCCAGCCATGCCGCCGCCTCGCCGGCCGCCTCCAGATGGCGGTAGAATTGTGCGAGCAGTGTCGTCTTGCCGAAGCCGGCGGGCGAATGCAGCAGCGACAGCAGGTGCGAACGGCCCCGCTCGAGCCGTCCGATGAGTGCGCTGCGCGGCACCGTATCGGCGTTGAGCATGGGCGGCCGGAGCTTGCTCAGCAGCAAGGTCCCGCTCCATGCACCGTCCGGATCGCCGCGTTTTCTGATCGCCTGCCTCCCTATGGCGAAGGGTGCGTCTTCGACACTGCCGCACTGTAGCGCGCGGGGGAGCGACATCAACGTATCCGGCCATACCGCCCGGCCCGCCGGGGCCGGGCAGGACGCCAAAATATCGCACGCCGCGCCGCGTGACAGCGAGCGGCGGCGGGTGGAACGGCGCACGAATCCGGGTAGGAGCGCGTCGCAGGCGACGCCCGCCCTTGCGTCCGGCCGCCCGATGCCGCGAAGATGGCGCCGCCGGATCGGCCGTTCTCGGCCCGACTATGCAGCCCGGAATCACGGAGACTGGCGATGACCGATAAGGACCTGCTCCTTCGCGCCGGGTGCGGCCGCACCTTGTCGCACCACGGCCCGGCGGATCCCCGGTTCCTGCTGCGTGCGCTCGCCGATCGGCCGGAGGCGGCGCTGGCGTCCGATTTCTATGGGCACGGCGGCGCGGTCGCGTTGCTCGAGCAGCGGACGGCGGCGCTGCTCGGCAAGCCGGCGGCGCTCTTCGTGATCAAGGGCGTGACTGCGCAGCTTGCGCTGCTGCGCGCCCTGACCGGCGCGCGCGCCGGTGCCGTCGCGATCCCCGCGCTGGGCCACATGGCGGTGGACGAGGCCGATGCCGTCGATCACCTCGTCGAGGCGCCGGTGATCCGTCTGGGCGGCGAGGCACCGTTCGGGGCGGACGCGCTCGACGCGCTCGATGCGCCGCCGGCCGTCTGCGTCGTCGAGTTGCCGCTGCGCCGCGCCGCCTATCGGCTGCCGCCGCTGGCCGCGCTGGAGGCGCTGTCGTCATGGTGCCGCCGCCACGGCACGCACCTCCACGTCGACGGCGCCCGGCTGTGGGAGGCGGCGGCGGGCTACGGCGTGCCGCCCGCCGCCGTCGCTGCGTTTGCCGACAGCCTCTATGTCTCGTTCTACAAGGGGCTGGGCGGGCTGGCCGGTGCGGCGCTGGCGGGCGAGCGGGCGCTGCTGGATGCCGTGGCGCCCTGGAAGACGCGGCTGGGCGGCGACCTGCACACCGCATTTCCCTATGCGCTGTCTGCGCTCGGCGGGCTCGATCTGCGGCTGCCGCGCATGGCCGCCTATGTCGCGCGCGCCCGCGCGCTCGCGGGTCATCTGGCGGAGCGCGGCTTCGCGGTGGTGCCCGATGTGCCGCACGTCAACGCCTTCCAGGTCCGGCTGCCCGGCGCGCCCGACGCGCTGATGGAGGCAAGCCGCGCCTTTGCGCGGCGCCGCGGCATCTGGCTGTTCGACGGCTTCCGGTCCGCGCCCGGCGGACAGGCGGCCGCCGAGATCGTCGTTGGCGACGCGGCGATGGCGTTGACGGATGCCGGGATCGGCGGCTGGATCGCCGAGATGGCGGCAGGTTGAGCGCGGGGCCTGCCCGTCCTGTCGCCCGGGTAGGCCGGAGCCCCCGCCGCGATCCCACCTGAAAAAGCGCCCCGCCCCACACCACCCGGAACTTTCCGTCGGCGGGCCGCATCCGCATCATCGGGGCATCACAGGATCGAGGATGCCCGTCGATGCGTATAGGGGTGGATGTTGGTGGAACGAACACGGACGCGGCGCTGCTCGACGGCCGCCGGGTCGTCGCTTCGCTGAAGACGCCGACCACCGAGGACGTGGGGTCGGGCGTCGTCGCCTCGATCCGCAAGCTGCTCGGCACCGCGCGCGTCGCGCCCGATGCGATCGACGGGGTGATGATCGGCACCACCCAGTTCACCAACGCCTTTGTCGAGCGCGTTCGGCTGAACGACGTTGCGGTGATCCGCATCTGCCTGCCCGCGGCGAAAAGCCTGAACCCGCTGATCGACTGGCCGCGCGACCTGCTGATGGCGGTGGGCAAGCGCATCTTCCTCGTCGGCGGCGGCTACGAGTTCGACGGGCAGCCGATCGCGCCGCTCGACGAGGCGGCGGTGGCCGCGGCGGCGCGCGAGATCCGCAAGGCCGGCATCACCGCCGTCGCGATTTCCTGCGTCTTCTCGCCCATCGACACCACGATGGAGCACCGCGCGGCGGAGATCGTGCGCGCCGAGATTCCCGATGCCCGCGTCACCCTGTCGAGCGAGCTCGGCCGGATGGGGCTGATCGAGCGCGAGAATGCGGCGATCATGAACGCGTCGCTTGCCGACCTGTCCGAACGCGTCGTCCGTTCCTTCGGCGATGCGCTGCGCAGCCTCGGCGTGACCGTGCCCTTCTTCATCAGCCAGAACGACGGGACGCTGATGAGCGCGGACTTCGTCGCGCGCTATCCGGTGCTGACCTTCGCCTCCGGTCCCACCAACTCGATGCGCGGCGCCGCCTATCTTTCGGGGCGCAAGGACGCGATCGTCGTCGACATCGGCGGCACCACCACCGATGTCGGCGTGCTCGCCAACGGCTTCCCGCGCGAATCCTCGCTGGCCGTCGATATCGGCGGGGTGCGCACCAATTTCCGTATGCCCGACATACTGGCGATCGGGCTCGGCGGCGGCAGCCGGGTGGACCCGGAGGACCCGCGCCGGATCGGTCCGAAATCGGTGGGCTTTCGTCTGGCGCGCGAGGCGCTGGTGTTCGGCGGTGAGACGCTGACCGCCACCGACATCGCGGTTGCCGCCGGGGTCGCCGATATCGGCGACCGGTCGCGCGTGCGGCATCTGGACGCCGCCTTCGTCGAGGCCGCGATGGACGAGATTCACCGCAAGGTGGAGCAGGCGATCGACCGCATGAAGACCTCGGCCGACGACGCGACCGTGGTGCTGGTGGGCGGCGGCAGCGTGCTGATCGACCGTGAGCTGAACGGCGTCGGCGAGCTGCTCATCCCCGAGCGCTCGTCGGAGGCCAATGCGATCGGCGCCGCCATCGCGCAGGTGGGCGGCGAGGTCGACCGGGTCTTCCACTATGCCGAGACGGGCCGCGACGCCGCGCTGGATCAGGCGCGCGCCGAGGCCGTGCGCCGCGTGGTCGATGCCGGCGCAAGCGCCGACAGCGTCTCCATCATCGAGGTCGAGGAGCTGCCGCTGTCCTATGCGCCGCAGGGCGCGGTGCGCGTCCGCGTGAAGGCCGTGGGCGAGCTGGCGACCGTCGCGCGGCTCCAGCCGGAAATGGAGAGGGCCTGATCATGGAACTCAATCGCGAAGACCTGATCGACTATGCGACCGGCGCCGCCTTCCTCGGCACCGGCGGCGGCGGCGACCCCTATATCGGCCGGCTCATGCTGCAGCAGGAGTTCGACGAGGGGCGCCGCGCCGACATCATAGACCCCGCTGACCTTGCTGACGACGCGCTGGTGATCACGACCGCGGGCATCGGCGCCCCGACGGTGATGATCGAGAAGATTCCCTGCGTGATCGCCGCCGAGCGCGCGGTGCGCGCGGTGGAGGACCGTCTGGGACGCAAGGCGGATGCGATCATCTCGATCGAGGCGGGCGGCGCCAACGGCACGCTTCCGCTGGTGGTGGCGGCGCGCATGGGGCTGCCGGTGGTCGATGCCGACGGCATGGGCCGCGCCTTTCCCGAGCTGCACATGGTCACGTTCAGCGTCTATGGCTGCAGCAGCGCGCCGATGAGCCTCGCCAGCGAGCGCGGCGACCTGATGAGCATCGAGACGGAGTCCAACGTGCTGGCCGAGCGGCTGGCGCGGGGCGCGGTCGTCAACCTCGGTGCGATGGCGCAGATCGCGCTCTATCCGATGAGCGGCGCGGACGTGAAGCGCACCGCGGTGCCCAACACGCTGACGCTGTCGCTTCGCATCGGGCAGGCGATCAGCGGCGCGCGGGCGCGCAAGAGCTGCCCGTTCGCAGCGCTCATAGACTTCTTCGCCAAGGCCAGCCCGCCGCGCCATGCCCGCGTCCTCTACGACGGCAAGGTGTCCGACGTGCTGCGCGAAACTGAGGGCGGCTTCGCGCGCGGCGCCGTCACGCTGGTGCCGATCGAGGGCGAGGGCGATCCGTGCCGCATCACCTTCCAGAACGAGTTCCTGGTCGCTGAAAAGGCGGGGCGGACGCTGGCGATGGTGCCCGACCTGATCGTTGTGCTCGACCGCGAGACCGGCGAGCCGATCACCACCGAGACGCTGCGCTTCGGTCAGCGGGTGAAGGTGATGGCGGTGGGCGTGCCGCCGATCATGCGCACGCCCGAGGCGCTGGCGACCTTCGGACCGAGAGCCTTCGGGTTCGACATGGATTTCACGGCGATCGAAGACCTCCCGCCCGACGGGCTGAGCCCGGTGACACTGACGACGGCCCGCGATGCGGACTGAGGCGATCGTCCTTCGCCGCTATGGCGGCCCCGAGGAGCTGGTCCTCGAACAGGTGCCGCTGGCCGCGCCGGGGCCGGGCGAGATCCTGCTGCGCCACAGCGCGATCAACGTCAATTTCCACGACACCTATGTCCGCACCGGCCAGTACCGCACGCTCGACCTGCCCGGCATTCCGGGGCTGGATGCGGTGGGCGTGGTCGAGGCGATCGGTCCCGATGTCGAGGACCTCGCGCCCGGCGACCGGATCGCATGGATCAGCGGCGCATATGGAGGCTATGCCGCGCGTCGGGTTCTGCGCGCCGGGCTTGCCTTTCGCCTGCCGGGCGGGATCAGCGACGCGCAGGCGGCGGCCTCGCTGATGAAGGCGTTCACGGTGCGGATGCTGGTGCGCGATTCGCATCGTGTCGAGCCCGGCCAGACCGTGCTGATCCATGCCGCCGCGGGCGGGGTGAGCCAGCTGCTCTGCCAGTGGTGCAAGGCGCTTGGCGCGCGCGTGATCGGCACGGTGAGCAGCGAGGCCAAGGCGGAGGTCGCCCGGGCCTGCGGTGCCGACGAGATCGTGTTCTACCGTTCGGAAGACTTCGTCGCGCGCGTGAACGCGCTGACCGGCGGCGAAGGCGTCGCCGCGGTCTATGACTCGGTGGGCCGCGACACCTTCGCCGGGTCGCTGCGCTGCCTCGATTATGGCGGCGTGCTCGTCAATTTCGGTCAGTCCTCCGGTCCGGTCGAGCCTTTCCGGCCGTCCGACCTCGCGGTCCGGTCGTTGAGCGTCACCCGGCCGATCCTGTTCCACAAGATTCGCCGGCCCGATCAGCTCCGCACCTATGTCCAAGACACATTGGACGCGTTCGACCGTGGCGTCGTGCGCCCGATTGATCCCGACACCCTGCCGCTGTCCCGTGCCGCCGATGCGCACCGCATCCTCGAGGCCGGGGAAAGCCGGGGAGGGCTGGTGCTGGTGCCGGACCGATGAGCGAGCCGAAACAATCATAAGAACAGCAATTTAATTAGGGAGTGGAAGACAATGAGACAGATGATTCAGGTTCTGCTGGCGGCGACCACCTTGACCCCGCTGGCGGCAGGGGTTGCGCTGGCGCAGGGGGCGGCCGCGGCTGATCCGGTGGTCGAAGACGGCGCCATCGTCGTCACCGCGCGTCTGCGCGCGGAAAGCCTGCAGAACGTCCCCGATTCCATCGTGGCCTTCGGCGCGAAGGATATTGCCGCGGCCGGTATCGACCAGATTCAGGACATCGCCGACATGGTGCCCAACGTGATCCTGCGAAAGGGCTTCCGTTCCGGCGAGAGCAACATCACGATCCGCGGCATCACCTCCGGCCGGCAGGGCTGGCCGCCTGTCGCCTTCGTGATCGACGGGGTGAAGGCGACCTCGATCGACGCGATGGAGCAGGGCACGCTGCTCGACGTCGAGCGCATCGAGGTGCTGAAGGGGCCGCAGGGCGCGCTCTACGGCGCCGGCGCGATCGGCGGCGCGATCAACATCGTGACGCGCAAGCCGAGCCAGGAGTTCGAGGGGCGGGTGCAGGCGTCCTATGCGCGCGGCAACGACATCAAGCTTTCGGGCGGGGTTTCCGGCCCGATCGTCGACGATACGCTGTTCTATTCGGTCAGCGGCTATTTCAACGACACCGACGGCATCGTGAAGACCGCCAACGGTACCGGCGCGGTCGATGCGCGCCAGCAGACGACCGGACGGGCGCGGCTGCTGTTCACGCCCGGCGAGACGCTGAGCTTCGACCTGCGCGCCTCGATCACCGACTCGCACGGCTCGGTGCCGGGCACCGTCGACAAGATCAGCAATGCCGCGCTGGTCGACGAGTTCCGCACCGCCGCCAATCCCGGCCCGATGCGCCGCAAGGGGTATCTGGGCCGCGAAAATCGCAGGCTGGTCGACGTCTCGCTGCGGACCGAGGCCGATCTCGACTTCGCGACCTTTTCCACCGTGCTCGCCTATCAGGACATCAACCAGGACCTGTTCGGCACCGTGAACTACGAGGGCGGCCCGGCGCCCGCGAGCCGCACGCTGTTCGGCGCCGAGACCTTCGGCGAGGCCGCCGCGCCCGGACAGGTGATCGACGAGTTCCAGGACCTGACCGACGATTTCGAGACCTACAGCGCGGACATCCGCCTGACCTCCGCATCGGACCAGCGTCTGCGCTGGGTGGTCGGGCTGGAGCTGGCGCGGCGTCTGTCCTACACGCATCTGGGCGCCGGGCAGCTGATCGCCGGACCCACGGTGTCGCGCACCTATCTGCTCAACCGCTGGGACCGCAAGCTCGACAAGATCTGGGGCGTCTATGCGCAGGCGTCGTATGACATCGTCGACGGTCTCGAGCTCACCGTTGCGGGCCGCTACGACGAGGACAACGCCCGCAACACGCGCGTCACCGATCCCCGGACGAACACGCCCATTCCGGCCCCCGATCCGGACGGCAACCTGGTCGACTCGCTGAAGGCGAAGGACAGCGCCTTCACGCCCAAGGTCCAGCTTTCCTATTCCTGGACCAGCAGGATCATGACCTATCTCACCTATTCGGAAGGGTATCGCTTCGGCTTCTTCAATTCGGGCAACCGTGCGCTGCCGGAATCGACGAAGAACTACGAGATCGGCCTCAAGAGCCAGCTCTTCGACGACATGCTGACCTTCAACGCCGCGGCGTTCCGTATCGACTATTCGAACCAGCAGGTGACGCAGACCATCGCCACGCCGCCGTTCCGCACCACCACCAACATCCCGAACACCAAGATCACCGGCTTCGAGGCCGACCTGTCGCTGCGCGCGACCGACAAGCTGCGGTTCTCGGGCGGCGTCGGCTATACCGACGCCGTGGTGCAGGACGCGGCGCGCACGCAGGCGCCGGTCACGCCGAAATGGACGGCCAATGCGTCGATGCAGTGGCAGGAGCCGCTGAGCGACACGCTCGATTTCGTGAGCCGCGTCGACTATCGCTATCAGGGCGGCATGTTCCTGCGCGTCAACGAGGTCTTCCCCATCAAGGACAAGACGTTCGTCGATGCGCGGATCGGCGTCGAGCACGACCGGTACAGCGTCAAGCTGTTCGTCGAGAACCTGCTCGACACGCAGCAGGCGCTGAGCCTGTCTCCCTTCGCGGGGCAGTTCACGCGCACCTTCAGCCCGCCGCGCAGCTACGGCGTGGAACTCCAGTACAAGTTCTGAAAAAGGCGCCGGCGGGCGGGTACGGCCTGTGCCTCCGCCCGCCGCTGCCGGTTCGCAAGGGAACGGCTTTATGGGCAAATCAATCAGTGCGCCCGAATTCATCTGGCACAACGGCCGCCACGTCCGCTGGGCGGATGCGCAGGTGCATGTGCTGTCGGTCGGCGTGCAGTTCGGATCGTCGGTGTTCGAAGGGATACGCTGCTATGCGACGGACGCGGGCCCGGCGGTCTTCCGCCTGCGCGAGCATCTGCGGCGGTTGCAGGACTCCTGTCGCATCTACCGCATCGACCTGCCGTATTCGCTCGAGGCGCTGGAACGCGCCTGCCTCGATCTGGTCGCGGCCAACGGGCTGGAGCAATGCTATCTGCGGCCGATGGTGATGCGCGGTTACGGCGACATGGGCATGGCCGCGATCGGCAACCCGGTGGAAACCTATATCGCGGCCTGGCAGTGGGGCAGCTATCTCGATCAGTCCGCGGCGGACCGCGGCATCGACGTCTGCGTTTCCTCGTGGAACCGGCCGGCGCCCAACACGTTCCCGGCGCTCGCCAAGTCGGCGGGCCACTACAACAACGCGACGCTGATCAAGCTCGATGCGATCGCGAACGGCTTTGCCGAGGCGATCGCGCTGTCGCCCGACGGCATGGTGAGCGAGGGCAGCGGGCAGAACATCTTCGCCGTGCGCGACGGTGTGCTCGTCACGCCGCCGGTCGACGGCAGCATCCTTTCGGGCATCACGCGTTCGGCGGTGATCGCCATCGCCCGCGACCTCGGCATCGCGTTCGAGCAGCAGCCCATGCCGCGCGAGCTGCTTTACGTGGCGGACGAGCTGTTCTTCACCGGCACTGCGACCGAGATCGCGCCGATCGCATCGGTCGACCACATCCGTATCGGCGACGGCGCGATCGGCCCGGTGACGCGCCGGCTGCGGGCGGCGTTCCACGAGATCGTTCACGGGCGGGACGCGGGCCGCCGGGATTGGCTGACGCCGGTGATCGCCGGCAAGAGGGAGTATGTCGATGGTTGAGATCCTGAAATGGGACGACGTGCCGCTCGAGACGGTGGCCGAGGGCATGAGCCGGCAGATCGTGACCGGCGAGAAGATGACGATCGCGCGCATCTATTTCGACGACGGTTTCGTCGTGCCGCTCCACGCGCATGAAAACGAGCAGGTGACGCAGGTGATCGAGGGCACGATGCGTTTCTGGTTCGACGAGGCGAAGACCCGGACGCGCGACCTGCACGCGGGCGAGGTGATGGTGATCCCGCCCAATTTCCCGCACGGCGCGGAGATGATCGGCCGCGTCGTCGAGATCGACATGTGGTCGCCGCGCCGCGAGGACTGGCTGAAGAAGACCGACGACTATCTGCGCGGCGGCACGGCCGGCAAGCTGACCGAGACCGTCGACCAATCCGCTTGACCGAACACTGCCGGGAGGAGATCCGCCGCAATGCGCATCCATATCGTGACGCCGGTGACGACCAAGGGCGTCCGTTCGCTCGATGACGTCGCGCATCTTGTCCATGCCGGACTGACAATCACGCATTCGCTCATCGAATCGGGCCCGCCCTCGATCGAAAGCGAATATGACGAGGCGCTGGCGATCCCCGCCACGATCGCGGAAGCGATCAAGGCCGAACGCTCGGGCGCGGACGCCGTCATCGTCGACTGCATGGCCGATCCGGGCGTGAAGCCGGCGCGCGAAATGCTGTCGATCCCGGTGCTGGGGCCGGGCGAGACGTCGATGCACCTGGCCGCGATGCTGGGGCAGAGGTTCGGCTATGTCACCGTCCTGAATTCGGTGAAGCCGATGGTCCGCAATCTGGTGCGCGTCTGCGGCGTTCAGGAAAAGCTGGTATCCATCAAGGTGGTCGACATCCCCGTGCTCGAACTGGAGCCGCGGATCGACGAGGCGAAGCAGCGGCTCGGCGCGTGCGCGCTGGAGGCGGTCGAGCAGGACGATGCCGATGTCATCGTGCTGGGTTGCACCGGCTTTCTGGGCTGCGCGGCGGCGATCGAAACCTGTCTGGCCGAACGCGGCCACACGATTCCGGTCATCGACCCGATCCCGGCCACCGTCTGCATCGCGGAAGGGATCGTCCGGGCCGGGCTGACGCACAGCAAGCATTGCTTTCCGCGGCCGCGCGCCAAGACCATCGTCGGATACGACATGCCCTGACATCCGCGTTTCCGGCACGGCGCGCGGGAAAGCATTCAGAAGAGATCTTGTCGAATGAGCAATGAATTCCCGCGCGAACCCGTGCCCGCCGAGCGCGCCGATCGCTCCGCCGCGTCGATCATGCTCATCCTGATCGGCTCGATCATGGGGGTGCCCATCATCATCCTGGGCGGCGCGATCGGTCGCGACTACGGCCTGTTCGACGCGATGACCGTCATCGTCGCGGGGTGCGGGCTGACCGCCGCGCTAGCCATGCTGATGGCCTATGCCGGCGTCCGGACGCGGCGCTCGACCGCGCTGCTCGCCGAGCAGGCCTTCGGCATCAAGGGCGCCCGGGTACTGACCGCCGCGCTCGGGATCGCGCTGCTCGGCTGGTTCGCCGTCGAGATGGGCTTTATCGGCGAACTGGCGGTCGGCGGCATCCGCCGCGCGTTCGGTGCGCCGCCGCCGCTCGCGCTCGGCATCGTCGGCGCGACGCTCGCCATCGGCGCGATCGCGATCTTCGGCTTTTCGGTGATCGCGCGGGTGCCGCTGATCTTCGTTCCGCTGCTGGCGCTGCTCCTGATCTTCGTCGCGCTGATGGCGTTGCCGAAGCTGGAGTCGGTGGATACGGCGGCCGACGCCGCCATGCCGCTCGGCAGGGGAATATCGGCGATCATCGGCTCCTTCGTCATCGGCTGCATCATATTGCCCGACTACAGCCGCTTCATTCGCCGCCCGCGAGACGTGATGATCGCGGCCGGCATGGCGCTGGGTCCGGTCTGGGCGATCGTGATCGGCTGCTATGCGGCGGCGGGGCTCGTCGCCCGGAGCGGCGATCCGGCGGAAGTGCTCATCATGCTCGGTATGCCGGCGCTTCTGACGATCCTGTTGCCGCTTGGCCTGGCGCAGAACGGAATCATGACGCTCTATTCGTCGGCGCTGGTGACATCCACTTGGGTCAGGCAGGTTTCCTTCACGAAAATCGTGATCGTCACGGCGATCATCGGCGGGCTGATCGCGCTCGCCGGCGTCCAGAACGCCTTCGTAAGCTATCTCGTCCTGCTCGGACTGGTGTTTCCGCCCGCCGCCGCGATCCTGATCCAGCAGGCGATCTTCGGCAGGATGACGGCGGCGGATGTGCGCTGGCGCAATCTGGCGATCTGGTGCGCGGCCAGCGCCGTGGCGACATTCAGCGAATATGGGGTGGGCATCACCGGGACTTCGGCGCTCGACGGCTTTATCGTCGCTTTTCTGCTGGCAGCCGCCGCGTCGAGACTGGCGGACATCGAGGCCGTGCCGCCCACCGGAACACGGGCCGAAACAGGGGCCGGAACAGGGAGAGTCGAGATATGAGACATGCACTGCTGATCGGCCTCGCGCCGCTTCTCGCCTGTTGCATCCAGCCGCCCGCGGGCGCGCAGGCGATCGCGCGCGAGACGCCTGCCGCGCCTGTCGAGCTTGCCGCCCCGGAACGCATCGTGAAGCTGGAACAGGCGTCCAATTTCCGCGACATCGGCGGCTATGTCGGGACCGGCGGAAAGAGTGTGCGCTGGGGCCGCATCTATCGCGCGGGCGCGCAGCCGATGCTGACCGACGCGGATGTCGCTGCCGTCCGCGCGCTCGGCATCGCGAACATCGTCGACCTGCGCTCCGACGAGGAGCGTATCCTCGCGCCGACCCGGCTCGACGGCATCCGCTACAACGCCGTGGGCTATTCCTTCGCGCCGCTGCTGGAGACGATCCGGACGGCGCTGAAGGAAAAGGGCGGCACCGAGGCGGCGATCAAGGACATGTACACCGTGCTGCCCACGCTGATCGCGCCGCAGGTGCGGCTGCTCTTCGATCGGCTGCTCGCCGACGAGGGGGCGATGCTGTTCAACTGCTCGGCGGGGCAGGATCGCACGGGGCTGGCGGCGGCGCTGGTGCTGAGCGCGCTCGGCGTGGACCGCGAGACCATCTATGCCGATTACCTGCTGTCCGAGGATCATCGCCGCGTCGAGTGGGAAGTCGCGCCGATCCCGGACGCGCTGGCGACGGTCAATCCGGTCTATGCCTATTTCATCAGGTACCGGAAGGAGCCGGAGACCGCCAAGCCGCCTTCGCTCTCCGCGTCCGACGGCAAGCCTTACCTCGCGGTGTCCTTCGATGTGATCGAGGCGCGCTGGGGATCGGTCCCGGCCTACCTTGAGCAGGAGATCGGCCTGAACGCGGTCCAGCTGGCGCGGCTCCGCTCGCTTTACCTGCAATAGGGCTTTCCCGGCCGGCCGGCAGACCTGCGGTTCAGCAGCATCGGCCGCCGTTCTTCCCGCCGTAGCGGGCCTGCTGGCGGTCGCGGAAGAACTCTGCCTCGCTCATCGGCTGCCGGTCGGGATGGCGCTCGGCCATGTGCCTCAGATAGGCCTCGTAGCTCGGCAGGCCGACCATCAGGTGCGCGGTTTCGCGCAGGCGCGCAAGGAGCCCGGTCATTCGGCGGGCACCGCGGCGGCCGGGATTTCGCGCGCCGTGGGCTCGCGGCTGCGGCGCGCCTCGAGGCAGGTCCGGACCGCGAAGCCGAGCAGCGCGAGCACGACGGCGAGGAACAGCGCGCAGAGCGCGGCGTCGATGCGGTCGTTGAAGATGATGCGGTGCATCTCCGCCATCGACTTCGCGGGGGCGAGCACCTCGCCGCGCGCCGCGGCTTCCGAGAACTTCGCCGCGTGCGCGAGGAAGCCGATCTTCGGGTCGGGCGAGAACAGCTTGAGCGTGCCCGCGCTCACCGTGCAGACGAGCAGCCACGCCGTGGGGATCGCCGTCACCCACGCATAGCGGTCCCGCTTCATGCGGAAGAGCACGGCGGTGCAGAACATCAGCGCCATCGCCGCCAGCATCTGGTTCGAGATGCCGAACACCGGCCACAGCGTGTTGACGCCGCCGAGCGGATCGGTGACGCCCTGATAGAGGAAGAAGCCCCAGCCCGCGACGCAGAGCCCCGTGGCGACAAGGCCGGGCAGCAGCGCCTTCGTGTCGCGGAAGCCCGGCGCGGCAAGGCCGATCAGGTCCTGCAGCATGAACCTCCCGGCGCGCGTTCCGGCGTCCACCGCCGTCAGGATGAACAGCGCCTCGAACAGGATCGCGAAGTGGTACCAGAAGGCCTTCATGCCCGGCCCGCCGATCACGTGGCTGAAGATTTCCGCCATCGCGACGGCGAGCGTCGGCGCGCCGCCGGTGCGCGAGATGATCGTCGCCTCGCCGACGTCCCTCGCGGCCTGCGTCAGCGCCTCCGCGGTGATCGGGAAGCCCATGTTCGTCACTGCCGCCGCGGCGCTCGCCGCGTCCGGGCCCAGCACCGCCGTCGGGCTGTTCATCGCGAAGTAGATGCCGGGATCGAGGATCGAGGCGCCGACCAGCGCCATGACGGCGACGAAGGCCTCCATCAGCATCGCGCCGTAGCCGATGAGCGGCGCGTGGCTTTCGTTCGCGATCAGCTTCGGCGTCGTGCCGCTGGCGATCAGCGCGTGGAAGCCCGAGACGGCGCCGCAGGCGATGGTGATGAACAGGAACGGAAACAGCGATCCCGCCCACACCGGCCCGCTGCCGTCCACGAACTGCGTGAGCGCGGGCATCCGGAGCGGCGGCGCCATGATGACGATGCACAGCGCAAGCGCGGCGATGGCGCCGATCTTGAGGAAGGTGGAGAGGTAGTCGCGCGGCGCCAGCAGCAGCCACACCGGCAGCACGGACGCGACCGCGCCGTAGCCGATCAGCAGCCAGCAGAGCTGCACGGGCGTGAAGGTGAAGACCGTGCCCCACACGGGCGATGCCGCGATCTGCTGGCCGTAGACGATGGCGAGGATCAGCCCGGCGAAGCCGATCAGCGACACCTCGCCGACCTTGCCCGGCCGTATCCAGCGCGCATAGACGCCCATCGCCATCGCGAGCGGCACGGTGGCCGCGACGGTGAACATGCCCCACGGGCTTTCGGCGAGCGCCTTCACGACGATGAGCGCCAGCACGGCGAGCAGGATGATCATGATCATCAGCGTGCCGAACAGCGCGATCGTGCCCGCGACCGCGCCCATTTCCATGCGCACCAGCTCGCCGAGCGAGCGCCCGTCGCGGCGCATCGAGATGAACAGCACCATGAAGTCCTGCACCGCGCCCGCGACGACGACGCCCGCGAGAATCCACAGCGTGCCGGGCAGGTAGCCCATCTGCGCGGCGAGCACCGGCCCCACGAGCGGCCCGGCGCCCGCGATCGCCGCGAAGTGGTGCCCGAACAGCACGGTGCGGTCGGTCGCCACGTAGTCGAGGCCGTCGGCGCGGCGCAGCGCGGGCGTCGGCCGGTTCGGATCGAGCCGCATCACGTGCCGGGCGATGTAGAGCGCGTAGTAGCGGTAGGCGACGAGGAACAGGCAGACCGCCGCCGTCACGATCCACAGCGCGTTGATCGGCTCGCCGCGCTCCGTCGCGATCACTCCAAGCGCGAACGCGCCCACCACCGCAAACACGATCCACGGCAAATGACGCATCTTACCTCCCCCGCCGGCTTCTGTTTCCGCGTGCATCTCATCTTTGCACGCGTTGCGCCAGAGGGGGAGGCGCCGTTCAGCCTTCGGAGAGCCCGGCGAGCGCCTGCCGCACGGCGAGCAGCGACTGTCCGGCGATCATGCCCTTCCAGTCGTCGCTGTCGCCGTAGAAGGCGCCCCGGATCGCGTCCTTGATCGGCTTCGCGGCGGGGGCGGCGGGGTCGCCGTGCGCGTGGAGCCAGCAATCGGCCTGCAGCGCCGCAAGGATTTGATCGGTGGGCAGCGTGCCGACCTCGATCGCCATGCCGGTGATCTCGGCCCCGGGCAGCAGGGCGGGGGCGGCGCTGAGGCCGTCGCCCTCGATCCGCACCGACGCCGACAGGCCGTCCGCCACCGAGGCGAGCGCCGCGCCGTACCAGCGCGCGGCGCGGCGGAAGCCGTCGCTGTCCCGCGAGGTGACGATGATCTGCTCGGCGAAGCCCCACGGGCCGAGGCCGGTGTGGTAGTCGATGATGCCGACCTTGGCGACGTTCGCCAGATAGTGCGTCAGGATCGCGCCCTGCGTGGCGCGCGACCAGCTCGGCCCCTTGCCGCCGTAGAACAGGCCGTCGGCGTAAGCGTATTGCCCGCCCATCATCGCCGCGCGCATGGCGAGCGCGCCGTGTTCCTCGGCGTAGCGCGCCGCCGCCGCCGCCGACGCCGCCTGCGCGGCTTCGTCCCACACCGGCGGGCAGATCGCGGGATGCAGCACGTCGTAGCCGGGGTTTTCGGGGAGGGGCCGGGAGAAGTCGATCCAGTTGCGGTTGAGGTCGATGTTCTCGTGCGTCACGCGGCGCAGCCACGCGAAGCCGTAGGGGTTGACCGCGTGGATCATCAGGATGCCGACGCCCCCGGGACGGCGCGCGATCTCGCCGCGCCGCAGCAGGTCGACCTGCGCGCCCGACCCGCAGAAGCCCTCGACGCCGTGCGTGCCCGAGATCAGCACCAGCACGCGCTCCGCGCCCTCGACGCCGAACGCGGCGACATCGGTGAAAATCTCGCCGCCGTCCGGGCCGCGTTCGGGGTGCGCGACGGCTTCGAGCGCCCCGCCCGCCGCCGCGGCCTCCTCGAGGAACTTGGCGCGCGCGCTGCGATAGTCGGGGCTGAAGCTGGCGGCGGAGTTCATCATCGTAACCTCGTTGCGGCGGACCTTGCGGGCCATTCTGGCACGGCAGGCGCGCGCCTTCCTTTGCGGGGCGCCGCAATGCCTGTGCGGGGGCTCTCTAGTTCAGCCGCGCGCGGGCCAGCCGCGGCGAGAAGCCGAACGTGCGCTTGAAGGCGGTGGCGAAGTTGCTGGGGTGCTCGTAGCCCGCATTGAACGCCACCTCGGTGATCGAGGCGTCGGTATCGCAGAGCTGCCTGAGCGCGTTGTCCATGCGCACGCGCTGGCGGTAGTTGGAGATCGTCGTGCCCGTCACCTGCTTGAAGCACTCCATCATCTGCGTCTCGTTCCACGCGAGATGGCGGCAGAGGTCGGCAATCGAGAGCGAGGCCTGCGTGTCCTCGTCGAGCATCTGGCAGAGGTCCTCGATCTTCCGGCGGTCGCGCGGGCGGATGCTGTCCGCCGTGCGCGCGCTGCCGAGGATCTGCTTGATCGCGAAGCAAAGAAGTTCCAGCGCTTTTGCTTCCATCATCAGGTTGCCGAGAGGACCCGTCTGCGGCGGGCTCAGAATATCCTCGACGATGGGGCGTATCTGCGGCGGCATGGGCAGGCCGCTATGGGTGAACCGCGGCCCGCGCGCCCGCAGGAAGTCCGCGATCGGGACGGGGAGGTCGGGCGTGTTCGGCGAAAGCAGTTCCGACATGAAGTCCTTGCTGCAGATCATCGTGATGGAGCGTTCGTGGCTTTCCGCGCCCACGCGCTCGTATTTCACGCTGTCGGGCGGCTGGACGAGATAAGACATGCGGCCCGCCGGAACCGCGACGTCCTCTTTCTGTTCGCTGCCGATCACGCTGCCGCCGCACAGCCTGAAGTGCAGTTTCATGTAGTCGCCGCAAACGTGGTGGTAGAGATTCTCCGCGGTGTAATGCAGGTCGGAAAGCACCATCGAAAAACCGGGCCGGATCGTCATCCCGTGATACCGGCCGCGCAGGATGTCGCTGTCCGGCACCAGCCGGAAGGCGTTGCCGACCGGCCCGGGATAGCGTTCGATGTCCGCGTTCAGGGCTTCGACGACAGACCGGAGCGTCGGATCGAAGCCGGTCTGGGCGGTGTCGAGGCTGTTGTTCAACGCGCGCGTCCCTGAAAAATGCAGCGCGCCGACTATACGGTCGCCCGGCGGCGTGTCCAGAGAGCCGCCCGTTTCCGCCGGTGCGTGTGCCGCGCGCATCAGCAGACGATCTCCACGGACTTGAACCGGCAGTAGGAGCGCAGCCCCTCCATGCCGCCCTCGATGCCGAAGCCCGAGGCGCCCCACGGTTCCGCGCCGAGCGCGAAGCCGGAGTGCTCGCCCGCCGCGGCGCTCGCGCGCACGGTGACGCGCCCCGCGCGGATGCCGCGCGCCGCCGCCTGCGTGCGGCGGGCGTCGCGGGTCCAGATGCTGGCGGCGAGGCCGTAGGCGGTGTCGTTGGCGATGGCGAGCGCCTCGTCGAAGTCGCGGAAGCGCATGACCGAGAGCACCGGCCCGAACACCTCCTCGCAGGCGACGGTCATGTCCGGGCGCACGTCGGTGAGGATCGCGGGCGCGGTCGAGGTTTCGCCCCACGTGCCGCCGTCGAACGCGACGTTCGCGCCCTCGGTGCGGGCATGGTCGATGAAGCCCCGGACCTTGCCCAGCTGGCCTCGGGTCGCGATCGTGCCGAAGTTGGTGGCGGGGTCGAGCGGATCGCCGGGGACGCGCTCTGCGGCCGCCCTGATCACGGCTTCGACGAGCCGGTCGTGGAAACCGTCCTCGACGATCAGGCGCGTTTTCGCCGCGCACCACTGCCCCTGGTTCCAGAAGGCGTCGTGGGCGACGCGCGCCGCGACGGCGTCGAGGTCGTCCGCCATGTCGCCGCAGACCACCTGCGGCGACTTGCCGCCGCATTCGAGGAGCAGCGGCTTGCCGTTCGATTGTCCGGCGTAGGTCATGAACAGGCGGCCGGTCGCGGTGGAGCCGGTGAAGCTGACAAGGTCGATGCCGCCGTGGCGGCCGATCGCCTGCCCGACCGTGGGACCGAGCCCGGGCACGACATTGAGCGCGCCGTCCGGAAGGCCCGCCTCCGCCGCGATTTCGGCGAGTTTCAGCGCCGAGGTCGAGGCGATCTCGGAGGGTTTCAGGACGACGCTGTTGCCCGCCGCGAGCGCGGGGGCGGCCTTCAGCACTGCGTTGATGAGCGGGAAGTTCCACGGCACGATGGCGCCGACGACCCCGCGCGGCTCCAGCAGGCCGAGCGAAAGCGTGATGCCGTCGGAAGGGGCGACGGTGCCGTAGAGCTTGTCGACCGCCTCGCCGTAGTAGCGGAAGAAGCCGGTGGCGAAGGCGATCTCGGCGCGCGCGGCGGAGATCGCCTTGCCCATCTCCAGCGAGTCCATCAGCGCGAGGTCGTCCGCGTTCGCCTCGATCAGCTCGGCGATGCGCAGCAGCACGGCCTTGCGCTGAAGCGGTGTCGCCTTTGCCCAGCGGCCGTCCTCGAAGGCGCGCCGGGCGGCGGCGACCGCGCGGTCGACGTCTTCGGCCGTGCCCGCCGGAAGCGTGCAGACCGGCCTGTTCGCGGCCGGATTGATTGAATCGAAGCGCTCGGCGCCGGTGGACTCGACGAAGCGCCCGTCGATGAACGGGCGGACGGGGAGGGTGATCGCGGCGGCGCGTGCGTGCCAGTCTATGGGGGGCGTGGTCATGGGCTTGCCCTTTGAGGTGCGTGTTTCCCGGAGGGTGGAAGATGTTGCCTTGCCGCGCTTTTGCGGCGCCGCGAAAAATCTATGAGCGGGCGCCAAATCCGCGCGGGGGCCGGCGTGTTCGGGGTAGCGCAAACAAAGTTCGGGAAAATGGAAAGGACGTTGCGACGCGCGCGCCGCATGGTGCGAACTCAGCCCGCTCATCCGGAGGCGAAGGCCCGGCGGCGAACGACAAAAGAGGGGAAACTCATGAAGAAGAACGCATTTTCTGCCACTTTCAGCCGCGGCCTGCTGGCGCTCGGCGTCTCGTCGATCGCGCTCGGCGCCTCGGCGATGGCGCAGGAGGCCGAAACCGCTCCGACGCTCGATGCGGGCGAGATCGTGGTGACGGCGCGCAAGACGAGCGAGCGGCTTCAGGACGTGCCGATCTCGGTGAACGCGATGACCGGGGACCAGCTTCGCGAGCGCGGCGCGGTCGACGTGAAGGACATCATGCGCAGCGTGCCGGGCCTGTCCTTCTCGAACGTCGAGCGCGGCCTCGGCAACTACAACATCCGCGGTGTCAGCACCGTGGCGTCGTCGCCCACCGTCGGCATCTACCTCGACGACATCTCGCTGGTGACGATCGCGACCACGTTCAGCGGCGCGTTCGATCCGATCTTCTTCGACATGGAGCGGCTGGAGGTCCTCAAGGGGCCGCAGGGCACGCTCTACGGCGGCAGCTCGATGGGCGGCGCGATCAAGTACGTGAGCGCGCGGCCGGACGTGTCGGCGCTTTCGGGAAGCGCCGCCGCGGGCTTCGCCGCCACGGCGCACGGCGACCCCTCCTACAACGTCGAGGGCATCCTGAACCTGCCGCTGGTGACGGACAAGCTCGCCATGCGCACCGGCTTCCTCTACCGCCGCGACGGCGGCTACATCGACAACGCGCCCGGCCTCGTGCGCAACTCCAACTATTCGAGCACGCCGTCGCCGGACTACACGCCGCTCGTGCAGGATGCGCTCTCCGGCCGCTCCTCCTCGAACCACAACAAGGCGGACAGCTTCGTCGGACGCCTGTCGTTCCAGTGGGAGCCGGACGCGACATGGGCGATCCGCCCGGCGCTGTTCTACCAGCGCTATGAGCTGAAGAACCCGTCGCAGTTCTTCCTCGGCGACACGGAGAAGCTGACCTCCTCGTTCCGCCTGCCGCAGCGCACCACCGACAAGACGGGGATTTACAGCCTCGACATCGGCAAGTCGCTGGGCGCGGTGCAGTTCACCTCGCTCACCGCTTACTTCGATCGCCGGCTGGACTGGTGGCGTGATTACAGCTTCTTCGTCGGTGGGCTGGTGCCGCCGATGTTCCCGCTCACCAGCAACAACCTCTCCGCCAGCCACACGAAGCAGTTCAGCCAGGAAGTCCGCCTCTCGTCGGGTGGTCCCGCTGACCGGCTGAAGTGGGTCGCGGGCCTCTATTATTCCTGGCAGGACGACAATCTTTACCAGATCGTCGACACGCCCGGCGCCGAGCCGATCATCGGAACCACCACCGGCTATGTCGGCGACACGACGACCAAGACGAAGCAGTACGCGGCGTTCGGCGAGGCGACCTTCTCGATCACCGATCGTCTCGACGTGACCGCCGGTGTCCGCCTGTTCCAGATCAGGCAGGAAGTCGACATTATGGGCAACGGCCCCTTCAACGGCGGGCTGACGCTCGTCGAGGGCCGCAAGAGCAACGAGAAGGGCGTCAATCCGAAGGTCGGCGTCTCGTACAAGCCGACGCCCGACACCATGATCTTCGCCTCGGCGGCGAAGGGCTTCCGCCCCGGCGGCCCGAACCGCTTCCAGATCAACCCCGTGCTCTGCGCGGCCGATCTCGAGCGCCTCGGCCTCACCGCGGCGCCCGACAGCTTCGAGTCCGACAACCTCTGGAGCTACGAGCTCGGCACCAAGAACCAGTTCGCGGGCGGCCGCGTGACGCTGAACGGCGCCGTGTTCTTCACCGACTGGAAGAAGATCCAGCAGCAGCTCAACCTCATCAACTGCGGCTTCGCCTTCACCGGCAACGCCGGCAGCGCCGAGGTGAAGGGCGCCGAGGTCGAGGGGCGCTTCACGGTCGTGCCCGGCTTCCAGATCGGCGGCAACGCGACATACACGAGCGCGAAGATCACCGATGCGGCGCCCGGCACCAGCGCGCAGGACGACGACGAGGTGCTCGCCGTGCCGAAGTGGATGGCGAGCGCCTTCGCCAGCTACGGCTTCGACGTCGGCTCCGGGTGGCGCGCGCAGGCCCGCGCCGAATATCAGTACCAGAGCAAGGCGCGGCGGATGTTCGACCGCGTGCAGGCCGTCACCTTCTCGGATGCCGAGATGGGCCTCGTTCCGAACCTCGCGGAGTTCCGCGAGGGCTATGACGTCGTGAACGCCTCGATCTCGGCCGACAACGGCTCGACCGAGCTGCGGCTTTACTTCAACAACATCTTCGACGTGCAGCCGTGGATCGACACCAACCTCGGATCGGGCAATGACTATGCGACGACGCTGCGTCCGCGCACGATCGGGATCGAGGTGCGTCAGAAGTTCTGAGTGCAGGCGTAAAGGGGAGGGGAACGGTAATGATCGCATGGGTCCGTTCGGTCAGGATCGCGGCGCTTGCCGCCCTGTCCCTCGCCGCCGCGTGCGGCGCGCCGTCCATGCCAGACTGGCAGCGCGCGACGGCCTATTACTACACCGGCACCGCGATCGACGCCGGGAACGTGGAAACTTTGGGCGTCGCCTGGGAGTTCACCGACTTCGTCGTGCGCGGCCGCACCCACCGCGGCGTCGAGTCGACTCCGGTCGTCGTCGATAACATCATGTACTTCACCGGCCCGTGGAGCGTCGTCTACGCGCTCGACGCGAAGACCGGCGCGCTCAAGTGGCAGTACGACCCCGAGGTCGACGGCCAGTTCGCGCGCCGGACCTGCTGCGATGCCGTGAACCGCGGCGTCGATGTCGCGGACGGCGTCGTCTACGTGGCGACGCTCGACGGCTGGCTCGCCGCCGTCGATGCGGCGAGCGGCAAGGAGCTGTGGAAGGTCGACACGATCACCGACCGCACGCGCAGCTACGCCATCACCGGCGCGCCGCGCGTTTCGGGCAAGACCGTCGTCATCGGCAACGGCGGCGCGGAGATGGGCGTGCGCGGCTACGCGAGCGCCTACGACCGCAAGACCGGCAAGCTCGCGTGGCGCTTCTTCACCGTGCCGGGCGCAGGGCCGGACGAGCATCCCGAAGTCGCCGAAGCCCGGAAGACATGGAGCCCGGACTCGCGCTGGGATCTCGGCGGCGGCGGCACGGTCTGGGATTCCATCGTCTACGACCCCGACACGAACATCGTCTATCTCGGCACCGGCAACGGTATGCCGCATCCCCTGTGGTCACGCAGCCCCGGCGGCGGCGACAACCTGTTCCTCTCCTCGATCGTCGCGGTCAATGCCGATACGGGCCGCAAGGTGTGGCACTATCAGACGACGCCGCAGGACAGCTGGGATTATACCGCGACGCAGAACATGGTGCTTGCCGACATCGAGTTCGGCGGCAAGCCGCGCAAGGTCATCATGCAGGCACCGAAGAACGGCTTCTTCTACGTGCTCGACCGCGTGACCGGCGAGCTTCTCTCGGCGGAGAAATTCACGACCGTCACATGGGCGGAGCGCGTCGACCTCAAAACCGGGCGGCCGGTCTTCACCGAGCAGTCCGACTACTCGAAGGAGACCAAGCTCGTCTGGCCGTCGGAAGCGGGCGGGCACAACTGGCCGCCGATGGCGTACAGCGAGAAGACCGGCCTCGTGTACATCCCGGTGCTTCAGGCGCCGATGACCTTCCAGATGTACGACCAGCCCTACAAGCCCTACAGCGGCATTCAGGGCTCGATCGCCGCATTCCCGGCGTTCGGCGCGTTCGGCAAGGGCGGCGCCGATTCCACAGAAGCCTTCCCCGGCCAGCCGAAGCCGCGTTTCGACGCCGTGCTGACGGCGTGGGACCCGAAGACGGGCAAGATCGCGTGGACGAGCAGCGAACTGCCGTTCTGGAGCGGCGGCGTGATGGCGACCGCGAGCGGCCTCGTCATGCAGGGATCGGCGGACGGCTATCTCACGGTCTACGACGGCGTCTCCGGCAAGGTGCTGCACCGGATCAATGTCGGCACCGGCATCATGGCGGCGCCGATGTCCTACGTGATCGGCGGCGAGCAGTACGTGGCGGTGAACGCGGGCTTCGGCGGCGCGCTCAACGTCGCCTATCCGCCGGGGGCGGTGGCGGCCGAGCGCGAGAATCGCGAGCGGCTGATCGTCTTCAAGCTGGGCGGCACGGCGCCCGAACTGCCGCCGCTGCGCGAGAAGACCGCGTTCACCGAAGCGCCCGCCAAGTATCGCGGCGATGCCGGGGCGGTGGAGCGGGGCGGGGCGCTCTACGGCGCCTATTGCGGACGCTGCCACGGCGGCAAGGACGGGATCGGCGGCTATCCGAACCTGTGGAAGATGGCGCCCGAAGTACACGAAGTATTCGACGAGATCGTTCTTGAAGGGGCGTTCGCGGACGCGGGCATGGCGGGCTTCGCCGATGTTCTCACCAAGGCGGACGCGCGCGATATACACGCCTTCCTCGCCGAACCGGCGCGAGGATCACCGAAGCGCGCGGGCCTGCACTAGACCGCCTCGCCCGCGGCCCGGCCGCTCGCCCACGCCCACTGGAAGTTGTAGCCGCCGAGCCAGCCGGTGACGTCCACGGCCTCGCCGATCGCGTAGAGACCGGGCACGCGCGCCGCCATCATCGTGCGCGACGACAAGCCGTCCGTCGATATGCCTCCGGCCGTCACCTCGGCCTTGGCGAAGCCTTCGGTGCCGGTGGGGGCGAAGCTCCAGCCGCCGAGGCGCGCCTCGGCCGCGCGGAGCGCCTTGTCGGGGAGGTTGCCGAGATCGCCCTCCAGCGCGAGGCGCTCGGCGAGGGCGTCCGCGAGACGCGCGGGGAGGAGGGCGGCGAGGACGCGTTTCAGCGACGCGCGTGGCTGCGCCTGCTTGCGACGGATCAGCCAGTCCGGCCCGGCATCGGGCAGGAAGTCCACATGGATCGGCGTGCGGTGCTGCCAGTAGGACGAGATTTGCAGCATGGCCGGGCCGGAAAGCCCGCGATGCGTGAACAGCGCCGCCTCGCGGAAGCGCGTCTTCCGCCAGCGCACCTCGACCTCGGCGGAGACGCCGGAGAGCGAACGGAACAGCGCCTCGTCCGGGCCGAGCGTCAGCGGCACGAGCGCGGGGCGGGGGTGGACGATGGACAGGCCGAAGCGGCGGGCGACGTCGTAGGCGAAGCCGGTCGCGCCGAGCTTCGGGATCGACGGTCCGCCGGTGGCGAGGACGAGCGCGGGCGCCGCGTAATCTCGTCCGCCGATCGTTGCCACGAAACGGTTGTCGCGGTGTTCGATGGCGGAAGCCGGGTTGCCAAGGCGGGTCGTGACGCCCGCCTTCGCGCACTCGCCGGCCAGCATGTCGACGATCTGCCGCGCCGAGCCGTCGCAGAACAGTTGTCCCAGCGTCTTTTCATGCCACGCGATGCCGTGGCGCTCGACGAGCGCCAGAAAGTCCTGCGGCGTGTAGCGGCCGAGCGCCGACTTGGCGAAGTGCGGATTGCCCGAAAGGTAACGGTCGGCGGCGGTGTGGATGTTGGTGAAATTGCAGCGCCCGCCGCCCGAGATCAGGATCTTCCTGCCCGGCGCGTCGGCGTGATCGACGAGCAATACGCTTTTGCCCCGCGCCCCCGCCGTCGCCGCGCACATCATCCCCGCCGCCCCGGCGCCGAGGACGATCGCGTCGAAGCCGCTCGTCACTGCGCCACGATGCTGGCGGCGACGGCCTCGGCGGCCTTGATCCCGTCGATCGCGGCGGAGAGGATGCCGCCCGCATAGCCCGCGCCTTCCCCTGCCGGGAACAGGCGCGCCGTGTTCAGGCTCTGGAAGTCCTTGCCGCGCGTGATCCGGACCGGCGAGGAGGTGCGCGTCTCGACGCCGGTCATCACCACGTCCGGGTGATCGTAGCGGGCGATCTGGCGCCCGAAGACGGGCAGCGCCTCGCGCATCGCCTCGACCGCGAAGGCGGGCAGGCACGTGGAGAGGTCCGTCATGGCGACGCCCGGCTTGTAGGACGGGATCACCTCTCCGAGCCCGGTGGACGCGCGGCCCGCGAGGAAGTCGCCGACCGTCTGCGCGGGCGCGTTGTAGTTCGATCCGCCCGCCGCATAGGCGCGCGATTCCCAGTGGCGCTGGAAATCAATGCCCGCGAGCGGCCCGCCCGGATAGTCGCGCGCGGGCTCGATGGCGACGACGAGGCCCGAATTGGCGTTGAACTCGGCGCGCGAATACTGGCTCATGCCGTTGGTGACGACGCGGCCTTCCTCGGACGTCGCGGCGACGACGCGTCCACCGGGGCACATGCAGAAGCTGTAGACGGTGCGTTCGTCGGCGCAGTGGTGGGCGAGGCTGTAGGCGGCGGCGCCGAGCAGCGGGTGACGCGCGAACCTGCCGTAGCGCGCCTCGTCGATCCACGCTTGCGGATGCTCGATGCGCACGCCGATCGAGAAGGGCTTGGCCTCGATGTGGACGCCCCGCCGGTGCAGCATCTCGAAGGTCGACCGCGCGCTGTGGCCGACGGCGAGGACGACGTGGTCGGCTTCCAGAAAGTCGCCGTCGTGGAGATGAAGCCCGCGCAATCGCAGGCGCCCGTCCGGCGCGCGGTCCAGCTCCAGATCGTCGACGCGCGTCTGCCAGCGGTATTCGCCGCCCAGCGCCTCGATGGTCTCGCGCAGGCTTTCGACCATGGTGACGAGGCGGAACGTGCCGATGTGGGGATGCGCCTCGAACAATATGTCGTCGGGTGCGCCGGCCTTCACGAACTCGTCCAGCACCTTGCGGCCGAGGAAGCGGGGGTCCTTGACGCGGCAGTAGAGCTTGCCGTCCGAGAACGTGCCCGCGCCGCCCTCGCCGAACTGCACGTTGGATTCGGGGTTGAGCTGCGAACGGCGCCACAGGCCCCACGTGTCCTTCGTGCGTTCGCGCACGATCTTGCCGCGATCGAGGATGATCGGCCGGAAGCCCATCTGCGCGAGGATCAGCCCGGCGAACAGCCCGCACGGCCCCGCGCCGACGACCACGGGCCGCAGCCCGCGCCAGCCTTCGGGCGCGCGCACCGGGAAGCGGTAGTCCATGTCCGGCGCCCGGCGGACGTCGTGGTCCTTCGCGAAGCGCGCCAGCACCTCGGCCTCGTCGGCGAGATCGACATCGACCGTGTAGACGAGCAGGATCGCGCTCTTCTTCCGCGCGTCGTTGCCGCGGCGGAACACCGTGAAGCCGCGCAAGCGATCCGGCGCGACGCCGAGCCGCGCGCAAATCGCGGGCGCCATCGCGTCCGCCTCGTGGTCGAGCGGCAGGGTGAGTCCGGACAGGCGCAGCATGGGCGTGGCCTTTAGCCGCAAGCCGCCCCGACGCCAAGCGGCGGCCGGACAGGCCTGCCGGTTATCGCGCCGTCGCTTCGGCCCGTGCCGCCGTTCGTGATGCCCCCGCGCGCGTGCCGGCGCCGGACGCTTCGATATGTCGCCAGAGAAACGCGCCGGCCTCGGTCATTGCCTCGGCATTCTCCAGAAGGTCGTGTCCCCAACCCTCGTGAATGATCGTTTGATGCAGGTGCGTTGAATGCGCGCGCTGGAAGGCCTCGCGCATACGCAGGGCATTGCCCGCGGCGACGCTCCGGTCCTCCCGGCCCTGGTGAATCCGGACCGGGGGCAGGCGTTCGCTGAAGTAGAGCGGAGAGCTGGCGACGAGACGCGCGCGCAATGCGCCGAGCGGCAGACGATCCCGGCCGTATACGAAGAAGCCGAGCTGCTGGTGCTCCCAACTGTGGGCCTGCCCGGAGACATAGGCCGCCCGCAGCGCGTCGGCCCACGCATCCGAGCGATTCATTTCCCGGAAGAAATCCATCGGGCCCGCGAACGAAACGGCTGCCTTGAAGATGCGGCTTCGGCTTGCGGCGAGAAGGGCGACGGTGCCGCCGCGGCTCCAGCCGAAGACCGCGAGCCGGCTGAAATCCAGTTCGGGGACCACGTCTCGGACGGCGTGCACGAAAGCGACGGTGTCGGTGGCCGCACCGTCGAACGCATCCTGAGGGTCGCCTTCGGCCTCGATACGGAAGCCCGCCGCCTCCACGGCCGATCCGCGCAAGCAGGGGGCAAGGACCACGAAACGGGGAATGTAGCGCCCGAGTGCGCGGCGGCCGTAATCCTGCCATTCGGAAAGATTGCGCGTCGGGAAATCCCAGCGGACCCCCGGCAGGTCGACGACCCCCGCGAGGCTGCCGGGCGCCGCGCCGCGCGGGACGAGCGCCACGCCGCAGTGCACGAAACCATCGACGCGATGGCGAATGAAGCGGGCCTCGAACCCGTGGCCTGCAATGGGGAAGCGGCGCGTCGCCACGACCTCGACGCGGTCGGGGAAGACATTGCGCGCCGACAGCTCGCGCAGCACCTGCCCGACCTCGCGAGCGTCCGGGGCCTGCAACAAGCGGTGGAAATCGACCTCCTGCCCTTGTGCCGCCGCGGCCCCCGGGCTGAGGCTCGCCGCCAGCGCGGCCGCCGGCGCCAGAACGGCGGCGATGATCCTGCGGAAGCGACGCGGCAATTCCCCGGCCATCAGTCCTGCCTTACGACGCGCCCTCTCGCCATGACGAAGCGGACCCGGCGAAGCGCGGAAAGGTCGCGCAGCGGATCGCCATCCACCGCAATCAGGTCGGCTGCCATGCCGGTCGCGATCCTCCCCGTCTCGTTCGAAAGGCCAAGGACCTCCGCCGCGACCGTGGTGGCGGAGGCGAGTACCTCGCGCTCGGTCATGCCGCCGAGACGCGCCATCAGCTCCGCCTCACCGATCCCGCGGCCATGAGGAAAGACGCCCGAATCGCTTCCGAACACGATGCGGACGCCGGCGCGCCGCGCCGCGCCGAACATACGGCCCATGACAGCGGCGATTTCGGCGTTCCGTGCATCGACGTCGGGCGGATAGACCCCGGTTCCGACCGTTTCCCGCAGATAGTTGAGCGCGGAAAGCGTGGGCGAGAAGGTGATGCCCCGCTCGCGCATGAGGCGCGCCTCGTTCTCCTGCCCGAAGGTGCCGTGCTCGATCGTGTCGAAGCCGGCGCGGATCGCCGCGGCTGTACCTTCGGCGCCGCTCGCGTGCGCCGTGGCGCGCATGTTGAGGCTATGCGCGGTATCGACGATCGCGCGCAGCTCCGCATCGGTGAATTGGGCGACCCGCCCGCCGACACGGGTCTGCCAGCCGCCGGTGGCCATGACCTTTATGGCGTCCGCGCCGTTGCGCGCGGCCAGCCTGACCCGTGCCGTGCATTCGTCGACGCCGGTGCAGGTCGTGCCCCGGTCGAGGGCATCCATCACGTCCGGGTTCATGCCGGTGAGCTGACCGTGCCCGCCGATAATCGAAAGCATGGCGGCCGAGACGACCCGGGGGGCCGGGTGCAGCCCCGCCGCCGCCGCATCCCGCACCGCCTGGCTCAGGAACTGGTCGGGGCCGAGGTCGCGGACCGTCGTGAAGCCGGTCTGCACGAGCGTATTCGCATTGTGCAGCGCCACGGCGACGCCGTACTGAGGCGTCTGATTGACCGCGCTCGCCCTGACGGTCGGGTCGCTGATCAGGTGAACGTGGGTGTCGATGAGGCCGGGCATCAGCGAATAGCGCGAAAGGTCGATCAGGCGCGCGCCCGGCGCCGGCGCGATCGCGCCATCGTGAATTGCGGCGATCCGGCCATTCTCGACAACGACGGTCGCCGGTCCCCGCGGCGGCGCAGCGGCATCCGTGATGAGCGCGCCGGCATGGATGAACACGGCCTCCGCGGCTGCGGCGGGCGATGCCGCGGCCATGATCGCGAGGAGTGCCCGGAACACGGACCGAAACCTGCGGCCCAATCCCGGCCCTTTCAAACCCGGTCCTTGCGTTCTCGTCTGCATCGTCATGGTTCCTGCCTCGCATGAAGATCGTGCCGCGCGGACGGGCGTCCGGCGACAATGGAGATATGCCGTCCATGCCCACAGGGCTGGAGGCGCGGACGGCATCGGAAGGAGGGGCCGGTCATCATGCCGCTACGCCGCCGTCGCGCCCGTCCGCAGGTAAGGGAGCAGGTCCGGCAGCATCGCCGTATCCAGATTCCCCCCGCTCGCGACGACCGCGACCTTTTTTCCCTGCATGGCCTCCCGCTCCTTCATCAGCGCGGCGAGCGCAGCCGCGCCCGCACATTCGACGAGATTGTGGGTCGTCTGCAAATAGGCTGCGACCGCGGCGAGAATCTCGTCGTCGGTGACGCGAACGATGCGCTCTGCCCGGTCCCGGATGAGGGCGACCGCACCCGGATCGGGGGTTCGGCACGCGAGTCCGTCCGCGATCGTTTCCGCGGCGGGTGTCGCCACCACGCGGCCGGCCTCGAACGACAACGCATAGGCGGGAGCGCCGTCGGCGACCACGCCGATCACCCGCGCCCGCGAATTGACGAGATCCCTCGCCAGCAATGTCGCCGAGATGCCGGACCCCATGCCGATCGGAACATAGATGACGTCAAGGTCGGGAACGGCGCGCAGGAGCTCAAGGGGATAGGTCGCGACGCCGCGCAGCAACGGGGGCGTGAACGAGCGGACCATATGCAGGCCCTCGTCCTTTTCGAGGGCGAGGGCATAGTCCCTTGCCTGCTGGTAATCGTCGCCGTGTTCGATCAGCGTGGCGCCGTGCGCGCGCATCGCCGCATTCTTCTCGGGCCCGTTGCCGTGCGGAACAACGATATGGGCGGGCATGCCGTAAAGCGCGGCGGCGTATGCGACGCTCTGCCCATGATTGCCGCGCGTCGGCGCGACGACTCCGCGCGGCGCCAGTTTCTCCCGGGCAAGATGCGCCATGTAGGTGAGGCCGCCGCGCAGCTTGAAGCACCCGATCGGGCTGTGGTTCTCGTGCTTGACCCAGACCTCGCAACCGAGCCGGGAACTCAGGAGCGGCCAGCAGTACTGCGGCGTGGGCGGCGTATGCGCGTACACGATGCCTGCAGCGGCTTCGATGTCCTCCAAGGTGAGAATGTGCGGTCTCCCCAGACTGAGTTGCGACGGCGGGCGCCGCCCGGTGCGGCCCTGCTTCAGTCGCGCCTTGGCATTTGTCAAATTAATCTGCTAGATGATTGCCATGAGCACGACTAATCTTACCATCGCCCAGATCAAGGCGCTCGTCGCGCTTGCGGATACCGGGAGCTTCACGCTGGCGTCCGAGCGCCTTTCCGTGACCCAGCCCGCCGTCAGCCACGCGATCAGGCAAACCGAAGAGATGCTGCAGCAGCCCCTCTTCGAACGGCAACGGGACAGGACCGTTCCCAACGCCGCCGGCCTTCTCGCGCTCGCGGAGGCGCGACTGGCGCTCGTGCATCTGGAACGACTCGAATTTGCGGTGAAGGGCGAATCGGCGCTCCAGTCCGGTTCGCTGAAGCTCGGCTGCTTCGCGAGCGCCGTCCACTGGTTGCTGCCCTCCGCCATCGCCGAGTTTTCGCGGCGCTATCCGAAGATCTCGGTTCAGGTGGTGGAATCGGCCGACGACAGTTGTGTCGCGGCCATCTTCGACCGCAGGATTGATCTCGGGATGGTCAACCTCCCGTGTCCGGAACTCTGGACGATGCCGATTTTCGACGACGATATCTGCATCGTGGCGAGTGGAGAACTCGAACCCGCAGGCGAACTGAGGTCTTTCGAATCCGTTCCCTTCATTCGCCCGAAGGGGGCGCTCGAGCCGCTGATTGATGCGGCGTTCGTTTCGGCGGGAATCAGGCCGGACGACCTGATCTCCGTGGCGGCCCATGGACCGGCGCTGACGCTTTCGCTGGTGCGCGCCTGCCAGGGATACACGCTGATGCCGCGTTCCGCACTGACGGCCCAGGACATGACGGAACTCCGTGCCGTCGCGCTGGAGCCGCGGGTCGTCAGGCATGTCGCGTTCGCGGCGCGATCCGAGCAGACCGTCTCTCCTGCCGCGAAAGCGTTTCTGGACGTTCTGTCGGAAGTCGCCCCGACGTAAAATATCCCCTCGACATCGGGAATCCTGGCCGGTCGTCATGCGCGGATGCAGGCGCTTTGCATGGATTGAATAAAAATAAATAATTCTACCAATTCATCATATTAATTTGACAAATATACCCCTTCAGCCATTTTTGACGGAACGGCGAGGGCTTGAGGGAGGCATGAGTTTCTGCCGCCGCGAGAGCGCCCCGCCGTCATGCGGCCGAAGGCATGTGGTTGCTGCAGCACCCTTCAGAAGCCGTGTTCACTATCCTTTTCGGAAGGCTCGGTCGTGCCGGCTGCCTCAGGTGCCGCGCGCTCCCGCTTCCCGGAGGAAAACAATGCGACGTTGAACCGACAATCCATCGTTCAAATGTTTGGGGGAGCATTAAGATGAAGACTCTGGAGTTGCTGAACACGATCTGCCTTCGGTCCCTTGCGATCGGATGTCTTTCAATCGGGGCGCCCGCCTATTCCCAGACGATGGCCGGCAGCCAGGGAGAGCCGGATTCGGGGATGCCCGCACAAGCCTCCGCGCCCGATCAGGATCTCATCATCGTCACCGGCTCGCGCCTCTCGCGGCCGAACAGCGAGGCCGACATTCCCATCTCGACGGTCAGTGTCGAAGAGGTGCTCGCCACGGGCAATCTGGCGGTCGGCGATACCCTCACCAACCTGCCGGCATTCCGGCCTGCGGTGACGCAGGCGAGCTCGGGACGAAGCCAGGTCAATGCCGGCCTCAACCTGCTGGACCTGCGCGGGCTGGGCGTTCCGCGCACGCTGGTGCTGGTCAACGGACGCCGTCACGTCACGTCGCAGGCCGGAGGATTCGGCGTCGACATCAACACCATCCCATCCGAGCTGATCGAGCGCGTGGACATCGTGACCGGCGGCAATTCGGCGATCTACGGGTCCGACGCGGTCAGCGGCGTCGTGAACTTCGTCCTGAAAAGGAACTTTGAAGGCATCCGCGTGCGCGGCCAACTCGGCATATCCGACGAAAGCGATCGCGAGAGCCATTTCGTGAGTTTGACGGCGGGCCGCAATTTCGCCGACGGCCGCGGCAATATCGCCATCAATCTCGAGCATTCGCGCCAGGCCGCTCTCTATTTCCGCGAACGCGACAACCAGACCGGCGCCTTTTCCGGCCGCGGCCTTTTCACGCCGACCGAAAACACCGGACCCAACGTCAACCCCTCCGCGGGCGTGATCCGTCCCGGCGCGGAATCCCCGGCCGGGAACGGCATCCCCGACCGCGCTTTCCTCACCAACGTGCGCAACAACAATATTTCCGAAGGCGGGCTGTACACAGCGACGTGCCCGGTCGCGCCGGCCGTGGGTGAAACGAACGACCAGTTTCAGGCGCGGCGTGCCGCCGCCTGTTCAGGGACCCCCAATCCGGCCAGCTCGAATCCGCTGGCTCAACTCGGACAGACCTATGTTTTCCTCGAGGACGGCAGCCTCGTCCGCAATCCCTGTTTGCAGGACCTGAGGCAGTTCAACTCCTCCGTCTGCATCGGCGGTCTCGGCTCGACCTTGCGCCTCACCGGGATGCTAAGCCCGAAGGTGAAGCGGCAGAGCGCAAACCTTCTCGCCAGCTATGAATTCTCGCCGGCCTTCCGCACCTTCATGGAAGCCAAGTATGTCCGCATAGACGCGGTGCAGGAATCCCAGGCGACATTCTTCAACAACACCTTCAACATCGAGAATCCGTTTCTCACCGACGCTGCCCGTGCCGCGTTGCTGCCGACGCTGGCCCCCGGCCAGCAGACGTTCTCGGCGCTCAGGTACAATAACGACCTTGGCGTCATCGGCTCGAACCTCACCCGCGAGACGTTCCGTATCGTGGCGGGCATCGACGGCCGCTTCAATGACGATTGGCGCTACGAAGTCGCCGTGAACTACGGCCGTCTCGAATCGTCGCTTGCCTCGACCGGGAACGTGCGCCTCGCGGAATATGCCCGGGCCATCGACGCGGTGAGGAACGATGCCGGGCAAATCGTCTGCCGCGTGAATGCCGACGCCAATCCGGCCAATGACGACCCGGCCTGCGTTCCGGCGAACCTGTTCGGCAGCGGACGTATCAGCCCGGCGGCGCTCGGCTACATAAGCCACACCTCGAACCGCAAGGAACGGGGTGAGCAGTTCAATGCGACCGCGTTCATTTCGGGCGATTCGTCGGCGCTTTTCACGCTTCCCGGCGGTCCGGTCGGGTTCGTTCTCGGGGCGGAGTTCCGCCGCGAGGAAGCTTTCGCGACCTCGGACCCCTTCACGCGGCAGCCGGGCGCGACGTTCTTCAATTTCGGTGCGCCCTTCGCGCCGCCCGCCTACGAGGTGAAGGAACTGTTCGGAGAGCTGCGGGTGCCGCTTCTTGCCGATCAGCGTTTCTTCCACGAGCTTTCGCTGGGCGCGGCGGGCAGGCTGTCCGACTATAATCTGGGTTCGACCGGTACGGTGTTCGCGTTCAACGTGGGAGGCACGTGGGCACCGAGCCCTGACATCCGGTTCCGCGCCGGCTTTTCCCGATCGGTTCGCGCGCCGACGCTCAGCGATCTGTATACGCCCGCCAGCGACGTGAACGGCCCGCTCGGCCTTGCCGATCCCTGCGGCCAGCAGAACATCAACGACAATCCCAATCGCGTCCGCAATTGCGCCGCGGCCGGAGTTCCGCTGACCCAGACGTTCGCCGTGAACGGGATCACCACGACCGAGCCGTTCTCCAACAGGGCGGTGTCCGCGATCCGGGGGCAGTCGCGCGGAAATATCGACCTTCGCGAGGAGCGTGGCAACAGCTTCACCGCCGGGGTTGTCCTCGAGCCGCGGGCCATTCCGGGGCTGGTCGTCAGCGCGGACTATTACCGGGTCAAGATCAGCGACGCGATTGCATCGCTGAGCGTGCAGAACATCCTGAACCTCTGCTACGACTCCCCGGACGGCATCGACAATCAATACTGCCGGCTGATCTTCCGGAACGCCAACGGGACCTTCGCGGGACAGGGCAATGTCACCCATGCCGGTGCGCCCGTCACCCTGCCTGTGACGGGACCCTCGTTCATCGCTCAGCCGTTCAATTTCGCGCGGACGGAATCGTCCGGCATTGATGTGGACGTCAGCTATCGGACCACGATAGGCAGGAATATCCAGCTCGATCTGCGCACTCTGGTCAGCTACGTCATCAATCGCAACAATTTCACGAACATCAATGACCCGAGCTTCTCCAACCGGCAAAAGAGCGAGCTCGGCGATCCCGCCTGGCAGGGGCAGTTCAGCGCAAGGCTGGATTTCGGAAACTGGGACTTCGGCTATCAGCTCCGCTATATCGGCCGTCAGACGCTCGCCGCCGAATACGAGATGCAGAATTCGCATCAGGGCCGTGCTCCGACGGACCCCGACGCCTACCCGAAGATCTGGTATCCGGCGGTATTCTACCACAACTTCCGGGTGAGCGCGGACGTGCACGAGCGTTTCAACATCTATGCCGGCGTGGACAATGCGTTCGATCGCCTGCCGCCGTACAGGATCGTGACGGGCGACGGATCCAATCCGTCGGCGACCGCACCGTGGGACAGCATCGGCCGCTACTTCTACCTCGGCGTCACGACGACCTTCTGATCAGCAGAGGCGTCGTTCCTCAGCCGACCACCCGCCATGCCCGGCATGGCGGGTGGTTTTTCTTGATGCGGCTGAACATACTGCGGACAGCAATCGCTGAGCACCGGCATCTTCATTTTCATTGAGGGGGAATCGGCCGGCATCCGGAGGCGACATTGCAGACGCGGGCAAGATCGTCACGGGCCTGCTGCCCAACGGGATAGGTATCGGGCAAGCTCCGGCTTGCTCCATGAATGCCCCGAGAGGGCGCTACGCGAGCGCCATCCTGACCGCGGCCTCGGCGTGGATTCGGGTGGTGTCGAACAACGGGATATTCGTGTCCCCGGGTCCGAGAAGCAATCCGATCTCGGTGCAGCCGAGGATGACGGCTTCTGCGCCGCGCGAGACGAGAGCCTGCACGATTTCCAGATAGGCGTCGCGTGATCCGGCTCTCACCTGTCCCTGACAGAGCTCGTCGTAGATGATGCGATGGATCGTCTCGCGCGCCGCTTGCTCCGGTATGATGACGTCAATGCCGTGGCGGCGCCTCAGCCGTCCGGCATAGAAGTCCCGTTCCATCGTGAAGCGGGTGCCGAGCAGCCCGACCTTCGAAATCCCTGCGGCCCGGATGGCCTCGCCGGTCGCATCGGCGATGTGCAGCAGGGGACGCTTCATTCCGCCTGCCAAGGTATCGGCGACAAGGTGCATCGTATTGGTGCACAGCAGGATGAAATCCGCCCCGGCGCGTTCCAGGGCGTTGGCGCTCTCTAGCAGTATGGCGGCCGCCTCCTCCCACCGCTCCTCGTGCTGAAGGCGTTCCAGTTCCGCGAAATTGACCGAGCAGAGCAGCAGCTTCGCCGAGTTCAGGCCGCCAAGCCGGTCGCGAATGCCCTCGTTGATGATGCGATAGTAGAGCGCCGTGGATTCCCAGCTCATTCCGCCGATCAGACCGATCGTTCGCATCAATCCTGTCCGCGCGGGATCGCCACCGAGCCGATCCAATAGCCCTTGCTGGCGATCTGCGTCGTCTTCTGCATCATGACGAAGCCGCTCGCCGGCGCGCGAATCTCGGAGATCACGCGGCCGTAGAAGTCCCGCACGATACCGATCACCTCGCCGGACTCGATCCATTCGCCCGGCTCGAAGGTTCGCTCCACCAGGCCCGCCTGGGGCGCCGTGATCCATTCGTAGCGATCGAGATAAGCCTGATCCTCACGGCCCTTGAAGGCGGACGGGATCATTCCCAGCCACGCCGCGACCTGCAGAATCCCCCGGGTATGCCATTGGATGGACTCCGCATCCGGCGTGCCGGAATCGCCGGCCTCGGACACAAGGCCGAGCTTGCGCTGCGCGGACAGCGCCGTGCAGCAGCGGCCGAACTCGGCGTCTCCGGTTGCGGCCAGTTCGACCACGAGCGATGTGTCGAAGCACGAGGCGAGGGCGCGCGCGCGCGCGTTGAACGCCGGGTCCTCGGTGGACTGGATCACGACGTAACGCGTCATCCGTTCATCGAGATCGCCGCCGTGCAAGTCGAGCAGGACGTCCGCGTTCCTGCCCCAGTCGTTCAGCAAGGCATATGCCAGCGCTTCGTTGAACGTGCCGTCCGGCGAGCCGGGATACGACCAGTGCAGGTCCCGGCCTGCCGAAGGCGGCGTGACGAGCGTGTACTTGAAGAGATTGTGGGTGCTCACCACCGGGATGATCGAGATCGTGCCCTTCAGGGTCGCCGGATCGAAATGATCCGCAAGGTTCGCCGCCGCCGCGATGCTCGACGCCTCGTTGATGTGTATCCCGCTCATGATGCAGAGCAAGGGGCCCGGGCCGCCGCTCATCTCGATGACCGGGCAGCTATGACGATCGAGGACCGGGTTATCAAAGATGATCCGTCCCAGCTTCAAACCGGGACGCGGTTCCTCGATCCACTCCTTGATCATCCTCGCTCCCCTGGTGGCTTTATCGCGACAACAAGTGGGGAAGGAACGTGTATGCGTCAAATTAATCGTTCTTATAAATTGAATGAAACGAAGTTATTTAAATACCTGTCCTTGAATAGAATTAAATCATGATAGAGATCACTCATATTAATTTGACATATATTGGAAAAGCCTCCACGTCGTTGCGTGATTGCAGTTAGGGGAGGGATGAAGCGTGCCGTGCGATGTCGTCTGCGATCACGAGCTTCAACGTCGCGACGCGGTGACGGCCTGGGCCTCGGTGGCTCTTCTGACCCTGGCCTACGCGCTTTCCTATGTGGACCGGACGATCATTCTGCTTCTCGTCGGTCCGATACGGGCCGATCTCCAGATCAGCGACACGCAGTTCAGCCTGCTGCATGGGCTGGCTTTTGCGATCCTCTACACGGTTGTCGGCATCCCCATCGGCGTCCTCGCGGATCGCCATAACCGGCCGCGGATCATCGCCGTCGGCATTGCGCTTTGGAGCCTGATGACCGCGCTGTGCGGCACGGCCCGAAATTTCGCGCACCTGTTCGCGGCAAGGGTCGGGGTCGGCATCGGCGAGGCGGCCCTGTCGCCGGCGGCCTACTCCCTCATCACCGATCTGGCGCCGAAGCATCAGGTCGGCCGGGCGCTCGGTGCCTATGGCGCCGGCGTTTACCTCGGGATCGGCGCGACATTTCTGGTGGGCGGATGGCTCGTGGACGCCCTCGTCGCACGCGGCGGGTTCGACTGGTGGATGCTGGAAGGCCTCGCGCCGTGGCAGCAGGTTTTCGTTCTGGTGGGGGTGGCGGGACTGCCGGTCGCTCTCGCGACCCTGCTGATGCTCCCGGAGCCGCGGAGGCGCGCGCAGCAGCACGGCTTGAGCCGAAGCGCGGCGCTCGGTCCCTATCTGCGCAGGAACTGGCGGTTCATCGCTGCGCTCTTCCTCGGCTTCTCGTTCATATCGCTGCTTTTCAACGGCTTTCTGGCATGGCTGGCCGAGTATTACCTCCGCGCCCACGGCTGGTCGAAATCGCGGACCGGGGTGTGGATCGGCCTGATCATGCTTTCGGCGGGGCCGCTGGGGATGGCCGCCGGGGGCTGGCTTACGGATGTCTGGCGCCGCCGGAGACCGGTCACGGCCCCAGTCCATGTCGGCCTCTGGGGCGCCGTCGCGCTCTTGCCGTGGCCGCTGTGGGCGACGGTCGTCGACTCTCCCGAGCTGAGCCTTGCCGGGATCACGCCGATCATCTTCTTTTCGTGCTTCTGCTTCGGCCCCGCGGTGACCGCCATCCAGCTCACCACGCCGCCCGATCTGCGCGCCCGGCTTTCGGCCGTCTATCTCTTCGTCGTCAATCTGGCGGGGATCGGCCTCGGTGGAACGGCGATCGCCTTCGTGTCCGATCATGTGCTGAGGGACGAAACCCGGATAGGCGGCGCCATGGCCATCGTCGGCACGACCGCGGTGGTGTTCGGCGTGGCGAGTCTCTGGCTGGCGAAGGCGGCGGCCGAGCGCCTCTACGAACGCGCACCGCTTGAATGACGAGTCTCACGCCAAAAGAGGCGGGGCCCCGGCGTGCGCATCGGGAATGCAAATCTGAGGGAAGGGGGAGGAGAGAGAATGCTTAAGGGGGCATTTCGTGTCGGGGCGGTCGTCTGCGCGGCGCTCGCCCAAGTTCCGGCGATGTCGGCGGAGGGGCCTGCCCAGTTCCTCAATCACGACCCGGATCCCGACTGGGACGTCACGCAGGCGCGCGGCCGCACCTATGACGTCGACTTCGCCACGGATGAAGGCACCTGGATGTCGGTCGATATTTCCCCCGACAGCCAGTGGATCGTGTTCGACATGCTCGGCCACATCTACCGTCTGCCGATCGCCGGCGGCACCGCCGCATCGCTGACGCAAGGGAGCGGGGTCGCGCTCAACTATCACCCGCGCATCTCGCCGGACGGCCGCTCGATCGCGTTCGTTTCCGACCGCGGCGGACAGGCCAATCTCTGGATCATGGACGCCGATGGCCGGAATCCGCGGATCGTCTTCTCCGATCCGATCAGCCGCATAACCGGCCCGATATGGGCGCCCGACGGCAATTCCATCTACGCGGTGCGCGAGTTCCCGACCTATTCGATGCATCGCCGTTCGGCACGCATCTGGCGCTTTCCCGTTCATCCGGGCGGCGAGCCCGCAGCGGAGCTGGTCGGCGCTCCTTCAGGGACACAGGCCTATTGGCCGACCCTGACCGGGGACAATCGCAGCCTCTATTTCATGGCGAGCAGCTTTGCCGAGCCCCTCCACGGGTTGCAGCGCAATCAGCACATTCGGCGCCTTGATCTTGGAAGCGGCCGCATCGAGAACGTGACTGCGCCGACGCGGGAGCGCGAGTATCGAACGGGCACCAACAACGAATTGGCACCCGAAGTCTCGCCGAACGGACGCTGGCTCGCGTTTGCGAGGCGCATTCCCGGCGGTTCGATCGAACATCGCGGCCATCGCTTCAACGAGCGCAGCGCGTTGTGGATCAGGGATCTCCAGACCGGCGAGGAGCGCGTCCTGATCGAGCCCATCACGCTCGACATGCAGGGCGCGCACGGCATGAAGAACCTGCGTATCCTTCCCGGCTACGCATGGACGCGCGATTCGAACGCGCTCGTGATCTGGCGGGATGGAAAGCTCTACCGGCACTGGCTCGATGGCCGCGTCGATCCGATTCCTTTCGAAGCACGGGTCCGGCGCACCGTCAGCGAGCGGATTCGCGCACGGGGCGGAATCGCCGACGACTCGTTTACCAGCAGCGTCCTTCGCTGGCCGCAGCTTGCCGCGGACAACCAGTTCGTGTTCGAGGCGGTCGGCGAGATCTGGGTCGCCCCGGCAACGGCGAGATCGACGGCGAAGCCGATCGTCCGTTGGTCGGAGGAAGCCGCTCACTTCATGCCGAACGTATCGGCCGATGGCGCGCGTCTGGCGTTCGTGAGCTGGAACGACCGCGATCTCGGCCGGGTCAATGTCTGCGACCTGCGCGATTGCCGACCGCAGGGCATCACGACGCAGCCGGCAGTCTATATGTACCCCACATGGGATCGCACCGGTTCACGAATCTACGTGTTCCGCGGCAGGGAATCGGATCCCGTCCGGATTGCCGCTGCCGACAACCTGCGCTTCGACCTTGTCGAGCTTCAGGGGGGCAGCGAACGGGTGATTCAGGAGGGGGTCACACCGGCGCCGCTGTCGATCGGTTCGGACGGAGCGATCCTCTCGACGGCGCGCCGCGGCGACGTGAATGTGCAAGCCTATCTGGCTGCGGGCAGGCCCATACCCGGGGGCGAGACGGTGCTTTCGGCAATCCGGCCGGACGACCCGAGATCGAAGCGCGACATCGCCCGTTTCCCGACGGCCACGGCCGCGGTTCTTTCGCCGGACTCCCGCCGGATCGCCTATATCGAGGAAGACGAGCTCTACGTCGCGCCCGCCTACAGGTCGCAGGCGCGATACGCCGCCGACCAGGAGAATTACTGGCAGGGAGAAAGCCTGCCGCAACCCGTCGTCAAGGAAAACCCGCAGCATCGCGTTCGCCGGATCAGTTCGGGCGGGGCGACCCATGTTCGCTGGCTGGATCAGGACCGGATCCTCTACGCCGCCGCCGGGACTCTGCACATTTACAACGTCGCCAGCGGCGTAGCGCAGCGCTTCGCCGTTCAGGCGGCGGTCGCAACGGGAACGCCGCCCAAGGGCCGCCGGATCGCCCTCACCAATGCCCGGATCATACCGATGACGGGCAGCCACAGGGTGATCGAGAGCGGAACGGTCATCGTCGACGGCGGCCGGATCGCCTGCGTCGGCGTCTGCAACTCCTCCGCAAGCGACCGGGTCGTCGATCTGGCCGGGCGCACCGTCGTCCCCGGCTTTGTCGATGTCCACGCACATGGCGGTTTCGCCAACACCGATCTGTTCCCGCAGAATCTTGCGCCGCAGGCCCTGTATATGGCGCACGGGGTGACGACCACGCTCGATCCGTCCGTCTCCAGCGACGCGTTCTTTCCGGTCGCCGAACTGATCCGGGCCGGGCGGGTGATCGGCCCGCGGAGCTACGCCACGGGCGAATCCCTGCTTCCCGATGCGCCCCAGACCGGCCCGGCGAATTTCGCCGGGGCGGGAGAACTGGTGCGCAGGCGGGCCGATCTCGGTGCCCGGTCAATCAAGATATTTCTGACGCCGCGGCGCGATCAACGTCAGATGCTGGGCGAATGGGCGCGCCGGCTCGGGCTCACCGCAACCAATGAAGGCGGCGACCTCTATTACAACGTCGGGTCCATCCTCGACGGCCACGCCGGTTTCGAGCATCCGTTGCATTATATGGCGCTCTATCGGGACGCCGTGGAGTTCTTCGGGAGGACCGGGGCGACCTATTCCCCGACCCTGATCGTCGCCGGCGCCGGCCGCTGGGCCGAGGAGTATCACAAGTCCCGTCAGGACCTGTGGCGCGACCCGATCATGCGGCGTTTTCTGCCCTGGCAGGCGCTGGCCCTTCACCGGGAAAGCGGCGTGAGGCCGATCGAGGAATACAGCTTCCCGATCATGGCCGGGAATGTCGCCGCCATCCGCGCGGCGGGCGGACATGCAACGATCGGCGGGCACGGCGAGTTGTGGGGCCGCGACTCGCATTGGGAGATGTGGACCTACGCCGCCGCGGCGGACCCTTACGAGGTGCTGGCCATGGCAACGCGTGACGGGGCGTGGATGCTCGGGCTCGAACGGGAGATCGGAACGATCGAACCGGGCAAGGTGGCTGATCTCGTCATTCTCGATGCCGATCCGCTGGCGGACATTCGCAACACCACCGCCATCGCCTCGGTCATGATCGGCGGCCGTCTCTACGATTCGCCGTCGTTGGACCGTAGCTGGCCGTCTGCGAGGCCCTATGGAATTCCGCCCTGGTTCGATGCCGGCGTGCTCGGTTTGCGGCGGGAAGATACCGGGACGGCAGCCGCCGAAAACCGTCCATGAGCGCTGGCCGGGAGGCACCGGCCGGGTTGAGGCGGGTTATCACCGCGGGCGGCTTCTTCGCGCTGTCCTTCGGCAGCATCGTCGGTTCGGGATGGGTGGTCTTGCTGGGCGACTGGCTGAATCGTGCATCGCCCGGCGGCGCCGTGCTCGCCATCCTGGCCGGCGGCAGCGCCATGGTGCTCGTGGGTCTATGCTATGCCGAACTTGCCGTCCGTTATCCCCGCGCGGGCGGCGAGTTCGTCTATATTCTGGAAGCCTGGGGGCGGACGCCCGCCTTCGTGACCGGATGGTTCCTGACGCTTTATCTGATCGCGATCTGTGCGTTCGAAGGTCTTGCGATCGCGGTGCTGCTGCAAACGCTGTTTCCCCGCATCACGGCGGACGTCGTCTATGTGACGCTGGGAGAGGCGATCACGTGGGACGCGCTTGCCATCGGGTTGGCCGGGGCGGCCGTGATCTGGGGCGTGAACGTCGCCGGCACCCGGGTCTCGCTGTTTCTTCAGCGGTTCATCACCTACGGATTCATCGCGGTCATGGCGTTCCTGATCGGTGCGGGCCTTGTGCGTGGCAGCTGGCAGAATCTGACTCCCTTTTTCGGCGGTGCTGCGGGTTCCGGCTGGCCTGCCGGCGCCGCGTGGATATTCGGGACGTGCGCCGTTCTGCTCTATGGTTTTCAGGCTTCCATTCAGGCGATTGAAGAACGCGCGCCGCACGTGTCGATGCAGAACGTCGTGCGCGCCATGATCGGGGGGATCATCGCGGCTGCGATTTTCTATTGCGCCGTGGTTGTGGCGGCCGGGCGCGCGTTGCCGTGGGCGTCCCTGCTCGATACCCGGCTGCCGGCCGCCGCCGCCTTCGGCGCGCTGAGCCCGTCCGGCGTGCTGGGCACGGTCGTGATCGTGGCCGCCGCGGCTTCCCTCGTGAAAACGTGGAACGGCATCGTGCTCATGGCCGCGCGGCTCGTGCTCGCGCAGGCCCGGGCCGGGCTGCTCCCGCGCGCGTTCACCGGTCTGAACCGCGCCGGTGCGCCGGCGAAGGCGATTGCGTTCGTCAGCCTCGCCAGCATTGCGGGAATGCTGCTCGGGCGCGGCGCCATCATCCCCATCATCAACATGGCCGCCATGTGCGTTTCCGCTGCGACGGCGATCTGTCTGGTCGCCCTCCTCCGCCTGCGCCGTTCCGGCGGGACGATCCCGTCCTTCTCCACACCGGGCGGCACGGCAACCATCAGTGCTGCGCTGCTCCTCATGCTCGGCATGTCGGCATCCACCTTTCTCGAGCCCCTGATCAACGCCAGGGGATCTGTCCCGCTCGAATGGATTCTGGTGCTGATCTGGCTGGTCGTCGGCCTCGCATTCGCCCGCTGCACCCGCGCCGGGCGTCAGGCGGCGGCGCCGGGCTCGACACCCTGCACCGATATTTCCGCACGGTAATCACGGAGCTTCGATTTGATGCCTGAACCCTTGAAAATCGCCTGCATCGGGACGGGCACGGTCGGGCGCTCGTGGGCCCGCGCTTTTGCGGAGGCGGGCCACTGCGTGACGCTCCACGATGCGAACGGCGGCGTCGCGCGGGAGGCCGTGCGCCTGTTGCAGGCCGAGCTTCCGCACCGTGCCGCCGCCTTCACTTGTGCAGCGTCGCTGGAAGCGGCCTTGCAAGGTGCGTGCTATGTTCAGGAGTCGGGGCCGGAGTCCCTCGCCATCAAGCGCAATCTCTTCGAAGCCATGAACGCGGTTGCCGGGCCGGAGACCCTGTTCGGATCGTCGACGTCCACGCTCCCCGGCTCCTCCTTTCTCTGCGGCCTGCACATATCGGCGCGCAGCCTCGTCGTGCATCCCACCAACCCGCCGCATCTGGTTCCGCTGGTCGAGCTTTGCCGTACCGGCGAAACGTCGGATGAAACGCTGGACGCGGTGCGCGCCATCATGCGCGGGTGCGGGCAGACCCCCGTGGAAATCCGCAAGGAAATCTTCGGGTTCGCGCTGAACCGCCTGCAAGCCGCGCTTGTGGCGGAAGCGCTTCGCCTCGTTTCGGACGGCGTGATCTCGCCGACCGACCTCGACAAGGTGGTCACGGACGGCCTGGGCCTGCGCTGGGCGGCCTCAGGCCCTTTCGAGACCGGCCACTTCAATGCGCCGGGAGGCTATGCCGAATACATGGGCAAGTTCCGGTCCGTCTGGGCGGCGCTTTTCGATGCGATCGGCGCGTCATGCGGAATAGACGAGGATCTGGTCCGGCGCATTGACGGCGATCTGCGCGGGAGCCTGGGGCAGCAGCCCGACAGGGCGCTTGCCGCGCGGGACGATCTGCTGCGCGCGTTACGCGCGGTGCAACGGAACACCAAAGACAGCGAGGGAGACGAGGTGGCATGAGCCGCAAGACGATCATCACATGTGCCGTCACGGGATCAGCGCCGCTGTCGCCGCGCTATCCCAAGGAGCTGGCGTTTCCGGTTACGCCTGAGCAGATCGCCGGTTCCGCGCTGGAAGCGGCCCGGGCTGGTGCGGCGATCGTGCATCTCCACGTCCGCGATCCGCAAACGGGGGAAGGTTCGCGGGATCCGGCGTTGTTCCGTGAGGTGGTCGACCGCATCCGCAGCGTCGACGAGAAGCTCGTGATAAACCTCACGTGCGGGATGGGCGCGTATTTCCTTCCCGATCCGGAAGACGAGAGCCGCGCAGGACCGGGCAGCGACGTGTGTACCGTCGAGGAGCGGGTGGCCCACATCCGCGACTGCCTTCCCGACATCTGTTCGCTGGATGTCACCACGGCCAATCAGGTGGAAGGCGACATGGAGTTCGTCTACCTCAATACGCCCCGGACGCTGAGGGGGATGGCGCGGGTGTTTCAACAGCTCGGCGTGAAGCCGGAGCTTGAGACATTCCAGGCCGGCGATGTCCTCTTCGCGAACGATCTGGTCGCGAACGGCTATGTCGACGGCGTGCCGCTGTACCAGTTCGTGCTTGGGGTGAAGTGGGGGGCGCCGGCGACGCCGGAAACCATGCTGTACATGCGCAGCCTCCTTCCCGAACGGGCGCAATGGACGGGTTTCGGCATCTCGCGGATGCAGATGGAGATGGCCGCGATGGCCATTCTGTCGGGGGGCAATGTCCGGGTGGGGCTGGAGGACAATCTGTACCTGCGCCGGGGCGTGTTCGCGACCAATGCCCAACTGGTCGAGCGGGCGGCCAATCTCGTGGAAACCCTGGGTTCGTCGGTCGCGACATCCGACGAGGCGCGCGTGGCGCTCGGCCTCCGGGGCAGCTAGGCGCCTGGTTGCATGGTCCCCGGCGTACCCGCCGTCAGAACAGGAGCCAGCCGTGGCTTCCGGCCATCGCGCCGATAATCGTCATGATCGCGAGCGCAAGCAGCACGACATGGACGCGGTGCAGCGCGGCGAAGGCGCGCTCGGGATCGCGCCTTGCCCACGGCGGGAAGTAGCGGTGCAGGACCAGCGGCTCGCCGACGAACAGCAGCAGGAAGAACAGCGACCAGACGCACAGCATCGCGTGCATCCACCAGAAACGGATGTCGGCGAACCGGTCCCACAGGTCGAGGCGCTCGATCATGTAGACGCCGGACACGCCGACGATTAGCACCGCGGCCCGCGCCTGCCAGACGAAGCGGCGCTCGAACGCCTGGAACGCGGTAATGCGATCCTCGCCGAGCGCCCTGCGCCGCACGGCGGGCAGCGCGACCGTGGTCGCCATCGAAACGCCGCCGATCCAGACGACGACGCCGAGGACGTGCAGCGTGCGGGCGAGCGCCAGATCGTCGATGCCGCTCATGGCGACACCTGTGCGCTCGCCGCAGGCGACAGCGCGCCGTCCCGCACCACCACGACCTGGAGTAGCACGTCGCCCGCGCGGGCGGCAGCCCAGTGTTCGCCGCCCTGCGCGGGTATGACGATCACGCTGCCGGGGCCGAAGCTGCGTTCAGCGGCCGGATCGACCTCGCTCCCGTCACCCCACGACAGCGTGCCCGACACGACGGTCAGCAGGCGAACGGGGCCGGTCCCGCCGTGCGGCGGCAGGAACTGCCCCTTGCCGATGCGCAGCAGGAAGCTGAGGGGCTGGCCGTCCCTGTCGACCGCGAGCACACCACGCCGGGCGGCGTCGTGGACGACATCGTAGCTGAGCCGGTCGATGTCGAGCCGGGTCGACTTCGCCGAGGCGAGGCCCGGCATCGCCAGCGACGCGGCGGCGGCGAGAAACAGGGTGGAAGGGTTCATGGCGGTTCCTTTCTCCGTTTCAGAATTTCAGGCGGACGCCGCCGCCGAACGCCCGGCCGTCGCCTGGCAGGAAGGCGGCCTGATCGGGCCGCGCCTGATCAATGATGAGCGTCGAGGCGGCATAGGTCTCGTCGAACAGGTTGGCGACCTCGGCGAAGACCGTCATGGCCGCGTTCAGCTTGTATTCGCCGCGCAGGTCGACGGTGGCATAGGGATCATTGTAGAGCGTGCCGAGGTTGTCGACCGGCGTCTTTTCCGGCACCCATCGCAGAACGCCCTGCACTGTGAAGCGATCGTCCGGCCGCCAGCCGAGCGTCGCGTTGATCCAGTGACGCGGGGCGCCGGCCAGCCGGTTGTCGCCGCGCACGGGATCATCCCGGAAGCGGAAATCCTGCCACGTGTAGGCGATCCGGCCGGTGAGCGTCGGCAGGACCTGCGCGGTCAGGCCGAGCTCGACGCCGAGATGGCGCGTGCGCGGCGCATTGGCCGCACCCAGCGAGGTTCCCGATTCATCGCGCAGGCTCAGCAGCTCGTTGCGGACCCAGCTATAGTAGGCGACCGCATCCCACGAGACGGCCCCCGACCGGCCGCGCCAGCCGGTTTCCACCGTGGTTGCGCGCTGCGCCTTCAGCGCCGGGGTCACGAAGGCGGCGGCCGGCAACGCGGGGTTGGCGGGATTGGGCCGGCCGGGACTGCTGTTCGGCGTGCCGTTCACGGTTGCCAGCAGGTCGTCATGGGTCGGGGGCTCGAAGCTGCGGCTCACCGCCGCGAAGATCGTCTGATCGTCCGAGGGCTGCCAGGCCAGCCCCAGCGCCGGGCTCCAGCCTTCGTAGGTCCGGGCGTAGCCGGTACTGACGGTGGGCACGGCGCCGCCGGGCAGCGCCGCGGCGGGATTGGCCGGGCTGTAGGCGGCGGTCGGCCGCGTCGGGGACTCGTAGCGGTCGATATTGTCGCGGGTGGCGCGCGACCACGAGAGCGACGGCGACAGCGTCAGCCGATCGGCGAGGGGAATATTGAACCCGGCATTCAGCGACAGCGTGTCGGCCTCGAGGCGGCTGCGCCCGAACAGGGCCCCGCGCTTCCCCGAGAGGTTGAGGTAGTTCTCCCTGTCGGCCGAACCGGTCACATATTGCGCGGTCGCCTCGAACAGCGGCAGCGGGCGTGCGGCATCGGGCTTGAAGGCATAGCGCGCCACCAGCGTCACGTCGTCGCCCTCGGTCACGCGGATGCCCGCGGACACGGGAAAGCGGAACATGTCGTCCGTGCCGGCGTAGCCGACCGCGAGATCGACGATATGCGCGCCGAACGCACCCGTCGCGCGCGCGCCGGTCTGGAATTGCGTGGCCTCCCGGCGCGGACGGTCGCGCACGACGTTGGGCCCGGGGTTGACGGCGCCCGCGGAAGTGACCGTCGGGCCGGTGAACACGGCGCGCGGGTCGTTTTCGAGCAGTTCGCGCGTGAGCGGGCCCGACACGTCGAAACCGAGATCGGCGTAGCTTGCGAAGACGCGGACGGTCAGCGTCTCGGACAGGCGCAGACCGACATTGCCGCCGACGCCCGCGCGCCGGGACTCGTTATAGTCCCGGTAGCCGTCGCGGCGGGTGATGTCGCCGCGTATCAGGACGTCGACCCGGTCGCCGGCAAAGCCCGTCTGCACACCGCCGCCCAACTGGTCGAAGCTGCCGGCGCTTGCCGTCACCTTGACGCCCGGTGCGCTGCGGCCGGTGGGCGAAATCAGGTTGAGCGCTCCGCCGAGCACGGTCGCGCCGAGCCGGTTGGCCATATAGCCGCGATAGACCTCGACGGCCTCGGCCTCGCCGGGATTGGCGAAACCGACGATGTAGGAGCCGTCGGCGCGGTTGAGCGGCAGGCCGTTGCGCAGCATCAGCACGCCGCGCTCGACGGGGTTCTGTTGGAGCCCCGACCCGCGCATCTGGATGCGCGGCTGGTCGTTGCCGCCGAAGAAATCCTGCACCACCACGCCGGGCACGTCGGCCAGCGCGCGGGAGATGGTGAGGTTCGCGCTGGCGGGCATGGCCTCGGCGGAGAGGATGGCCGTTGCGCCCGGCGCGGCATCGAGGCGCGCCACGACCGGGCTGCGCGGCGCGATCACGACGATCTCCTCGGTCGCGCCCGGCGTCGCCGACTGGGCGAGGGCGCCTTGCGGCAGGAGACCCGCCGACAGGATCAGGGCGCTGAGGACGGACGGAATGCACGGCGCGCCGGGCAAAGGGATAGTGGACGATCGGGCAACGGCAGGCATGGTGCAACCATTCAATTGCTATTGAGAATGGATTGCATATAAAAGGCTTTGCAGGCGCGGACTTTGTTCCAGCGCAAACGATGCGCGGATTTCGGCGGGCGGCCGCCGCGATGACGGAGAGCGTGGATAGGAAGGCCTATGGGCGTGGAGCCTGCCGTGTCGCTCGACAGGATCGGGATGCTCGAACTGTTCCGCTCGCTTCCGGCCGAAGCGCTGGAGGAGGTCCGTCTCGTCATGCGTATCGAGCGCGTTGCGAAAGACGTCGCCATCTTCCGGCAGGGCGACCTCGTCTCCCGGGCCTATGCGCTCGATACGGGGAGCGTCCGCATCGTGCAGAGCGGCAGCGACGGCGGGCAGGCCATCGTCCGTTTCATCGGCCCCGGCGAGATGTTCGGCACCGTGCCGCTGTTTACCGACCATCGGTTCCCGGCCGATGCCGTAACCGTCGAGGCGTCGCGGGTGCTGACGTGGTCCGAGCCGGACCTGTCGAGCCTGATGGCCCGCTACCCGGGCATCGCGATCAACCTGATCCGGGCGCTCGGCGTGCGCATGGCGCAGCTTCAGGAGCGGGTCCGCGAATTGACCACTCAGCGCGTCGAACAGCGCATCGCGCAGGCCATCCTGCGGCTTGCCGCGCAGTCCGGGCGGGGCGGGGCGCGCGGAACGACGATCAATATACCGCTGCGGCGCAAGGATCTCGCCGAGTTCGCGGGAACCACGCTGCATACCGCCAGCCGCACGGTCGCGGCATGGGAAAAGGCGGGAATCCTGACCAGCAGCGGCCAGCGCCTCACCATCCATGATCCCGGCGCCGTTCGCCGCCTCGCGGAAGGCAGGGCGGACTAGGGTGCGCGCAAGCCCGTTTGCGGGGCGCCTTGTCCGGCGTGCCTAGAGATCGCGGGTGAGGCGGAAGCCCACGGTGAAGAAGCCCTGGTCGGCGGGGCCGCGCAGGCGGAAGCGGGGATCGTGGAATTCGCCGGCGTCGCCGTAGGAGCCGCCCCTGATGCTGTGATAGCCGGGCTCCGGGCACGCCGTGCGCGCCGTTCCGTCGTCGGGAGCGCCGTCGTAGTTCGCGTGGTAGCAGTCCGCCTGCCATTCCCAGACGTTTCCGCGAATGTCGTGAAGGCCGAGCCGGTCGGCGGGGAAGCTGGCGACCGGGGCCGTTTCGATCCAGACGTCGCGACCCTCTGCCGCGCCGCCGCAGCATTCCACCTTGCCGATATTCGCCGTGGCGTGGCTCACGTCCACGCCGCCCGCCTGCGTGACGTATTCCATCTCCGCTTCGGACGGCAGCCGATACCGCTCGCCGGTCCCGGCGCCGAGCCACGCCATATAGGCCTGCGTATCGGCCCAGCTGACGCAGACGACGGGATGATCCTCGTCCTGCGCGAAGCCGGGAGACGACCAGCTGCGGGCGGGGTCGATGTGCCAGCTCGTCCCAGCGTCGTAGACGTTGCATTTCCTTTCGGGCGCGTAGCCCGTCGCCTTCACGAACGCGCGGAACTCCCCGACGGTCACCTCGCGCTTCGCCAGGGCGAAGCGGCGAACGCGGACATCGTGCGTCGGTCCGTCGATGGGGCCGTAGCCGCGGTCCACGGTCGCGCCCATCGCGAAGACGCCGCCGGGAATCTCCACCATGTCCGGCGCCGAAGGCGGCTGCGCGTGTGCGCCTTGCGAACAGAGCAGCGCGGCGGCCGCAAGCAGGATGCAGGGCCTAGCGTTCACGTCCCGCCTCCCCCCACGCGGGATTCCAGTCGATCCCGTGCTGATCGGTCATTTCCCAGAAGAATTTGCTGCGCGCGCGCGGATGGTTGCCGATCTCGTTCATCGTTTCGGACTCGTAGAGGCGGCCGTTCACCATCGTGTAGCGCACGCTGTTCGTGTTCCTGATGTCGGCGAGCGGATCGCGATCGAGGACGATGAGATCGGCGAGCTTTCCGGGCTCGATCGTCCCGAGCTGGTGATCGAGGCCGAAGGTCCGCGCGCCGTTGACGGTCGCCGCGCGAAGGATGCGCATCGGCGCCATGCCGCCTTCGGCGAGGAGCTGCATCTCCCAGTGGATGGCGATGCCCGAGGACTGGCCGTGCGAGCCGACGTTGACGGTGACGCCGGCATCGTCGAGCCGCTTGATCGAGCGGCCGACGGAGCGGAAGCCGACGTCGTAGAGCGCGTCGGCCTGATGGACCGATTGCATGGCGCGGACGTACAGGGGCGCGTCCGACGGGCCGGAGATGGGATTGTAGGCGTTGTTGACGCCCGGAATGAAGGTGCGGACCTTCGATTCCTTCCACGGCTCCTGATGCTGGTAGATGTAGTTCTCGCCGAACAGCTCGCCGAAGGTGACGATCAGCGTCGGCGTCGTCGAGAGCCGGGCGTTCCTGAAGAGCTGGAGAAGATCGTCGTAGTAGGTGGCGACGGGCAGGTTGTGCTCGAGGTTGGTGTAGCCGTCGAGGATCATGCTGACATTGTCGTAGAAGTGTCCGGCGCCCTCGGCGTCCACCATCTGGCCGTTTTCGGAGGCGGCCTGAAGAAGCCACTGCTTCTGCGCGCGGGTTGTGAGCTTGTAGCTCTTGAGGATCGCGCCGTCCGTGATCGCCGCCTTGCGCCGCGCGATGGCGCGCGCGTCCTCGAGGCTCTCGATGCGGTTGAACACACGGTCGGGCTTGCCGGCGCGGCCGTAGATGACGTTGCCGGTGGTGAGCCAGCGCGGGCCGACCATCCTGCCGGCGATCGTCATCTCGCCGGTTTCGTAGCTCGGAAGCTCGTTCGCATAGGGATCGAAATTCGTGGTGATGCCGTAGGCGAGCGCGGCGTAGCGCGTCGGGTGCTTCTGCGGCATCGCGCTCGTGCCGTAGCAGCAGTCGATATGGCCGTGCGCATCGAAGAAGCCCGGCATCAGCGTGCGTCCGCCGAGATTCACGACCTTTGCGTTCGCGGGAATGGCCACGCCGCCTTCGCCGCCCACGGCCTTGATGCGATTGCCTTCGACCACGACCGTGCCGCGCGCGATCACGGTGTCGTCCCCGGTCATCGGCAGGATGCGCGCGTTGGTGAAGGCGATGCTGCCGCCAGGCACGTCGGCGGGGGCGCTGAGCGCGATCGTCCGGGCGGGCGCGCCGGCGGCGGCATCTCCCGGCGCGGCGCTGTAGAGGCCGGGCCCCAGCGTCCAGTAGAGCCGTGCGGAATCGGCGCTCCACGCCATTTCGAAACCGCCCGACCGCGTCAATCGCCGGGCGGACGGATTGTCCTTCGCGGTGATCTTCGCGGCGGTGTCGCCCGCGGCCGGGAAGGGCATGAGGTGGAGCTCCTGCTCCTCCTTGAAGGCGATCCACCCGAGATCGGGGCTGAGCGTGAAGTCGCCGGTATCCGCCGTTTCCGCATAGGCATGGTCGCGCGCGTCGCCGCCCGTCACCGCCACGCTGCGCAGGATCACCGCGCGCCTTGCGCCGTAGTCCGGCACGCCCATGAAATAGATGCGCGAATCGTCGGGCGAAAAGCGCGCAAGGCCCGCGGCCTTCGCAAGGAAGCGGGGCTTCCCGCCGTCGAGGCTCACGACATAGAGGCCGCCGGGATCGGCTGCGCCGCCCATCGCGCTGTCCGCGTCGAAGATGCGGTAGGCGATGCTCTTGCCGTCGTTCGAGAAGACGGGTTCGCCGATGATGCCCCGGCTTTTCGCGACGACGCTTTCGCGCCCGCCCGCGAGCCTGCGAAGGCGAAGCTCGCTCCCGGTCTCGTCGTTCCAGTCGGCATAGGCGATGGATTTGCCGTCGGGCGACCATGTGGGGCCGGTCTCGGCGCCCGTGCCGTTCGTCAGCCGCCGCGGCGGCGCGGCGCCCGCCATGTCCTGCAGCCACAACGCGCCGAGCGCGCGGAACGCCAGCGTCCTGCCGTCGGGCGACGGGGCGATCTGGCGGATGATCTTCGCCTCGACGCGGTCCGGCGCGAGGTCGAGCCGGGCGCGCAACGTCTCGTGGATGCGGTGGCGGGCGGTGAGGCGGAACGGAATCTGGGTCGCCGCGCCGCTGCGCATGTTCACCTTGTAGAGCTTGCCCTTGCCCCAGATCGCGACGTGGACATTGTCCGGGAACCAGTCGAACGCCGGGTAATAATGCTCCTGCGCCAGATAGTCCGCCTGCAGGTCGCGATCGAGGTCCTGATAGACGGCGGTCTGCGCGCGGGTGTCGATGTCGTAGCGGAAAAGCACGGTCCTGGCGCCGACGCGGCGGATGAACGCGATCATCTTTCCGTCCGGCGAGACCTGCGGGCTGGTGGCGCTGCCGAAGCCGGAAATCAGGTCGGCCGTCTCGCCGGAGACGAGGTCGCGCCGGCGGATGACGAAGTTCGACAAACCCGGATTGAGATGGACGTAGTGGATGCCGCCAACGCGCTCCGTGTAATAGAGCGCCCGGCCGTCCGGCGCGTAGCGGGGCTCCTGGATGTCCTTGCCGCTGCTCGGCGGCTCGACGATCTGCGTGTCGGCGCCGCCCGCCACGTCGAAGCGCCGGATTTCCGAGGTGCGCATGTCGGACACCGAGGCGCTGGTCTTCGTCGCCGCGATGGACCTGCCGTCGGGCGACCACGAGGGCGCGGCGATCATCGCCATCGTTTCGCGGCTGATCTGGCGGGCGTTGCGGCCGTCCGCGTCGGCGACCCAGATATTGTCCGCGCCGTCCTCGTCGCTGAGGTACAGGATGCTGCGTCCGTCGGGGCTGAACTGGGGGCTGCGCTGGGTCGCGGGGCCGGAGAGGATCGCCTTCGCCTCGCCGCCGGCGGCGGGCATCGCATAGATGTCGTTCAGCAGATCGAACAGGATCGTCTTGCCGTCCGGGCTGACGTCGACGCTCATCCACGTGCCTTCGGTGAGCGTGAGCGCCACGTCGCGAGCCGGGAACGTCAGGATCTCCGGCGCGTCCTGCGCCGAAACGGCGCCTGCTATTGCGGTCGCCGCCGCCGCGGCGATCAACATGCTGCGAAACGCCGGTCTGATCGTCATACTGCCTCCCCCAACTCTGTCCGCGCAGTCTAGGATTGCACCGCATCCGGTAGTGCTGCCAATGGCGCAGTCGCCGGTGCCCGCGCATCACCGCGCACGTCCGCGCCGGAGCCGCGATTCGTGGTGCGCCTCGCGCAACGCCGGCCTTTGCGTTTGCATCTGGCGTTCGCAGCCAGCATCGCAAATCTGCAAGCCAAAGGCACCGGGATGGAGATGAACATGAAGCGATCGGGCGCATACGCGTGGGGTGTGGCGATAGCGGCGCTGGTCGCCGTGCTGCCGTTGTCGCCGGTGCGGGCGCAATCGGCGGAGCAGGACGCGCTGAAGCCGACGCTCAACGACGGCTACGACACGCCGGATGCGCTGCGTTTCGATTGGCCGGCCTTCACGATCGGCACCGGCCAGTACGAGGACGGGCCGACCGGGCTCACCGTCTTCCGGTTCAACCGCAAGGTCCTGGCGGCCGTGGACGTGCGCGGCGGCGGGCCCGGCACGGTGAACACCGAGTATCTCGGGATTGGTTATCCGTTTCCCGAGCTGGACTCGGTCGTTTTCTCGGGCGGCTCCTGGTACGGCCTCGAAGCCGTGACGGCGGTGAACACGGCGCTGAAGGACGAAGGCTATCGCGGCGGCAACTGGGACAATGTCGGGCTCACGGTCGGCTCCATCATCTACGATTTCGGCGGCCGCCGCCTGAACGAAATCTATCCCGACAAGCGCCTCGCGCAGGCTGCGCTCAAGGCGGCCGTGCCGGGCGTGTTCCCGCGCGGCGCATACGGCGCGGGCCGGTCGGCGGTCAGCGGCAGCATTTTCGGATGCAACGCCCATTCGGGGCAGGGCGGCGCCTTCCGGAAGGTCGGCGACCTGAAGATCGCGGCGTTCACGGTGGTGAACGCGCTCGGCGTCGTGACGGACCGGGACGGCCGCACCGCGGCCTGCTATCCGGACAAGACGTGGCCCGCAGGGTTCAGGACCCGCGACATCCTCGCGGGGACGCCCGACAGCGGCAAGCCGGGCTGGACGGGCGTGGCGCCCTCCGCCGAAAGGAAGAACACGACGATCAGCCTGATCGTCGTGAACCAGAAGATGGAGCCGTGGGAGCTGAAACGGCTCGCGATCCACGTGCACACGTCGATGGCGCGGGGCATCCAGCCCTTCCAGACCGAATTCGACGGCGACGTGCTCTACGCCGTCTCCACGGCCGAATACGAACCCGCCGACGACAAGCGCATCGGCCTGCTCGACATCGGTACGATCACCTCCGAGGTGATGTGGGACGCGATCCTCAGCGCCGTACCGCCGCAGCCGCAGGCGGCGTTCGAGGCGCCGCCGCGCCGCGCCGTGGATGCAACGGCGCTTCGCAAGCTCGCGGGCCGATACCGGTTCAGCGCGCTCGCCGAACTCGAGCTGAAGGTGGAAGACGGACGGCTGCTCGGTCAGGCGGTCGGCGAGCGGCGGGTGTTCGGCATCCCGAAGGAGGCGGCCGTCGAGGTCATCCCGACCGAGACCGGCGACTATGTCGTGCCCGGCCGATACCCGACGGTGCTGCGCTTCGACGCGCGCGGCGGCCTCACGATCAATCCCGGACGCTGGCAGCAGCACGGGCGGAAGCGCGGCGACCGCTGAATCCGTGCGCATGGGTGGTGCCCGGATTGCACCGCCTGCCGCGATTTTCGCATCTGCCGTGAAATCGGCCTGTCCATAGCCTTTTCAATCAATAATCCGCTGCAAAAAAGGGGGTAGCAATGGTTCCCAGAACAACACTCGTCGCAGGCGTTTCCGTATTCGCGATGCTGGCTGCGACAACGGCCTACGCGCAGGAGTCGGATGACCTCGACAACGGGCAGGTCATCGTCGTCACCGCCCAGAAACGCGAGCAGCGTCTCATCGACGTTCCGATGGCGGTCGCAGTGCTCGGCGGCGAGGATCTCGAACAGCGCGGCATCGACACCGTGCAGGACCTGTCGTTCGCGGTCCCCGGCCTCACGATGCGCGAGGACGGCCCCGGCAGCTACACGATCTTCCTGCGCGGCCTTGCCAACCAGTCCGGCTCCGGCGCGCTCGTCAGCATGTACCTCGACGAGGCGCCGCTTTCGCTCTCCGGCTACGACCAGCTGAGCCCGGTTCCGCTCGATTTCGCCCGCGTCGAGGTGCTGAAAGGCCCGCAGGGCACGCTCTACGGGCAGGGATCGGCGGGCGGCACGATCCGCTTCGTCACCAACGATCCCGACGCCAGCCGTTTCGAAGGCAAGATCGAGGGCGAGGTCTTTGACGTCGCCAGCGGCGAGATCGGCACCAAGCTGAGCGGCGTGCTCAACTTCCCGCTGGTGCAGGATCAGCTCGCGCTGCGCATCGCGGGCGCCTACGAGCAGGGCGGCGGCTGGATCGACCAGCCGGAAGCCGGGATCAAGAACGGCAACGGCACCGAGCTCATCAACGTCCGCGCCAAGCTGCTCTGGACGCCGAGCGACAGCTTCCGCGCCGAAGGCATGGTGCAGATCCACCGCGCCGACACGAAGCTCGGCATGGGCTACGAGGAGCCGGACCGCACGGTCGACGTCGGGCCGGACCGCAGCAAGGTGATGATCCCCAAGGAATTCGACTTCGACATCTACAACCTCGAACTCCGCTACGACATGGGCTTCGCGGAGCTGGTGAGCGCGACGACGTACATCGAGCACAGCCACCAGTATCCGTTCACCTACATCCCGCGGCCGGGCAACTATTCCTACGGCATCGTCGAGGGCAACGACGACCGCTGGGCCGATGCGGACCAGTTCAGCCAGGAACTGCGGCTGACGTCTTCGGGCGGACCCTTCGAATGGACGCTGGGCGCGTTCTACAGCAAGGGAGACGGCAAATTCCTGGCGGACTATGAATATGCCTACGCGCCCGACGGCGATCTCTACGAGGGCGGGGGCGTCCTGTACGACGATCTCTATTATTTCTCGAAATCGAGCTCCAAGTCCTACTCGCTGTTCGCCGATGCGTCGTACAAGCTGTTCGACCGGCTGACGATCGGCGCCGGCATCCGCTATTTCAAGGACAAGCGGACGAGCCTGATCGAGTACGCGCCGGGTACGGGCGCGGAGCAGCGCGCGAAGTTCGACTCCGTCGATCCGCGCGTCTACGTCTCGTACCAGTATTCGGACAACGGCAGCATCTATGCGAACGTCGCCAAGGGCTTCCGCTCGGGCGGCTTCAATGCCGCGCCGTTCGCGCCCTATGATCCGGAGAAGGTCTACACCTACGAGATCGGCACCAAGGGCATGACCTCGGACGGCACGTTCAGCTACGACATCGCGGCGTTCTTCACCAAGTACAAGGACATGGTGCGGCGGCGTCTCGTCATCGTCGAAGGCCAGTATCTCTCCGAATCGAGCAATATCGGCGAGGTCGAGGTGAAGGGCATCGAGTTGGGCGCCGCGGTGCGTCCGACGACGGGGCTCACCTTCACCGCGAGCGCCGCGTATCTCGACAGCGAGATCGTCGCGACGGCGGCGACCGACCAGGTGAACATCGCCGGCGACCGCACCGACTACACGCCGAAGTTCAGCATCACGCTCGGCGCCAACTACGAGTTCGACTGGGCGGCGGACGTGCCCGGCTTCGTGCGCGTCGACTACAGCTACCGCGACAAGGTGACGTACATCGACCGGTCGAGCTTCCTGCCGTCCGTGCTGCCGCAGACCTCGGACGACATCGGGCTGCTGAATGCCCGGATCGGCGCGACGTTCGGCATGGTGGGCGTCGAGCTCTACGGCCAGAACATCGCCAACGTGAACAAGGCGATCGACCCCTATCAGGGCTGGGCGAACTCGAACCGCACGCGGCCGCGGGTGATCGGCATCAAGGGCTCGGTCAGCTTCTGAGCGAAAAGGGCGGCGCTTCCCAAGGAGCGCCGCCCTTATTTCAAGAGTTTCAAGTGCTTAACTCTCTGGTTCTTGACCCGAACGGGACGGGATGGGAAGCTCGGCCCGGTCGGGAGGACTATGTGCTGGAGCGTAAGGTCAAGGGCGTCAATCCGCCGTCGCGCAAGTCGCTGCCGCCGTTCGAGGCGCTGCGCGCATTCGATGCGGTCGCCCGCCTGAAAGGCGTGCGGCGCGCGGCGCAGAGCCTCGGCCGCGACCATGCCGTCATCAGCCGCCACCTGCGAACGCTCGAAACCTGGACGGGGACGACGCTCATCGAGCGCACCTCCGCCGGGGTGGTGCTGACCGAGGCGGGCATACGCTATCACGAGCAGGTGGCGATGGCGCTCGACATGCTGGCCGACGCGACGATGGAGCTGATCCGGCGCGGCAGCGAGCACCGCCTGCATATCTGGTGTATGCCCGGCTTCGCGCTGCACTGGATGTCGCGCCGCGTCGGCGCGTTCGAGCGGCTCGACCCGACCGTGCAGATCGAGATCCGGCCGACGGACCGCAGCCCCGATTTCGGATCGCACGAGACCGACATCGATATCCGCTTCGTGCCCACCTACGGCTCGCCCTTCGCGCTCGGTCCGAAGCTGCACCATATCGAGCTGGCGAGGGTGCCGATCGTCGCCGTTGCGAGCCCCGAATATCTCGCCGCGTCGGCGCCCGTCGAAAAGCCGGGCGACCTGCTGAAGCACCGGCTGCTTCACGAGGACAATTTCGATTCCTGGGTGAACTGGCTTTCCGCGCACGGCATCTACGACGACATCGACCTGACGGGGCCGAAGCTGTGGCAGGGGCACCTGACGCTCGACGCCGCGCTGCACGGGCGCGGCGTGGCGCTTGCGAACCACCTCGTCGCGGCGGACGACCTCGCGAGCGGACGGCTCGTCGAGATCGGCAAGGGCCTTGAGAGCTTCCAGCCCTACAGCGACGGCATCTATCTTTTCATCGCGCGTGCGGACCGCTGGGACGCGCCCCTCATCCGGCGCTATCGCCGGTGGCTGAAGGACGCGATCGCCAAGTCCCTTTCGGGCAACCCCTGAGCGCTCTCAGCTTGCGTTCGCAAGCCGGGGGGAAAGCACGTCGAGCGCGGCGAGCGACTGTTCGAGGATCGCGAGGCCCTCTTCCAGATGCGCGTCCGGGATCGTCAGCGGCATCAGGAAGCGGATGACGTTGCCCTTCGTGCCGCAGGAGATCAGGATCAGGCCCTGCTTCTGCGCCTCCGCGATCAGCGCGCGCGTGAGCGCCGGATCGGCGGCGTGCGGCGCCTCGGCGGAGCGAAGCTCCATCGCGACCATCGCGCCCAGACGGCGGATGTCGCCGATGACGCCCTTGCGCGCCCGCGCGCGCAGATCGACGAGCCGCGCCTCGATCGTCTGCCCGATCGCCTCGGCGCGCGCGCAGAGGTCCTCGCGTTCGATCACGCCCAGCACCGCGAGCGCTGCGGCGCAGGCGACGGGCGACCCCGCGTAGGTGCCGCCGAGGCCGCCGATCGCGGCCGCGTCCATCAGATCGGCGCGGCCGGTGACGGCGGCGAGCGGATAGCCGCCGGCGATGCCCTTCGCCATCGTGACGATGTCCGCCTCGATGCCGGCGCGGGCGTGCGCGAACAGCGCGCCGGTGCGTCCGAAGCCGGTCTGGATCTCGTCGACGATGAGCAGGATACCGTGATCGTCGCAGAGCTTCCGCAGCGCTTGAAGCAACGCGACGGGCGCGATGTTGAAGCCGCCTTCGCCCTGCACCGGCTCGATGATGATCGCGGCGACGCGGGCCGGATCGACATCCTCGTGGAAGATGTCGTGGATGCTGGCGATGCTGTCCTCCACCGTGATCCCCGCCGCTTCATCCGGGAAGCGCGCGTGGAACACCTCGGCGGGGAAGGGGCCAAACCCGGCCTTGTAGGGCGTCACCTTGCCGGTGAGCGCCATCGTCATCATCGTGCGCCCGTGGAACGCCGCGGAGAAGGCGATCACGGCGCTGCGGCCCGTGGCGACGCGCGCGACCTTCACGGCGTTCTCCACCGCCTCGGCGCCCGTGGAGACGAGGATCGTCTTGCGGGGGCCGCTGCCCGGCACGAGCGCGTTCAGGCGCTGCGCGAGTTCGACGTACTGCGGGTACATGGCGACGTTGAAGCTGGTGTGCGTGAAGCGGTCGAGCTGGGCGATCACGGCGGCCTTCACGTCCGGGTGGTTGTGGCCCGTGTTGCACACCGCGATGCCCGCCGCGAAATCGATGTAGCGGCGGCCTTCGAGATCCCAGATCTCGGCGTTCTGCGCGCGGTCGCAGACGACGCTGGTAACGTGCGAGACGCCGCGCGCCACGGCCTCGGCGCGGGCCGTGAGAACTTCATTGCTGGTCTTCATATCGCTCTCCCTGTTCAGGCCGCCGCGGCGATTCCGCCGAGCGCAAGATACTTGATTTCGATGAAGTCCTCGATGCCGTAGCGGGAACCTTCGCGGCCGATGCCGGATTCCTTGATGCCCCCGAACGGCGCGCCTTCATTCGAGGTCAGCACCTCGTTGGCGCCGACCATACCGTATTCCAGCGCCTCCGCCACGCGGAACACGCGCCCGACGTCGCGGGACCAGAAATAGGCGGCGAGGCCGTAGGGCGTGTCGTTCGCGCGGGCGACGACCTCGGTCTCGGTTTCGAACGGCGTGAGCGGCGCGACGGGGCCGAAGATCTCGGCGTGCGCGATCTCCATTTCGGGGCGGACGCCGGTGAGGATCGTCGGCGCGTAGAAATTGCCGCCGCGTTCGTGCCGCCCGCCGCCGAGCACGGCGGCCGCGCCCTTGCCGATGGCGTCCTGCACGAGGCCGTCGACCTTCTCCACGGCTGCCGCGTTGATGAGCGGGCCGATCTGCGTGCCGGTTTCGAAGCCGTCGCCGACATTGAGGGCACGGACGGCCTCGGCATATTTCCGTGCGAAGGCCTCCATGACGCCGGACTGCACGTAGATGCGGTTCGCCGACACGCAGGTCTGCCCGGCGTTGCGGAACTTCGTCGCCATCGCGCCCGCGACCGCCGCGTCGAGATCGGCGTCGTCGAAGACGATGAACGGCGCGTTGCCGCCGAGTTCGAGGCTGAGCTTCTTCACCGTGTCCGCGCACGCGCGCATCAGCAGCTTGCCGACGCGGGTGGAGCCGGTGAAGGAGAGCTTGCGCACGTCCGGGCTCGCCGTCAGCACGCCCGCGACCTCGGCCGCGCGCGCCGCCGTCACGACCGTCATGACGTTTTCGGGGAGGCCTGCGTCCGCCGCCAGCACGGCGAGCGCGAGCGCGGAAAGCGGCGTGTCCTCGGCGGGCTTCACGACGATCGTGCAACCCGCCGCGAGCGCGGGGGCGACCTTGCGCGTGATCATACCGCTCGGGAAGTTCCACGGCGTGATCGCGCCGACGACGCCGACCGGCTGCTTCAGCACGAGGCAGCGCTTGTCGGGCGCGTGGGCGGGGACGATGTCGCCGTAGACGCGCTTCGCCTCCTCGGCGAACCATTCGATGAAATTCGCGCCGAACAGGATCTCGCCGCGCGCCTCGGCGAGCGGCTTGCCCTGCTCCAGCGTCAGGATTTCCGCGAGCGCGTCGGCGTTCTCGACGACGAGTCCGTGCCAGCGGCGGAGGATCGCGCCGCGCTCCTTGGCGGTGCGGGTGCTCCACGCCGGGAAGGCCGATTTCGCCTTCGCGATCGCGGCGCGCATGTCGTCGGCGGTGCCGTCCGCGACATCGGCGACGTGCACACCGTTTGCCGGGTTGAACACCGGGAACGTGCGCGATGCAGACCCGCCGAGCGCCAGCCCGCGTGCGATCAGCGCCGATGCGGCCGCGGAGACCGGCAGCGCCATCACAGCACGCCGAACGCGGCGGCGGTGGCGTCGAGACCCGCTTTCATCTTCCCGACCATCTCGTCGATCTCCGCGCGGGTGATGACGAGCGGCGGGCTCAGCACCATCGCCTGCCCGACGGCGCGGGCAATGAGGCCCTTGTCCCACAGCACCTCGCGGCAGTGGATCGAGGCCTGCTCCTCGGCGGTGAAAAAGGTCTTCGGCGCCTTGGCCCGGACCAGTTGCAGCGCGGCGACGAGACCGACGCCGCGGACCTCGCCGACGAGCGGATGCGCATCGGCGAGCTGGCGCAGCGACTGGTGGAAATAGGGGCCGACGTCCTCGCGGACGCGCTCGACGAGGCCTTCGTTCGCGATGATGTCGATGTTGGCGCTCGCCACCGCGCAGGCGACGGGGTGGCCCGAATAGGTGAAGCCGTGCGCGAGAAGGCCGCCCTCGTTCAGCACGTCGAACACCTTGCTGCCGACGGCGACGGCGGCAATGGGCAGATAGCCGGAGGACAGCCCCTTCGCCATCGGCATCAGGTCGGGCGCGATGCCGTAGTACTGGGAGCCGAACCATTCGCCGGTGCGGCCGAACCCGCAGATCACCTCGTCGGCGACGAGCAGGATGTCGTACTGGCGGCAGATGCGCTGGATTTCCGGCCAGTAGGTGGACGGCGGGTCGATGACGCCGCCCGCGCCCTGGAGCGGCTCGCCGATGAACGCGGCGACGTTGTCCGGCCCGAGCTCGAGGATCCTGTCTTCCAGCGCCCGCGCGGCCTTCAGGCCGAACTCCTCGCGCGTCAGGCCGTCGCCGAGCAGATAGTGGTGCGGGTGCATGATGTGCGCGAAGCCGGGCAGCATCTCGGGCGCCATGCCGTGCATGTGCGACATGCCGCCGAGAGCGACGGCGCAGAGCGTGCTGCCGTGGTAGCCGAGATCGCGGCCGATGAAGGTCTGCTTCGTCGGCTTGCCGCGCAGCATCCAGTAGCGGCGCACGAGGCGGACGACGGTGTCGTTGGCCTCGGAGCCGGAATTGGCGAACAGGATGTGATCGAGGCCTTCGGGCGTCAGCCCGGCGATCTTCTCGGCGAGCTCGATCATCTGCGGCGTCGAGGTGCCGAAGTGGTTGTTGTAGTAGGCGAGCTCGTTCATCTGCCGCGCGGCGATGTCGACAAGCTCCTGACGCCCGTAGCCGACCGCGACGCACCACAGGCCCGCCATGCCGTCGAGCAGGCGGTTGCCTTCGTTGTCCCACACGTAGCAGCCCTTGCCCTGCGTGATGATGCGCGCGCCCTTTGCCGCGAGCGCCTTCGGGTCCGCGAAGGAATGGACGTGGTGCGCGGCGTCGACGGACTGGAGTTCGGCGGTATCGGCGAAGTTGCGGAGCATGAACCTGAAATCCTCACGTTTCGGTCCGCTTTTGCAGCGGGACCCGGTGCGCGCGATCATTCAGTCGGCCGCGGGACGGGCCAAGGCGACAAAGGGGCGAGCGGTGGTGCGCGGGCCGCACCAACGCCGCGCGTGCGGCGGTATTCCGTCGGTTCTAGCGGGTTTCGGCGGCCGGGCCGATGCCCTTGCCCCTGATCGGGGAACCGGCAAGCGGCCGGTAGTCCGCATCGACGCGCGGGTCGCCCGCGACGACGCCCTCCAGCGTCACGCCGGTTTCGCTCGCGTCGGCGGCATTGCCGTGGAGCGCGAGGTTGCGGCCGACGATGCGGCTTTTGCCCGTCGCGTTGAGCGCGATCGGGCCGCTTCCCACGATCAGCGAGTCCGAAACGTAAATCGCCGCATCGTCTTCCGCGTAGAGGCCGTCGTCGGCGCTCCGGTCGACCGCGATGCGGGTGAGATGGGCGACGCTGTCGTTGTAGGCGGCGACCGCCGAGGAATCGTTGTTCCGGAACACGCCGCCGTCGAGCCGCAGGTAGGCGCCTTCGTAGAGCCACGTCGCGACATGGCCGTCGAGCACCCGGAGATCGCGCACGTCGAGGATCGTGTCGCCGCGCCCGGTGAGGCCCATCTTCTGATACTTGCTGATGGTGACGCCGGAGATGCGCGCGCGGCTGTCCACCGCGAAGATGCCGTGGCCTTCGTAGATGTCGTCTTCCTCGATGTCGAAGCGGAAGCCGGTGATCTCGAGGCCGCTGATCGTCACGTCCGCGTTCCTGAGGCCGACGGCCGTGGTCGGAAGGCCCGCGCTGCCGTCGAGGATCGCGCCCTTCTCACCCTCTATGGTGAGGCGCTTGCCGTCGACGGCAACAAAGGCGCGGACGATGATTTCCTTGTACGGAAGGTCGCGATACGCGCGCGGCGTGTAGACGCCTGCGCGCACGCGAACGGTATCGCCGTCGGCGGCCTTGTCGATCGCGGCCTGTATCGCCCCGTCGCCCTTGAAGGCGCAGTCCATGGCGGACGTGTTCGCGGGGCAGGCGACGATCGTCGCGCCGAGCGCGGGGCAGGCCGTCCCGGCAAGCAGGCCGATGGCGGCGAGCATGGTTTTCATTCCCTGGTCCCTCCTGAAGACTTTTATCCGGCTGTTTTCGAACGGAGCGTCCGGACGAGCCACGTCCGCAGCAACAGGACGAACAGCGCGCCGCTCGCCACGACGGCCGCGTGGATCATCCAGAAGCCGAACGGGCCGACCGGCTCGTAGAAGCGGCCGAGCCAGCCGCTGCCGATGCCGCCGATGAAGATGCCGAGGTAGTAGGCGCCGACCATCATCGCGTTCACGGCGGCGGGCGCATCGCGCGACACGAGCGCGAGCGCGATCGGCCCGACATAGAGATAACCGACGGCGCAGAGGAAATGGAAGGCGACCGGCCAGATCAGCGCGACCTTGCCGCTGCCGGCGGTGAATTCCCCCATGCTGAGCAGCAGGCAGGCGGTGCCGAACGCGGTGCAGCCGATGGCGATCTTGGAAAGCTCGGCCGGCTCGGTGCCGCGCTTCGCCTGCTTGCGCCAGGCCACGACCATCACCGGCGCGAGCAGCAGCACCGCGAGCAGATCGAGCGACTGGAACCAGGTGACGGGCACGGTCCAGCCGAGGATGTCGCGGCCGACATGGTCGCGCACCCACAGCGGATAGGTGTTCCACACCTGCGCCTGCGCGGTCCAGTAGAGCGCGGTGATCGCAAGCACGACCAGCAGGGCGGTGATGACGCGGCCGTCGCCGTGCGCGAGCTTCGGCTTGTCGCCGCGCGCAAGAGCCGCGTTCTCCGGCGGGAGATAACGATAGCCGGCGAGGTAGATGACGATGCCCACCAGCATCCCGATCCCGGCCGCGCCGAACCCGTAGTGCCAGCCGTAAAGCTCGCCGAGCGTGCCGCAGATGAGCGGCGCGATCGTCGCGCCGACGTTGATGGCGGTGCAGTAGATGGTGAAGGCGCCGTCGCGGCGGCTGTCGTTCTTCTCGTAGAGGTCGCCGACCTGCGCAGCGAGATTGCCTTTCAGCAATCCCGCGCCGAGGATCAGCGAACCGAGCGCGGGAAGGAACGCCGCCTCGAAGGCCATGAGGAAGTGGCCGATCGCCATGAGGCCCGCGCCTGCCAGCACGGCGCGCTTGCGTCCCGTCACGCGGTCGCCGAGGAGGCCGCCCAGCACCGGCGTGAAGTAGATGAGCCCGACGTAGAGCCCGAAGATCTGCGAGGCGAGCGCCTGCACCGAAAGCGGGCCGGTGACGGCCTCGATGGCGCCGCGGAACGCCGCGAAGCCCCACACCGCCTCGATATTGCCGGGATGCAGCAGGTGGCCCGCCATGTAGAGCACGAGCAGCGCCTGCATCCCGTAGAAGGAGAAGCGCTCCCACGCCTCGGTGAAGGCGATGTAGGCGAGGCCGCGCGGCTGGCCCCAGATTTCGCGGGGCGCAGGCTGCGCGGGCAGACAGGGAGCGTCGACGGCGGTGGTCATTGCCCGGTCTTGCCTCCGCCGTTCATCATCAGCCAATCGCCTCGACCACCGAATTGAAGAAATCGTTGTCGAGGATCGCTTCGGCCCCTTTCGGTTTCGACCGCGCGCTCAGCACCACGATCTGGATGCGGCGCGCGGGGTTCAGGTAGATATATTGGCCGAAGATGCCGCGCGCTGAAAAGGCCCCGTCGGCGAGCGAGCCGTCGCGGGCCGGAACCGCCCACCACATGTAGCCGTAATCGAGCCGCTGGCCGCCGATGTCGCGCGCGCTCGTGGCCTCCGCCGTCCACCCTTCGGGCAGCGCCGCCTCGCCGTCGATGACGCCGCCTTCGAGGATGAAGCGGCCGAAGCGTGCATAGTCCCTGAGCGTGGCGCAAAGGCCGCTCCCGGCGACTTCGAGGCCGCCCGGCGATTCCAGCCACCACGCGGCATCGGCCTCGGTGCCGATTCGCGACCAGATGCGCTCGGAAAGATAGTCGGCGAGCCACTTCCCCGTCGCCGCGCGCACGAGCGCGCCGACGACGTGCGTCTCGCCCGTGCTGTAGTTCCACAGCGTTCCCGGAGGGCTGGTGCGCGGCAGGCCCGCCATGTAGCGCATGATCGCACCCGGCTGCTGCGCGATCTGGAGGTCCAGCATACGCCGCCGCTCGGACGCGGGGTTGGTATGCGTGTCGTCCCACTGCACGCCGGAGGTCATCTGCATCAGCGCGCGGATGGAGACGCCGTCGTAGCCGCTGCCGGAAAGCTCGGGCAGGTAGCGGGTCAGCGGGTCCTCGACCGAGGCGATGTAGCCGTCCCGGATCGCGGCGCCGACGAGCGTGGTGCTGACGGACTTCGCCATCGACATGGAAAGCCAGCGCGTCGCGGCGGTGATGCCGAGTTCGTACTGCTCGTGGACGAGCGCGTCGTCCTGCATGACGAGCAGCCCGGCGACGCGGTTGCGCGACATGTAATCGTAGAGATCGTAGGTCGTGTCGTTTGCGAGAATGGGGAATTCCGGGAGTCCCGCCGCCGGAGCTGTGCCGAGCGCGCGGACCGCAGCGCCGCGGCGGACCGTGCGCGTGGCGAAGGCGCGCTCGGTCTGCCCGAAGACCCGCACCTGCTCGTCGGGCATCAGCCGGCCGGAATAGACGTCGACCATCAAGGCCGCGACCGGGGCGTCGGCATCGGCGGGGGCGTCCCTGATTTCGGCCCTGATTTCGGCGTGCTGCAAGTCCTGCTCCATCGTCGGCGGCATCGTTCCTCCCGCGTTGCCCGACCGGTTATGCCGAATGTCGGGCCGCCCCTGAGGTGCGAAGCGAGCGATGGCCGGTGTGCGCCAATCACCAGCAGGCGCGGGGCGGGCGGTGCATCCGCCGCACCGCGCAGGGCTTCGAAAGGGGCTTGCCGATCCGCACCCCGGACGGCCAACATCGGCAGAATCAGGCGTGTTGCGCGGACGGGGGGCTATGAAAAGGTTTCTGGGGACACTGGTCGTTCTGGCGCTCGGGCTCGCGCCGCAGGCGGGCGCGCAGATGCAGCCGTGGAGCGTCGAAGACACCGGCCAGCCCTATCGCGACGTGACGGTGACGACGTCCGAGGGCACGTGGATGAGCCTCGACGTCAGCCCGGACGGCAAGACGATCGCCTTCGACATGCTCGGCGACATCTTCGCGATTCCGACGACCGGGGGCGCGGCGCGGGCGCTGCACGCCGGCCCGGCGATGCAGCGCTCGCCCCGCTTCAGCCCGGACGGCGCGAAGCTGCTGTACATCAGCGACGCGGACGGCGCCGACAACCTCTGGGTCTCGAACGCGGACGGAACCGCGCCGCGGCGCGTGACGTCGCAGACGGTGGAAAACGTGAACGGCCCGGCGTGGGGCGCGGACGGACGCTTCGTCGCCGCCGCGAAGATGTACGCCGACGATCACCGCCTGCACGGTTCGGAGCTTCGCCTCTGGGAGCTGGACGGCGGGGCGGGGCGCGTGCTCGTGCCCGCGCCGCAGAACACGGAAAACGTGCATGAAGCCAGCTTCTCTCCCGACGGCCGCTACGTCTACTACACGGAGAAGGTTTCGCCGCCGACCGTGTCGCGCGTCTACATCGACGCCAACCACAGCAATTACGCGATCATGCGCCGCGAGCTGGAGACGGGCGCGACGGAGGAACTGATCCGCGGTTTCGGCGGGGCGACGACGGCGGAACTCTCGCGCGACGGCAAGCGGCTCGCCTTCGTCCGGCGCGTCGCGGACAAGACCGTGCTGTTCGCCTACGACATCGAAACGCAGGCGCAGCGCCCCGTCTTCGATCGCCTCGACCGCGACGCGCAGGCCGATTTCATCGGACAGGGCAATTATTACCCCCGCTACGGCTGGTTCCCCGACAATCGCCACGTCGCGATCTGGGCCGGGGGCAAGCTCTGGAAGGTGGACATGGACAGCGGCAGCGCGTCGGAGATTCCGTTCCGCGTGACCCGCGGCCACCGCGTGGCCGAGCCGGTGCGCTTCACGCACGATCTGGCGCCGGAACAGTTCACGGTGCGGGCGATCCGGCAGCTTGCCGTCTCGCGGGACGGCAGCACGCTCTACTTCAACGCGCTCGGGCGGTTGTGGCGCAAGCAGGGGGCCGCCGCGCCCCGGCGGCTGAGCCGCGGGACGGCGCTCGAGTTCGAGCCGACGGTCTCCCCGGACGGGCGGCGCATCGCTTACGTGGAATGGGCGGACGAGACGGGCGGCCTGCTGAAGCTCGCGAACGCCGACGGCACGGGCGCACGCACGCTGCTGGCGTCGGGCGGCGTGCTGCGCTCGCCCGCCTTTTCGCCGGACGGGAAACGGCTCGTCTACAAGATCGACTACGGCGACCGCTGTCTCGGCGGGCACCAGTCGAAGCCCGGCCTCTACGTGATGGAGCTGGCGGACGGGAAAAGCCGCCACATCGGCCCGCCCGGCAACGACCCGCTGTTCTCCCCTGACGGCACGCGCATCTATTACACGGCCGTCGCCTACGACGGCGAGAACAGCGTCACGACGCTCGAAAGCGTCAACCTTGCCGGTGCCGGGAAACGGGTCCACGCGACAACGCGCGATGCGGACACGTCCGAAATCCGCATCAGCCCGGACCTCAGGTGGATCGCGTTCCGCGACCGCCAGCAATACTGGATCGCCCGCTACCGGGAGACGGGCGCGCCGCTCGTGCTTTCGGCGGGCGGGGAGGAGACGCCCGCGCGGCGCATCTCCGCGATCGGCGGCTATGCCCTCGTCTGGTCGCCGGATTCGCGGCGCGCGGTCTGGGCGATCGGCGACCGGATTGCGTCGGCCGCGCCGTCCGAGGCCTTTGCGGAGGGCTGGACGCCCCGGCGCTCGGGCGAGCCTGTCGGCCTGGTCGCGAAATCGGATGTGCCTGTGGGCGAGATTGCGTTCGTCGGCGGCCGCATCATCACCATGGCGGGCGAACAGGTCATCGAGAACGGCACCGTGCTCGTGCGCGGCAACCGCATCGCCGCCGTCGGCCCCGCCGCCGCGGTCAGCGTGCCGGCCTCGGCCCGCGTCGTCGACATCGCGGGCAAGACCGTGATGCCGGGTCTCGTCGACATGCACGGGCACATCGACAACTGCTACTACACCTCATCGGGGCTTATGCCGCAGAAGCAGTCGGCGCGCTATGCCGGTCTCGCCTACGGCATCACGACGAACTACGATCCCTACAGCTCCGAACTGCCGACCTATTCGATGAGCGAGATGACGCGTACCGGCGACATGGTCGGGCCGCGCGCGATCGACTCCGGCATGGTCGCCTTCGGACGCGCGGGGAAGGGCGACAACGCCTATGTCCCGATCGCGTCCTACGACGACGCGGCCGCGCTGATGGCGCGCAAGTCCGCGCTCGGCGGCCGGATCGTGAAGAGCTACCGGCAGCCGATGCGCAGCCAGCGCCAGATGCTCGTCAAGGCCGGACGCGACGCGGGCGTGATGGTGGACGTGGAGGGCGAGAGCAGCTTCTACAACAACATCACGATGCTGACCGACGGCAACACCAACCTTCAGCACAACATGCCGATCCCGAACTACTACGACGACGTCGTCCAGCTGATGGCGGGCGCCCGCGCCTCCCACACGCCGACGCTGGTGCTGCTGTTCGGCGAACTCGCCGGCGAGAACTACTGGTATCAGCACAGCGACGTCTGGAAGGACCCGAAAGCACAGGCGTTCGTGCAGGTCACGACCAGCGGCTACAGCCCGCTCGGCACGCCCTACGGCGCGCCGCCCTACGTGCGCGGCATGACGACGATCCACGCCGCGGACGAGCTGTGGGACATCGGCTTCCGGTCGGTCGCCCGCTCGATGAAGCGGCTGGACGACGCGGGCGTGCGGGTGAACGTGGGGTCGCACGGCCAGTTCTCCGGCCTCGCCCAGCACTGGGAGATGTGGCTGCTGGCGCAGGGCGGCATGAGCAACCACCGCATCCTGCGCGCCGCGACGATGAACGGCGCCGAGACGCTCGGCATCGACGGGCAGATCGGTTCGATCGAACCCGGAAAGCTCGCCGATCTCATCGTCCTCGACGAAAACCCGCTCGCGGACATCCGAAACACCAACAGCGTCCGCTACACGATGGTGAACGGACGCCTCTACGACTCCTACACGATGGACGAGATCGGCAACCGGCCGCGGCCGCGCGGCAAGTTCTTCTGGGAGGTCGGCGCGGAACGCGGCGGCAACATCATCGACTGGAAGAGCGCGTGGGCGCACCAGTAGGCAGCGATCGCGGCACGCGGAACGCACGTGTTCGTGCCGGCATGAACCCTATGCGCCACTTCGGCACGGGAAGGAAAATATCGTGAGCACAGACGAGAAGAGCCGCGCGGAAGCGGTGGGCGCCAATTTCGACAGGGAGATGTTCCTCCACGTGCGCGAGCGCACGCGCAAGGTCATCAACGACATCGCGGCGGGCATCCGTCCCGGGATGCTGGAGGAAGAGGCCGTGGCGATGGCCAAGCAGCGCCTGCGCGACGCGGAGATGCTGCGCGGCTGGCACGGGCTTCACGTGCGCTTCGGCCCCAATACGCTGAAGAACTTCGGCCAGCCCTCCGAGCCCGGCGTCGTGCTTCGCGACAACGACATCTTCTTCATCGACATCGGCCCCGTCTGGCAGAAATGGGAAGGCGACGGCGGCGATACGTTCGTCGTCGGGAACGATCCCGAAATGCTGAGGGCGCAGCGCGACGTGCGGGAGCTGTTCCGCCGCGTCCGCGCGGTGTGGCTCGCCGAGGGACTCTCCGGCACCGCGCTCTACGATTTCGCCGCCGCCGAGGCGCGGACGATGGGCTGGGAGCTCAATCTCGACATGTCCGGCCACCGGCTGGCGGACTTTCCGCACGCCGTGCTCCACAAGGGGGCGCTCGCGCAGGCGGCGTTCACCCCGTCTCCCGGGCTGTGGGTCCTCGAAATCCAGATCCGGCACCCGGACCGGCCGTTCAGCGCCTTCTACGAGGATCTGCTGCTTGCGGAGGGGGAGTGAGATGAGGTGGATGCACTCGACTGCCGCCCTGCTCTTCGGTGCCGCGTTTCTGCTGGCGGAGCCCGTGGCTGCTGCCGGTGCCGGTGATGTCTCGGCTGTGAAATCGGCAGCGCTTCCGGCGGCGATCGAGGGAACATTGTCGTCGATGCTGGGCGCCATGCGTGGGCGTGACGCTGCCGCGCTCGACCGAACGCTGGCACAGGGCATCGAACCGCAGATCGTCTATTATTGGGGCGAGACGGTCTCCGGCCGCGATGCCATACTGCAATGGCACCGCGAATGGTTCGCCGAGACGGGCTGGAGCATCGAGCCCGGGCCGATCACCCACGCGCTTGTCGGTGCCGACGTCGCCGTGGTTTCCGCGACGATGCGGTACATCAAGAGCGCCGAGCGGCAATTCCTCATCCTCGTCAGCCACGAGCTGACGCGGGAGGCGTCGGGCTGGAAGGTCGCGCGAATTCAGCAGACCCTGCTGGAAGGGCCGGAATAGACATTTGCCAGCCTAGCGCCCCGTTGCGGGCGCCTCTATCGACAGCAGCGCGCCGCGTCCGCGGATGGCCGTGCCGAACAGGCGGGCACTGTCCACCGCCGCCCGCTCGGCATCGGCGACGACGCCCGACCATTGCAGGAAGCCGTGGGCGAGTGTGGGATAGTTGAGATAGGTCACGGCGACGCCTTCGCGCTCCAGTCGCTGCGCAAGCAGCTGTGCCGGGTCGCGCAGGACATCGAAGCCGGCCGTCACCACGATCGTGGCGGGTATTCCGGCCATACTCCCGTCGTTCAGTTCCCGTGCCGCCGCGGCGATCCGGTCCGCATCGCCGAAGGCGAGCGGCATCATGAAGTCGCGAAACGCGGTGTCGAGGCCGTAGCCCTTGCCGAACAGCTCGTAGGATCGGTAGCGCGGCGTGAAATCGACCGATGTGTAATAGAGCAGCTGATAGAGCGGACCGGGTTTCCGCGCAGCCTGCTGCCGCCGCGATATCGCGAGCGAGATGTTGCCGCCCGCGCTGTCGCCGCCAACGCCGATCATCGCGGGGTCGCCGCCGAGCGCAGCCGCATTGGCGCGCGCCCACAGGAAGGCATCCTCGCCATCGTCGTTTGCGGCGGGCCATTTGTGATCGGGTGCCAGCCGATAATCGACCGAGATGACGATCGCGCGCGCTTCGTTGGCGATCAGCCGCACGCAGCGGTCGACGGCCTCGATATTGCTGTAGAGCCAGCCGCCGCCGTGAAAATAGAGAAGGATCGGTAGCGGCCCCGATTCGTCCAATGCGGGCGTGTAGATGCGGATCGGAATCGCATGACCGCCGCGCCCCGTGATGCTACGATCCTCGACGCGCCGCATGGGAGCGGTGACCTTGGTGAGCAGCGCCCAGTCCCGCGTCAGCCGTTCGCGTGCGATGGCCCTGCCTTCCGCGCTATAGAACATGTCGAGCCCGCGTTTCACCTCTTCGGGTGAGCGGGCGCGGCGAGCTTCGAAGTAGAACTGGAGTTTGGGATCGAGCGTCTGGCCGTCGATGATCTCGCGCGGCCCCGCGAGGTGATCGACGAACCAGCTTTCGGGCCGCGACATCAGGTCCAGCCGCTCCTGCTCGGCGGCGGTCGGCACGAAGCCGTCGGCAAGCGTGGGCGGCGATATCGGCGCGGCGGCGGCCGTTCCCATCGTCAGGGCCGCGAACGCCATCATCACACGTTTGCCGATTGCGGACATGTGCCTTCCTTCTTTCTTGCAAAGGGTTGCAGCCGGACGCGTGCGAGCGAGCGCCACAGCCATTCGAGCGGACCGAAATGGAAGCGGTCGAGCCACGGCTTCGACCAGAGCAGGATGACCGCCCACACCGCGATCACCACGAAATAGCACTGCCAGCGCTCCAGATCGCCGTACTAGCCGAGCCCATAGCCGTTGAAGATCAATGTGCAGAGGATGCTGGTGCCGATGTAGTTGGAAAAGGCCATGCGTCCGGCCGCGACCAGTCTTTGCGCAAGCCGGCTTTCATGGAAGCGTTGCATGAACAGGATGACGAGCGCGGCATAGCCCATCGTCATCGGCGTCCGCAGCAGGCTGAGGTGGATCGCTTCGGTGAGGTGCAACGTGACGGGGTGATAGTTGGCCTCCACGTTGATCGCGACCAGCGGCAGATGGAGCGGGATGCAGACGATGAAGCTCCAAAGCGCGACCCGGCGATAACCGGAAGGCGACCATGCGCCCGAGAAGAACCCGCGCTTGAACAGCCCCATGCCGATCGCGATCAGTGCAAGCGTATCGGGAATCGCCGCGGGGTGCGCCTCCGTCAGGATGTAGACAGCGAGGGGAATGCGCGCCCGAAACGCATCGGCATAGCTGCCGCGATAGCCGTCGAGCTGCGATTGCACGGAGGGCAGCTCGATCTTCTCCTGCATCGCAGCCCATTCGGTCAGCGTTTCCGCCGAAGCGCCGGGTTCGGCAGCGGCGCGTTCCAGCGCGGTGAACGACGTGTAGGCCGCGATCCCGAGCGCCAGTTTCAGACACAGCAGCGCGGCGCCGATAGCGAACAGCCGCCGCGGCGGCCAGCGCCACGCTGCAATCGCGATCATGCCGCACAGGCTGTAAAGCACCAGTATGTCGCCGTACCAGATCAGCCAGACGTGGATCATGCCGAATACCAGCAGCCACCACATGCGCGCGAACGTGACACGCACCGGGCTTTCCCCGGCACCGAGCGCGCGCTCGGCGATCAGCACGGTGCTCGCCCCGAACATCATCGTGAACAGGCCGCGCATCTTGCCGTCGAACAGGATGTAGTTGACGGCCCAGGCAGCGAAGTTCGCGCCTTTATCTCCGCCATAGTAGCTGGGATTGTAGTAAGCGAAGCCCGGCATCGCGAAATCGACGACGTTCATCAGCAGGATGCCCATCACCGCAAAGCCGCGTACCGCATCCAGTGTGCCGATACGCGCGCCGCCGCCTGCCATCGGTTTACCGTCCCGCCGCTGCGGCGCGGTCGCTCGCGTCAACCGCCGCCTGCAGGAAGGCCCATTGCAGGCCGTAGCGCTCAGGCCCGCCCGCCCGCGTCCACGCGCTCTGGATCACGACGACGAGCTTGCGCTTCGGGTCGATGAACAGCGCCTGCCCCATGATGCCGATGCCGCGGTAGGCCCCGCTCGGGTCGACCCACCATTGATACCCGTAGCCGAGATCGCCGAAGCCGCTCTCGGCATGGCGCGCCGTCGCTTCGGCGATCCACCCGTCGGGCAGCACCGGCTTGCCGCCGATCCTGCCGCCTTCCAGCATGAACAGGCCGAAGCGGCCATAGTCGCGCAGCGTCGCGCTGAAGCAGATGCCGCCCGTCTCGAGGCCCTCGGGAGACGACATCCAGACGCCGTCCGCCTCCATTCCGAAGGGCTTCCAGATCTTCTCGGAAAGATAGCGCGAAAGCGACTTGCCCGTGGCGTTGATCACGGCCGCGCCAATCAGGTTGGATTCCGCCGTGGAGTAGTAGAACTTGGCGCCGGGCGCGGCGTCGCGCGGCTGGGCGGACATGCGCCTGTAGAAATCCGGCCCCATGTGCGTGGCGTAGCGGCTGAAATCCGAGGCGGGATCGTTGTAGTCCTCGGTCCAGTGCACGCCCGAGCGCATGGTGAGCGCCTGCGCGAGCGTGACGCCCTCGTAGGCGCCGCCCTTCAGCTCCGGCACGTAGCGGCTGAGCGGGTCGGCGACGCTGCGAATCCGGCCGTCGCGGATCGCGGCGCCCACCAGCGTCGATGTCACCGACTTGGCGATCGAGAACGACGTCCAGCGCTCGTCGGGCCTGCGGCCCAGCCCGTAGCGCTCGATGACGATGCGCCCGTCCGAAATGACGAGAAGGCCGGACACGCGGTTGGCCTTCATGAAATCGTCGATGGTGTAGGGGCGGTGCTCGTGGATGAAGTCGATCTCGAGCGGGGTTTCCGCGACCGGCAGCGCGCGAACCCGTCCGCCGGCCTTGATCGTGGTCGCCGGAAAGATGGTTTCCATCGCGCGGTATCCGGCTTCCTGTTCGCCCGGCGACCAGAAGCCGAGCCGTTCGGCCCGCGCGGGAAGAGCGTCCGCATCCTGCGCGACGGCGGCTGCGGGCATGAACGCAAACAACAGGAAAGCCAGTCCCCAGATCCGGCCATGACCACCGACAAACGCCATCGTCCGCTCCCCTCCCTCAGGATCCGCCGTGGAAGGTGCGGAGGGTAGGGCGGTTCGGGCCGGGCTATAGGTGCCAAGCGAACCGGAAGCGTTGCCGGTGGCGCACCATCCGTCCTGTGTTTCGCACCTCAGGCGGGCGGGCACCTTCGGCCTACCGTGATCGAAGGGACGAAGCAGCAAGGGAGAAGGCAATGCGTGCGCCGGGTTTTCTGGCTCTGGCCGCGATCATGGCCGCCGCTGCGCCGGCGAGCGCCGCACAGCACTGGACGAGGACGCGGATCGTCGGCGTGAGCGCCGTGACCGAGGACCCCGATCATCCGGTCTATCGCAACATATTCTGGATCGGCGTCGCCGACGACGGCTGGCTTCCCGAGAAATGCCGCAAGCTGCCGGGGCTCATCTTTCCCGACCATGAGCAGGCCTTGGTCATGCTGGCGACGCGGGCCTACGAGCGCGGCGAGACCGTGGTGGTGAAAGCGGACGACGGCGCAATGATCGGCGACTATTGTCGGCTGTTCCAGATCACGCTGCCTGCCGATCCGAAACCCTGACCGGAATAGGCCGTGAAGCCGTGTGGCGGGCTCCCGTCGCGCGGCGATTCCTGCCTGTTACGGTCGGAGCCTGCCAAACCGGTGCATGACGCGGCCCGGGCATGGCGGTGGTGTCAGTTCTGCGCGAACCGGTCTCGACATGACGGAGGCCACTCTTTGAAGCTGGTGGTTTAAGCCATGAGAATTTGCCACTCGGCATATGCTGCCGAGCGGCGTTCCTTGTAGGTATTTCTATCGACAAGATGGCGTTTAAGCTGAAAGTGGTTGAGGACGTTGGCATGGGCCGAGGCAAACTTCTGTAAACTCGTCATCCTTCGGAACCTGAGCATTGCTCGCTCGTGTCGGCGCAGGGGCAAATGGCTGTTCTCTACGCGATTATTCAAACCCTTCCCCGTCTCCTGCCTGTGCTGATTTCCGAGCTGCTTCATGGCAGCTCCATACGAGCGCAGGCCATCGGTCACGATCTTTTCAGGAGCACCATGGCGCTTGAGCGCTTTCCTGATAAAGCACAGCGCGGCAGCTTTATCACGAGTTTTGGTCACATAACTCTCAAGTACCTCGCCTTCATGATCCACGGCCCGCCACAGGTAATGCGTCTCACCGTTGATCTTCACGACCATCTCGTCGAGCGACCATTTCCAGTGCTGAAACCCGCGCATCCGGCTCACGCGTTGGCGACGAATGTCAGCCGCGAACAGCGGGCCGAAATGATTCCACCAGAGCCGCACAGTCTCGTGGCAGAGGTCAATGCCGCGTTCGAACAGCAAATCCTCGACGTTCCGCAGGCTCAGCGGAAACCGGACGTACATCAGGACGACCAGCCGGATCAGCTCGGGCGAGGAGTGGAATCCGCGAAACGGGCTCGGCGGCTTCGCCCTCGATCTGCGTGGCATCTGGGTTGGCTAGCACTTGCCCGCTTGCCCTGCCACACAGGTTTGCAAAAAACCTGCCCCGCAGATTTGACACTACCCCTCTACCACATGCGCTCGTTTTTATCCGCACCTGGACTGCCCGCGATGACTGGTCCGGTTGTGTAGTTAGTTGATGTGCGCCTTGAAGCGCTTGGGTTCTGTGGTCCGGGTCCGGTGTTAGTTTCCGGCTTGGTGAGGCGCTTGGGATTGGTGGTCCAGATCCAGCGTTAGTTTCCGGCTTGCCGGGCCCCGATCGGGGCCCGGCAAAATCCTGATCCGACAAGATATTCTGCCGGACTTAAATTGCCAAGACCCATGTGAGGACGGCTAACATTGTAGTCCCGCCGCTAGGCCTCGATCAAACAATTTGTGCAACTGACACTCGACTGGATGAATCATCGCAATCTTATCAAATAATCGATGTCGGTGGATGGATCAGCGGCGTCGAATTGTCTTCATGTTGTGCGACATTCCATTGGACTTCCGTGACAACCAGAGCATTGGTGCTGGTGTGAACGCGGCGCCCGATAGCCGCGTGCCCTGACCGGCTCGATCGGCAGGGCTGTGGGTGGTGGGAGCGGCACGGTGCCGCTCCGCACAAGGAGACACCCACATGACCAACATCCGCCTCACCGACATGCAGCTGGTGCTGCTCTCGACCGCGGCCGATCGCAAGGACGGCAGCCTGATGCCGCTGCCGGCCAGCATCGGCGACCAGGCAGCCCGCGCCGCCAAGGCAGTCGAACAGCTGATCAAGAAGGGCCTCGCCGAGGAGAAACCCACTACCCGCAAGAACGCCATCTGGCGTGAGGACGGCGAGACCCGGATCGGCGCCGTCATCACCGACGCCGGCCGCGCCGCGATCAACGCCGAGGAGCAGGCCGAACCGGGTGAACACGAACAGCCCGCTCCGGAACTGCAACCCGAGCCCGCACCCCGCGCGACCAAGCGGAACCTGCTGATCGAGATGCTGAAGCGCGAAGGCGGCGCCACCCTCGATCAGATGGTCGAGGCCACCGGCTGGCTGCCCCACACCACCCGCGCCGCCATGACCGGCCTGCGCAAGGCCGGCATGACCCTCGACAGCGATAAGGTAGACGGCGTGCGCCACTACCGGATCGTCGAGACCAACTGATGGCCCGGCGGGTAGAAGAGGAACTGGCTGCGCTGGCGACGATGTCGTCAGTGCAACTGCGCGAACGCTGGGTCGAGGTGACCGGCGCGGTGGTGCCGAAGGTCAGCCCGGCGTTGCTGCGGCTGGCACTGGCCTATGCGCTGCAGGAAAAGACCTATGGCGGTCTATCCCGCCGCACCAGCCAGCGCCTCGCGCAACTGGCCGGCGGCAAGACCCGGACCAGCGATGCCAAACCCGGCATGCGGCTGGTCCGCGAATGGAACGGTACCCTGTATGTCGTTACCATCGGTGAGGATGGCGCGATCCGCTGGAACGACCGCAACTGGAAATCCCTGAGCGAGGTGGCCCGCGCCATTACCGGAACGCGCTGGTCGGGACCGGCCTTCTTTGGCCTCAAGCGGAAGGTGACCCCATGAAGACGATTCGCTGCGCTATCTATACCCGCAAGTCGAGCGAGGAGGGACTGGAACAGGGATTCAACTCGCTCCATGCCCAGCGCGAGACCTGTGCCGCCTATGTGATGAGCCAGGTCAGCGAAGGCTGGACCCTGATCCCCGGCGACTATGACGATGGCGGCATCTCGGGCGGCACGCTGGAGCGTCCGGGGCTCCAGCGGCTGCTCACCGATAACGCCGAAGGGCGGATCGACATTGTGGTCGTCTACAAGGTCGACCGGCTCACCCGCTCGCTGCTCGACTTCGCAAAGCTCGTCGAAGCCTTCGATAAGGCCGGCACCAGCTTCGTCTCGATCACCCAGTCGTTCAACACCACCACCAGCATGGGCAGACTCACCCTCAACATGCTGCTGTCGTTCGCCCAGTTCGAGCGCGAGGTGACCGCTGAGCGGATCCGCGACAAAATCGCCGCGTCCAAGGCGAAGGGCATGTGGATGGGGGGTACGCCGCCACTCGGCTACCGGCCCGATGGTCGCAGCCTCGCTATCGTAGAAGATCATGCTGAACTCGTCCGCGTGATCTACCGGTGTTATCTTGAAATGGGGGCCGTTCGGTTCCTGGCTGACAGCCTCGACCGACAGGGCATCCGCACACCCGTACGTACGAGCGGCAGCGGCCGAAGCTATGGCGACCGGGCTTTCACCCGCGGCCAGCTTTACTTCATCCTCAAAAACCCGATCTATGTCGGCGACATCGCGCATCGCGGCACGATCCATCGCGGGCGGCATCCTCCGATCATCGATCGCGATATCTGGGAAGAGGTGCAGCGGCAGCTGGCCAACCATCGTCAGGGCGCGCGGACGGTCACTGCGGCCAACATCAGTCTGCTCGCCGGCAAGCTTTGCGATGCTGCGGGCGAGCCGCTGGTCGCCGCCCATGCCAGCAAGGCAAAGGGCGAAGGGAAGCTTCGCTATCGTTATTATGTCAGCCGCGTCCTCCAGCACGGCGCGCGCGAGCAAGCAGGACGGGGCCTGCGGATCCCGGCGCGCGAGATCGAGCGGTTGGTGGCCAATGAGGTGGCTGACCTGGTCGATGATCCGCTGGCACTCGCCGTGCGCACCGGCATCACCTTGCGGCCGGATCAGCTCTCATCCCTGAGCGAGCGCTGTCGTCAGATCGTGGCCGATCTGCGCAGCCGGACCCCGTGCCTTGCCGCGCTGGTTGCCAAGGTCCAGATCCATGCAGAAACGATCGATATCCATCTCGGCCTTGCGGCGCTTGCTCGCCTCCTTCACATTGATCTGTCGGTGGATGCATCGCCGATGCTCAAGCTGAACTGCTCCGCTGATATCCGGCGCACTGGACATACCGTGCGGTTGATCCATCGCGACCCGGTGCGACGGATGGCCGAACCCGATCCGACCTTGCTGCGGCTGATCATTCAGGCGCGGCGCTGGTGGGGAGCACTCTCCGACGGCACGCTGCGGGTCGACGCGCTGGCCAAACGGGAACGGGTAAGTGCATCCTATGTGACGCGCGTGGTGCGGCTGGCGTTCCTGGCGCCTGACATCGTCACCACCATCCTCGATGGCAAACAAGACCCCCACCTTGAGGGCCAGATACTCCTTGCCACCGGCGGCGTCCCGCCACACTGGGCGGAGCAGCGCCGGAAATGCTTCGTTAATGCAATCGTGGATGGAAGGTCTTCCGAAACCGCGGCTTGATCGTGCGGCGCGCGTCAACCGACTGATGGTTTCTTATATCGTGGTTCCCTCTCGTCGAACTTGATGGAGTTCCCGAAAGAGGCGCTCCTGCTCTTCGCCCCAGTCGAACGTCGGAATCGCGGGGGAAGCTGCGGACTGGAACCTGCGGTACATCTTCAGAATCATTTCCGTCAGCCGTACTTTTTCAGCGTCTTTGGCTTCGAGCGCCACCTTGAAGCAGCTATATGCCAGCGCCTCCTGCCCCGGAAGATGCACGGTCTTTCCACTCCGGGTGATCGGGAGCGGCTCCATCATCAGTTTGGCGAGGGCTTCTTCGAAGCCCATCTCTCCGCTTGCCCGGGACGTCTTCTTCGGTCGCCCGTTGGGATTTCCTGAAATGCCTGCTGGCCACTGGCCAGCATTTCTCTTCTTGTCCTTTTTACTCACCTGATACCTCCAGATGATCACATGACACCTGCAAACCCCGAGACCGGCTATTCGGTATCGAGGTCTTCCGTCCGTTCGTCAGCCAGCTCCTCAAGGGTAAGCCCGCTGGTTTCATGGATCGCTTTCTGTCCTGTCCGGCTTTCCCAGCGGCGGATGGTGCGATCGACAAACTTGGGATCGATCTCGATACAATACGCACGGCGCCCGCATATCTCGGCTGCGATGATCGTGGTTCCGGAACCCACGAAGGGATCGAGCACGATGTCGCCACGTTTTGTCACGTCGAGGATAAAGTCCTCGACAAGCTCGACCGGCTTGGGTGTTGCGTGGAGCTTCAAGGCTTCGGCTGCCGAGCTTCCCTTGCGGTTCGCTCCCGGGTAGTGCTGGACGTTGGTGCGGTCGCGGCCGGACTTGCCAAGTTCGATGTTGTTGGTTGCCGGCTTGGTCTCGGCACAATAGATATGAATCAATTCATAGGCGTTCCGATAGAGACTGCCCATGGCGCCCGAGCCTTTATCCCATACGCACATCTGGATCAGGTTGAGCTGCGTATCCTGAGCTGCCAGCACGAGATCGTGCGAGTGCCGCCAGTCCATGCAGACATAAATCACCGAGCCGGGCAGGATGGACTGCTGGCACAGATCCAGATATTGGCCGAGGAAGATTCGAAACTGTGCGGGCGACATCTCGCCGCATCCGAGTGCGGAATCCTCGTGCTTGATCTTGCCGAGTCCACTGACAAAGCCTTTGATGCGGATATTGTAGGGAGGGCCTGAAAAGACCATGCGCGCACACTCGTTCCGCATCAGCGCCGCGTAGCTCTCTGTATCGGTCGCATCGCCGCAGAGGAGGCGGTGCTCGCCAAGGCGCCAGAGATCGCCTGGAACACTGGTGGGTGCAGCGTCATGTACGTCTTTCACCGCGTCTCCATCAGGGTCATCGCTCTCGACAGCGCTCTGCAGGAGGACATCGAGTTCGATATCGTCGAAGCCGGTGAGCGTCAGATCCATGTTCAGGACCTGTAGCTCGGCAAGCTCGATGCCCAGCTCTTCCAGGTTCCATTCACCGTTCTCCGCCAGGCGATTGAGGCTGATCGACAGCAGCCGCAGTTCCTCCTCGCTCAGATGATCGACAAGGATGCACGGGATTGTTTCCAGGCCGAGTCGCCGGGCGGCTTCGATGCGAATATGTCCATCGACGACCGTGCCGTCGGTATTGATCAGAACCGGCACGCAAAACCCGAAAGCCGAAATTGAGCGGCATCGCGCTTCGATATGCGCATGATCCGATTTACGCAGCCGCCGCCGGGCTGGTGTGAGATCCGCAAGCCGGCGGTCCACCAGTGCGATCCCGGGCAACAGGTCGTTGCGTGGCATCCCACTAACGCTGGATTGCAGACGGACTTCACCGCCAAGCCGCTGGCGTCGTTCGCGGCTCTTCCCGTTGACGGCGTTCTTGATGGACTCGCGTGGTGACACGCCTCGAAGAGGAGACCCGGATCGGCAAAGGCGGGACCCTGGCGGCGCAGCTGTCGCGGCTCGACCTGATCGTGCTCGACGAGCTCGGTTATCTGCCGTTCGCCCGCTCGGGAGGGCAGTTGCTGTTCCACCTCATCAGCAAGCTTTATGAGCGGACCAGCGTCATCATCACCACGAACCTCGCCTTCGGCGAATGGCCGACCGTGTTCGGCGATCCCAAGATGACCACGGCGCTGCTCGACCGCGTCACCCACCACTGCGATATCGTCGAGACGGGCAACGACAGCTGGCGCTTCAAAAACCGCAGCTGACAGCCACCTTCGGCGCCTTCAAAAATCTATCTTGCGCTGCGCGCGCCTCCGGTCGGGCTACGCCCGCCCTCCGCCGCACGCAGCGCAAGGCCATCTTCAACAAACCAGCATCATATTATCCGAAAAGGGGGTCCCTCTTCGACGCCGATCGGGGGTCCCTTTTGAACGCCGTTTGACACCGTGGCAGATATGCGGCTCGATTATAGGCGGCCTCAACCTTTTCCCTGGGAACATGGGCCAGCATAAGGTCGATGATCTTGCGATCATGCTCCTTCCCATGCTGCTCCGCCCACTCGTTCATGATGGTGGAGAATGCTGCACGAAACCCATGTGGTACGTGACGACCATGATAGCCCGCACGGTTTAGCAAATAGCCGATGGCATTCTCGCTCATCGGGCGGTGGGCATGGTGGGAACTTGGAAACACGAGCGTACCAGCACCGGTCAACGGCCATATTGCCCTCAGTATGGCCACCGACTGATATGCCAATGGAACGAGGTGATCGCCGCCGATTTCTTCCTTTCGGTCTTGACCTCCTTTCATACGCGAAGCCGGAATCCTCCAGAGCGGGTTCTTCCCATCCAGGTCTTCAAACTCGGCCCAGCGCGCGCCTCTGATTTCGTTCGGGCGTACGGCCGTAAGTGCAATGAAGCGCAGGGCGAGGCGCGTGATAGGACGCGCGTAATCTTCTTCAGCTGCATTGAGCATGCGCTGTAGCTCTGCAAGGTCAGTAATGGCGGGCTGGCGGCCTTTCCGGAGCGGCTTTAGGACGACGCCAAGCCGTTCCGACGGATCATGCTGCGCAAGTCCCTGGGCGATCGCATAGACAAAGGCTGCTGATATGCGTTGCCGCACACGTTTGGCTGTCTCGAGGGAGCCTCGATCCTCGATGGCGCGCAGGACGTCGAGGACGAGAGGTGCGGGTATTTCTGAAACAGGGAGCGGGCCGATGGCGGGGAAGACATCCCGTTCCAGGCTGCGGAGAACATCGTCAGCATGAACGCGAGCCCATTGGTTTTTGGTAACTTCATGCCATTCTCGGGCGATACGTTCGAACGTATTTTGGGCAGCCTCGAGGTTTTCTTGGATCACGAGCTTCTTGGCGATGACGGGGTCTTTTCCCTGGGCAAGAATGGCCCGGGATTCATCTCGCTTCTCGCGGGCTTCGAGCAAGCTGACCAAGGGGTAAGGTCCCAGCGCCATCGTCTTTTGCTTGCCGCCGAACTGGTAGCTCCAGCGCCAGAGCTTGCCACCCGAAGGCGTGACGAGAAGATAAAGTCGATTGCTGTCGGTGAGCTTGTACGCTTTCGCGCGCGGCTTTGCCGCCCGCAGTTTTGCGTCACTTAGCATGGTCTACCTCCGTACCACGTTTTCTCGCGCCCGTACCACGTTGCGTACCACGCTCCGGGTCGGAGGCGTGCGAACGGCTACGGTCCAATCGACTCGCTAAGTGTCCGATTTCAGAAGAAAATTCGCAATCCTGGTGGACTGCTACGGCGTGCTACGGAAGGGGGTCTGGCGGTGGGGGAGAGCCTGCGGACAAACTCTCTCGGAGTAGCAGTGCGTATCCCCCGTTATGACAGCGCAAACCTGCGCACTGAAAAATCGATCGTTAACCAGCTTTGTGATTGCCCCCGTAGTATCCGCCCCGTAAGCTGACCCAACAATAAACTGGTCCCATGCGGATCCGGTTGGGGGGGCAGGTTGGTGGATGACAGGTCAAATCTCAGATGGGGCGTGGAGCAGAAGCTCCAATTCATCGAGTTCCGCCTGTTCTGGGAGGGCCATGTCAACCGAAGCGATCTGATCGACAAGTTCGGCGTATCGGTCAACCAGGCATCTGGCGACCTCAACCGCTACATCGCACTCGCCCCTGACAACATGATCTACGACAAGAGCGGCAAGACCTATGTTCGCGGGGCAGCCTTTGCCCCGCTCTTCATGAAACCCGATGCAACGCAGTACCTGTCACAGGTCCGCTCCGTTGCGGAAGGGATTGTCGCTCGGGAGGACGCATGGATCGGCAACCTTCCGGCCTTCGATGCGACCCCGGCTCCCGCACGCGGGATTGATGCGGTTGTCCTGCGCTCGCTCGCCATCGCTATCCGGCGCCACGAGGCCATCGAGGTTTTCTACCAGTCGATGTCGTCACCCGATCCAGAATGGCGCTGGATTGCTCCACATGCTCTAGCCTTCGATGGGTTCAGGTGGCACGCCCGATCATATTGCGAGAAGAGCGGAGAATACCGCGATTTTGTAATTTCCCGGATTATCGATGCCCGCCAAAGCCGACCGGCCGGACAACTGGCAACATCGGACGTTGCCTGGCAGCAAATGGTGGAACTCGAGATAGGTCCTCACACGGGGCTCAGCCCAAACCAGAGGCGGGTCATTGAGCTGGACTACGGCATGCAGGATGGCTGCGTGAAAATCCCGGTCCGACGGGCCCTCCTTTACTATGCTCTGAAGCGCCTGGGCCTCGACACCGACCCCGGCGCACGCAAACCACAGGATCAGCAGATCGTCCTGCTAAATCGGGAGGCGATCCATGCAGATCATTGATAACAATTCCCATCTTTGGGGTGACGATCTCAAACAGGCCCTGACCAAGAGCTCGCGTGTAAAGATCGCCGCCTCCTGCTTCTCGATCTATGCCTTCGAGGCGCTCAAGTCTGAGCTCTCCAGGATCGACAGCCTGCAGTTCATTTTTACCGCCCCCACGTTCACACCGAACGGGGCGACCGATCGTCTCACCAAAGAACGACGCGAGTTCTTCATCCCCAAAGCGCGGCGTGAAAGCGGCCTATATGGAACCGAGTTCGAGATCCAACTTCGTAACAAGCTGACGCAGCGTGCCGTTGCACGCGAATGCGCCGACTGGATCCGCAAGAAGGCAAAATTCCGGTCCAACGGGACAAAGGCGCCGATGCAGCAGTTCATGCATGTGGGAGGCGCGGCTGATGCTGTGGCCTACATGCCCATCAGCGGATTCACGGCGGTCGACCTGGGCTACCAGAAGGGCGATGCCGTCTCGAATTTTGTCACGCGGTTCGACGACCCGAGCCATGCGCAGATGTACCTGCAGCTGTTCGACCAGATCTGGGCAGACCCGGAGAAGTTGCAGGACGTCACGAACGCCATCTGCGACCATATCGAGTCCGTTTATCAGGAGAATACGCCCGAACGCATCTATTTCATGATGCTCTACAATATCTTCCGGGACTTCCTCGAGGAGGTCGATGAAGATGTCCTGCCAAACGACCTGACCGGCTACCGAGATAGCGTTGTCTGGAACAAGCTGTTCAATTATCAGAAGGATGCGACGACCGGCATCATCAACAAGCTCGAGACCTACAACGGCTGCATTCTGGCCGACTCTGTGGGGCTCGGCAAAACCTTCACCGCGCTGGCAGTGATCAAATATTATGAGCTGCGGAACCGGTCAGTCCTGGTGCTTTGCCCCAAGAAGCTCGCGGACAACTGGCGCAACTACAACACCAACCTGACGACCAACATCTTCGCCAGGGACCGGTTCAACTACGATGTCCTGTGCCACACCGATCTGTCCCGCACCTCCGGGGAATCCTTCGGCATCCCGCTGAACCGGGTCAACTGGGGCAATTACGACCTGGTCGTCATCGACGAATCCCACAACTTCCGGAACAACGACGTCTTTAAGGATCGGGAGACGCGCTACCAGAAGCTGATGAACAAGGTCATCCGCGCGGGCGTGAAGACCAAGGTCCTGATGCTATCGGCAACGCCGGTGAACAACCGCTTTACTGATCTGCGCAACCAGCTCGCACTGGCTTACGAGGGGCAGTCCGAGGCGCTAAGCAAGAACCTCAAGACCGATACCAGCATTGAAGAGATCTTCCGCCGGGCTCAGAAGGCCTTCAACGAATGGACATCGCTGCCTCCCGAGGAGCGGACGGCAGCGTCGATCCTCAAGACGCTGGACTTCGACTTCTTTGAACTGCTCGATTCCGTGACCATTGCCCGGTCCCGCAAGCACATCGAGACGTTCTACGACACGAAGGATATTGGCAAATTTCCGCAGCGGCGGAAGCCGCTCTCGTTCCATTGCCCGATTACACAGCGGTCGGACGTGATGGGGCTGAACGACATTTTCACGCAGCTGTCGGTGCTCAAGCTCGCGGTCTATGCGCCCATCAGCTACATCCTTCCCAGCCGTCTGCGGAAATACGAAGAAATCTACGACACGCAGGTCGAGGGCGGCCGCGGCAAACTGCGTCAGGCAGACCGGGAGCGCAGTCTCCAGGCGCTCATGACCACCAATCTTCTGAAGCGCCTTGAGAGTTCGGTCGCGGCGTTCCGGCTGACGCTGCGGTCCCTCGGTACCAACATTTCCCGCACGCTGAACGCAATCGAAGAGTTTGAGCGAACTGGACGCGCAGGCAGCGTCAGCGACCATCTCGCAGAGATGAGCGCCTTTGATCCTGAAGACGACGATCTGGCCGGCCTTGATGAGTTCACCGTGGGCAAGAAAGTCCAGATCAGTCTTGGCGACATGGATTTGCCGTCGTGGAAGCACGACCTGGCTGCCGACCTTGTGCTGATCGACGATCTGATTGCATCGATGGACAAGGTGACACCCGGAGACGATACGAAGCTCCAGCACCTGCTTTCGCTCATCGGTCAGAAGGTCGAAGCGCCGCTGAATGTCGGTAACCGCAAGGTCCTGATCTTCACGGCCTTCGCCGATACCGCCAATTATCTCTACGACAATCTCGCGCCCTTCGCGCAGCAGCTGGGGCTGCACGTCGGCAAGGTCACCGGATCAGATTCACCGAAGACCACCCTGAAGAAATCCTACGACTTTCAGGGGGTGCTGACGCTGTTTTCCCCCCGTTCAAAGGACAAGGCCATTGTCCTGCCCAATGAGCCCGGCGAGTTGGACATCCTGATCGGCACTGACTGCATTTCTGAAGGCCAGAACCTCCAGGACTGCGACTTCCTGGTGAATTACGACATCCACTGGAACCCGGTACGCATCATCCAACGCTTCGGCCGGATCGACCGCATCGGCTCACCCAACAGCCAGATTCAGCTGGTCAACTATTGGCCTGACATAACGCTCGACGAGTACATCAACCTCAAAGAGCGCGTCGAAAACCGGATGGTGATCGCCGACGTCACCGCGACCGGCGATGACAATGTGCTGACCGCCAAGTCGAGCGACATTGCCTACCGCAAGGAACAGCTGAAACGGATGCAGGAGGAGGTGATCGAGCTCGAGGACGTGAAGGCCGGCATTTCCATCACCGATCTCGGCCTGAACGACTTCCGCATGGACCTGCTCAACTACGTCAAGGAGCATGGCGAGCTCGACAACGTGCCCTTCGGTATGCACGCCATCGTCCCGGCACAGCCAGAGCTTGGATTGCATCCAGGCGTTATCTTCGCCTTGAAGAACATCCATGACAGCGTGAATGTGAACCAGCAGAACCGGCTCCACCCGTTCTACCTGGTCTATATCGGTGACGATGGCGAGATCGTCGCCGACCATACCGAGGTCAAACGGCTGCTCGATCTGATCCGCACCAGCTGTAAGGGGCAGGTAGAGCCGATCCGGGAGGTTTGCCGGGTCTTCAATGAGCGGACCGATGATGGGCGCCAGATGGGCCTCTATTCCGACCTGCTCTCTAGCGCGATCCGGTCCATGATCGAGGTGAAGGAAGAAAAGGACATCGACAGCCTGTTCAGCGGCGGTCGCACTACGGCACTCACCCATACCATCAAGGGGCTGGACGACTTCGAGCTGATCGCGTTCCTGGTCATCGAGGGGGGATCATGATCCTCTACGAATGGCCTCGCGCTGCCGCTTTCGGACGCGTGATCCCGAAGAATAAGATCTACGAACATGCTGCTGCCAACACGGCGCTGAAGGACCTCTTTGTGCGCGAGGTTGACCAGATCGTCTGGTCGCACAAGCTGGCGCCCGAGACGGTCAACCTGGCGGCAACGAAGTCAGTGGCCGAGATTCAGGTCTTCCGCATCACCGCCCGCACCCCGTCGCTGGACCACGAAGTGCTGCGGGCCATCGACAAGGCTATTCCCTTCCCGCTCATTTTCGAAGTGGCCCATGGCGGCCGCGTAAGGCTAGGTGCGGCCTACAAGCGACCGAGCGAGGCCGACAGCACTCGTTGGGTGGTGGGAGACTATTTCCTAGGGGACTGGCTACCCGAGGATGCGCCGCGCGCCCCGCTTCCGGTGGCGCTAAACATGGGCGCTCTGTACGATCGGTTGCTCGAGCCCCTGGTGACGGAACAGACCAATCGGCTGGTCCCAGGCATGAACGAAGCGACGAACTCCGTTTCCGCGGTCGAAAAGCCCGCCTCGCTAGAAGAGCGCATCGCGCTCGCAGAGGCGATCAAGGCGCAGCTGCGTGAGGTCGAGCGGATCAAGTCGCGGCTGGCGCGCGAAAAGCAATTCAACAAGCGTGTGGCGATAAATGCCGAGCTGCGCGAGGCCAAACAGGAATTTGAGCGGCTGACGGCGGGGACCGCCGACGCTGCTGTAGCGAACTACCAAGAGGAAGATCATGGATAAGCTGAAGATGCATAGCCCCGACCTGAGCCAGGACAACATCGCGAAGATCCGCGACCTGTTTCCCAGCTGCGTGACCGAGGCGCGCGACGAGGCTACGGGGACAGCACGTCTGGCGGTGGACTTCGATCAGCTGCGTCAGGAGTTGATCGATCAAATTGTTGAAGGGGCTCAGGAGCGATATCGGCTGGACTGGCCAGGGAAGCGGGAAGCCTTGGTGCTGGCGAATAGCCCAATCAATAAGGCGCTGCGTCCCGTGCGAGATGAAAGCCTTCAATTTGATTCGACAAATAATCTTTTCATTGAGGGCGACAACCTGGAAGTTCTGAAGCTTTTGCAGGAATCTTACCTTGGTAAGATTGATATAATATATATAGATCCTCCTTACAACACCGGTGGCGACCTTATTTATGATGATGACTTTTCTTGTTCATCGCGCGATTTCTTTATAAACAGCTCTCAAGTTGACAAAAGCGGTAACCCGCTTGTTGCAAATATGGAATCAAACGGCCGTTTTCATTCTGACTGGATGTCTATGGTCTATCCTCGACTAAAAATTGCACGAAACCTCCTTTCGAGTTCAGGAGTGATTTTCATTAGCATCGGAGAGGATGAGGTTGATAACCTAAAGAAAATTTGCACCGAAATATTTGGTGATGAAAATTTCGTCGCGCAAGTGACCCGCGTTGCCAAGAGGACTTCCGACAAGGGCACGCATTTTCGTCCCACGAAGGATTACATACTTACCTATGCTAGGAATATCGAAGAATTGCCTGAGTTTGGTATCCCAAAGGATCGGGATGAAAAAGATTATAAATACAAAGATGAGACAGGCCGAAAGTATAAAAAAAGCGGCGCCTCTCTTTATCAGCCCTCCCTAGATTCTCGCCCCAACCAGAGATATTATATCGAGGCTCCAGACGGTAGCCTTATAATCCCTCCTGGCAATGTTTTCCCATCTGCGAAATCGGATGGATCAAAGGTAAAGCCTCTCTCCAATGCCGATAAGGTGTGGAGATGGTCAGTGGACACGTATCTTAAGCAAAAACATCTTCTGATGTTCACAGAGGGTTCTGACAGAAACCCCCTACTCGATGAGAATGGAAATAGGTCAAAGTGGAATATATACCCAAAAGTATTTTTTGATGAGGATGCTGAGGCAACGCTTCATCCAGAAGATATTATATATGAATTTCCTAACTCACAGGGAACTAAGGAACTAAATGCTTTGTCAATCCCGTTCAGCTTTGCAAAACCCGTCGGGCTTATACAATACCTTCTGAAGGTTACGCGCAAAACTGACGCACTCATTTTGGATTTCTTTGCTGGCTCTGCCACCACGGCTCATTCGGTCATGCAGCAGAATGCTGAAGATGGTGGAAACAGAGCCTTCATCATGGTTCAGTGGCCTGAAGCCTGTGATGACAAATCTGAAGCTGCGCAGGCTGGATATATTACCATCGCAGATCTAGCAAAAGAACGTATCCGTCGCGCAGGTAAGAAGATCGTCGACGGCGAATGCCATCCAGACTGGAACCGCGATGTCGGCTTCCGGGTTCTCAAGGTAGACACCTCAAACATGAAGGACGTCTACTACCGCCCCGACGAGCTGAAGCAGTCTGACCTGCTCGATATGGTCGACAATGTGAAGGAAGACCGCACGTCCGAAGACCTGCTGTTCCAGGTACTGGTCGACTGGGGCGTGGACCTGACGCTGCCGATCCGACGCGAGACGGTCCAAGGCAAGACCATGTTCTTCGTTGACGACAACGCCCTGGTCGCCTGTTTTGATCGTGGCGTGACCGAGGAACTGGTGAAGGAGCTTGCGAGCCGTGAGCCTTTGCGCGCCGTCTTCCGCGACAATGGCTTTGTCTCGGACGCGGTGAAGATCAACGTCGAACAGATCTTCCGTCAGCTTTCGCCGTCAACCGACGTCAAAGCAATCTGAGGCTGCACCCATGAAGCTGAAATTCAAGGTCCAGCCCTATCAGACCAATGCTGTTGAAGCGGTGGTGGATTGTTTCGCTGGTCAACCGAAGGTCGATGGTCTGACCTACCGCATCGACCCTGGCCAGAAGGCACAGGCTGCCGCTTTCGAGGAAGGGTTCAAGAACGCCGATTTTGCGCTGAGCGAAGCCCAGATCCTCGAAAACATCCAGACGGTGCAACGCCGCCAAAACCTCCCCGTCGCGCAGCGGCTGGACGAGTTCATGGTGCTTGACCGGAACAATCAGCGCGTCGCCGCACCGGCGACCTATCGCCGTGATGCTCTGGCCGCGACCCGCGTTCACCTCGATGTCGAGATGGAAACCGGCACCGGCAAGACCTATTGCTACATCAAGACCATTTTTGAGATGAACAAGCGATACGGCTGGTCGAAGTTCATCATCATGGTGCCCTCGATCGCCATCCGTGAAGGCGTTTACAAATCCCTGCAGATCACGGCGGACCATTTCACCGAAAGCTACGGCAAGAAGGCGCGGTTCTTTATCTACAACTCCAAGCGCCTGCATGAGTTGGAGAGCTTCTCGTCCGATGCCGGCATCAATGTCATGGTGATTAACATCCAGGCGTTTGCCGCGCGCGGCGCGGACAACCGCCGCATCTATGAAGAGTTGGACGACTTCCAGTCGCGCAAACCCATCGACGTCATCGCGTCCAACCGGCCGATCCTGATCTTGGACGAGCCTCAGAAGATGGAAGGCGCGGCAACGATGGAAGCGTTGCCGAAGTTCAAGCCGCTGATGATCTTGCGCTATTCGGCCACGCATAAAACCCAGCACAACCGCATCCATCGCCTTGATGCGCTGGATGCCTACGACCAGAAGCTGGTGAAAAAAATCGCCGTGCGCGGCATCCAGACCCGCGGATTGGCCGGCACCAACGCCTACCTCTATCTCGAAGGGATCGACATCTCGAAGAAGGCCCCGGTAGCCAGGATAGAGATCGAGGTGAAGCTGAAGTCCGGCGAGATCAAACGCCAGATTCGGCGACTGGAATTCCGTGACGACTTGTTCGTGGAGTCAGGCGAGCTCGACCAGTATCGCGGGTTCACGATCAGCCAGATTGATTACAACACCGACACGGTCGAGTTCACCAACGGCATCGTGCTGAATGCAGGCGAAGCCAACGGCGATGTGTCTGAGCGCGACATCCGTCGCATCCAGATCCGCGAGACGATCAAGGCGCATTTCGACAAGGAAAAGCAGCTATTTGCACAGGGCATCAAGGTCCTGTCGCTGTTCTTCATCGACGAAGTGGTTAAGTACCGGGACTACGACCAGGCCGATGAGAAGGGCGAATATGCCCGGGTCTTCGAGGAAGAGTACGAATTACTGAAGGCCGAGTATCTGGCGGAGCTCGCCATCGATAACGAGGCGTATCGGAAGTACCTTGCTGGCATAGACCGGGCCAAGACCCACAATGGCTATTTCGCGATCGACAAGAAGACGAACCGTCTGAAGGATCCATCCGTTGGGGCCCGCTCGGTCGATTCCGACGACGTGGACGCCTACGACCTGATTCTGAAGGACAAAGAGCGCCTACTTTCCTTCGCCGAACCCACCCGGTTCATTTTCTCGCACTCGGCGCTGCGCGAAGGGTGGGACAACCCGAACGTCTTCGTCATGTGCATGCTGAAGCATAGCGACAACACCATTTCGCGCCGTCAGGAGGTGGGTCGAGGACTACGGCTTAGCGTCGACCAGCACGGCGACCGCATGGATCACCCGGCGGTGGTGCACGATATCAACGTGCTGACCGTGGTCGCGAGCGAGAGCTACAAGGACTTCGTGACAGGCCTTCAGAGGGAAATTGCAGAGACCCTCTCTTCGCGTCCCCGTCAGGCAACTGAAGCCTATTTCACCGGCAAGACGATCACCACCGAGCAAGGCCCAGTTGAGGTGACCGGTTCGATGGCGAAGCAAATCTACCGCTATCTGGTGAAAAACGACTACACCGACGACGCGGATCAGATTGCAGGCTCCTACCACGAAGCAAAAGCCTCCGGTGCCCTGGCGGAATTGCCCGATGAGCTAAAACCCTATGCGGACCAGGTGTTCCAGCTGATCGACAGCGTGTTCAGCGACGCGCAGTTGCCCAAGGTGGGTGATGGCCGCAAGCCCAAGACCAATCCGCTCAATGCGAACTTCGATAAGAAGGAGTTCCAGGAATTGTGGACGCGGATCAATCGCAAGGCGGTGTACCGTGTCGAGTTCGATTCTTCGGAACTGGTCAGGAAGTGCGTCAGTGCGCTGAACAGCCAACTGCGCGTTACGCCGCTGCAATACACGATTCAGGAAGGCAGACAGAACGACGGCCTGACCGACGACCAGCTCCGCACCGGCGATGGCTTTACGGTTACGACCACAACTACCGAACAGGGAGGCTCTATCCATTCACTGGTGAAATATGACCTTGTCGGAAAGGTTGCCGAAAGCGCGCAGCTGACTCGAGATACGGCTGCAACTATCCTTGGCCAGATCGAGCATGCAGTATTCGGGCAGTTCAAGATGAACCCTGAACACTTCATTTCCGAGGCCTCGCGGATCATCGCCGAGCAGAAGGCTGCGATGGTCATCGAGCGCTTGGCCTACGACGAAGTCGAGGAGCGTTACGACGTCGACATTTTCACTGCCAACCAGACCGGGCAGGACTTCTCTCGCGCCTCGGCGAAGCTCAAGAACCATGTCTATGACTACGCAATCACGGATTCGGATGTCGAAAGAGAATTCGTCAAAGAGCTGGACACGAGCAGCGAGGTCGTCGTGTACGCCAAGCTGCCGCGGGGCTTCCTGATCCCGACCCCTGTCGGGGATTACAACCCGGACTGGGCGATATCGTTCAAGGCTGGCAGCGTGCGGCACATCTATTTCGTGGCCGAAACCAAAGGCACGATGTCCTCGATGAAGCTGAGAGAGATCGAGAGGACGAAAATCGAGTGTGCCCGGAAATTCTTTGATGAAATCAGCGAACAGATCACCGAGGACCGCGTCAAATACGATGTGGTCACGGATTATGGAAAGCTGATGGAGATCGTTGGCGTAAATTGAGCCGAGGGATCTGGCGACGAACATATCGCCGCCAGATCCACGTTCAGCCGATCCGCGCCTTCGCGGTCTTCCGGAACACCACGCTGCCGATACCGGTCAGCGCGAGTACGACGGTCAGGACGTCCGCCTGAGTCAGCCCTTCGGGCAGGATACCAAGCGCTGCGGCGACGCCCCACAGGCTGCCGATGACGCCGGTCCAGATGGCCTTGGACGCCCACCAGGGTTTCAGATCTTCCATGTCGTTTCTCCACAAAAAAGCCCGCAGGGATTGCGGGCGGACGGGTTGGTGATGATGTCGGCCGATCAGGCCTCGTTGGTCGACAGCACGCCGTTGGCCGCGAGCTGGACCGGCTTCGCGCTTGCAGGCGCCTTGCGATAGGCCGGTCGGCGAATGGCGATGCAGCGGTCCCGGGCGATCCGGGTGATGGTCACGCCGTCAGACTGGTTGCCGCCTAGGACATGGAACGCGCCATAATCCTCGCCAACATAGAGCCCGACATGGCCGGATCCCTGCGCGCGGCGGAACACCAGGATGTCGCCAAGTTGGGCCTGATCAGCGAGTTTCCCGAACTTCGCCCAGTTGCGCGCCCAGAGCGGGCCTTCCACGACCGGCTTGCCGGCGCGCTTGGCGACCACGGCCATGAACAGCCCACACCACGGAATGCTATCGTCATTGTAGACCTTGGCGAGGCCAGTCTCCTTTGCCCAGCCGAGGATCACGGGATTGTCGGCGGGCCCGGCAACCTCGAAGGTACCGTAGAGCTTGCGGGCCTCCTCCAGCATCCTGGGCAGCGGACGCATGTCGTCGATCCAGCCGTAGGCCGGTGGCAGCGGTTTCATGGATGTCTCCCGGGAAGTTAGCGGCCGGACAGGCCTTTGACGGTAGCGTAGAGGACGGCGAGCGCCGTCGCGAAGGTCGACAGCCACTTGACGAACCGGACCATGCCGGTCGCGGTGTTCCAGGCCTCGAGCAGGTCCTTCAGCTCCTTGCGGACGGCTTTCAGGTCCTCCTGCATGGCCTCGAGATCAGCCCGGATCAGAGCAATCTCGACGGCGGAATCGCGATCAGGAATGTCTGCCATCAGCGCAGCCCCCCGATGATGGCGATGTCGCCCGGGGCCGCATCGAGGGCGTGCCCGGCCGGCAAGTCGAAGTCTGTCTGCTTCTGCCGCACACCTGTGGCGTAGTGGGAAAACAGCGCATCACGCTCAAGCACGGCCGGCCCGATCAGCACCGCGAAGTGGTACTGCACGCCGGGCGTCCGCCGGAACTTCTGCACCACGCAGCACAGCGTGAAATCATCATGGAAGGTCCGGATAAATTCGCCGGCCGGCAGATAACCGCCGCCATTCTCGACATTGTGGCATCCGGGCGTCCACGCTTGCGTGATCGGCCCATCGGGACCTTCGAACACATAATCGGCCCACCCGTTGATGGCGACTGAGACATGCTCGCACAGGGTCCATTCGACACCGGCATCGACCATTTCCGCGATGGTGGGATTGAGCTTTGGCGGCACGAACTCGAGCATCGGCCACAGCCGCCAGGAGTTCGCCGCCCGGCGGAAGGTGAAGTCGTTTTTGAACACCCCGTAGTTCACCTCGAAGTCGTCGTTGATGGCGATCACCTCGTCGGTGACCGTGGGTCGGTGATCTGCCTGCATGATGTTTTCCCCTCAGCTGACCGTGACCGTCACAACCTCACGCAGCGTATGCGTGCCGGACTGTCCGCCCGAGGTGACGATCGCGGCGCCGCCGGACGTGGCGGCGAGATTGAAGGCGTTGGTGATGGCGTTGATGACGTAATAGGTGGTGTTGACGGCCAAGCCGGACGGCAACACCCCGCTGGTGATGAGCTGCACCCGGGTGCCATTGGCGAGCCCGTGACCGGTCGCCGTCACCACGGCCGGATTGGCGATGCTGATCGTCGCGGTGCGCGGCAACATGGCGCCGAACACATTGCCCGAGAGCGCTCCGCTGGCCTCATAGGCGGTGATGGGCCCCTTGTAGCCATAGCGGGTGCCCGAGCCTGAACCGGTGAACGAGAGCATGCTGCCGCCCGGGCTCGCGGTAATCCTGAACGCATTGGCGCTGACCACCGTTTGCACGAAGTAGATGGTGTTCGTCGTGATTCCGCTCGGCATGCCGCCGGTGCAGTAGAACTGGACCGCATCGCCGACGACCAGACCATGCGCGGTCCAGTTGATGTTGTTGGTCGGCGACGGGCTGAACGTGATCCCGGTGATTATGGTTCCCCAGCTGAGCGCCCCCGGGCTGAGAACAAAGATCGTGCCGTTGATCCGCAAGACCGTCGGAACGGGGCTCGCGCCATAGCCCTCGAGACCGACCCACGTGCGCGAGACCGCGCCATAATAGTCGTAGCTGTGCATGATCGTCCGCAGGGTTCGGCCCCGCCAGGTGGCTGGCGTGAAGTTCCCACTGAGTATCGCAAAGCTGCCGCTGTCGGCGCCATATTGCTCGCCCGCGCTGTATTTATCGGCCCAGCTATAATAGCCCATCGGCAGGGAAATCTGCTGACCGCCGCTGCCGGCCCCCAGCAGCGTCATGAGCACGCCCGCCATCAGCTGAGCCCCGCCCCCGTGATCACCCAGGTGGTGGCCGCGACCTTGACCAGCGTTGCGAGGCCATAGCCGTCGAGCGTGCGGGCGCCGGTATTGGCGGTACCGGCCTGGCGCAGCGTATCGGTGGTGATTGTGATGCTCTGCGAAGAGGCACCAGCATTGTAGAGGACGATGGTCGCGCCGATCGGGAACGCCACCGCGCCATTGGCCGGGATGACAATGCCGCCGGTGGTGATGCTGATATGCTTGCCGATATCGGTCAGTGCCAGCGTGTAGCCCGCAGTCTTGCTGTTCTGCGGCACGCCGCGGAATCCCACGCTGCCGGTGGCGATGGTGCCACTGTCGCTGACGGTCGAGGCGGCATTGAGGGCGCCGCCGTTAATCGCCGGGCTGGTCAGCGTCTTGCCCGAGAGCGTCTGGCTGTCGGTGGTGCCGACCACAACACCAGCGGGCACGGTCTTGCCCGACCAGGAGGTCAGCGCGGCATTATAGGCCTGGACGTTGGTGCCGATGACAAGACCGAGACTGGTGCGGGCCGCCGCAGCCGTCGTTGCACCCGTGCCGCCATTGGCGACAGATACCGTTCCGGCGAGCTTGGCGGCCGACAGCGACGTCAGCCAGGCGGGATCGGCGTAGCTGCCGGTCGCCAGCAGCGCATTGGTGCCCTGCGACGGGGCGGCAAGTCCGACGGTCCAGGCTGCGATCGTGCCGCTGCCGGCAGTCATGCCGACATTGACGACCAGCGCGCCGGTGCCGCTGGTATAGGCGGTGATCTGGCCGTGCATCCAGTTGGCGGGCGTGGCCGTGCTGGTAATCGTCACCCACTGGCCGACCACCAGGGCCTTGCCCGTCTGGATCGTCAGCGACTTCGAGCCGGTGCCGACGGCAAGACTGGTCGTGCTGGTCGCACTGGTGCCCGGCGCATTGACCGCGGTTGCAGCGCTGGTTGCGGCGTTCGCCGCGTAGCCATTGGCCTCGCTCGCCAGGGCATTGGCCTGGGTGACGAAGGTCGGCAGCGCGCTCAGGAAGGATTCTGCGCGCGTGTTGAAGTTCGCCGCATCCGTCCGGGACGGCGGCGTCGGCAAAGCTGTGATCGGCATGAAATGCTCCGATTTTAGGTCAGGCCCTCAATCGTGAGGCTGCAATAGCTGACGGTGGGATAAGCAAGGTCGATCGAGAACTCCTTGTAGAAGCCGAAGACGGTCAGGCTTTCGAAGGTCTCGGACCCGATCCACAGGACCGGGGTGGCGCGCAACGCCGCAAGGTTGCGCAGGACATCATCGACGGCATCGGTCTGCATGACGACCCGGGCGGTCATGCGCTTGGCAAAAGCACGCTGGACCACCGAATTGACGCCGAACTGGTCGGTCTCCTTGCGGGAATAATCGATGATGCCGATGTCGGCGCCGTGCTCGGTCTCGCCGATCGCAAACTGCCGCCCGGCGATCAGCGTGCCGCAGGCGAGCGTATCGCCCGGATCGTCGCGGGTCATGGTGACCGTGACCTCGCTGCCGTCATAGACCGGCACGTCGAGGAACAGCAGGCTGGAACGCCGGCCGATCGTCTCGAAGAACCAGGAGAACCAGTTGTCGATGGCCTTGCCGCCGAGGTTGAAGCTCTGGGTGCGGGTGTAGCGGGTGATGCCACCGGCGGTCAGCGTGACGGTCGCGCTTTCGGCATCGGTGTCGATCAGCGCGAGGGCATCGATCGGCCCGGTGGCAAGCACAACCGACAGCGATCCCGTGCGGGTGGCAACGGTGCCGACGCGGTCGTCGAACATGGCCCAGCGGTTGGTGGGTCCCAGATCGAGCCATTTGGTCGGATCGCTGGCCGGATTGACCCCGGTGGACGCGGCCAGCGCCTCATAGCGCCGGTGGGTTGCAGCAAGGATCACCCGGTTGCCGGTCCCATAGGCGGTACCGGCATTCCAGGCGGGATGGTCGGTCTCGGCGATACTGCTGCTCACCAACATGGCATCACTGATGGTGAGCGGGCGGATCAGTTTCATGCGGCACTCCGCACGGCAAGGGCATCGCCATCGGGGCTGACCCGCTCGAGGATGCGCGCGGTTTTGCTCGTGCCCGACGCGATCGTGGCCGCGGCGATGCGCTGTTCGTCCCGAAGATCCGAGACTTCCTGCCGCAGCGCCTGCAGTTCATCGAGCAGCGCGCTCTGGCCGTCATTGGCGGCCGGTGACGCGCCCGCATTCTGGTTGGCGGCAAACTGATCCCACCAACCCGGCACCGTGCTGGTGGCCGCTGGATCGATTACGCCGTTGGCACCAGCAGCCTGGTTGATGATCGTCAGCGTCTGCTCCAGGCTGGCGGCCGTCAGTCCCTGCAGCCGCGCCAGATCTTCGCCGGACCTGGCCGTATTCGCAGCCACCGACAACAGCGCCTGGCTCAGTCCCGGTAACGCTTTGCCAGCGTCCTGATCACCGGCCCGTGCCAGCATCGAGGCATTGTTGAACTCGGCCAGCGCCCTTGCGTAGCTTTGGGGTTCAGTGCCCATGACACCGCGGATGCGCTTGATCTCGGCGATCAGTCCGTCGGTGATCTGAGCCCAGGCCGACCGCAGTTTCTCGGCGGCATTGGCGGCGTCTTCGGCCGCCTTTTGCTGATCTTCCAGCGCCCAGACCTGCTGTTGCAGCGCGCGATTGCTGGCATCGAGCTGGGCCAGATCGAGCGCACGCAGCGTCGCCGTATCGCCCTGCAATTCGAGCATGCGCCGCTGCAACGACAGACGCTCATCAGCAATGGCAGCGGCACTGGCTGCATCCTGCGCCGCGCCCACCAGATCAGCAAAGGCCGGGGCAAGCTGGATCAGGGCGACATAGGCTGCGCGTCCGGCCTCGGTGGTGAGGTCCTGCGCTTCGACCAGCGCCCGGAATCCCGCAATGCTGTCGGGCATCGCAAGGCCGAGGCTGGTCAGCACCTTCTTCATCTGGGCGGTGCGGGCCGCAGCCTGTTCCGCATTGGTATAATAGAGCGAGAAATATTCCCCCGTCGCCGACACCATGTCACTGACCGAACCGAACAGATCGACCAGATCCATGGCGCCGGCGATCGTGAGATGGGTGGAGCGCCCGAGCATGGTCATCGCGCTGGTGAGCGCTTCGACGCTCGAGGCAACGCGGATCAGCGTCTCGAAATAGCCTTCGCCGATCTTCTGGAACTGCTCGAGTCCGCCAATGGCATAACGGGCGAGATTGTCGGCCGCCGCGCCGAACACCGCTGCCAGCTGCTCCTGGATCTGCTGGCCAGTCAGGCCTTTCAGATCGATCTTGCCGATATTCACGACAAAGCTGTCGAGCCGGGCCTGCACCTCGCCCAGCGACAGACCCAGCGGGCCGGCCGCCGCCGAGATCGCATCGTAGAAGCCGGTGAAGATCAGGGAGAACTGGCGTTCGAGTTCCGCGCTTGCATTGGAATATTGCGTGCTGGTGCGGGTGCTGGTCGTAATCCCGAGGAATTTCTTCTTTTTCTGGACGTCGGTGTAATACTGGCCCTGAAAACCGCCGGCCAGGATTCCGCCGAGCGACTGCGCGCCGCCATAAATGCCCTGGCCGGTGATGCTGGTCTTAGTGCCGAACAACGATCCGATCAGCTTGCCGACCGCGCCGACGATACCGCCAAGCAGCCCGCCGATCACCGGAATCTTGTCGAGGATCGAGCCCATTCCCTGTATGGCGCTGCCAAGGATCCCGGTAACGCCGGTCGGCTTGAACCCGGGCTGGATGCCAGCAGCAGAGGCCTCGCCGCCATTGGTGCGGATGATGAGGTTGGTGAGCCCGCCGATGTTGGCTTCGATGCTGCGCAGCGATGCCAGCATGGCGGCGGAATAACGCATGGTCAGCGTATCGACCTCGCGCAGATGATCGATCGATTTGGCAATGCTCTCGGACTTGGCTGCGCTGTCGCCGAATATTGTGCCGGTCCCGTCATTGGCAGCAGCTGGCTTGGTGCCATCGCCGCCAAAGGCTCCGCCGATCGCGATCCCCAGCGATGCGATCACGCCGGCGGTCACTGCGCCGGCGGCGATATTCAGCGGAAACGGCAGCGAACGGATCGCGTTCACCACGGCCTCGACCGCCTTGATGCCGGTGGTGATGATCGAGTTGCCCTGCTCGACAGCGGCGCGCGCCGTATCGGAGGCCGCCATGGTGGTGTCGGAGGCAACCTTGGCGACCGTCACGCCGCCGATCAGACCAATCTTCACCGCGGCATTCTTGATCGCGATCGCCAGTTCATAGGCGCGGAAGGCTTTTTCTGCAGCTTCCAGCGCCTGAAATCCCTTGGACCCGGTCTTGAAGAAGCCTTTCGCCGCCGAGGCGAGATTGCCATAATGGTTGATCTGGGCCGAAGCTTGCGCGGTGCGGGCAGCAGCATATTGGAAGGATGCCCGGCCATAATCGCGTTCGGCATCGGCAATACGCTGGGTGGCATTCGCCTGATCTGCGGCATAGCGCGCAAATTCAGCGGCGACCCCGCCGATGGCGCCGCCAACACTGCCGAACGCATCCGCCATATTCTGGGCCGCCGTCTGGGTTTGCGAGGCCATCTCATCAAGGCCGGCGAGATAGGCTTCCTGGTCTTTCAGCCCCAGATCATGCGCGATCATCTGTATCCGGGCCGCGCGATAACGCTCCCAGGCTGCTGCGCCACGCTCGAGCACGATCTGTTCGCGCTCGGCTTCCAGCGTCGCCAGTGCCTGGGCACGGGCGGATTGGCCCAGCAGCGCAATTTGCAGCTCGAGCGGGGCAACCGTGCTGCGGATGAACTCGGATGCGGCAAAAGCTCGGGTTGTCTCTTCCCATGCCTGACCCGCTTCGAGGATCGCGATCCGGCTGGCGTCGGTTGGGGCTTTGAGCGCCGCCATGGCGACCTCAAGCCGTTTGATCTCGATCGGGGTCTTGCCGATCCTGGCGGTTTCCAGCGCGAGGTTGGCGGCAAATTCCTGGGCCGCCTTGAGGGCTTTTTCAGCCTCCGTGGCCTTATGGGCAGCGGATGCCTTACCGGCCTTGTCCGAGCGATCGGCTTTGATTTCAGCGGCCTTGGCGGCCAACCGGTCGCGCGCGCCCGCCAGGCTGTTCTCGCGCCAGCGAGCCGAGAAGGCATCCATCATCGTCATGGCATCGCCAAACGCCGAGGTGAATTCAGCGCGGACCGACGCGCCCATGCGCGCGGTTGACCCGGCAAAGCTGTTTTCCATGCGCGGCAGGGCCACGTTCTCGATCTGGCTGATGGTTGCGAGGCCGACCCGGTCGAGCACCGGATTGACCCAGCTCGCCAGCCAGTTGAGCGCGGCAACCGCCTTGTTCGCGAGATATTCAATGCCCTGAATCGCGAGATTGGCGGCACCGACTGCGGCTTCGCCGATTACGCCGGGGAGAGCCTGCCAGACGATCTTGATCGCGTTGAACCCGCCGACCCAGCCCGCATAGATCACGGCGATACTGATCTTGCCCACCTCGAGTATTTTCTGAAAGGCCCAGACCCCCCAGTCTTTCAGGATGGAGAATACCGGGCCGAGATTGAGACCATCGCTGATCGTGCGCCACAGCCCGCGCATCACATCGCCCACGGTAATGCCGACCGGCCCGAGCTTCTTCATCTCCTTGGCGGTCAGGCCAAGGCTCGCGGCATAGCGGTCGAGGTCGCCCGACTGCTTCACGCTCGACTGGAACATCTTGAACGCGCCAAAGGCGATCCCCGCCGCTGCTGCGGCAGCCAGCAGATAGGGATTGGTGAGCGCGGCTGCTGCTGCACTAGCCGCGAGACCCAGCAGCGCCCGGGCCATGCCGCCAATGCCGACGCCGGCCTGCATCGCGATCTGGCCGATCTGCGAGCCCTGCTGCATGAACACCGTCATCGGCTTCTGGCCCGATGCAAGGCTCACCACCACGTCGTTCACCTGATAGACGAGGTTCTGGATATGGTGACCCGCAAGCTTGGCCGACCCGCCCATCCGGGTCATGCCGCCGCTCCCGACCGAAGCCAGTGCCCGGTCCGCGCGGCCGGCGGTCGCCACGATATCGGTCATCGTGCCGCCGACGGCCCGTTTCATGTCCGCCATCTCCTTCTGAAGACGCGCGACATTGGTGATCATCTCGATTTCGAGGGTCCCGGCTTTCATCGGTTCACTCCTTCGACATGATCAGGGCCCGGAAGGCCTGGCTGACTTTCCGGGAGATGGTGGTGCGGTTGATGCCGTCGGTGACGTCGGTCCAGGGCGCTGGGCAGTCAGATTCCCGTGCCCGCTGTCCCTCGGCGACGAACTCGACCGAAAGCCTGCGGATCAACCGGCATGCCCAAGGCGGAAGCTCAATCCCGATACAGTGCTGCCAGTGATCGATCGTGGCCCATGACACCGGGACTGGCCCCATGGCGCCGGCCTCGGACGGGCCTATTTCCATGAGGGTATCGATGATCCACGGACACCGGATCAGCGGCATGTCGGGAACGATGCCGTCCACGCCCATGCGCTGCAGCCGGGTCAGCGGTTCAGTATCGGGGTCTCGTTTGGAATGCCTGGTTGGCCGGGGCTTGGGCGCGGTGCCGAGCCAGGCCAGTTGCCGGACGTAGAGGCTCAGCTCTGCCCTGAGCTCTTCGTAAAATTTGCCCAGTCATTGATGTGGTTCGAAACCTGCGCCGCGATAAATCCGATCGCCGGATCCTCATAGGCCTTGCGGAACAGCGCGGCGCCTCCGATGCCCTCGGCGGGCGGATAGGTAAAGCCATTGAAGCTGACCGTGCAGGCGGCGAGGAATTCGGCCTGTTCGGCGAGCTTCTCCTCGGCCGACTGGTCCATCTTGCCGCGCTTCTTGATCTTGTCGACCAGCAGGTTCTGCTGCCGGGATTGCGCACGTTGATAGATCTTGGTGCCCGGCCCGTAGACGGTGATCGAGAGGCGCTGGCCCTTGTCGTCGTAAAGCGGGGCATCGTCGCCGCCGACCAGCTCCACGATGGACGTATCGGCGGCAGACAAAGTGGTGATGTCGAACATAGAAATCTCCGATTATGGCAGGGTGAATTACGGGGCGAGCACTTCGACCACGCCGACACCGGCAGAGTTGGTGGTCAGCTCCAGCGTGACGCTGGCGGTGGTGATCTGGTCGACCGAGCCGACATTGACCTTGAAGCTCATCACCTGCGCCTGAAAATAATATATATCGCCGTTCTGGGTGGTGACGCAGATGCTGTGGTCGCTGTCCGAGGTCGATGCGGATTTGAGCAGGATCTGGCCGGCATCGTCGGTATCGAGGCCGAGCTGGATGGTCATGCTGCCCTGGTTGAAGCTGCCCTTCTTCTTGACCGTGCCCCGGCTACCGACGGGGTTGAAGGTGACCAGATTATATTCACGGCCGAACTCGCCGAGATCGGAGACTTCGCCGACAAGCGTCATGGTCAGCGCAGCATAGCCGACGGCATCGAAGGTTGCAGGCGAGCCGGCCGATACGCCCAGGGTGGTGCCGGCAGAAGTCCGAACGGTCATGGCAGTGTTTCCTTATGAAGGTGAGGCCTCAACGCGCCTCGTTGAATGAAACGCGAAAATCCTGGCTGTGCATGTGGATGCCGGTCTCCTCGTCGAGGAAATCAGGCCCGGCGGAATCGGTGTGGACGGTGACGTCGGTCAGTCCGCCAATTGCGGGCATGCGGTCGGCCGCAGCCGCACGGACCGCACGGATAAGGGCCTTGGCGGCCGGATAGCTGGCGGCCAGCACCGTGACCTGCACCCGCTCGGTGACCCGGCGTTTCGAGCCCGGGGCGGGAATATTGCGATCGATGCTGCTGACCGACATGAGCGATATTGCCGGCAGTGCAGACCCCTGCGGGATGACTCCGGCAACAATCCGGATCGCAGGCACAAGCGCCGTCACTCCGGTGTCAGCCACCAGGAGCGCGCGAACCGCAATCACCCCGTTCATTCGTCATCGACCTCGAGGGTCGGGGCTTTCAGGTTCCCGATCTGCACCCGGTGGGCGATGTAGGCGCCCATGGCATTGACGGCTTCCTCGGCTTTCTGGTCGAGCGCCGGGCGCAGGAAGGGTTTGGCAGCATGGCCCGGGTGCATGACCATGGGGCCGACAAAGTGCTCGCCGATCTTCAGGCTGCCGCGCTTTGCCATCTTGTTGATCGTGCCGATGCTGATCTTGCGTAGGCCATGGCGGGTGTCGCGCACCGGGACATCGACATCGGCCACGCTGATCAGGTGCGGCGCGACGCCATATTCGATAAACAGGCCAAGATAGGATCCGGACCCGCGCAGTTTGACGTAGGAGCTGAGCCTGCTGCCGTTAGTACGGGTACCAATGCTGATCGCGCGTTTGAGCTGGCCGGTTTTCACCGGCACATTGGCCTTGGCCTGCTGCTGGATCACCTTGGCACCGGCGCGCAGGCCGCCGCGGATGACGTTGCGTTCGAGGTTTTTGGGCAGTTCATCGAGCATGCGCAGCAGTTCGGGACCGCCCTTAAGCCGAATGGTCATGGCGTGGCTCCTTCGCTGCTGTGCTGTTCGACAATGAGTTCGATGCCTTCGCGGCGGCCGATCTCGGCAGGGCCCGACACGATCTGCAGGCCGCGGTTTCCGATGATCACCCGCATGTCGGCGGTGATCCCGGCGAGATGGCGCATGCGGATCCGTGCGGGGCGGTTGGCAATGATAATGCTGTCGGCCAGACGCTCGGCCCGGCTCGGCAGCACGTCCTGGACTTCCGCCCAGACGGTGGCGAACGTGGTCCAAGTGATGGTTTCCGTCCCATAGAGGGGATCAGAGGTGGCGGATTTGCGCTCGATCCGGATCCGGGTGTCGAGCTTCGAGGCTAGATCCATTTGGCGGCCAGCTGATTGACGAGGGTGTCGAACGCCAGACAGGCCGCTCCCTCGCGGTTTTCGAAGAGGGACGCAGTTTTCACGAGGATGGCTGCCCGGGCGATGGCGAGATCAGGGTCCCCCTCGGCAAAGCCCGCCAACAGGGTGATGGTGATCTGGCCATCGGGCCCCAGCGCAGGCCATGATGTGCCAGCAGCGGGCCGGATGCGCATGAATCCATAGCGTGCACGGGCAACATAATCGGCTTCGGGCAACGTGACGGACGTACCGTCCGTGCCGGTGCAGGTGATGACCGCGACGCTAACCGGCCGAACCGGCACGGTGATTTCATCGGCCCATGCCTCGAACACCATGGCCAGTGTCTGCGGGCAAAGCCGCAGATCGGCGGCCCGTTCAAGTTCTGCCTGCGCCGCGTCGAGGTGGACGGCCAGCAGCATGTCCTCGTCGTTGGCATCAAGCCGCAGCTGTTGGCGCGCCTCTTCCAGCGTCACCGCGCGCATGGTCGGGGCGGTGACGGTCGTGATCATTTCGCGCGGGTCTTGGGCTGCGCAGCGGGTGTCGGGGTTTCCGTCACCGGCTCGGCAAGGCCGCGCTGACGCAGGATTTCGCCGTCATTGTCGGCGATCTCGAAGATCTCGCCGGCGTGGATATTATCAGGGCCGACCGCGCTGACGTGCAGCGTGTCGAGGGCTTTCATCAGCATAGTGCTGTCTCCCAAATGGAAGAACGGGGCCGACCCATCAGCCGGCCCCATCCGGATTACGGTGCGGTTGCGGCGGTGATGGCGGCGGCAAAGCCACCCTTGATGAAGGCTTCCGGCCGGTAAACCGCGAGCGCGAGACGCTCTTCGGCAAGGATCGTGACCAGGTTCTTGCGGAAGTTCTGGTCATCCTCGGTCGAGATCTCGACCCGGGCGTCCCAGCGGTCGAAGATCTGCGCGCCGAGCCGGAAGGCCCCGGTCAGGAAGTTGCCCTGCGCAATCGCCTGGGTGGTGACGATGGGAATGCCCCAGAGCGTCGGCGACAGCGTGCCCTGCGGATTGCCGATCAGATAAGCGCCGCTCGTTTCCTTGAGCAGTTCGATGCTGGCCCAGTCGGTCGGATGCATGACCGCGCCCGTGGTCGGCAGTTCGGCGAGCGCCGCCTGCAGCATGGCCAGACGCAGCACATCGATCCGGGTGACGGTCGCCGGGATGGTGATCGGCGCGGCGAAGGCGCTGGCCTGGGTGTAAATCCCATGCAGATCGGTGCCAGTGCCGCCGCCGTTGAGCAGCTGGTTCTCCTCAACCAGCGCCAGACCATAACGCAGACGCCCGTCGATATAGGACTGGAGCATCGGCGCATCGTCGAGGATCTGCCGGGTTGCCAGCACCCAATGGGCGATGGTGGTGACGCTGCTGGTCGCGATATCGAACTTGATGTCGGACTGGGGTTTGAGCGCACCGGTGGTTTCCGCCACCGTTGCCGCCGCATTGGTGAACCCGGTTTCCTTCACATACTGGACCGAGGTGCTGGCGGTGCGGCCCGGGGTCAGCAGATCGCGAACGGTCAGGCGGCGCTGGCCCGGTGCAATGATGCCGGGCAGCCGGTCCGGCACGATGAGATCGCCGGCCGAGCCTGCGGCATCGGTCGTGAGCGAGGAGATGATCGCCTTCACCTCGACACTGGCGCGGCCGCGCGAGACCTTGGACTCGAGGAAGGATTTGATCTCCTCGGCGGCCAGCACCTGTTCGCCGACCGACTGGTGGCGGGACTGGTCGTCCGGTCCCTTGCGGGCAATCTTCTGCTCGAGCTCGTCGAGACGGGCCTTGGCCTCATTCATGCCGACAAGGGCTTCATCGGCCAGCTGCTTGGTGGCCGTGGTCAGATCCTCGCCCGTCTTGGCCTTGCCCAGCGCCTCTTCGGCAATGGCTTTGACCTGGTCGTGGCGCGCGTCGAACGCGGCTTTTACCTCGCCGGCAAGCTGCTCGGCGGTCTTGGGTTCAGTCATGGGATGCTCCGTGAATATAGGTGAGTTCAGGCGCGGACATGCGCCGCGAGCGCTGCGATAAAATCAGCGGGGGCACTGCCGGACTCACTCCGGAGCAGCGGCGCCAGGCCTTTGCCCGCAATTGCGGTGGCCTGACTTTTCGAGAACCCTGCCTCGCGCAGGAAATCCTCAAATTGGGAGAGGCTCGGCATCTGGCCGGCCGCGATGAGCGATTTGACACTGGTGATCAGCGCCTTCTCGTTCATCGGAATGGTGACGAGGCTGACCTCGTGCAGCGCGACCTCGATCAGATGGCGGGCCTTGCCGACGATCCGGTCCCGAACCGCGCGGTAGCCGATCGACAGGCCGCCAATCGCGCCGTCCTTGACCAGGCCGTGGGCTTCGCGCCCCGTGGTGGTCGACATGGAGAAGCGGCCTTTGACGAGGAGGCCGTCGCTGGTTTCCTGAAAGTCGGTCCAGACGCCGGCTGGGCGCTTCTGGTCATGGTACATCAGCATCGGCACCGACTTGCGGCCAGCAATCGACCGGGAAATCGCACCGGGCAGGATCACGTCGCCGCCATGGTCGAGATTGCCATAGCCGGCGGCCAGGCCCTCAATATGACCGTCATCGTCGAGCGCCTTCGCGTCGAGGGTGAAATCCAGTTCGTTCACACCGGTTCTCCGGGAATTGGGACGTCGGGGCCAGGCAGTCCCGCCTGCGTGATGGGGACATTCTGCATCTGCATGCGGGGCACATCGCCGCCCTCGACCGGCGGCAGGTTTTCGAGGCTGCGCACCTCGTTGATGGTCATGACGCCGTTGGTCAGCATCTGCTGGTAGAAGGACGCCCGCGCCGCACTGTCCCCGCGCAGCAGGCCTTCGAGGTTGAATTCGATGGTGATGCCGGCCAGCCGATCGGCAACCGACAGCAGCTGCTTTTCCAGCGCCTGTTCAATGCGTTTGAGGCGCCGGCGCAGCGTGAACTTCTGGAACCCCAGCGTCTGCTGCTCGAGTCCGGTGCCCCAGCTGGTGGTTTTCTCGGTATGGCCGACCATGAACGGCGGCACCCCGAAGAACCGGCAGACCTCCTCGACAGAGAAGGACCGGCTTTGCAGCATCTGGGCATCTTCCGGGCTGATCGAGAGCTGGACCCAGTCCATGCCCCGGTCGAGTAGCATCGGCCGCCCGGCATTGATCGCGCCAGCAAACTTTTCCTGCAGCAGTTCCTCGGCCTGTTTACGCTGCTCGATATTGAGCGTGTCGGCCGTTTTCAGCAGGCCAGACGGGCGCACCCCATTGCGGAACGTGTCACCCGAGGCCCGCTCGATCGCCTGCGCCAGCCCGAATGTCTGCCGCCCAGCGCTCAGCGTCGAGAGACCGCCCAGCGGATTGCCGCCAAAGCCCCGGATATGGAGGATCCTGTCTTGGCCGACGATGTGGCGGATGCCCTGGTCGACCCATTCATATTCGAGCGCGCCATCATCACGGCGGCGCACCGTCATCAGCTCGGGCGCGACCGGGACACCGAGCGCAATGACCCGGCCGTTGCCGGCCCGGATCACCTCGGCATAGGCATTGCCGTGCAGCTCGACGCTGGCACAGATAAACTCCCAGAAGTCGAGCGCGGTCTGGTCGGCGTTCGGGCTGTCGTGCAGAATCCGGTAGAGCGGGTGATCGTCCGCCACCGTGCGCGCGCCATTTTTGGTGCGGTAGACCATCAGCGGCAGCGAGGCGATCGTGCCGGCCAGCAGATTGACGCAGGCCCAGGCCGCAGCGAGCCCGAGGACCGAGGTGGTGCTGACGATCTCGCCGCTGGCGCTCGGCCGCGCGCCCATCTCCCGATAGAGGAACGGATCCGTGAGGCCGATCGAGCGGGCCAGATAGCCGACCGCCTTTTGCAGGAGGTTCACGCGGCGAGGCTCTTCAGCCAGTCGTCGATTGTGCCGCCGGTGTCACTGGACATTGCCGCTCCTACCGCCATGCACAGCGCGACGGCTGCGTCGATCTTGTTCAGGGCCCGCTGCTTGGAGAGCCAATAATTGTCCCAGCGGTCGGTCTCGATGACCGCCGACATGATCGCGGAGACCAGCACCGGATTGCGGCGGAGCCGGATCCGGCCCTCGAGCATCATCTCTTCGAGCTGGCGGACCGAGCCCGGCATCCACAGACCCTGCGGCTCGCGGTCCTGCGATTTGGCGGCCAGTTTCATGGCATCGGTGGGCTTGCCGCGCTTGGTGCCGCCCTGCGGATGCTCGACGAACTCGAGATTAAGCCCGATCTCGGCAATATCCTCTTCCAGCCGCCGGAAGGCGTAGCGGTCGTAGGCGACCATCTGGACGTCGTAATCGCGATCATATTCCGCCAGTGCCTGGGCAACGTGCCGGAAATTGATGTTCTCGCCCTGCGGTGCCTGCAGAAATCCTTGGGCGACCCAGACGTCATAGGGCTGCTTGTCGCGCAGCGTGCGCGCAGCAAGCGTGTCGCCGGGCGTCCAGGCCTCGACCCACGCATCGAAGCAGGGCTTGCCGTCCTTCTCGCCGGTCCGCTGCACGGCGGCGAGCGCGGTAATGTCGCGGTTCTGGCTGAGGTCGAGCCCGAGCCAGACCTTCGTGCCCGTCTGCGGATCGAAATCCGCCAGCAGCGGTTCCAGCGTCGCCCGGGTCATCCAGGCGGTCTCGGCATCGGTCCAGACGCAGAAGTGCAGCCGCAGGATGCCGTTCAACTGCCCCGGAATGGACCGGGCCTGGGCCACGACCTCGCTGAGATATTCCTCCGTAATCGTGATGCCGAGCAGCGGATTAGCTTTGATCCAGCAACTGGGGTCGTTGAGCGGGTCATCGCCGTCATCGAGCGCGCAGACATAGCTGAATGTCGTGTCGTCGAGGACCTTGCCCAGATAAGTCGGGTCGGTCAGCGCATCGATGTTGCCGGCGGCGACCTTCACCGCATGTTCGTGCTCTTCCCACGCCACCGAATTGCGATCCGAGCCCGAGTTGGTGATCATGAACAGCAGCGGTTCGCGGCGGAACTTGAAGCCACGCTCCAGCATCTCGATGATCGAGCGGTCGGGCAGTTCGTGAATCTCATCCGCCAGCACGAAATAAGGACGCGGGCCCGAGCCGGTCTTGCCAGTATCACGCGACACGGGCCGGAAAAACGATCCTGACCCATGGTGCGCGATGTTGAATTCGCGGCCAGGACCGCCTGAAAACTCCAGCCGCCGGGCCAGAGCTGGCGACTGACGGACCATCTTCACCGCGTCCGCGAACAGAATGCCGGCCTGTTCGCGCTTGGCGGCTGCGGCATAGATCTGAGCGCCGGCTTCCCCGGCAGCGGTCATGCCGAACAGGCCGATGCCGCCGGCGACCGGGGATTTGCCGTTGCCTTTGCCCTGTTCGATATAAGCGCGGCGGAACCGGCGGCGACCGTCGGCGCGTTTCCAGCCGAACAGGCTACCGATGATGAAGGCCTGGCTGAGTTCGAGCCGGAATGGCTGGCCCTCAAACTGGCCTTCGGAGAGTTTGAGCACCTCCTCGAAGAAGCCGAAGGCATGGGTGGCGGCATCGACATCAAAGCGGATGCCGTCGGTGCGTTTGAGGTCATCAATATGCCGGCGGCAGGCATTGCGGACATGGGGTCCTGCAACAATCTCGCCGGCAACGACGGCCCGGGCGTAATCACTCGTCCGATCAGTCGAAGAAGCGGTCGGCGGGATCGGCGTCTTGCGACGACGTTTCCGCTGAGATCCTGCTTCTGGCACTGGGCGTCATCCCGAATTCTGCGGCGTAACGCATCATGTCCGCGGCGGCCTTGTTGGCGGTGCCGACGAGCGGGTTCTGGATGGCGTTGCCGTTGGACGTCTTGATCATCAGGCCGCCGGTCAGCTGGTCCTTCTCGGCCATCTTGGCGATGGCGCGTTCTGCCTGGACCCAGCGGCCATAGGACTGGGCGTATGCAGCAAGGGCGGCGCGATCGACCTCGGAGAGGAGCCCGATCTGGTGCAGCCAATGCGCGACCCGGTGCCATTCTTCCAATGCGTCGGCGGTCAGATGCGGTGGCGGTGCCGGCAGCGCCGGGATGGTTCTGGCCTCTTTGCGGTTGAGCGGGCGCTTGCCGCGGTTACCCTCGATCAGCTTCAGATGGGTCGGTTTGGGTTTGGTTCCGGGCTTCATCGTTTATTTCCTGAATGCGCCCGGCTGCAATGTCCTCAAATACCCGGCCATCTCCTTCAAGGGTGGCGCTTGCGCCGGTGAAATCCTGCCAGCGCTTGATCGCAACATCGACATAAGCCGGGCTCAGCTCGATCGCATGGATCGAGCGACCGGTCATTTCGCCGGCGATAATGGTGGTGCCAGACCCCGAGAATGGCTCGTAGATGGCCTGACCCGGGCTGGAATTGTTCTCGATCGGGCGCTTCATGCATTCGACGGGCTTCTGGGTGCCGTGGCCGGTCTCGTTCTTCTTGGGCTTGGGAATATGCCAGATCGTGGTCTGCTTCCGGTCACCGGCCCAGTGGCCTTTGGCGCCCTTTTTGACGGCATACCAGCAGGGCTCATGCTCCCAGTGATAATCACCGCGGGACAGAACGAGCTGGCCCTTGTCCCAGATGATCTGGGAACGCAGGCGGAAGTCGCAGGCCGCGAGACTGTCGCCGACAACACCGGCAAACAGCCCGGCATGCCAGACATAGGCAACGTCGCCGGGGAACAATGCCCAGGCCTCGCGCCAGTCGGCGTTATCGTCATTCAGCACCTTGCCCTTGGCGGAACCGCTGGCTGCAACGCCAGCCTGTTCGCGCCACGCAGGGTCATATTCCACACCATAGGGAGGGTCGGTAACCATAAGATGCGGGGTGATCCCGTTCAGAGCCTTGGCGACAGTGTCGGCGTCGGTGCTGTCGCCGCAAACCAACCGGTGTTTGCCAAGAATCCAGACATCACCGGGCACCGCAACCGGGTCGGCGGGAGCCTCGGGAATTGCGTCTGGGTCGGTCAGGCCATCGGCTTTGTCGGCGGTCAACGCCGCCAGTTCGTCATCGGAAAAGCCGGTGAGCCCAAGGTCGAAATCGAATGCCTGCAAGTCGGTCAGTTCGACACGGAGCAGCTCGGCATCCCAGCCAGCGTTCAGCGCCAGCTTGTTGTCGGCCAGCACATAGGCCCGCTTCTGAGCCTCGGTCCAACCAGCCGCGACCATCACGGGGATATCGGTCAGGCCGAGCTTTCGCGCGGCAAGCACCCGTCCATGGCCAGCGATCAGGCCGCCATCTTCGTCGACGAGCACCGGAACCGTCCATCCCCACTCACGGATCGAGGCGGCGATCTGGGCCACCTGTTCCTCGCTGTGGGTGCGGGCATTGCGGGCATAGGGCACCAGGGCCGAGACGCTCCTGCGCTCGACCTTGTCTGCCGGCCAATTCATCATGTGACCCCCGGTCGCTAACTCGCGGTCGTGAAAAGTTTGGGCCAGGCGCGGTTTCCCCTCCCGAGGCCCCAGACTTTCGACCCGCCCCCGGGGGGCTCAGCCGAACGGCCATCCATCCGGGCCGGTGCCGACGGTGCGGCGCAGCCCGAACTGCTCGGCCGTGCGGGCCCGGTGACAGTCGGCGCAGAGGCAGCGGATGTTGCTGTCGTCATCGCTGCCGCCCTTGGTGAGCGGGACGATGTGGTCGGGCACCGTGGCTTCCCGAACGATGCCCCTGGCGGCGCAGTCCCGGCAGAGCGGCTCGGCACGTAATCGTCGCAGACGCTGCGCTACTGCCCGACGTCCCCGTTGCCGTTCAGCCATGCGCAACGCCTGAAACGAACAACGCCCGGAAGCTGGTGGGCTCCGGGCGCAGTTCTCAATCCTCTATTTCGGAAGGTCTACAGCATCGGGCAAGTCTGGTCAATGTAAAATGCAACAATAACCCAATGCATTCAGTTTGTTAATTCACTTGATGGGCAAGTGAATCTGATCACGAACTGTCGCTGCCAATACGAAACAGGCGACACAAGGCGTCCAGACCATGGCCAAGGTTGATGATGTCAGCTGCCGGCCAGTTCGATGCTTCGGCTTCATGGCACACCACGGCATGAACAAGGGCGCTGGGCTTGCGACCGATCGTGCCGGGGGCATCGTGGTCGGCTGTGCACAGCATCATGATTGCAGCAGCAGCGCGGCGGCGAACCTTCTCGACCAGGTCCGGGTCATGATCAGGCGCGCTACCACCGAAGATACCCTCGTTGATGAGCAGGGCTGTCACAGAGCGCGGCTGATCCATGGGCAGGCCCATGACCGCACGGTTGCGGGCCATGATTTCACCGTACATCTCGCCTGCAGAATATTGGTCTGCTGTGATCTTGCCCGCAAAGGCGACCCGGCCAAGCGCAGTGCCCAAGCGGTCGTCCTTCGCCTGCCGGGCCGTAACGCCGTAATGGCGCTGCCGGGCTTCGAGCACAGTTGCCACGACTTCACGCTGGGTCTCGCCCACACTGGCAGGGACCAGCTTGCCGCAGGGATGGCGGCGGCCCGCCTTGCGCTTACGACCGCGGGCCACGGATAATCTCCGGAATGAGCGCCGCATAGCCGATCACATCGATCGGACCGTCAGCATAATTGGGATCATGGGCGAGCCGCGCCAGCTTCAGGTCGATCATGCACATCGCAACCTGCTGCGCCGATACGGGCGTTCCCAGGGTGATCGACCAGCGCCGGGCAATCGCCTCCATCTGGGTTTTCGGATCGCTGTATGCAGCGCCGCGATCTTCGAGCACCTGCGCCACGCGCTTCAGGAAACCGGCTGCGCTCATTTCACGCCTCCACGGGTCTCAATGGCCCAGAGCAAGATGGCGATGGCATCAGCCTCGTTGTCATCGGCAGGGGCAAAGCCCTTGGCGCGAACTGCCGCGATAACGGCTGCCTTGTCGGCATTGCCCTTGCCGGCGATGAACCGCTTGATCGTGCCGACAGGAACGCCCTGATAGGCAATTCCCAATTCCTCACCCCAGGAAGTGAGCACTGCAAGCAAGCCGCCGTAGATGTGGGCGGCATCGGTCCCGAGGTGGCGTCGGACCTCCTCGAAATGGACGGTCGCAATTGGCCCGGCATCAACATCCAGTTGATCGAGCCATTTGCGAAACCGGACGAACCGCATGCCGCCACCGTCATAGCGGGAAGGCTTGAGGCTGAGGGTGCCACTGACGATCGGACCGGTTGTCGGGCGCATCGCCCAACCGGTTGTGGTCCCCAGATCCAGCGCAAGCATGGTGGTGGTCGGGGCGATCAATCCCTTAGTTGTTGCAGGGGGTGCAATACCTGAAGGCAAAGCGAGGGTATTCGAAGCCATGATGGTCTCCGTTCGGAAGGTCTGGATGATGTTTGCGGAAGATCGGGATCAGGGTGGTGCGCGTTGCTGCCGTGGTGCGACGGCACGCGGGTTCCCATTCTGAAGGTGGACGCACACCCCACGGGGTGCGTCCCCATCCTTTAGGATGGGGGTTTCACACCCACAACTTGGGGTGGAGCTCAACCCCTTAGAAAACTGCCAAAAATTGAAGTTGTGGCAGTTGGGAATGGTCAATCCGTCCGCAACTGGATTCCGGGTAGTACGGCGTGACCGTGCGAAGGCGTGCGGGGGTAGTTGGGAAAATCGTCCGCAACTGGATTGTGCGTATCCGCGCGGGAGAACGGGTGTCTGTGCGGACCCAGTTGCGGAAATCGTCCGCAACTTCCCCAACTGGATTGTGCGTGCCCATGCGTAGCCCGGAATGGCCGACCCGAGGATCATTGCTCGTCCTCCGGATAGACCCAGACCCGGGGGTTCTCGACCGGCAGGGCCCCGCCTGACTGGGGACATTTGAAGTGGCTGGGCAGCACCTCCAGCATCGTGGGGGATATTTCGCCGGTGTCGGGATCCGCCGTTTCGCCATTCCCAGGAATGGTCATCCCTTCGGTGCAGAGATAGCCGAACTTCGATGTCGTTCTGGCCATGCCGTAGGGCGAGCCATCGCGGACAAACTTGATGTAGCCCTTGGTCGCCAGAACCGAGATGCGGTCCCTGATGGTGTAAGTCCCGCCAAGGCCGCCTTTGTTCTCGAACTTCTCCGCGAACTGCAGCGACGTATAGAGCCGTCCGGCAGCAGCCTCGTCGAGCAGGATGCCGAGAATGACGTCATGCTTGCGCACCCGCTCAGCATCGAGCCGGGCACCTACATCTTTGCGGATCAGCCGTTCGCTGCTTGCGTCGATCTCGACCCATTGCCCGCCACGTTTGTCTACCAGCATCGGGCCGATCGCTGGACCATTGCGCAGCTCGATCTCGAGCTTGCGCGCCGGCATTTCCTCATCGGGCCGATGCATGATGATGCCAGACGTATAGAAACCGCGCAGCGCACTGGCGCCGGAAAGCGCCTGGAACGGGTCCTCGGCAATCTGCTTCTTGTTCAGCTTCTTGGTGTGGTGAGCGAGGATCACGCCGGCATCAGGGGCGACGGCGTCGCGCAGCTGCTCGACCCGCTGCTGCAGGAAGAACATCATGGCGCTGTTGTCGTTTTCGCCACCGCCGTCGGGCCCGCCGTCAAAAAGGTTTCGGATCGGATCGATGCAGATGATGTCCGGCGGATCGCCCGGGAAATTGGATTTGATGGCATCGACCGCCAGCGCCACGCCGCGCTCGTCGAGCAGTAGGCGCAGCTTGGGAGTGACCACCAGGTTGTCGCGGGCGGCGGCAATGACGGCAGGATCGAGCCGGATGGCCTGCAACCGCTCGCGCAGATAGTGGTACTGGATCTCTGCCTGGAGATAGAAGATCCGCAGAGGGCGCGGCGGTGTGAAGCCAAGAAACGCCACGCCCGCAGCCATGTGCGCTAGAAGGCAAATCAGAAAATCGCTCTTGCCCACCTTGGGGGCGCCGCCGAGCACGAGCAGACCGCCGGGTGTCAGAAGCCGGGGTGCGACGATGTCAGCGGGCATCGGGCTGGCGTCATCCAGCAGCGCGCCAAAGGTGAAGGCGGGCATGTCTGCCCGGCGTGCGGTTTCAGCAGACCGAAGCATCGGCGGGCCGTTGCGCTCGACATGCAAGCGCCACAGCCGATCGGATTCCGCCTTCAGGCGATCGAGGGGCCAGCTCGGCCGTAGCATTGCGGCATTGTACTGGCAGATCGCCTCCCAGCCTTCGTCCGGGCTGATCCGGCCATCATGGACCTGCCGGATATAATGACCAATGGCGGCGCTCGCGCCCTCGAACCGCGACCAGGCATCAGCTCCGCCTTCATGGACCGGCGTCGTCAGAACATCGGCGAGAGCGGGCTTTCCGGGCGATGAGGTAGAAGCCGCGCCAATCCCGGGCATGGGCGGCATGGCCGAAACCATCTCGGCAAAATCAGCAAGGTCCACTTCACGTTTGGCGGCGTGCTGCAGGATCTGCACCATGCGCTGGCTGCCACCCTTATGGTAGATGGTGCCCGGGACACGGATCGGCTGGTGCGCGGAGCGGAAATGGGTGTCGCCCGCCACCTTGGCAGCGATGGCACCGCGCAGAGTGCAAACCTGCTCGACGTCGGCATCGGTCGCAGGCTCCGAGAGTTTCCACCAGACATGGAGCTTGTGCGCACCCTCAGGTGTTCGCCCGCCGCTTTCCACGATCAGAGTGGGGTCACCCAGATGCCGGGTCAGGTGGGTAAGCTTGGCACCGATATCGCCGGTGTCGATGTCGACGACGATCGCCTGCATCGCGGTGATGTCGGCAGACTTTGCCTGGCCGCTCTCCGCCACCGTGCCTGGGATCACGTAAACTGCCGCGCCTTCGCGGCCTGCCCAATTGGCAAAGGTCGTGAGCTTTTCCGGTGCGGACGCATCCGCATCAATCCAGATATTATGGGGCTTGCCCTCGATGCCCTGACCCTTGTCAATGAAGCTGCGGACCGGAATCAGACCTTCGCAATAGTCGAAGACGACGTCGAAGAAGGCAGCGATCTGGGCCGGGTCTGGCTCCAGGAACAGCTCTTCTAGCGATGCGGCATCGTTGAAATCCCGCCAGGGGTTGAAGTGGACGATGTTGTCTTCGGTCACTGGGGCATCTCCCAGCAACGGACGGCCCACGAGCAGAAGCGGCATTCGAAATGTTCGCGGGTTCGGGTGAAGCGCGGCAGCAATTCCCCAGCATCGGTGGCTGACAGGATGCGCACGGCCTTGTCGCTCATGCGCTGGGCCAGGTCTGCATCGAACGGGACCAGTTCGTGGTGGAGTTCAGCCGTGTCCTTGTTGATCGCGGTGAACAGCGCTGGCGCGGTCGAAATCCCCGGCACGCTGGCTTCCATATAGGCCTGGTAGAGCGCGATCTGGGCGGCATAGACTGGCTTCGACAGCACGACGCCCTTCGACACGGTCTCGCGCCAGTTCTTCGCGTTCATGGTCTTGCATTCCCAGAGCGCGGGGACACGAAGCCCAAGCGCAGCAGGAGCGCCGGCGATGATCCCATCGACGTGACCGCGCAGGCGCCCGCCAGCGGCCGAGAAGCCGAACTGCTCCCCGTCCGGACGATTGCCTTTGCGGGTGAACAGATCGAGGCCGGCACCGCGCAGCCAGGCTATAGCGAGGTCTTCCAGGGCGTGACCCATCGCGAAAATCCGCAGGGTTCGGCCTGAGAAGCCCGCATTTTCGTCCATGGGCGTGGCCGTGAACTCGAACTGGAGCGCGCGCTCGCAAGAAACACCGATCCGCGAGCCGCCGAGATAATCCCGCGGGCTGCGCGCGGCGTTGTCTGCCGCGAGATGGCTATCGACGAGGGCATTCAGACGTTCGCCGAATGCGGGACGGTGATTGAAGTCCAACATCAGAACGGCACCTCCATGGGGTCGTCCACGGCTGCCTGATGCATCGCGGTCTGGAAGCCATCGATCGTGACGGTGATCAGCTGGAGCACCTGCTCCTGCGACCATGCGGATGGTGGGGCGTGCCAGCCGATCGTGTCGATCAGGGCTGCGACAGGTTGCAGCGTCGCACGGATCGCGGCCTCTTCGCGGGCGGTCAGATCAACCATGTCCTGCACCTTGCGCGCCCGCAGCCAGAAGAAGCGCTGGCAGCTGATTGAGCAGAACCACACAGAGGGGCCCGATCGTCTCGTGCGTTGCGGGCCCGACCAGCCGAAGCCAGAGGTTGGACGAAGGCAGACAGCACACAGCAATCCGCGTGGATGCCAGCACCGCAGTCGCTTTTCGGCAGAGGGCGATTTTTCCATGGGCGGTATCCATCACGCCGCCTCCCGCAGAGCATGCGGATCCGCGCCCATCACGAGGCCGCGGATGGCTGACTGGTTGAAGCGGAAGGAAAGCAGCGCGGAGGCGTGGTAACGCGTCAGGCCGTAGTCGGTCCGATAGGACGGCGGCAGGAATACCAACTGCTTGTCGGTCGGCGGTTGCCGCAGCCAGCCACGGCTTTTGTGGGCGGACTCGTCGCTCTCGTGGGTGTTGAGCCAGTCGTCGGCGGCAGCGAGGCAAATGCTGCGCTCACCCATGGCCAGAAGATGTGCGGACTTTTTGGGCTGACCGCCGATGCCGTACCAGCGACCGTTCAGGAAAAAGACACCGGCCCAGGCATGGAAGCCATTGGCGACGAGTGCGGCATCGTCCCCGAACAGATCCACCCACTCGAAGCTCGAACGCTTCAACAGGTCAATTTCGGCCATGATGAACTGGCTGAGCGGCTCGGCAGGATCGCTCGCCGAGCCTTCCCAGATGTGACCGCACAGAGGACATTCGGTCACGGCGGCCGGCACGACAGCACCGCATTCAGGACATTCTTTGGTCGGCGCATCACCGTTGGCCTGCTTGCCATCCAGATCGACGTCCTGCTCAAGCGAGCCATGGATCAAGGTCGACGTCCCGAAGTCGAGGACAATGCAGTCGGTCTTGACGATGCCGGGATATTCTTCCGGGTTTACCGTGCGCAGGCCACGACCGATCATCTGGATCATGGTCGACTTGAACGAGCTGGGGCGCAGCAGGATGACGCAGGAGGTCGGGGGGTGATCCCAGCCTTCGGTCAACACAGCGACATTGACGACCACCTGAATGTCACCGGCATCATAGGCGGCCAGGGTGGCACGACGGGTCGCGTCATCCAGATCGCCATGTACGACTGCTGCGGGAATGCCGTTTGCGTTGAAGGCGTCGGCAACGTTCTCGGCATGACTGACAGTCGAGCAGAACGCGACGGTCTGGCGGTCGCCGGCTTTTTCCCGCCAATGCGCGATGACCTGGTCGGTCACGGGCGCCTTGTTCATGATGGCGTCGACCTGACCCATGTCGAAATCGGCAGCCGTCTTGCGCACCTTGCCGAGATCTTCGCGAACCCCGACGTCGATTACGAAGGTGCGCGGGCGCACGAGATGGCCCGAAGCGATCAGTTCCCCCATGCGGATCTGGTCCGCCACGTTCGTGAATACCTCACGCAGCCCTTTGCGGTCACCGCGGTTCGGTGTGGCGGTCACACCGAAGATGCGCGCCATCGGATTGAGGTGGAGAACGCGATCAATGATGCGACGGTAACTTTCGGCGACCGCATGATGCGCCTCGTCGATCACGAGCAGATCGACCGCTGGCATGGCGTCCAGATTGGCCGGCCGGGAAAGGGTCGGCACCATCGCGAAGGTGACCTGGCCACTCCAGTTCTTGGTGGCAGCATCGATAACCGAGGTGGTCATGCCCGGATTGACCCGGGAGAATTTATCCCGGTTCTGGTCCGTCAATTCATCGCGATGGGCCAGAACACAGGCCTTGGCGCGGCTGTCGCCGATCATCTGGCCCGCCACCGCAGACAGGATGATCGTTTTGCCTGTGCCGGTAGGAGCCACACCGAGCGTGTTGCCGTGGGTGTCGAGCGCAGACAGGCTGCGCTCGACGAAAAGGGACTGGCGGGGACGAAGGATCATGGCATGCTCCTCACTGTGCCCAGGCGGGGCGACCGCCGGTTGCAGGTGCCGTGGAGAACTGAGGCGATGCCGCCGTCGGCGCGGCCGCGACCGATCCCATCAGCGCCGCATATTCGCGGTGGTCCGGGGTAACGGCGGCGCGAATGTCGTTCTTGTCATCGCCGTTGCTGTCGGTGCCGACATCGATGCGGGCGACGAACTCCAGTCCGTCGAGGTCGCCGAAGCCGCTGATGCGGCGTGCCGCCTGGGCCTGCGGGCTGTTGTCCTTGTCGGAAATCCCTCGCGCCGAGTTCAGCATCGAGCGCACCAGGCCGCGCCCCATATTGGCCCAGTCGGGACCCTTCGGGCTGTAGAGCCCGATCATGCTGAAGACCTTGCGCTTGGCAAAGGGGCCTTCGACCACCGTGTACTCGGTGTTCAGATAGACTGAGCCGGTGGTGCCGCGGGTGGCATAGCCGCCCGTCCAGCCCTGGCTGGGATCGTCATGACCACCGGGCCGGATGGTCACACGAACCTTGGCGAGCGTGCCCTTGGGGATGATGTTCGAGGTCTGTTTGGCGTCGTTAAAATCGTTCCAGCTACCCATGATGGGGCTCCTTGTTCAGGTCAGTTTGGGGGGATTGCGTGTCAGTGGCCGGCAGTGCAGGCAGGCCGAATTCCAGCCGTTCGCCGGCGGGCATCACGGGGCCGCGGATCTTGGCCATGAGGCGGCCCAAGTGCGGTTCCTCGACCAGTGCGAGGCGGCCGGACCGGTCCTTGGCCGGGTAGGACCAGGGGTTGATCGTCTGGCAGATGAAGGCACGCGAAGCGTTTCCGGCCTCGTCCTTCACCTCGGCCATCGTCAGGACTTCATCGACGATGCCCGGCAGCTCGAGTCCGGTCTTGGAACCGTCGATCTGCGGCTGGAAAACCTTGCGATTGAAGTCGTCCAGCTTCTCGTCGAGGATGCCGACGAACCAGACATTCTTCGTCCGGGTGTGCTGAAGGTGGGTCAGCCAGGCGATCATTTCCCGGCCGTGCAGACCATAGGCACCGCGCATGTCAGGCTTGCCGGTCTTGTCGGAAAATGCCTCGGGCTGCCCCTTGCACCACTGGAAGCACAGGCGCCCGGCAACCGTGATCGAGTCGATGAAGACTGTCTCGTACCGGTCGATCGCCGCGGCATCGCCGAACCGGGCGCACACCGCATTGTAATGCGCCTGGCTGTAGACCTGATCGTCGCGCAGTGCCGGGTTCGGCCCGCCGATGAACACCGCAAAGTCCCGGCATTCCTCCCAGGTGCGGGGACGGATGCTGTCGCCGGTCCACCCTTCGATGGCGAGGTCACCCGCCTCGAGGTCGAAGAACAGGGTCGTCGTTGCAGGAAGCGTCCAGAGCAGACTGGTCTTGCCGATGCCGGATTTGCCGAAGATCACGCCCTTGATGCCGCGGTTTTCTGCGAGACGCTGATCCGCCGAAATGATCGGGAGAGTCATGCTGCGCCCTCCAGCTTGAGCTTGAAGCTGGGGGAGCCGTTGCGCACCGTCCGGGCGGTAGTGAAGGCGCTGCGAATATGGCTGGGCCAGGCCGCAAACTTGCGCTCAGAGACCTTGAAGCTGATGTCGACATATTCGCGAGGGTCTTCGCCGTCGGCCTTGATACGCTCGACCAGCTGGGCCAGTTCGAACTGATCCCAGTCGACCTTCTTCGGCAGGTCCGCGACGATCGTTACATCGCCGTCGGTAAAGCGGGCAGCGCCAAAATCCTTACCGGCATCGCCGCGCGCCTGCTGAGCGCGATCGGCATATTTGAGGGCAAGCGCACCATTGAGCCAGTCGCTGGCCAACTTGGCAAAACGCAGGCGCTCCTCGATCTCCTGCTGGAGATTGGCGAGCACCTCGGCCGGCAGGGCGACGATCTCGCCGACGGCCATGTGAACGAAATCGTCCACGCCGATGTAGTTGGGGATGGTCATGTCGGCCGCCCTCACGCCACGGCCGGCGCATCAGCGCGGGCGGTGTTGTGCCGGGCCTGGGCAGCTTCGAACGCCTCGACATCTTCGAGGCGATAAACGACGCGACCGCCGAGCTTGATGAATTGCGGGCCTTCGCCCGTCCACCGCCAGCGCTCGAGCGTGCGGTGGGAAAGGTTCCAGCGAGCGGCAAGCTCGATCTGGGAAAGGTGTCTGGTAGCCATTGGCGTCTCCTTGGGTTCGGTTCGAAAACCTGCGGAGACATTGGCGCTGGCGAAGGTAGGAGCCGGGAAGGAGAGAGGTAGGGCTTAGGGTAGGAATCAACGATTGAGCCCGCCGGACACAAAAAAGCCGCCCGAAGGCGGCTTTCGATGACGGATTCTGCGACTGGTCAGCACTGGATCCAGCAGCGACCACCCTCCACCTTGATGAACTCCTGCCAGTCCTTTCGGCCGGAAAAGGCCTTGGTCAGCGTGTTCACGCTATTAGCGCATTCGGCCGCCTCCAGCACCGCTTCGGTCAGGCATTCGGGTTCCCCGTTCTTCCAGGCGTCATGGAGATGTCGAATAATGGCCCGATGCTTCTGGCCGGTGAATGTGTAGCGTTTCCCGCGCACCGTGACAGATCCTCCGTCTGCGGACACGGCAATTGGCACATCGGTCTGTGGCGATCCGTTTGTGATCCGAGCTGCCAACAGCGCAGGATCGACGGCAATCCCGGCCGCGTGGTCGGCCACATCGCCGATGCTGATGATCTCATGACCCTCGAACATCTGCTTTTGAAGGCGGCTGGTCGGCGTTGTACTCAACACGATTCTCAGCCCCGGCGCCGGACGCAAGCGCGTAGCGGCCACGAACGCGGACCAGCAATCTGGATCAGACAGGCGCCGCGCGACCCACAGCGGAACGGGCTTACTGCGCCCGGGCAAACGGACATTGCCGATTTCCCAGACGGCATCAGGCACCAAAGCAAGAGGTTCGGCCCCGCCCACGACCTCCAGCTGCGCCAGCATCCGCGCCAACAGCACCGGCATATTGACGCTGAACATGGTCAGGCTTTCCAGGGGCACTGTGATCCAGACCGCGGCCGGGTTGTAATAGCCAAAACAACCGTGCTCGCCCGACCAGATCAAAGGTAGCGGTTCATCACCGTGATCCAGATCCAGTGGCGCCGCGAAGGTATTTCCTAGCGGCGCCAGCAGATTGGTCTGCATCAGTTGCTTGCCTTGACGGGGATAAAAGTCGTCGAGGACCGAACCCGCGATTTTTCCGCCCGGCGTTTCAGCAATCGTCATCAGCAGCCGGGCAGCAGCCTGATCAATCATCGCCGCCGGTATCCCCGGACAGGATGCCCCAGCGGCGCAGATACTTCTCGCCGATCAACTGCTCTTCCGGCGTCAGGTCCTTGAGATTGCAGCCGTGCGGCATCGTGATCGTCAGCGCCAGCACACGCCCACGCCGCGCATCCCCCTTGGGTTGGAAAGCGATGCTAAGCTTTGCCTGGGTAACCACCCAGCCGCCGAGAAGCGGATTACGGTCGCCAAAATGCCTCGCGGCCATCTCCCAGATGGTCTCCTCACTGCCGCGCATGCACTCCAGAGTCACGCGCTGGCCCTGATTGTCCATCGGCATCAGGCGCAGCTGTTTCAAAGTGACGGACTCGATCCCGTCGGAAGCATCCCGGGGGAAAGCATGGGGCTGCTGAAGCGAGTTCAGATCATAATTGCGGGACGGCATTTTTTCGCTGGTGAACTCGATCTCGAGCAGATCACGCACCATGATCCGGGCCATGGCTTCACGGCTCTTGCTGTCGTTCGCGACCACCTCGACCACGCCGGTGGCGGGTTCATACGTCAGGGCGGCCTCGAACACCGGGCTGCGCACGCGGCGAACCAGATCGCCTGCGTCAAACTCCAGAACATCATCCGGCAAGCCCTCGCGGTACACCGCGATCTGGATCAGTTCGCAATCCTCACCGTCGAAGGTGGGGCGGCGGCGGTCAAAGATATCGATGTGGATATTGGGCGAGGCGAAGCATTCGCGCAGCGCCGCCTTGAATGCGTCGAGAGCGGCTGGATCCTTGTTCAACGGCTGATCGGCGGCAACAATGAAACCCGCCCATGAACGCCCACGGCGACGTTCATCGGTGTAGCGGACCTCCTCGGCACGACGGAAGCGGTCCGGATGATTGAGAAACATCCAGAAAGCGCGGTCGTGCGCGCCGCCAAGGCTATCCAGAACGGCCTTGTCTTCGGCAACGCTGTAAAGTGCAATCTGGCCAACGTCGCTGACCAGCTCGCCAATCCGACCGGCGTCGAGCGCCAGGCGGGCCTTTTCGGTATCGGTCAGTTCATCGACCGCCTTCAGAAGGGGCGGCAGGATTTCGGGCTCGGGGACCGCCCAGTCGATATTTGCAGGGAGGCCAATCCCGCTGTGCTCAAAATAGGCACGGAGGGTGGGGGTGGAGGTTTTCCGAATGATGGTGGCAATCGAGGTCATGGGGGACTCCTTGAGCAGAATCAGGCGTCATTGCACGCCGATCTGCTAAAGAGCGTATTTGCGCCCATGTGGCGGGTCAATCGAAAATCTACGCAGATTAGCGGATTTGCTGTGGATCACCCGAACAGCGATCCCTGACGATCAGATTCCCCAAGTAGTTTGAGTACCTTGAGCCTGACTTGAGCAGCCTCCTCGGAAACCTGAAACGTCTCCATCACTGCACCAACGATCTGTCGACCATGGTCTGACCGCACTGCCACGGCAGCGTGGAGATCACGCTCCTGGCAATAATCGGACACCAGCCGGCGTATGGATGTGACCGGCATCAGTATCGCGCCGCTCACATAACCGGCTTGCCACTCCATCCAGTCATAGTTCGCGGCTTGAATGATGGTGTCGCGCTTGCAGATCGCCTTGTTTTCATGGCTGCTGCGGTCGAACAGTTGGCCATGCTGAAACTTGCCCGCCCACAGGTGCCGGTGGAAATGCACATGGCCAAACTCATGGGCCAACGTCGTGCGCAGCCGGTTCTCGCGGCGGGAATCGTTAGCCAGCCGGTCTGAGATTGCGACTTCGGGATCCCTGTCTGGATGGAAGGCGGTCACGCCTTCGACATCGTCGCCATAGATTGTCAGGTCGGCAGAGGAATCCAGGCTGGCGTCGTTGAGCTCGATCAGCAGATGGAGTTCATCGGTCGTGATACGTGGACGTGCTTCCTGGTTCCGCTTGCGGTGCAGATCCCTGACAAGCCGCTCACACTCCCGATCGAGCTCGTCGTTCGTGTAATAGGGGCGCTCTGGAAATCGGCCTTTTGGATCCCGTATCATCCTCATCGCCGTCGATCCGTCAGTTGGTAATGGCGCGACGGAAATTGACGAATGCCTCGGCCGCCTTGGCTGGGTCACTGACCTGGCTGCGGAGGTCGTCGGGAATCTTCCCTGCCAGCAAGAACAGAACGCCTTCGTCGATGTTCAACACCTCCGCAAACTGCCGGATCAGGTGATCCGAGGTGGGACTGCGCCGGTCATGCTCGATGTCGTTGAGGTATTGCGGCGAGATCGGTGTGCCGTCTTCCTCTTTCATGATCCTTGCCGCCAGCTCCTTCTGGCTGAGAGCCATGGCCTTCCTGGCTTTGGAAATCTGACGTCCAAAACTCGTCCCGTCAGTGGTCATCGGTTCATCATGGCTTGGGCCAACCCTCAAAATCACGCATCTATGCGGATCAGCGTAGTTGCGAGGATTTCCGGGGTCAAGAACGCATTGCCGTGAACTCCGGCCGCACACTCGGGCGCCGAGGTCAGATGTAGCCGACCGGCGACCCCGCGCGAATCAAATTACGAAGAACTTCGCAGGCGTTCCGAGCGACTTTTCAAAGGCCCGGATCGCATCACCAAGCAATGCTCATGATTTCGCAAGACTACGATAAACTCATGATTTTGCTTGTTTAAAGATAGTTCTCAAACCTACCGTGTCGCCACCCACCCAGTATTGCGAACGGTCTCCATGTCCACCGACACATTCAACCCAAACGGGCTTTGCCCATCCAAGATGTCGCCAGAAGCCCGACTTTCAGAGTTGGGCCGCATCGTCGCCACCGGCGTCCTGCGGCTGCGCGAACAGTCCAGTTCTTTATCTGCCTATGGTGGAGATAGTTCACTCGCAATCTCGCCGGCCAAGAGCGTCAGTCGTCCCCGGGCAAAGGCCCGGATCGGAGGACGATAATGCACAAACAGGATGACAATGCGCAGGTGCTGGCCAGGCTGGCGGCGCTGAAGGACATGCCGGTCAGGGAACTGAAGGCCGAATGGGCAAAGCTGTTCGAGACAGAGGCGCCCAACAACAGCCGGTCGTTCCTCAAGCAGCGGCTGGCCTACCGGATCCAGGAGCTGACGTTCGGCGGCCTGTCAAAGCCGGCACGCCAGCTGCTCGATGCCCTGGCCGACGAGGTCGAGGGCAAGAAGGTCAGGAAGTCGGTGATTTCCGACCCGCGCAACCCGGTGATCGGCACCCGACTGGTGCGCGAATGGAACGGGACTGAGCACGTCATCACCGTGCTGAAGGACGGGTTCGACTGGCAGGGGCGCCGTTACAAATCGTTGTCGGCCATCGCACGGGACATCACCGGCACGCAGTGGAATGGCTACAGGTTCTTCGGCCTGCGGGAACGGAAGGACGCGGCATGACCGATACAGCACCCCGGCGCCGCCTGCGCTGCGCCGTCTACACCCGCAAATCCAGCGAGGAAGGGTTGGACATGGAGTTCAACAGCCTCGACGCCCAGCGCGAGTCCTGCGAGGCCTATGTCGCCAGCCAACGCGCCGAAGGCTGGGTCTGCATGCGCGAACGCTACGACGACGGCGGGTACTCGGGTGGCACTCTCGACCGCCCCGGCCTCAAGGCCCTGCTGGAAGACGTCGAGGCCGGCCTGGTCGACGTGATCGTCGTCTACAAGATCGACCGCCTGTCGCGCTCGCTGATGGACTTCGCCAAGCTGGTCGAGGCCTTCGACCGCAATAACGTGACGTTCGTGTCGGTGACGCAGGCGTTCAACACCACGACCAGCATGGGCCGGCTGACGCTCAACATCCTGCTGTCGTTCGCCCAGTTCGAACGCGAGGTCACCGGCGAGCGCATCCGTGACAAGTTCGCTGCCAGTCGCGCCAAGGGCATGTGGATGGGCGGGTTCGTGCCGATGGGCTACGATGTCGTCGATCGCAAGCTCGTGATCAACGAGGCCGAAGCCGCCACGGTCCGGCACATGTTCCAGCGGTTTGTCGAGCTGGGATCGGCCACCCTGCTGACCCGGGAGCTGGTGGCGGGCGGCACCCTCAACAAGCGGGGCAAGCCGATCGACAAGGGGTTCCTCTACAAGCTATTCCGCAACCGGCTCTATATCGGCGAAGCGGTGCACAAGGGCACCAGCTATCCCGGCGAGCATCAGGCCATCATTGACCAGCCGCTGTGGGATCAGGTCCATGCCATCCTGCAGGAGAGCCCGCGCCAGCGGGCGGCCAACACCCGCACCCAGACCCCGGCGCTGCTCAAAGGCTTGATCTTCACGGATCGCGGCATCGCCATGACGCCAACTGTCACAAAGAAGGGCAGCCGGCATTACCGCTACTACACCTCGATGGATGCGATCAGAAACCGAGCCTGCGAAGGCCGGGACAGCTTTGTACGATTGAATGCCGGCATGGTGGAAACGGCCGTCGTCCAGCACATCCGGTCGCTGCTGCGCACGCCGGAAATCGCGGCGCGGGCGATGGAGGCGATCGGCCGAACGGCACCGGATGTGGATGAGCACGACGTGGTCAACGCGCTTGCTGGGTTCGATGGCCTATGGGAATCGCTGTTCCCGGCCGAACAGGCCCGCATCGCCCGCCTGCTGATCGAGCGGGTCACGGTCAGCGCCGATGGCCTTGCGGTTGACCTGCGCACCGAGGGCCTTGGATCGGTCATCCGCGAAATGGTCACACCGAAACAGGAGCTGGCGGCATGAGCGCGCCCACCACCATGCGGGTGTTCATCCCGCTCACCATCCGCAAGCGGAACGGGCGGCCGAAAATCGTCCCGCCCGCCGATTTGACCTTGCGGGATGGGCGGGCGCAGGATCCACATGTTCTTCGCGCCATCGCCCGTGCTTGGAGCTGGCGGCGGCAGTTGGAAACGGGCGCCGCTTCTACGATTCAGGACATCGCGGCAGCCGAGAAGGTCTCCGACCGGTTCGTAAGCCGGATGATGCGGCTCGCCTACCTGTCGCCAGAGGTGCTTGAACACCTCGTGATCAGACGCGAGCCGCCGGCACTTTCGTTGAACGACCTCGTTGCGGTGTCCGACCGACCATGGATGGAGCAGATGCAAATGGTGTTCGAACGGAGCCCATCAGACCGAAAAGGACTCAGACATGGCGGCTAGTGCCTGGAGCTGAATATTTCTTCGAGCCTTTCGCACATCCAATCGAATGCTTCGTGGGCCATCATGCCGGTTGGCATCTCTATACCCGGGTCAAAAATGGCTTTCAGTATGTATGTGGCGTTCTCCAATCCGGCGCTTCGGGCACCCATATTGAAGTGGGCAATTGCATCCCGAAACCGCAGTATCGCTGCGGGGTGATCGGATCCTTGACCTTTGGCCTGCTCGTGGAGGAACAGCCACGCTAGGGCGACTGACACTGCGAGAACCCGGAACTCTCGTTGTAAGCCGTTCCCCGCATCATCGAGGACCCACATAGTAGCAAAGGCGTCGGCCTGATACTCTTGACCTACTTTCATGGAGGCGGGGATCAGGTGTGTCAAACGGCGTTCAAAAGGGACCCCCGATCGGCGTCGAAGAGGGACCCCCTTTTCGGATAATATGATGCTGGTTTGTTGAAGATGGCCTTGCGCTGCGTGCGGCGGAGGGCGGGCGTAGCCCGACCGGAGGCGCGCGCAGCGCAAGATAGATTTTTGAAGGCGCCGAAGGTGGCTGTCAGCTGCGGTTTTTGAAGCGCCAGCTGTCGTTGCCCGTCTCGACGATATCGCAGTGGTGGGTGACGCGGTCGAGCAGCGCCGTGGTCATCTTGGGATCGCCGAACACGGTCGGCCATTCGCCGAAGGCGAGGTTCGTGGTGATGATGACGCTGGTCCGCTCATAAAGCTTGCTGATGAGGTGGAACAGCAACTGCCCTCCCGAGCGGGCGAACGGCAGATAACCGAGCTCGTCGAGCACGATCAGGTCGAGCCGCGACAGCTGCGCCGCCAGGGTCCCGCCTTTGCCGATCCGGGTCTCCTCTTCGAGGCGTGTCACCAGATCGACGGTGTTGAAGTAGCGGGCGCGAGCGCCCCTTCGCACGACATTGGCGGTGATCGCGATGGCGAGGTGGGTCTTGCCTGTCCCCGTGCCGCCGACCAGCACGATATTGCGGCGAGGCGGGAGGAAGGAGCCATCGTGAAGGGAGCGGATCATCTCCTCATTGATCGGTGTGCCCTCGAAGCTGAACCGCTCCAGGTCCTTCACCACGGGCAGCCTCGCAGCCGTCATCCGATAGCGGATGGAGGCTGCATCCCGGTGGGTCGCCTCAGCACGGAGCAGGTCGGTCAGTATCTCCATGGTGGTGCGCTTGCGCTGGAGGCCGGTGGTGACCGCCTCGTCGAACGCCGCCGCCATGCCCTTGAGTCCGAGGCCGCGCATCGTGTCGATCATATCATGCCGCTGCATCATAGCCTCGCAGCAGATCATAGCGGGCACAGTCGGCGAGCGGAGGATGCTGCAGCATCCGGTCTTCCGAAGTGACGATGCTGTGGGGTGTCGCCGGCTCGCGGCGCCGGGAGAGGATGTTGAGGATCAGCTCGTCGCTGGCCGTTCCGTTCGCCAACGCTTCGCGCACGGCAGCCTCTACCGGCTCCAGGCCATCGGTGAGCACCGCCGAGAGGACCCGCACGAACCTGCGATCGGCCTCGTCCCCGGTGCCGAGCCTTCGCCGTAATCGGTGCAGGGCGGGCGGCAGATCCCAGTCCTGGAACGGTGCGCCGTTACGCAGCGCGCCGGGCTTGTGCGCGAGGACCGGCAGATAATGCCAGGGATCGTATATCGTGCGGTTCCGACCGAAGTGGCGCTCATGCTCCCCGACGATCGCATCGCCGCAGCGTATGACGATGCGATCGGCATAGGAGCGCACCTGAACGGTCCGGCGTGCGGCCGTCGACATGACCGAGTAGCGGTTGCGATCGAAGCTGATGAGGCAGGTGCCGGTGACGGCATGCTCGCTCTCATGGAAGCCGTCGAACGGTGCCAGGATCGGCTGCAGGGCCGGTCGCTCCATATCCAGCGCCTCGGCGACGGTAATATCCCCGCGTTCGGGATGGGCATGATGCTCGGCCCAGCGCCGGCACTCGGCCTCCAGCCACCCGTTGAGCTCGGCCAGGCTGGCGAACCGGAGTCGCGGCTGGAAGAAGCGGCCTCGGATCGTCTGGACCTGCTGCTCGACCTGGCCCTTCTCCCATCCCGCCGCCGGCGAGCAGGCGGTCGGCTCGACCATGTAATGATCGGTCATGATCAGGAAGCGGCGGTTGAACACACGCTCCTTGCCGGTGAACACGGCCGTCACCGCCGTCTTCATATTATCGTAGATACCGCGTCGCGGCACACCGCCGAAGAACGCGAACGCCCGGGCATGGGCATCGAACAGCATCTCCTGGCCCTCGCGCGGATAGGCTCGGACATAGGGTGCGCGCGAGTCGCAGAGACGCATATGCGCCACCTTCACCCGCATCGGCTTGCCGGCGATCTCCACATCCTCGTGGCTCCAGTCGAACTGGTAGGCCTCACCCGGCTGGAAGGTCATCGGGATGAACGCCGGTGCGCCTTCGCCAGCATCCTTCCGCCGCGCAGCACGCCAGCGCGCCGCATAGCGGCGCACCGCATCATAGGATCCATCGAACCCCTCGCGCACCAGCAGGTCATGGATACGCGTCATCCGTAGCCGATCGCGGCGGCCGCGACCTTCGTTCTCCTCAAGCAGCGCATCGAGACGATCCTGATAAGGACCGATCCGCGGCAGCGGCTGGACTTTGCGCTGATAGTTGAACGCCGCCTCCGGCGACCGGATCGCTTTGCGGACGACCTTCCGCGACAAACGAAGGTCACGAGCGATCGCCTTGATCGCCTTACCCGCTGCATGCTCACGCCGAATCCGAACCACTGTCTCCACGATCAACATCCCGTTCTCGCCAACTGATCAAAACCAGTCGGCCGACTAAATCCCCGGGATGAAGGGGTCCTTTTTGCACGCCGATCACCCCACGAAGGGGGTGCCTATTGCACGCTGATCCTCAATCAGGTGCGAGTGGCCGTGATGGACGTGAGCGATTTCGTGAAGCAAGATCCAGCTCAGCGCACCAAAAAACAGATTGTTGATCCTGCCTTCCATGGAGGCGAGGTCCGCGCCGGGCTTGGGCTCGCACATGTTTTCCGGCCACGGTTCATCCGCATGAAATAGCCGTCGAGCATAATCCAGGTATGCCTGCAGGTTCATTGATGCCCATTGGGCGCCGATGTCTATTTGCTCGCCCTTGAGTTCGACTGATCGAGCAGCACGGGACGAAAGGTCCGCCACGCAAAAAGCTACAAAGCTCAAACACCATAAGCTCGCCAAGCCCGCGTACGACGCATAAATGGCTCGATCAGGAACCACAGCATAAAAGTTTGCTTCGGTTCGGCTGTCCCGCAGTTCCCATCTTTCGGTCCCGAACACCTCCTCCGCGAGAGCTCGTGCTTTCTCTGGCGCGATGTTGATGGGTGTGCGCCGAGCTAGTGAAAGCATCAGTCGGGTAGCATCTTCAGTGGTGGCCATTCGAGGATCCCTGATTTGATCTGCGATAATGAAGACTTCCCATCACCGGCGCTCATTCTTCAGGACTACGCGAAATTGCGTGGCGCTTCACGGGGAAACGCCTACTTCGCGTTCTCTGGCAGCCATGCCAACCGGAGGAACGCTCGCTGAATGCATCGTAGAGCGATCTCAGTTACCTATTGAAAAAACTGCCATTCGCAAAGCCGAACCGGACTGGACGAGGTTCGCTCGGTTTGAGACAAAAGCCGATCAGAGACTGATTTTTGGCAATCCGGCAGTCTCCGAAGTTCGGGCGCGAACCGCAAAACCGCGCGGAAGCTAGGGATTTTCTGGCCCCGTGAGGCCCATCTCATTGATTCGCATTGAGATGTTGGCGGAGAGGGTGTCCGCCAAAAATAAGAAAATATCGTTTATTTTCCGATACTTTTATATGAATTGGGCGAATTTTGCTCCCACATTCACTCCCACACGACGCGGATCAACATCCAAACTACGCCTGAATTTAGGGCATCCGAAAGCGGAAAAAATCGTGAGCATCGCGAACTCGTCAGACCTGTTCTCATACGATGCAGTCAACGCATTCGCAATCGTGATGCCGTGAAACGCTATGCCGCTTCACGAAGCTGCACGATCCGCTGAAACTCGGCCAGCAGTTCGGGATGGTGGCGGGCCAGATGGTGAACCACGCGCACGTTCTCCGTCAAGCGGGCGAGATAGCCGGTCGCCAGCACCAAATCGAGGTGGTCCATGCCGTAGCTCTGTTCGATCATGCGGAACTCGCGGTCGATATTGGTCGCCTCGCGCTCCATATGCTCGATCTGTTCGTCACTGAGGCCGCGCACCGCTTTGCGCTTTTCGCTGGTCAACAGGTGCTGCGGTGTGGCGGCAACAAGCGATTTGGCATACGTCCAAGAAAACCGGTTCATCGCGATCATGGTTTCGGCGACTTCGATCTGGCGCATCGGGCGTAGCTTCTTCATTTCGCGAAAGGTGTTGAGCGGCACCATCCGGTCTTGCAGCAGCTTCGCCACTTCATCGCAAATGCCGTCCAGCAAGCGCCGTTTGCTGCGAATGCTCGAAATGTTGACGTTCAGCGCACGCGCAAGGCGCTCCTCCGAAACGCCCTTCTCAAGCGCCTTCAGGATCATCTTGTGCTCCTGAACGATAGCCATGCGGCTGATGCGCTTGTTGTAGGTGATGGCTTCATCATCGGTGGCCACAAGGCAGACAACATCGTCGTCACCGCGCGCTTTCAGAACGTCGATGCGGATATGTCCATCAAGCAGCCGGTATCGCTCCGCGTCTCCCGGCACGCGAACCACGACTGGCGGCTCTATGATACCGACTTCGCGGATAGACGCTGCGATCTGGCCATATTTGGGCGACTTCCGCGTTGATTCGGGAATTGTGCGCAGAAGCTCGATTTCGCCAAGCGGAATCCGCAGGCTGGTCGGCTCGAATGCCAGCTTGATTTTGCGCTGTCTATTGGCCCGGCTCATTGCACGCTGATCCTGACTTTCTGAATCCGATCCGCGAGGCTGGTCGGTATCGTCGCCAGACCTTCATCTTCGAGCAGCGCGACGAAACTTTCGTCGTTCGATAGCTGGCTCAATGCCTCGACGATAAAAACGAGGCGATTGCGGGTTGCCTCTGTCTTTCGGATCATCATGCGCTTGCGTTCGGTGTCTTCCTGAAATGCCTTGACCAGCCCCTCGGGCGTCGTTGCCGCATCCTTGCCGACAAGCCGGTTTAGCTTGGCCGCTTTGCCAGAGCGTTTGCGAACCTCGACCAAACGGCGTGCTGCGATAAGTGCGCGTCCGCGTAGCAGATTATCTTCATAAGCCTTGTGAAGCGCCGCCTGCACGCCCTGATCGTCGGCTTCGCAGATTTCGAGGGCGACGGATATGGGAAGATAGCCCGCCTCCACGGCGGCAACGAGTCGCCGCTCGCCGCGTTCCAACAGCCTTCCCACTATATAGACATAGTTGGCGGAAAGGCCGGTCATGGCGGCGATTTCGTTGTCGGAATAGCCGCGCCCGCGCATCCCGAGGATGTCTTGCAACAGGTCCACGGCCTGATGCTGACGGCGGGCGCAATTCTCGACGAGACTGGCAACGAAGCAATCTTCCTGATCGGCGGTCACGATCAGCGCGGGCACTTCGGCCTGACCGAGTTGGCGGAAGGCTTCAAGGCGGCCCTGACCACAGACAAGATCGTAGAGCGGTCCATCGTCTCCATGGCGGCTGGTGACGGTTATCGGGCGCTTGAGGCCGACTTCGGCGATGTTCTCGACGATGCCCTTGAAGACCTTCTTGTTGCGAAGGCGCGGATTGACGACGGTGATCCGGTCAATCGGGATCATCTCGACGCGCTGGGCGGGCAGTGCCACAGCTATGCCGCCTGCCGGAATGGCACGCGCTGCGCCAAGGCGAAAAAGCCGTCCAGCGTGTCGAAACGGAAAGCGTCAAGCGACAGGCCATTATGATCGGCCAACCGCAGGACGCCTTCGGCAAGGGTCATGCGCGGCAAAACATAGAAGTCGTGCGCGGTCATGTTGTCCTCATCCATCCTGACGCAGATAGTGAGGTCGGGGCGCAAGCTCTCGTCGAGTCGGATTTTCCAGCGACGAAAGCCGCCGCGGGTCAGCTTGCACCGGGCGATGACGATGGATGCGGAGATCTCATCGTTGATTGTCAGCGTGTCATCTTCGAGATTCTGGATCGCGCTGCCGCCAATGGCGCGCACGCCCTCGATCACGTTCCGAACAATCGACGGGTGCATCCGGCGCAAGGCGCGGTTGATCTCGATGTAGCGATAATCGTGGTCGGGAATGAACCCGACCAGCGAGTAGGCGCGCAACAGGCTGCCAAAGCGGGACTGATAGGCGCTGCTGGACGGCCCATCCTCGAACTCGTCGATGATAAGGCCTGACAAGTATCCGTTCTTTTTCAGAATCTCCGACAGCATCGCCAGCAGTTCATCGTCAGTCAGACGCTTCGACCGCCCCTCTATGATGCTCCCGGCTTGGTCGAATAGCTCCTGCGACACGATGGCGGGAAAAGCTTGGTCGTGCCTGATCCAGTCCGATGGATCGTTGCGAACGTGCCGGTTCTTCAGCTTGAAGGATGTGCGGCCCCAGACGTTGTGACCGGCATATTTGTCGTTGATGAGGATTTGGTGCACCGCACCGCGTGTCCATTCACGCCCCAGGTCGGACATGATGCCCTGCCCATTGAGCCACTCGGCAATCTGCCTTTCCGAATTGCTGTCCTCGACAAACAGGCGATAAATTTCGCGGACGGTGGCGACTTCCTCTTCTGGCCCATGCACCAGCACGACGCGATCCGTGGCAATGCTCTTGTGTTCGCCCCGCTCAAGCACGCCCTTGTGCTGGCCGCGCTCATCGACAAGCATTCGACGAAAACCGAAGCCGGGCGCGCCACCTTGCCGATAGCCAAGGCTGATGAGGCGGCATTGGCCCGCGAAAACCTTGACCGACAATTCGCGGCTATATTCCCCGGCCATCGCTCGCTTGACGGTCTTGATGATCGACGAACCTATGGTGCCGTCATTCTCGAATTGCTCGGCGATGTAATGAACGGTGATCCCGGCGCGCTTGCAGCGCAATTCGTAATAGGCGGCTTCGTCGGGGTCTTGGAAACGGCCCCAGCGGCTCACGTCATAAACAAGGATCGCCTCGAAATCGACGTTGCCGCTGTCAATATCGGCGAGAAGCTGTTGCAGGGAATCGCGCCCGCCAATCTGGAGGCCGCTTTTACCTTCATCGGCATAGGTGCGGACAATCTCGAATCCGCGCTTCTCGGCATAGGCGCGAATTGCTGTCGCCTGATTGTCAGTCGAATATTGCTGATGATCGGTGGACATACGGACATATTCAGCGGCCCGCTTTGGCGTCTGGCCGTCTGATTGAATATCGCCGGTTGTCCTCCATTCTATGACCATCACGGTCGCGCCTTCATTTTGCCCAGTTATTTTCTCGCTGTCTGCTCGGGCCTCCCTAACAGCAAATGGGTGGCAACATGTTTCCAAAGAAGGGCAGTTCTTTTCCGGTCGGGCGCGACGCACTGACCGATTCCGAATTCGCGCAAGTGATCGCCTCGGCTTTGAAGATCGAGTTCGGATCGACACGCAACGGCGCGAAGATGATTATGAAGTGGACAGGTGTTAGCCAGCGCACGGCAAAAAACTGGCTGAACGGCACCAACGCGCCGAACGGCGTGCATCTGATTCTATTGGCACGAGAATCCAATGCGGTGCTGAAAGCCATAATGCTTTTGGCCGAAAGACCTGAAATGTCATTAGGGGCCAGCCTGCTATCGTTGAGGCGCGTGCTGGCGGAAACGATGACCGCGCTCGATCAGATGATATGACCTGACCAAACTTCTTGCCGTAGGCGGCGACCAAGGGCCGCAGCCCAAACAAGGGTTGGGTGGGTGGGGCAAATGAAGTGGCCGCCCTTTGGGGCGGCCTCTATCATCGGCAGCGTTATGCCGCCTGTTGCACTTCCTCTGGGCTTGCAAGCTGGTGAAGATATGCAACGGCGCGTTCGGCGTAGGCGGCTGCCTGCACAATGGCGCGGGTGTCGTTTTGCAGCACCTTGATCCAACTCGCGATATAGCTGGCGTGATCCGGGCGCGGCTCGATGCAAAGCCCAAGGTCGGCAGCAAGATATGCCGCGCCAAGCTCAGCACAAAGTTCTTCGCGGGCATACCCTTCATCGCCCCATTTCTCGCGGCCAAAACTGCGATCAAGACGGCTCTCATGGCGAGTCCAATGCACTGTTTCATGGCCCCTTGTGGCGTAATATCCGTGGGCGTCATGGAAAGCTGCAAAGGGCGGTAGCTGGATGCGGTCGGCTGACGGCATATAATATGCCTTGTCGCCGCCGTGGTTCACGGTCGCGGGGATGCTGGCAAAGAATGCCTCGGCGGCTGCAATGCGCCCCACTTCCGGCGCGGGTTCCGGCACGATATGAAACCGTTCGGGCAAGCCGTCGATCTGCGCCACGTTGAACACGGTGTAGGTTTTGAGGAACCGGAACGCCTGTTCGCGATCCTCGCCGCTGGCATCATCATGCACGGTCTTGGTGCTATCGCCATAGTAGACCACGGTTGCCCCCGGTTCGCCCTTGCGCACCTGTGCGCCCAAGGCTTGCGCCTGCTTGTAGGTCATCCATGACGGGCTGACAAAGCCGGCCGCCTGCGCCTCTATCCACAACAACAGGACGTTGATTCCGCGATAGGGCTGGCCGGTGGCGCGCAAAGGGCGGGTCCGCCCCGATGCGGCCATATCGCCGCCGCTCCACGGTTTTGCCCAAGGGCACGTGCCCTGCTCAAGCTCGGTCAAAATGCGGTCGGTGATGCGGCTATGGGGGTCTTGCTTGGTCATGGTGTTTACTCCCTTCCAATCCGCGCAGCGGGTTATGCCGCGCATGACCCCTGCCGACCCGGCGAGGGGCGGAGAGAGAGGGAGCAAGGTCCGGTGCCGGGGGTGGTGCGGGCGCAGCGCAGCGAGCCACGGCCCCAAGGCGGCACCTTGCAGGGAGAGAGAGGCAGCGCCTCTTTCTTCCTCTGGTATGGGAAAGTTTGCGCCGCTGGCGGCGCTCAATGCAGGGCGGGCGTGCCCGCCCTATCCCGCGTCAGGGATGGCAACCCGCATGGGCGGAAACGGCACAGCCGGTTCCGTTGCGCCAGCGATACAGCCCGGCCCGAAGGGGGCGCTCAAAAAGCTGCTGAACTGAAATCCAGATTCAATCCGCAGCATCCGAAGTCAGCGAATAGCTCGTGCTGCGCCCGCCAGCAGCGTCTTTGACAAGAACGCCACGCTGCACCAGATCATTGATGTCCCGCAAGGCCGTGTCGGACGATGCCTTGGTGATCGCCGCCCATTTGGCATTGGTCAGCTTGCCCTCGAAGCCATCGAGTAGCCGGTTGATGACCTTGCGCTGACGGTCGTTCAAGGGCTGTCCCGCGACCGATTCCCAGAACCGCGCCTTACGCATGACGCTGGCAAGGATGGTTTCGGCTCCGTCGAACGCCCGATCAAGGCAGCCGATAAACCACAACAGCCAGGGCGTAATGTCCAAACCGCCCTTCTGCGTCGATTCCAACATATTGTAGTAAGCTTTGCGCTCGGTGCGGATTTGCGCGGACATGCTGTAGAATCGCTGCGCAGTGCCCTCCGCGCGTGCCAGTGCAAGATCGGCGATGGCCCGCGCGATGCGTCCGTTGCCATCATCGAAGGGGTGGATGGTGACAAACCATAGATGCGCGATTCCGGCTTTCAGGACCGGATCAGGCGTTGCCGTCTCAAACCACTCAAGGAAGCGCGCCATTTCATCATCCAGCCGGTCGGATGCCGGGGCTTCATAGTGGACGCGCTCACGGCCAATCGGCCCCGAGACAACCTGCATCGGCCCCCCTTCGGGTTTGCGCCACGCGCCCACGGTGATGCGGCTCATGCCGCTACGCCCGGTGGGGAACAGCGCCGCGTGCCAGCCGAATAGCCGTTCGGTGGTTAGTGGCTCGGCATAGTTCTGCGTAGCGTCCAGCATCATTTCCACGACGCCTTCGACATTGCGATCCGCTTCGACCAAGCCGCCGATGTCCATGCCGAGACGGCGGGCGATAGAGGAACGCACCTGCTCCCTGTCCAGCACCTCGCCCTCGATTTCGCTGGATTTGATAACGTCCTCGGTGAGCGCATGAAGCACGGCTTCCTCGCGTAGCGGGAAGCCAAGCGCCTCCATGCGTCCGATCAACCGCCCCTGCCGGTGACGCACGGCGGCAAGCGGCTGAGCAAGCTGCTCGTCGCTCCAATGCAGGTTAGGCCAATCTGACAGTTCATGGATATATGCCATTATCACCGCGTCCTTTGCGGTGATTGTAGCGGTCATTCACTGCAAAAGGCAAGAATATTCACCGGATAATGTGCGGTGAATAGATAGACTAATCGCCGCAACAAAGGTATCAAGATGACCTGCGCTGGAAGCCTGTCCTACCCCTTAGGGCAATCGGACCGAATTTTGCCGTTGTCGCAGATCGTTGGCCCAAACGGCCAGTGCGTTGATTTCATCGGCAAGGGCATCTGGTCTTGGAAGGGGCCGGTTCAATGCCGGTGCAGCGCTGTGCAGTAACTCCGAACACCGCTGAAATCCGTCGCGCATGGATTCACAGTCGGCGACTGTGATTGCGGTTAACTTGACGAGGCCGGGCGTTTTAACCTCGTTGGACAGACGGCGGATCACATGGCCGACGGCTTCCTCAACCGCGATTTCCCATGTGTCTCGCAGTGATCCGGCAATGGATTTCACTGTTTCACGCCACTTGTCCTGATCGCCCTGATCGAAGTGATAGCGTTCGTTGCCAAGCTGGTTGGTCAAGCTGGCGGTAATGTCTGTGACGCGCCGCGCCTTGAATGGAGGCTCACTGCGACAAAACCCGGCCTTGTCGCTCCCACGACTGACAGAACTGACCGCAACCTGCGGCGTCGGGTCCATCTCTTTCGCGGCTCGATCTAACTCGAACAGAAAAGCAAGGTCATGCGTGAACACGATAACCTGTCGGTTCGCGGCCTCCGCGATCAGCCGCTTGGCGACGGCCTCGCGATGCATGTGGTCGAGCGAAGACACAGGATCGTCAAAGACGATGCCAGATTTGTTCTCGGTCGTGGCGAGTTCCGCCATGAACGCGGCCAAGGCGACGCATCGATGCTCGCCCTCGCTCAAGACCTGCCCCACCGATGCAGTCGGTTTGCGAGTCAGTGCAACCTTGAAGCGTGGCACGCCCTGCACGCTGTTCTGCTGGCGCAACTCGACGGCAAGCCCTGCAATCTCGAAACTCGCCACCTCACGTGCAAACTGCGCGCGCAGCGCATCCGTTACCAATGCCTGCGCAACTTCCGTGCTTTTAGTGGTGATGCGGTTGGTTGCGGTATCGCGCTGTGCTGCTTCAAGCGCCTTGATCTGTTTCAGGCGCTCGATCTGCGCCAGCACGTCGGCCTTGATGCCGTTGAGCCATTGACGGTCGGCAAGCTCGGTGCGCTCGGCGATCAGCGCCGCGCGCGCTGGGGAATCGGCCTCTGCCACAAGTGCTTCGCCGCGCGCCTCAAGGTCTGCCACCTGATCGACCAACGCCTGACGCGGCAAGGCGACCAGTTTCACATTGATGATAGCGGTGGGGTCCGCATGACGGCGACCGATCTGGCGATGACGCCAGAGGGCGTGCAGGCCCGCACGTCTGACCTCGGTTGCCAGCGCATCCTGACGCAAATCGTCACGGATGGTCGCCACGATGGCGGCAAGTTCGGCCAGCGTCAGTCCGTTTCCTGCGAATGCCGTAACGGCGTCGTCATAGGCTGTGCGCGCGGTATCAGCTCGCTGCTGACTGTCGTCGCGCACGAAAGTCTCGAAGCGATTGAGGCGATCGGCGGCTTGTGGGGTCAGTTCCTGCTGGCACAGGACGCAAAGGCTGCCGGGATCGGTGACGGGAAAATCCCGCTCGGGATAGGCCGCCTCAACCGAAAAGGCCCGCGCGCTTTCCCACAGCGATTGCCACACCTCGGAGCCGATATGGGGTAACGGCTCGCCCGCAAACAGTGCACCGGAAGCGGCCTCCGCCGCTCGCCGCGCCGCTTCACTATCGGTCGCCAGTCGGCGCAGTGCGGCGGCGCTGTCATCACCGATGGCGGCAACCAGTCCGTCCAGCCGGGCAATGTATCCCTCGACCTTGGCTTTCAACGCGGCAAGCTGGCGGGCCGCGCGCGAGGGATCACCGGCCAGGTCGGCGGTGAGTTGCGCGAGCCTGTCCTGTTCGGCCTGCGTGAGAGTCGCTAGCGCTTCCACGGCGGTTGGATCGGTGTTTGCGGCAAGGCGCGCCAGAAGCTGACCAACTTTGCTGGTGGGGCTGCATGTCGGGGTCTTGATGCTCTGCGGCGTCTGCGCCTGTAGCTGGGTGATTTCAGCAGCGAGTTTGTCTTTGACCGACTTACAGAGCTGAGCCAGCGCGCTCAGCAGTTTGAGCGGGAACGGCGTGTAGGCCACGTCGTTGGTTTCATCGACGTGGATGTTGGCGGTGCGGGAATCAAAGACGCTTACAGCGGACAACGCCGTATCGGCAGGCTGGCCAAGCTGCCATGCGCATGTGCGGTTCTGTCCGCTGATCGCGTATTCAATGGTGGCGCTCGGGGTGCCGGGCTGAGCGTCGTAGATGTCGGGGATGATTTCCTCGCCACGCCCCGAGATGCGCGCCCTGCACGCGCGTTTCAGGATACGGGCGTAGCCGGATTTTCCGGATCCATTATCGCCATAGATGATGGTCAGACCAACACGGTGAAGGGACAGCCTCTGATCGGGAGCCAAGGCGTTGACATGGCGCACGTCATGCACCTGCCGCAGATAGACTTCGCCCTGATCGCGGTTGGGGTCGCGCAAGTGTGCCGCTTCCAACGGCACTGCGTGACCGCCGCCTTTGCAGATCAATACAAGTTCATCGAGCCCGGCGGCATCAACACTGCCCTCTGCCGCAAGCCTGCGCAACGCATCGCGTTGCCAGCCCGGACTGTCTGCGGTCCATGCAAGGATATTGGCCAGCGCCTCGGCTTCGGTCGTCATGCAGCCCCCAAAATCCATTCACTCCTTCGCCACCACAGTGTCATACAAGCCATAATGCGTCAGACCTTCGTGGCTTTCGATGCCGGTATAGCGCAGCGAAGCATCCTCGTAGCGGCGGAACGCGAACACCGCTTCGTTCATCCGCTCGGTGTTGAATACGCGTAGGCGAACCAGCAGGTGGAAATCCGCTACAGTCAGGCCGGTGACTGGATGGAACAGGTCCGGTTCCAGCTTGGTAATCACGTCCTGTAGCTTGTTCTCTCGGAAGTCGGTCAGATACATGAAGGCCGGGATGCGGGTGGCGAACTTTATCAGCTTTTCCTGAACCAGCTTCCGCTTGGATTTGAACTCCTTTTCCTCGGCTGTCAGTTCCTTCTTCTCTTTCGGGGTCAGCTCCCCGTCATTGGCTTTGGCCTTGTCCTTGATGTCCTTGATCTTCTCGCTTTTGTTGATGATCGTTTCGATGATGTTGTCGCCAAGGGCGCGCCAACCTTCGATCCGCTCCACAGCGGCCATTGCTTCGGGGTTTTCGAGAACACGGCGCAACGTGTCGTTGTCCACGTTGACCAGCATGGCAGATTCCCATTTACGGGCCAGCAGGGTCGCGGACGTTCCCGCCATCGCAATATCAAGGATGCCGCCCGCGTCGATCTGCATCATCTTCGCGCCGTCATAGGCGAGCACGGGCAGGAACGAGACAAGTTCCTTCACCGCGTTTTCCGGGTTTGCCTCTCTCGGCGAAAGGCCGATGCCATATTCCGACAACTGCCGTAGCGCCCTAGTCGGGGCGAAGTCGAACACGAAACAGACCGGCTTGATGATCTCTTCCTCGTTCGGATTGTCTCCGTTGGGGTTCTTGATCGACCAAGGCGACTGCACCCGGAACGCCGCCTGAAAATACGTCTCCGGCGATTGGAGATTGCGGAGCATCAGGATCGACGACCATTGCTTTACCGTGACCCCCGTGGTCAGCTTGCCGCAGGAAAGCGTGATGGTCTTGGTGTCGAACCCGCTGCCAACCTTGTCCCGAACGGGCGGCAAGGCATCAAGGCCAATGCCCGCCGATGCGCCCGCCGCCACGATCACCTGATAATCATGCCAAAAGGTATTGTGCTTCTCTTCCAGCAGATTCGCCATCGCATGGCAGGCCGCGACGTTGGGCAGGAACCAGAAGCTGTGCTGCAAATGGGGCAGAAGCCGAGTGTCCGAATAGGGCCATGGCGGCACAACGCCAGTCTTGATGCTGTCGAATGATCGCGGTGCATCGGGCGAATTGCGAATGACGTTCAGCCATTTCTGCACCTCATCCTTGTGCTTGAACTGCGCGAGAACGCCCGTGCCGTTGGCCGCGAAGAACTCGTTGAGGTCAAATTCGTCCAGCTCGCCGCCGCTAGCGATGTGGGTGATCTCAGGCGGCATCTGGTAAGTCAGCAGGCGCATTTGCGGCAACGCGCCGTAGGGATTGCGCTGCCCCGGATGCTGCGAGGCAAACTCTTCCTTGGCCCGCTGCTCGTCGGTGTAGGTCCAGTTGAATATCTGCTCTTCGATGAACTCGCCCGTGGCCAGCGCCTTGAACGGGGTTCCGGAAAGATAGAGGTAAGCCCGCGTGGTGATCGGCAGGAAGTCGGTTTCGCTCTCCGACATAACGCCAAGGTCTTCGTTCACATCGTCCAGACCATCGGCGTATTCCAGCTTGGCTTCCTTCTTCGCCTCGCCTGCATCCTCGCCCTCGAAAAGCTCCTTTGCCGTCTCGCGCCATGCGCCGAAATGGTATTCGTCGAACACGACCAAATCCCAGTTGATCGTGTGGAGCCATTCGTTGCGGGCCTTGATGTTCCCGGCCTTGTCGCGCCCCAGAAGGTCCTGGAACGAGCCGAAATAGACCACGGGCTTGTCACCATCGATCTGGCTTGGATCGCGCCCGGAATTGCGGGAGAGATACTGCCACCCGTCAAAATCGACATGAGATTCAAGGTCCGTCTGCCACGCATCTTCGACGGCAGGCTTGAAGGTCAGCACCAGCACCCGCTTCGCGCCAAGTTTCTTGGCAAGCTGGTAGCTGGTGAAGGTCTTGCCGAAACGCATCTTGGCGTTCCACAGAAAGCGGGGAACGGCATTGGCATCCTGCTGCCAGCGCGAATGGTAATAGGCGTAAGTTTGCTCGACCGCTTCCAACTGCTCCTTGCGCGGCGGAAAATCCTCGTGATGCGTGCCGGTGAATTGCTGTCCGCTGCGCAATTCGGCCAGCACGGTTTTTACATCGGACAGCGAACATTGCATCCATTCGAGTTGCGGATTGGCAAAACCCTTGCGCTTGAGCGCATCGCGCACGGCATGATCGGTGATGATCGACCCGTCATCGGCTTCGCCGGGTTCGTCGAGTTCGATGGTGTAATTGGCAATCGCCGCCGTCTTCAACTGCTCGGCAATCCGCTGCTTCACATCGCGCGTTGTCTGGCCAACCTTGAGCAAGCCGTCGTGCGCCTCATCCGCGATGGAGTAGGCGTAGATGCGCGGGCGCGCATCGGGCTTCGGGGTAAGGATGTCGTCGATTGACGGCTTATTCGCCATCGTCCGCGCTCATTGCTCGCACTTGAGATTCTATATAGGCCCGCTCGTCAGCCGATAATTCGTATTTCTCGTAAAGCGCCTCATCGGTCCAAATTTGATCCCAAGTTTGCATCGGAACCCATGCATATGTTGAGTTCAAGGCGTGCTGGGTAATTTTGCGTTGCGAAACAAGAAACCTGAAAAACCGGGTCATGTAATATGACTGGATGCTTTCGGCTTCGTCGCATGAAGCAACATCAAACACGAGAAACGACTGCGTGCAGACTGATGGTGCTGGTGCGATCACAGGTTTTCCCAGAATCTGGTGAGGAATCCCATCGCCACCATTGTAAGCTTCGGGAACGAGCAGCTTCCAACGGTCAATCAAATGAGTGTTTTTCGATATTGCGGCGCGCTGAACGTAACCGACACCCCTCTTCATCCTGCGAATATAGAAAAGTGGTATGTCACTCGGCTTCTCAGTTGCAGAATATCCGTCAAAGTTTGAGGCTAAGCCAAATGTCGTATCGCGGGAAAGTATGGAATTAATCGGTGCCTCCTCGCGCCCCAGAACCTTATGCAATATTGAGATCGCACGACCATCACGGACAAAAATGTCATACTCATCCAGCCTGCGCGAAAATGGGCCAAGCACTTCCCCGCCGCGAAAAGTGGTTACATTACAATCGCCTTTGTGCGCACTGTCCCAGAGGAAATAGCAAACACCCGCCTTGATCTCGACTCCCGGAAACACTTCGCTCGATGCAGGGAAATCCGATAGTTCCCGCAGATGTCCGCCACCAAGAAAAGACTGCCGAAATTCATCCATCCCTCGCCCGCCCGCCATCCAGCGGGAAGGGATAACCATGCTGACAAAGCGCGGTTCAAGTTTTGAAGCCTGCTCGACGAACAAGTGGTAGATTGAGGAGTCGCTTGTGCCGCCTGCGCCGCCAGTCATCTGATATGGTGGGTTTCCGATGATTACGTCGAATTGCATTTCGGCTCCGAACAGCTCGCCGATGCGAGCTTTTACGTCGTTGGTGTGGATGAAGGCGTAGGCATGGTTTTCCAATTCCGGTTCGCGATCAAAGATCGCGCGGGGAGCACCGCAAAATTGGCATTTCGAACCATCCCAAGAATGCTCGGTGCGCTCGAACCAGATATTGCCCTCGTCATTGGTAAATCCCGTGGCAACGGAATGCTCCCCTGTCGCGTGCTTGGAGCAGTAGAGGCTGCGACGTGCTAGCAGGCTGGTCAGCCGGGTGATGCCGATTCCGAAAACCTGCTGCGTCAGAATATGGTCAACGCGGGTCTGCAAATCCGGGATTTCGGTTTCCAGCCCAGCGATCAACCGCTTGGCGATCTCCCGCAGAAAGACACCGGATTTCGTGAACGGGTCCAGAAACCTGACCGAACTGTCCGCCCAGATGTTCGCGCCATCATTGTCCGCCGCCCATGCCTCCGCCAGCGTATCCAGCATCCGGTTGGCGAATTCCGGCGGGGTGAACACCTCGTCGTTGGACAGGTTGGCGATGCAGGTCAGCACATCGGGGTTGCGCCCGCGCAGTGCGAAGCTGGCCTGTTCGATCATGCGCTCGCTCCCGTTCCGTCATTCGCCGCCGCAAGATCGCGCACGCTCGTCGGCGGATATGTCTGCGCAGGCGTGAATATCTCGTGCTTACCCAGAGTCGAAAACAGGGAATCCTCTGCGCTGAAACTCGCCATTCCGGTCAGCACATCAAGCCGGAAATCGCGGCGCTGAAACTTCCCTTTGCCCAGATAGCCCCATTCGACCACGCGGATCGGCGCGTCATCAATCGCGCGCATCGTCATCGCATCGCCATGAACGAGGTTCAGCGAAAGGACGTGAGAGGCGGCGCGAAAAAGATCGTCGTCCGCATCCAGCGCCAAATAGGCCGCGAAAACCTCCAGCATATTGGCGCGGCATTCCGCGATATTGTCGGCCAGCAATTCAATGCCGTAGCAGCACATCAGGCCCAGCAGGGCGTGATGCCGCTTCTCGAAATCCGACTTGCCGAATTTCAATTCCACGGCGGCCAGCTTGCGTTGCAGGATCGGCACGAGGAAATTGCCGCTACCGCAGGCGGGTTCAAGGAATCGGGAATCAATCCGTTCAGTCTCACCCTTCACAAGGTCGAGCATCTTTTCGACCAGCCAGGGCGGTGTGAATACCTCCCCGTGATCGGCAACACGCTGTTTGGATTTGATAAGGTTCATGTGAGGTCAGGCCGCTGCATATGGCTCCAACGGCTTGCCCTTGAACGGCATCACCTTGATTTCCGCCTCCCGCTTGCGGGTCTGAGCGATGTCATAACTGTTCTGCATCCGCATGAGCGTGTCCATCGACACGCCGAATGCTTTTTCAATGCGCAGCGCCATTTCCGGCGAAAGGTGCGCCCGTTCGTTGAGCAAGGTGGACAGGGTTGCCCGCGTCACGCCCAGCGCCTGCGCCGCCGCCGTCACCGAAAGGCCCAGCGGTTCGACAATCTCATATTTGATGAAGCTGCCCGGATGCGCCGGGTTCTTCATGCGGATTCCTGAAAGCGCGGCCATCGCCACCTCCTAATGGTAATCTTCATAGTCGAGGTCGATGATCTCGATCTCGTCACGATCAATCCGAAACGTCATCCGCCAGTTCTTGGTGACAAACAGGCTCCACGTCCCCTTGCGGTTGCCGGTCAGCATATGCGCCTTCCAGCTTGGCACGGTGCGCAATTCCTCTTCGCGCTCCATATCCTGAAGGAAAGTGACCATACGCCGGACCTTGGCGACAACGGCAGGTTGTATGCCGCTTTCATCGTCATTCTCGATGAATCGCCGCAATCCCTTGTGGATCACGTTTCTGATTTTCATGGGTTTCCCTACTTTAATTTCTCGTTCGGCGTCAAGTGACGCCATACGATTTAGCCCAGCCCCGCACCCGCAGCTTTGCTGGCTGCTGGCGTCGGCATTGCCGCCTGCGCGATGGCGGTCTGCACCTGTCCGGCCCGTTCGTTGATCGCGGATATCAGCTTGCCGCGATCATTGGTGAAGATGGTGGCTGATTCCTTCGCACGGGAAATCCCGACATAGAATGACTTCTGATCGACAAGGTTTGTCGCCTTGCTGTCGGCATGGATCATCACATGATCGGCGGTGCGGCCTTGGGCGGCAAAGGCGGTATCGACATAGGCATGGGCAATGTGCTGGTCGCGGGCGGCATCAAGGTTCAAGGTCTGGGTCTGGCCGCGCGGATTGCGAATCTCCGCCGTGCGGGCCTGTTCGTCAATCGCCGTGACCTCGCCCCGCGCGCCGTTGATCCGGCCCGCTTCCCGGTCGTTGCGGGTGAACCGGATGCTGTCGCCGGTCTTGAGTTCGAGCGATTGCGGCGAGAATGTCTGGCTGTTGCCCGCGCCCCATTGCCGCAAGCGCCAATCCACCTCGCGCCCGTCCTCGGATTTCAGGGCGATGGCAGCTTTGGCCGGGTCGATGCCATCGACGCGGTAGGCTTCGCCGCGCACAACACCCTTGTCGGCATAATCGCGCGTAAACCGGACAACATCGCCCTTGTCGTAACTCAAGGGGTCGCGCGCCTCGGCACGGGTCAGCCCCTTGTTGGCAAGGCTCTGCATGGTGACGGCGGGGCCGGTAAGCGCCCCCGACTGTGTGAGTGCGGCGCGAATGTCGGCGGTCAACGCATCGCGCCCCTCGCGGGAAGGCTCGACAACAAGGGTGCGGGCACGGCTCGCCTTGTCCAGTTTGGCATATTGCTCGGCGATGGCGGCGAACCGTTCGGCACGGTCGGCATTCTCGACAATCTGGCCGCCGCCCCGGTCCAGCGCGACCAGCGCCTTGCGGGCGTCTCCTTCGATGGAGGCCAGCACCGCGTCCTTGGTCGCCGTATTGGTTTGCCGCACGATCTCGCCCAGCTTGGCGGTTTCCATGCCTGCGCCCTGCAACTGCGCGAAAGCCGCGCCCGCCTCGACCGACCCAAGCTGCTTTACGTCGCCGACAAGCACGATGCGGGCGTTCTGCTTCTCGGCCAGGTCGAACAGCCGCGCGGTATCGCGCGCCGATAACAGCGATGCCTCGTCCACGATCCATGCGGCGGGCCGGGTGGGATCGGGCCGCTCTGGCGATAACAGGTGCCGGGCAACGGTATCGCCGCGCGTGCCCAGCGCATCGCCCAGCACCATCGCTGCCGATGCGGTTGGCGCAAGCGCGACCACAGAAACCCCTCGCGCCTCGGCCTCGCGGGCAATGGTCGCCAGAACGGTCGTGGTCTTGGCCGTGCCTGCATAGCCCTGCAAGGCGGTGACGCGGTTGCGGCTGGTCAATAGCTGTTCGGTCGCGTTGCGCTGATCGCCGTTCCAGCCAAACCCCGCGCGCTCCGCCTGAGCCGATGCGCTGGCGACGGCCTTGGCGGCGGCAAGCGGTGTGGCAATCGGGGACAAGGTGCCGCGCCCCTCCACCTCGATCCGCAGCATCTTGGCTTCGGTTTCGACATTCTGGCGGGTGGTGAACCCGGTAAACTCCGCGCCGCGCCGGTCGATATGCGTGCGGTCGATCAAATCGCCCTGCTTGGTTGCCGCCGCGATGGCTTCGCCGATCTGCACATAACTGACCTTGCCCAGCCCGATCCGTCCGGCTTCTTCGTGCAGGGCCGCAACGGAAAACACCGATTGCCGCTCGCCGAGCTTGTCGGCGGCATGGGCAACGGCGCGGCTCGCGGCGCTGTCACTCTGCAATTCCGTGTTGGCGCGATGGTCGGCACTGACGGCTTTGGCCTCGGCGTCCCGAACCAATGTTAGCCTTGCCTCCGTGCCAAACCCGGCCTTGCCTGCGGTATCGCGCCAGTCCGCAACAAGGGAGGCAGGATCGGCGGCGATCTTCGCCTGCCGCGTGTCGAGCGCGGCAATCTGTTTTTCGACTGCGCTCGCAGCATCGCGGGACGTGCCGCGCTCATCAAGCGCGGCCTCGATCTCGGCGCTACGGGTGCTGAACGCGGCCAGCACGTCGGCTGATACGCCCTTGATCTCGAACATCGAGTCCTTGGCCGTCTCGATCTCATAGCCCAACTCGCGCACCTTCAACGCCAGCTCCTGCCGGTAGATCGCGCCGATCTGCTTTTGAAGCTGATAGATCGCGCGCGGTTCAAGGCTGCGCCATGTGCCGTCCTCGTGCCTAGTCGCGTTCAGGATGACATTGTGGGTGTGGAGTTGCGGGTCTTGGGCGCGGCTGGTGCCGTGCTGGAAGCTGGCGATCACCAGATTGCCGGTGGCTTCGCGGTTCACCGTTCCGCCATCCCGGACGCGGGTGGCGGCCATATGCTGCTCGACATGGGCAAGTGCGGTTTTCACCGCCGCACCGTGCGCCGCAATCAACCGCCGGTCGCCCGCCACCTCGGCCATAATCGATACGGACTTGGGCGCGCTCAAGGTCACGTCCCATCCGGGGCGGTGTTCCAGCTTGCCGTCGCGAGTGGTCCCAAGCTGCTGGTCGGCAACCTTGCCGTCCAGCAAATCGCGGAACTGGTCGCGGTCAACATCGCCGGACAGCCCAAGCGCCTCCGCGCCCTTGCCCTGCCATTCGGACGGGGACTGGCCGCCGTCCGCATAGTATTCGCCTGCGGATTCGTAGTAGCTGGCGGCCTGACCTGAACTGGTCAGCGCGGACACGGACGCAACCATCAGACCGGCCCCTCGTTGCTGGAAGATGATGTGGGCGGCGGTGATACCTTTGGCGCGACGGTTGACGCCTGTTCCCAAAGGGTGGTCTTGGGATCGCCGGGAAGGAAACCGGGCTGACGCGCTGGCCCGCGCCGTGCGACGTGATCGGCGGTCAACCTGATCGGCGCCACGGGCAGGCTATCCGGGAGCAGCAAATAGCCCTCGAACTTGGGCAAGCGCAGTTCGCTTTCGAGAATTGCAGGGCGCATCTTGCGGATTTTGCCAAGCGTGGTCCGGGGCTTGTCGTCACCCTCGGCCAGCGCATCGGTCATGGTCTGGATTTCGACCTCGCATTCCCCGATGGTCTGGCTGGCCCACGCGCGCGTTTCGGCGTCGATGGTTTGCAGGAACAGCTTGGTATTGCAGCAGCCCAGCATGGATTCGGCGATCTGCGGGCCGTAGCGGTGCCGCATCTGGCCCAGCGCCTGAAAGGTCAGCACGACCGCCGCGCCGAATTTGCGGCCTTCGGGCAGCAGGCGCGCCAGATTATCGACGCGGGGAAGATCGGCCAGCTCGTCGAGCACGAACCAGATGCGCCGGTCGGGCGATGGGGACAAGCCCAGCACGGCGCTGGCCGCGCATTCCAGCCAGCAGGCGAGCAAGGGCTTCGACGCCTCGAAATAGTCCTCCTTGCGCGGCACGAATATCCAAGGTTTCGCGCCCGCCCGCTTATCCAGCCCATGAATGAAATCCCGAAAGGCAAAGGGCGCGCTGCCGCTGTCTTCGGTGCGAAGAAACTGGATCAGGTTCGCGGCCTTCGACAGCATGAACAGCACGCTGCCTGTCGCCCGGTCGGCATCTTCGGCGAATGTCCGCGCCGACGAACTTCCTGCCAGCCACGTTTTGAGGTCGTCCTTTGTCCGGTCCTGCAAGGCGTTGAGCAAGTCGGGCAATGTGCATTTGCCCTCGCGCCACAAGGCCCGGATCATGTTGGCGACAAGGATGCGGCTGGTGTCCAGCCAAACGTCGCTGTCTTGCTGTCCGGTCTCGGTGATAAGCTGGTGCGCGATGCGGTCAGCATCGGCGGGGTGGGCGATTTCTGCGAACGGCGACCAGAATGCGCAGCGGGCATCAAATGGGTTGAGGATCACGTCGCCGCGTTCGGGGTTGTAATACTGCGCGATGAACTCGCCGGATGTATCATAAACCAGAGCCGCTTCGCCGCGCGCCTCGATCCCATCGAGCAACTGGCGCAAGGCTGTGGTCTTGCCGCTGCCAGTGGTGCCGATCATCGCCATGTGCCGGGTTTCCAACCGGTTCGGAATGGGAACCGTGCCAACGGCAAGCGCGCGAGCGTCGGCCTCCGCGCCGGTCAGATTGGCAAGCTGCTTCTCGGTCGTGACTAGGGTTCCCGCGATCACCCTGTCTTGCAAGGCGCGCTCGCGCCGCCGGGTCATCGCTCCACGCAGCAGGAACAGGCTCGCCAGCCATCCGGCAAAACCAAGCGCACCACCCCACATCGTGTAGGTGAGGATGCCGGATGCCGGATCGGCATAATAGGGATGCTCGACAACGGCGCGGGCTGGAACGGCATAGGTTTGACCGTCCACGGTGATCGTCATTGCCGGATCGACCACCGATCCTTGGGCAAACCACAGTTTCGCCTTGGCGACGGCATAGGTGCCTGCTGCCTTTATGGTCTGCTGGTCCAGCATCACATAGGGCGTGGCAACCGCGCCCAGGGCGATAGATGCCAGCATGATGCCGGTCTGCCGCCTGAACCGTGCGAGCTGATTGTTGCGGTTGTGGCGGCGCAAGGCATCGGCATGGGCGCGCCGGTCGTGGGACTGGTTCATTTGCGCCCCTCCTGCGAAAGCCGCCGCTGCCGATCATAGGCCGCGTTGATCTCGGCGGTGATGACTTCATCGCTTTTGCGCGTGGCTTGCGCCGCGCTGCGGGCGTAGCAATAGGCGGCGCAAGCGGTGAACAACGCCCGGTCCAGCATCCGCTCGACATCGACAATGCGCGTGCTGACCGACGCCAGTTCGGCGACGATCTCGCGGGTGTCAATGCTGGGCGCAGGTGGATTGGCGAGCGTGGCGATGCCGGTTTTCACGCTGCGCTGGAGCATCGCGTAAACGCTGATACCGTGCCGCTCGGCCAACGTCCGAAGCGCCTTGTCGTGCGAAACGGGCAGGCGAATGGAATGGTGGATCGGTTTCATCAGACCGTCTCCGTGAGGGTGCGCGGCGCACCCTCGAAAAGCGGCGGAAATGCGCCATTTCCGCAAACGGAAAATCCCGCGCACCCTTTGCGCACCCTCAAAAAATGGCAGAAAAGCTGGATGCACCCGTGCGTGAGGTGTGTATCCAAATTACTGGCTCGATGCGTAGCATCGCAGCCCCACAACATTGCCTTTTGCATTGCCGGTTCAGTCATTGTCCGAACCTTTCCGGCCACCAGTACATGGGGCATCGGTGGCCTCGTCCGAACAGCACTCGCCAGTATCGGCGCGACCGCTTTCGGGGGCGGAACCAGCTTCTTGTTCAGCCGCCCATGCGGCGATCATCGCTTTGGCTTTGCGGTCGGCCTTGCGCCTGTCGAACTGTTCCGGGACCGGCGGCAAGGAATAGAGGTCATGTTCCCTGACCCACACGACAATGGCATCTTCAATCGCCTGCTGCATATGATCGCGCAGCGCACCCGCCTCGAAAGGGTTGAGGTGCGCTGTCACGCCGGGCGAAAGGATCAACCCGCCCAAAGGCAATGGCGTATCGTCCGCCCATTGGAGCGGGCCGTCGATCCGGCAGAAAGATGTATGACCCTGAAAGATGTCGAGCGGCGGGCGCTCGGCGCGATGCCAAACGACAATCGCTGTCCGATAGGCGTCGCCGTCTTCGTCCTCGGCAAGCAACTTGTTGATGAGCGGCACCGCGTAGCAGGCGGTGCGGTATTCGGCGGAAAAGCGCAGAGTGACCTTGCGGCCTGTCCAGATGAAATCGGCAAGCCGGTCCATCGCGCGAAGGAAAATGGACATGGGAAATCCTTTCGTGAATCCACGATTGCGGTTGTTCGTGAGGTTGAGGTTGGGACGCAGGCGCGGAACGCTTCACCCGGTAATCAGGCTGGGTCCGTTGACCGTTTTCTGGTCAGGCGTATCGCTGGGTGGGTAAGCCCTGTAGCCACTGTTCGATCTCGCCGGATCGCCAGCGGACCCTGCCTCCCCCAATGACAACGGGCGGCGGACAACGGTTCTGACGGACGAGGCGATAAATGCTCGACCGGCTCTTGTAGCCGGTGAGGCGCATCACATCGTCAATAGTGAGCAATTGAGTCTGGGGATCGTGGGGCAGCATCGGGCATTTTCCTGTATGAGGGAGATGCCCCAAGCTGCACGCGCTCTGCCGCCACACGCAATTTGGCTACCGGAAAACTTGGCCTTGGTAATCTGGATGCCGTTGAATCAATTCGTATTATTTTCAATCATCCTACCTGATCGCTACCAAGTTGGGCCGCCTCCGCGCTTTTGCGCACCCAGTCGTAATCATGCTCGCCTGACTTCGCGATCAACTTGCGGATGGTTTCAGCGGAAAGTCGCGGCGTTTTGGCGTTCCTTGCAAAGCCATTGACGTTGAATTTCTTACCCGCCTGTGCGTCGCTTTCCGCCCTTCTGCGGGCGGCGTCCAGGACTTGCCCAACCTCGATCTGCGTCAGCACATCCCAAGGGCCGCGCTGCTGCACACGGGCGTTCCAATCCGCAAATCGATCTGACGGGATTTTTGCAATCCAGTGCATTTCGATCTTTGGCTCCGATGGCGACGGTTCCCGTTGTTCTTCGTCCGGCGCTTTGACCACGTAGATCGGTCGATCCAACGTGCCACCCCAAGGCATCCATAAGGCGGCATAATCTTTGGGATTGGCCAGCAACAGGATCGGCGCGAAACGATTGCCAAATGTGCCGGGCGCGATTTCCGTATCGAAGAGTTGGCCATCGTTCGCGCGCAGCGCACTCGTGCTGACTGGCCCATATCCTTTTGACATCACCGCCCGCAAGCGCCCGGCAGCAAGGTCGGTCAGCAACGTCTCTATTTCTGGCGGCAGGGGGGTGTCATAGGGACGCTTGGCGACGAAACGCCTGCGCCGCTGGATCAATCGTCCGCCCAACCAGCTCATCATGACCGTGGTTGCCCCGCCCACTGCCAAGGCTTGCGCGCCCCATTCGCTGGAATGCGGCGGGGAACCGGCGACAATGGCAAATCCCGCAACCGCCGCAATCGCGCCTATCGTTCCGATTACAGATCGCCCCGCATTGATCGCCCCCAGCCTCCGGCGAAGCGGCCTCACCAGCCTTTCAATCTCGGCCCGCCCGGTTTCGATATTGTCAGGCGCAAGGCGGAGCGCGGCGACATCGCTAAGCAGATCGACCTCGATCACGAGGACGGTTCCTGCGATCCCGGCAAGCAATACGCTCCCCATGCGTTCATAAGCGCCCGCCGCTTTTCCAGCAGATTGCCGCGCCGGTAAGCAGCTTCAACCTTGTTCTCGATGGTGTGCGCCAGCGCCATTTCCGCAACGTCACCGTCGAAGTCGGTTTCCTCGGCAACCCAATCGCGGAAGCTGGATCGGAAACCATGCGGCACGGCAGGGATTTCCAAGTCGCGGCAAATCTTGGTCAGAGTCATATCCGACAAGGGCTTGCCGTAGCGAGCGCCCGGAAACACAAGATCGTTGCGAACCTCCCGATAGGTTTCGGCCCGCAGGAAAGCACTGACGGCGGCATCCGACAGTGGCACCACATGTTCGCGCCCTGCCTTCATCCGGTCCGCCGGGATCGTCCAGAGCTTCTTTTCAAGATCAAGCTCACTCCATGCCGCACCGCGAATTTCGCCCGAACGCGAAGCGGTCAGAATCAACGCCTCGAAGGCGAGGCGGCCAACCGATTCTCGTTCACGCAACTTGGCGGCGAAGGCCGGAACATCGGCATAGGGCAAGGCACTGTGATGAACCGGCTTGACCTTCACCTTGGGTAGCGACTTGTTCATGGCCGCAATCGGCAAGGGCAAGTCCCGATAACCCTTGGCGATAGCCCAGTCGATCACGGCAACGATCTGCTGGCGCACGCGCCGGGCGGTTTCCGGCTTTTCGAGCCAGATGGCGACGAGCGCATCGCGGACATGCGGCCCCTCCACCTTGCTCACCGCCATGTCACCAAAAAAGGGAAAAGCATATGTCGTGAGGGTCGAAAGCCACTGATCGCGGTGCTTGGCGTTGCGCCAGTTCTTCTTGTTCTCTGCAAAGACGATAGCGGCGGCTTCGCGGAATGTCGGGATACCCGCTTCCTTGCGCCGCTCGGCGATGGGGTCGAGGCCGACTTCCACCTGACTGCGCACCTTGGCCGCGCGCTCGCGCGCCACGGCCAGCGAAACCTTCTTCGCGCTGCCAAGGCCGATGTCGCGTCGCTTGCCGTCTTTCTGCACCCGGCAGACCCATGAGCGGGCACCTGCGCGGCTGACCAGCAGATACAGACCGTCGCCGTCGCCATAGCGTCCGGGCAGCTTCGCCGCCTTCACCGCCGTAGCCGACAACCGGCCCATGATTTTTCTCCCACATTTATTACCACACGATGCGTGGGATACCATGCAATTCGGGAATACGCAATCAAACACGAATCCGCAGAAAATCGACTAAAAACAGCCGATTATGCTACGGTTTGGGTTATGGTGAGATAGGCTGCTGGCGGAGAGGGTGGGATTCGAACCCACGGTACGGTTGTCCGCACAACGGTTTTCGAGACCGTCCCAATCGACCTCTCTGGCACCTCTCCGCACCGGGTGGTGCAAGCGGCATGGCTGGCACCGGATCGACGAAGGCGGGCATATAGGCGAGGTTCCGGGGTCTTGCCAAGCCCGCAATCGTCGGTTTCGTCAGTTCAGCACCACGGTCTGGTTTCCGTTGCCGAGAATGCGGTGTTCCGCGTGCCAGCGCACGGCGCGGGCGAGGACGGAGGCTTCGACCTCGCGGCCGATGGCGACCATTTCTTCCGCGGTCATGGCGTGGCTCACGCGGCGTACGTCCTGCTCGATGATGGGGCCCTCGTCGAGGTCGGCGGTGACATAGTGCGCGGTGGCGCCGATCAGCTTCACGCCGCGCGCCTTCGCCTGATGATAGGGCTTCGCACCCTTGAAGCTCGGCAGGAAGCTGTGGTGGATGTTGATGCAGCGGCCCGCGAGCCTGCCTGCGAAGTCGTCCGAGAGAATCTGCATGTAGCGTGCGAGCACGGTGAGTTCGGCGCCGCTTTCCGCAATGATCTCGAGGAAACGGCGTTCCTGCGCGGCCTTGTCGGCGCGGTCGACCGGCAGGTGATGATAGGGGATGCTGTGCCACGCGACGCGCCCCCGCTCCTGCTCGTGGTTCGAGACGACGCCGACGATGCGGATCGGCAGCGCCCCGATCTCGACCTTGTGGAGCAGGTCGACGAGGCAGTGGTTGAACTTCGAGACGGCGATCAGCACCGGCATCGGCGCCGTGATGTCGTGGACCTCCCAGTCGAGCCCCAGCGCGGCGACGGCCGGGGCGATGTGCTGCGGCAGGTCGGCGATGCGGGCGCGGCCGCTCGCCAGTTCCATGCGCACGAAGAAGGTGGCGCTGTCGGGGTCGCCGTAGATGGCCGCCTCGCGGATGTCCCAGCCGTTTTCGGCGAGGAGCGGCGTCAGCCGGGCGAGGATGCCGGGCTGGTCGGGGCAGCGGAAGCGGAGCACGCAGCGGGCGTGGTTCGGTTCGGTCATGGCGGGGATTTCCGTTCTGGTGGGGGTCAGGCGGCGTTCGCGGCGTGGCCGATCAGGTGCAGGACATAGTCGGTGTAGCTCTGGTCCACGATCAGCAGGAACGCGGGCGCGTCGCCGGTGCGCGCGACGAACGCGCCGATGTCGCCGAGGCGGGTGCGGACCGCGGCGCCCACCGGAAAGCGATCCGGGCGGAGATCGAGCGGAGTGAGGGCGGCAAGGCACGCCTGCCCCGCAGGGCCTTCGAACCGCAGCGCGGTACGTCCGTGTGTCAGATCGAGCGCGAGCACGACGTCTTCCTGGAACGTCTCGTCCACGTACCCGAGGGCGGTCGCGACGGCATCGGCGGGGCCGGTCAGCAGCCATTCGCCCGGCGCGATCGCCGAGAGGGCGATGCTGCCGTTCTCGCTGTAGCGGTTCGGGGCGGGTGCACCGAGGCCGAGCGCCGCGGCCAGCCGTTGCGGCGTGTCGGCTCCGCCGCCGATCTGGACCTTGGCGACGCCGAGGTCCGCGTCGATACGGCACCCGGCCGGCATGTCGAGGATGTCAGGCATCGAGCCGGGCTCCTTCCGGATCATAGCGGCAAAGGCCGGTGATGCGGGCTTCGCGCCACGCCCCGAGGTCCCAGACGCGCACGCTTTCGCCGATCCGGTCCTGTCCGCGCGCGACAAGCGCGAGCGCGAGCGGGGCCTCCAGCGTGGGGGACCATGCGCTCGACGTCACCCAGCCCTCGCTCGGCTTCGGCGCGGCTGCCATTTCCGGGAGGACGTGCGCGCCCGCGACCAGCGGCGCGGGGTTGCCGTCCGTCACTTCGAGGCCGACGAGGCTGCGCCGGTCGCCCCTCAGCCCATCCGGGCGGAGCGCGGAGCGGCGGCCCACGAAATCCTGCGTTTTCTTCCGCATGATCCCGCCGAAGCCGATGTCCTGCGGCAGCGTGGTGCCGTCGGTGTCGGAGCCGACGTGCAGGAAGCCCTTCTCGATGCGCATCGTCATCAGCGCCTCGACGCCGAACGGGGTCAGGCCGTGGGGGGCGCCGGCTTCGACCAGCGCCGTCCAGAGCCGTTCGGCATCCCGCCACGGCACGGCGATCTCATAGGAAAGCTCGCCGGTGAAGCTGACGCGCGCGACTTGTGTGGGGATGCCGCAGATTCGTCCGGCGCGCGCGCTCATGTGCGGGAAGGCATCGCCGGAGATGTCGATGTCCGGCTCCAGCGCAGCGAGCACGTGGCGCGCCTTCGGCCCGGCGATGTTCGCGACCGCCCGGCAGGTGGTGACGTCCTCGACGAGCACGCGCATCTGCGTCCATTCGCATTGCAGCCATTCGCGGAAGGCTTCCGCGACAGCGGCGGCATGACCACTGGTCGTGCCGACGAGGAAGCGGTCGTCCGCCAGCCGCGTGACCACGCCGTCGTCGAACACGGTGCCGTTCTCGGTCAGCATGATCGCGTAGCGGCAGCGGCCGACCTTCAGCGTGCTGATCGTGTTCACGTACATGCGGTCGAGGAAGGCGGCGGCGTCCGGCCCCTTCACCTTGATCTTGCCGAGCGGCGAGGCCTCGAAGAGGCCGACGCCGCTGCGCACGGCCAGCACCTCGCGGCGGACGGCGTCCGCCTCCTGCTCACCGGGACGAAGGTAGGCCGCAGGGCGCATCCAGCCGCCGTACTCGTCGAGCAGGGCGCCGCGTTCGACATGCCAGTCGTGGAGCGCGAGGCGGCGGCGCGGGTGCAGCCCTTCGCCGACGCGGTGCCCGGCGAAGACGCCGAACGGTGTCGGGTCATAGGGCGGGCGGAATTTCGTGGTGCCGATCGCCTCCATCGGCTTGTCCAGCAATGTGCCGAGGATGCCGATGCCGTTGACGTTCGAGGTCTTGCCCTGATCGGAGGCCATGCCGAGCGTCGTGTAGCGCTTCAGGTGCTCGACCGACCGGAAATTCTCGCGCGCGGCGAGCGCGACGTCTCCGGCGGTCACGTCGTTCTGGAAATCGACCCACGCTTCGGGGTCGGGCTCTCCGGTTTCGGAAATCGACCAGAGCGCCGGGATCGGCGATGCGGCCTTACGGGGCGCGTCGTCTCCGCGTGCGGCGGCAAGCGTACCGTCTGGCGTGAAATCGCCCGCTGCGCCGCCGATGCTCCTGTGTCCCGCAGCGGCGAGGGGAACGAAGCTCTGAAGGTTCGGGTCGAGCGTCAAACGCCCCGCACCATGCGAGTGCAGGTGGACGGCAGGGTTCCAGCCGCCCGACACGAGCAGCGTGTCGCAGCACAACTCGATCGTCTGGCCCTCGATCCGCCCGGCGGCGTTCACGCGCCCGAGGCGCACGCCCCGTATGATCCTGCCGCCGATCGCCGCCGATGGCGCCATGCCCGCGTGGACGGGGATGCCGAGGGCATCTGCGCGCGCTGTCAGCGCGGCGGAGGGAGTCCCGCGCGCATCGGCGATGGCCGCGATGCGCGTGCCTGCCTCGGCCAGATCGAACGCCGCCTGCCACGCGCTGTCGTTGTTGGTGGCGACGACGATCTCCCGCCCGGCGACGACGCCGTAGCGATGGAGATAGGCGCGTGCGGCGCCCGCCAGTATCACGCCCGGCCGGTCGTTGCCCCGGAACACCAGCGGGCGTTCGATGGCGCCCTGCGCGAGCACCAGTTCGTTCGCGCGGACCCGCCACAGCCGTTGGCGTGGGCCGGTGCGCTGCCCAAGCGGCAGATGGTCGGTCAGCCGCTCGCACAGCGCGACCATGCCGTGGTCGTAGTGCCCCGTGGCGAGCGTCCGCGTCTTCAGCGTGACGTTCGGCAGCGCCGCGAGCGCGCGGAGCGTATCCTCGATCCAGACGCGCGCGGGCTTGCCCTCGATCGCATCGCTCGTCCCGGCGAGCCTGCCGCCCCAATGCGCGCTGCCCGTCACCAGCATCACTGATTTCCCGGCCTGCGCGGCATGAAGCGCCGCCGCGAGCCCGGCGATGCCGCCGCCGACGACCAGAACGTCCATGTGCACGGAGACCTGCGCGTAGGTATCCGGATCGGGAAGGTCCGGCGCCTTGCCGAGGCCCGCGGCCTTGCGGATCGCGGGCTCGAACAGCAGCCAGTCCGGCCACATGAAGGTCTTGTAGTAGAACGCCGCCGGGATGAATCGCTTGAACAGGCCGTTCACCGCCATCAGGTCGAAGCGGAGGCTCGGCCACGCGTTCACCGGGTTCGCGTCGAGTCCCTCGTAAAGCTCTACGTAAGGCGCCTTGAGGTTCGGGATCGTGCCCGCGCCCTGTTCGAGCTGGACGATGGCGTTGGGCTCGTCGAGTCCTGCGGCGATGAGGCCGCGCGGGCGGTGGTATTTGAAGCTGCGCCCGACCATGCGCTCGCCGCTCGCGAGCAGTGCGGAGGCGAGCGTGTCGCCCGCGAACCCCGAATGGGTCCTGCCCTCCCAGCGGAAGGTGACGGGTCGGCTGCGGTCGATGTCGCCGCCGTGTTCGAGGCGATAGCCGCTCATGCCTCGCTCTCCAGCACGGGGCGGGGATCGGTCATGCCGTAGACGGCGAGGATACGATGCGAAACCGTGTCGCGCGCGACGTTGAACCAGAGGCCGCAGCCGAAGCGGTGGTGCCAGCGTTCGAAGCCGAGGCCCTTCACGTTGTCGCGGTAGAACATGTAGTCCGCCCATGCCGTGTCGTCGGTGGACGCCGGGGCGGCGGGGCGGACGATCGGGCTCTCGCCGCCGCAGCGGAACTCGCTCTCGGCGCGCGGCCCACACCAGGGACAGTCGATCAGCAGCATGGCATCCTCAATGGGCAATGCCGGAGGCGGCGGCTTCGTCGATGAGCGCGCCGGTCCGGAAACGGTCGAGCGAGAAGGGGGCGGCAAGCGGGTACGCTTCGCCGGTGGCGATGTGGTGGGCAAGGCAGAAGCCGCCGCCGGGGATCGCCTTGAAGCCGCCGGTGCCCCAGCCGCAGTTGAGGTACAGGCCCTTGACCGGGCTTTCGCCGAGGATCGGCGTCGAATCGTGCACGACATCGACGATGCCCGCCCATTGCCGGAGCAGGCGCACGCGCGAGAAGTGCGGGAACAGGTCTATGAGGCCCGCCGCCGTGTGTTCGAGCACGGGCAGGCTGCCGCGCTGGGCATAGGAGGGGAACAGGTCGAGCGTGCCCCCCACCACGATCTCGCCCTTGTCGGACTGGCTGAGGTAGGTGCCGGTGGAGGGCGCCAGTACCACGGTGTCCAGAACCGGTTTCATCGGCTCCGAGACGAACGCCTGAAGCGCGTAGGAGACGATCGGCAGGCGGAAGCCCGCGCGTTTCGCCATCACGCTGCTGTGTCCCGCGACCGCGAGGCCGACGCGCTCCGCCGCGATGTCGCCGAGCGAGGTCTGGACGCCGGTGATGCGTCCCTCGCGAATGTCGAAGCCGGTTACTTCGCAGTTCTGGATGATGTCGACGCCGAGCCTGTCCGCGGCGCGTGCGTAGCCCCACGCGACGGCGTCGTGGCGGGCGGTGCCGCCGCGCGGCTGCAGCAGGCCTGCAAGGATCGGGAAGCGCGGGGTGGGGTTGAGGCCGGGAATGCGGCGAAGCACGTCCGCGCCCTCGTGATATTCGGCGTCGGCGCCGTTGAGGCGCATCGCGTTCACCGAGCGGCGCAGCATCTCCACGCCGTGGCGGTCGTGCGCGAAGGTCCACATGCCGCGCCGCGAGAACATGATGTTGTAGTTGAGCTCGCGCGATAACCCCTCATAGAGCGACAGCGAGAAATCGTAGAAGCGCGTGCTTTCCGGGAAGAAATAGTTGGACCGGATCACGGTGGTGTTGCGCCCCGTGTTGCCGCCGCCGATCCAGCCGCGCTCCAGCACCGCGATGTCCTTCATGCCGTGCTTGCTGGCGAGATAATAGGCCGTCGCAAGGCCATGCCCGCCGCCGCCGATGATGACGGCCTGATAGCGTTTCCGGGGTTTCCCCTCGCGCCATGCGGGCGTCCACGTCCGCTGCCCCGAAAGGCCCGCGCGCAGCAGCGACCACGCCGAATATCGTGTCACTTGCTCCGTCTCCCGCCTCTCGACCCTCGTTACGCCGTCCGGGAAGCAATAGATACACTAGTGTTTGGAATCAACCCTTCGGAATGTATGGTGATCGAAAGAATCACGGTCCTGGGCGCTGATGCCCCCGGGATGACGGTACAGGTTTGCACTGTGGAGCGGCTAGCCGGCGGCCTTGCGCCCCGCGCGCCTGGGGGCGGGCGTTTCGCGGACGAGATCGTCGAGGACCTTGATCAGCTTCGCCGTCGGTTCGCGTCCGGTGAGGACACGGTAGTACAGCGGCACGAGGCGAAGCCGCTCCGCGTGCGGCTCGCGGAAGCCGAGCGCGTAGTAGCCGATCTGGTGGAAATGGGTGATGCGCGCCCGGACGAGGCTTTCGTCGCTGTCGTAGCCGCTCTTCTCGAACAGCTCCTGCAGCAGCGCGATCCACGCGGCATCGGCGCGTTCGACTGCCTCGGCGACCTCGTTGCTCTTGCGCGCCCACGCGCGCACGGCGACGTCGAAGGAGGGGAAAGCGGGGTCGGCTTCCAGCCAGCTCGCCACGACCTCGGTGAGATCGGGCGCGTTCTTCGCCCAGCGCGCGCGGATCTGCGCGATCTCGAAATAGTTGCGCGCTTCCCAGTCGGTCAGCAGCGCGTCGAGAAGGTCGCGGCGGTGCTGGAAATGCCAGTAGAAGCTGCCGCGCGTCACGCGCATCTGCTTCGCCAGCCGATCGACCTTCACGTCGTCGACGCCGCGTTCGACCAGCGTCTTGCGCGCGCTCGCGATCCAGTCCTCCCGGGTGAGACGGCGCGGCGCGCGCGCCTTGGGCGTAGCGGTCATGGGCCGAAGCGATGCGCGTTGCAGCCCGGATTGTCCAGTGCTTCCTTGCAGATGCCGGGCCTCACACCCAGCCTGCCGTCTGCGCGACCACCCATATGCCGATCGCGAGGAACAGGAGCGCCGCGGTGCTATGAACGGCGCGCATCGGCACGCGGCGGATCAGCGCGTCGCCGAGGAACACGGCGGGCACGTTCGCGATCATCATGCCGAAGGTCGTGCCCATCGTGACGGGGACCACGCTTTCGAAGCGGGCGCCGAGCGCGACGGTAGCGACCTGCGTCTTGTCGCCCATCTCGACGAGGAAGAAGGCGATGAGCGTCGTCAGGAAGGCGCCGAAGCGGGCGGGCCTGTTCTCGATGTTGTCGAACTTGTCGGGGACGAGCGTCCAGATCGCCATGGCGATGAACGAGGCGCCGACCGCGTAGCGGAACCACGGGCCGTCGAGGATCGAGGCGGCCTCGCTGCCGACGAGGGCGGCGAGGAAGTGGTTGGCGAGCGTGGCGGCGAAGATGCCCGCGATGATCGGCCAGGGACGCGCGAAGCGGGCGGCGAGGACGATGGCGAGCAGCTGGGTCTTGTCGCCGATCTCGGCGAGCGCGACCACGGCGGTCGAAACGAACAGGGCTTCCAAGGGACATCTCCGGGGTCGGGCGGAACGCAGATCCAACGACATCGCTCCCCCCGCCCGACCGGACGGGAAAGCGACGTCATTGGTCTCGCCCGAACGGTGGTCCCGTTCCCCTCGCGCCACGGCCTCTCGACCGAGTATGTTGACACGAAGGCCCGCCTCGTCGGCGGCTGGCTACTCCCCAGATGACGGTGTGCTGCTAGCCCGGTTCGCGCGCGGGCGCAAGCCGATCAACCGCACAGGCTGGAAAATCCCGCGAGCCAGAGCATGGCGCCCTCGCTCTCCCAGAGCGCCCAGCCGCCGGCCGCTGCCAGCACGCCGAGCGCGACGGCGAGGAGGTGCGCGCGGCGGGTCATGCGGGCTGCAACCGCGCGACCGGAACGGCGCGGATCGGCAGGTGCAGCAGCGCGGCGATCACCGCGAGCGCGATCGAGGCGCCCCATGCGGCATCGTAGCTGCCGGAGAGGTCGTAGAGCGCGCCCGATAGCCACGCGCCGAAGAAGCTGCCGACCTGATGGCTGAGGAACACGATGCCGTAGAGCATGGAGAGATAGCGCACGCCGAAGATCTGCCCGATGAGGCCGCTCGTCAGCGGCACGGTGCCGAGCCAGAGGAAGCCCATCGCCGCCGCGAAGACCAGAGTCGAGGCGGGTGAAACCGGTAGCAGCAGGTAGACGACGATGATGAGGCCGCGCGCCGCGTAGAGGCCGCTCAGCAGCAGCTTCTTCGGCGCATGGTCGCCCCACAGGCCGAAGACGTAGGAGCCGAAGATGTTGAACAGGCCGACGAGCGCCAGCACCGTCGCGCCGATCGACGCGCCGAGGCCCTTGTCGGCGAGATAGGCGGGGAAATGGGTGGCGATGAACGCGATGTGGAAGCCGCAGACGAAGAAGCCCGCGGTCAGCAGCTGGAAGCTGCGGTTGGACGCCGCCTCGGCAAGGGCGCTTCCGAGCGGCTGGTCGGGACCCTCGCCGCGCGCCGGCTGCGGCTTTCCGGCGACGCCGACCGACAGCGCCGCGGCGACGGCGACGACGCCGGCGAGCACCATGAGCGCGGTGCGGTAGCCGAAGTCGCCGAGCAGCATCTGCCCGGCGGGCACGACGAGGAACTGACCGAGCGAGCCGCCCGCCGTGACCATCCCGAAGGCGAGCGAGCGCTGCGCCTCCGGCACGACGCGGCCGACTGCGCCCAGCACGACCACGAAGGTCGTCGCCGACTGCGCCATGCCGACGATCACGCCGAACGTGATGTGAAGGCCGAGCGCGCTGCCGGTCATCGCCGCGCCGATCAGGCCGAGCGCATAAACGAGCGCACCGACGGCGACGACCCGCCCGGCACCGTGGCGGTCGGCTATGGCGCCGACGAACGGCTGCACGAGCCCGAACAGCAGGTTCTGGATGGCGAGCGCCAGCCCGAAGGTGCCGCGCCCGATGTCGAGCGCGGCGCTCATCTCGGGAAGGAACAGCCCGAAGGTCTGCCGGACGCCCATGGCGAGCGTGACGATCAGCGCCCCGCAGACGATGACGACGGCGGGGCGCTTCATGCGCGCACCGCCGATTCGACGCGGTCGAGCAGCGCGAACAGCGTCTCCGTGTCGACCTGCCGCGCCATCTCCGCCTGCGCGCGTTCCCAGAGCGGCGAGGCGCGGTCGATGGCGGCGCGGCCCGCATCGGTCAGGGAAACCATGCGCCGGCGCTTGTCGTCGCCCGCGCAGGATTGCACGAGGCCCTCGCGCTCGAGCGCGCCGACGGTGCGGTTCAGCGTCGTCCGGTCATGGCCCGTGGCGGCGCCGAACGCCGTCAGCGAGCAGGCGCCGGTGCGCGCCAGCGTGCGCAGCAGCGCGAACTGCGGCGTGGTGAGACCGGCCGGTGCCAGCGCGGCATCGTAGAGCGTGTTCGCGGCGCGCGCGGCGCGGCGCAGGCGTGTGCAAACGCAGGGGGAGGACATGATACGTGCATATGCACGCATCTGCCGTGCCGATCAACCCGTCTTATTCGGCAGCGGGCTGGGCGCTGGGTTGGGCGGCGGGTCCGGCCCCCATCGGGGTGCGGTACAGCAATGTCACGCTGATGCGCCGGTTGCGCGGATCGTAGGGGTTCGCCTTGTTGAAGGGCTCGCGGTCGGCGACGCCTTCGAGGCGCGAGAAGCGCGTCGGATCGACGCCGCCCGCGGCAAGGGCGGCGCGCGTCGCCTCGGCGCGCTGCGCGGAAAGCACCCAGTTGTTCATGCCGCCCGCTGGTCCGCCGATCGAGCCGCCCGCATAGGGCAGGCTGTCGGTGTGGCCGCGCATGGCGATCGGGTTGGGCATCGTCTGCACGGCCGTGGCGACGGCGCGCACGAGGTCCTGCGCCTGCGGCGAAAGCCGGTTGGTGCCGACCGCGAACATCGCGAAATCGGCTTCGTCGAGGATGTCGATGCGCAGCCCCTCCGGCGTCACCGACAGGCGAATCTGGTCGCGGAGCCGGGCGAGGTTCCTGTCGCTCGCCATGCGCTTCTCGAGGTCCTCTGCGGCCGCCTCGAAGCGTTTCACGTCTTCCCTCTGCAACTGGTCGGCGAGCGCGCGTTCCTCGGGCGTCGGCGGGGTCACGCGCGAGAAGCTGGTGACGGGCATCAGCCGCTGCGTGCCCTTGGGCACGGCGTTCGGCGCGTTTCCATCGGGCGCCAGCATGGCGCGGCCGCCCATGACGCCGTTGGAGCCGCCCGCCTTGGTGTGCTGGACGAGCGTCGGCGAGAAATAGTCGGCGATGCCCTTGCGCTGGTCCTCGTTGGTGGCGCCGACGATCCAGAGCAGCAGGAAGAACGCCATCATCGCGGTCACGAAGTCGGCGTAGGCGACCTTCCACGCGCCGCCGTGGTGGCCGCCGTGCGCCTCTATGGTGATCTTCTTGATGATGATCGGCGGCGGGACTTCCGCCTCGGCGACCAGCGGCTTGATCGGTTCCGCGCTCATCGGCCGCGAAGCCCGTCGAACACCTCGGCGAAGCCGGGCTGGTTCTTGATGCTGATGCTGGTGCGCGCGGCCTCGATGACCATCGCGGGCGCGTTGCCGTGCAGCGAGGAGATGATGATCGCCTTGGCGACGTGGTAGATCTCGCCGTCTTCCTCGAGAATCTGCTCCAGCCGGTTCGCCATCGGCGAGACGATGCCGTAGGCGAGCAGCACGCCGAGGAAGGTGCCGACGAGCGCCGAGCCGATCATGCCGCCGAGGATGGCGGGCGGCTGGTCGATGGAGCCCATCGTCTTCACGACGCCGAGCACGGCGGCGACGATGCCGAGCGCGGGGAGGGCGTCACCCGTGGATTGCAGCACCTTCACCGGCTTCATCGCCGTGTGGTGGTGGGTCTTCAGCGCGTTGTCCATGATCTCCTCGACCGCGTGCACGTTGAGCGTGCCCGAGGAGACGACGACGAGGCGGATGGCGTCGGCCATGAAGTCGATGAGGAAATGGTCCTTCAGCAGCTTGGGATACTCGGCGAAGATGCTGCTCGACTTGGGGTCCTCGATGTGCGCTTCCATCGCGACCGGGCCTTCGACCTTCATGGTCTTCATCAGCTTGGAGGCGAGGAAGATCGCGTCGAGATAGTCCTTCCTGTTGTAGGTCGCGCCCTTGAAGATCTTGCCGACGCCGCCGCCGACCTGCTTCAGGACGACAAAGCTGTTGCCCAGCAGCAGCGAGCCCGCGGCGGCGCCGCCGATGATGAGCATTTCGTGCGGAATCGCATGGAAGACCGGCTCGAGATTGCCCCCGGTGATGGCGAAACCACCGAAGACCATCGCGAATAGGACAATGAGACCGATCGCCGCCAACATCTAACGCACAACTCCATTGCCTGCCGGTATCGCCGGATCCTTGCGACGCCGCCCGCCCATCTTGCTTAACGACCCCGACTGACGGTCATTTAGGCACCCAAAGGTTGAGAAAGGCTTCCCCCGGCACAGATTTGTTGCGGTGCAGCACATGCGCCGCCGCCAGCCTACAAGTAGCTGAACAGCGACAGTTTCTTGATCTGGGCGAAGCTCTGCTGGGAAGCGTCGAGCAGCGTCATCGCGCTCTTCAGCTGGACGATGGCGGCGGCGACATCGAGGCTCTCGATATTGCTCTTCGCGGTCGTCATCGTGGTCTCCAGCGCCTTCAGCCGATCGGTTTCCGTTCCCACCTGCGCGAGCCGCGAGCCGAAGGTCGCGCGCTGGTCGGCGAGGCGGTCGACGCCCGCGGTGGTGTCGCGCAGCGCCTTCTCCATGCCGCTCGCGAAGGTCGCGGCATCGACGGCGGGGTCGTCGAGCAGCGCCTTGAACTCGGTGAGCGCGGCAAGGATCGTCTGGCGGCCGCCGCTCGTGTCGATGGAGAGCATCGAAAGGCCGTTCGCGCCCGTCGAGACCGCGACGTCGGCGCTGATCGGCACCTTCGGCGGCTCGCCGCTGCCCTGCCAGACGATGGCGCCGGCCGCATCGCGCACGAACGGCGCCGTGCCGACGGACGCGCCTGAAAACAAATAGTTGCCCGCCGCGTCGCGCGTGTTCGAAAGCGACAGCATCTGGTCGATGATCTGCCCGAGCTCGGTGCTGATCACCTGCCGGTCGGCATCGGTGAGCGTGGCGTTCGCGGCCTGTATGGCGAGCTCCTTGGCGCGCACCATCTGGTTCGACATGGCGTCCACGGCGCTGTCGGCGAGCGAGAGCTGCGTGGTGATCGCGTCCATGTTGCGGATGAACTGCTGGTTGTCGTCGATGCTGCGCTGAAGATCGGCGACGCGGCTCGACCCCAGCGGATCGTCCGACGGATCGAGGATGCGCTTGCCCGAGGCGATCTGCGCCTCGAGCTGCGCGAGCGTCGATTGCAGCGCGCCCATGCGGCTGATCTGCGACTGGAAGGACTGGAAGGTGCCGACGCGCATATGCGGTTCCCCGAAAAAGCTCAGCGGATGTCGATGATGGTCTGGAAGATCTCGCGGGCGGCCGCGATGATCTTCGCCGAGGCCTGATAGGCCTGCTGGAAGCGGATGAGATCGGCGGCTTCCTCGTCGAGATTGACCGCGGACGCCGCATCGCGCGCTTCGAGCGCCTTGTCGCGCATCGCGAGCGTCGCGGAGGCAAGCGCCTTCGTGTCGTTGAGGCTCGTCGCGACGCGCGTCACCTCGCGCGCGAAACGGCCCTCGAAGCCGGGGCTGCCGAGGCGCGTGTCGATCATACGCAGCATGTTGGCGTTGTCGGCCATGCCCGCCGCCGTCGGCACGACGACGAAGCTGTCGCCTTCCGCGACGGCGCCCGAAAGCTGCACGTCGAAGCCGTTCACCGGGATCCATGCGCCCGGCACGTAGGGGCCGCTCGCCAGCACGGCGGGCGGCACGGCCGTGTCGGCGGTGTCGATGATCTCGTAGGTGTTGCCCGCGCCCATGCGGACCGTGAAGCTCGTCGGCACCGGCGCGGGAATCGTCGCGGCGGCCAGATTGCTGCGGACCGCGGCGGTGCCCGTGCCCTGATTGGCCGCGGAAATATCGGCCGACCACGGCGCTGCGGCGGCGACGTCCGCGCCGTCCCCGACGAGGACGCGCATACCCGCGGCGCCGCTGACGCCACTCACCTGGAACCAGTCGCCGCCCCTCGGCGCGCCGCCGAGCTCGAGGTGGATGCCGTCGAGATCGAGCGTGCCGCTGCCGGTGACGGAGGCGCTGCCGTCGGCGCGCGAGAGCGTCCACTGGCTGGTCGCGCCGTCGTACCAGAGCTCGTAGCCGCCGGCGAAGACGAGGGATTCGTCTGTCACCTGCATGTCGAGCGTGGCCTGCCCGGTGTTGGTCCGCGACGGCGTCGCCACCAGCGAGCTTGCCGCGAACAGGTCGCCGCCGGCCACGCCGTTCAGGTCGACGCCCTGCCGGTGCGCGGCGTTGACGCTGGTGATGAACTGCTGGGCGAGCGTGTCGATCGCCGCCGTGCTGTCGCTGTTCTGCGTGTAGGCGTCGGAAAGGCCCGCGAGCACGCCGCTGCCGGGCACCGGGATCGTGCCGCTGCTCCCGAACGGATCGAGCGTCAGCCTGATCTTGCCGTTCGCCTCGGTGGCGCCGAGCAGCTTCGCGCCCATCTGGTCGAGCAGGATGGGGCCGTTCGCATTGTCGAGCCGCAGGTCGACCGTGCCGTCGCCGCGCACGGTGACGTCGATCTTCGTCAGCGTCGCAAGCTCGTTCAGCAGGCGGTCGCGCTCGTCCGCGAGGCTCGCGGAGGCGGAGGTGCCGGCGGCCGTGCGGCGGATGGTGCCGTTCAGCGTCGAGAGCGCGCTGGTGAGGTCGTTGATGCGGTCGACGGTCTGGTCGACGTCCTGCTTGATGCCGACGCGCGTCGCGTCGAAGGATTGCGCGAGGCTGCGGAACTGCGCGGCGACCTCTCCCGCCGCCGACAGGAAGGCGTCGCGCGCGGACAGCGCGGTCGGATCGGCGGCGACGTCCTGCGCGGCGTTGTAGAAGGCGGTCAGCCGGCCGGAAAGGCCCTGCGAGCCGGTGTTGAGGAACGACTGGATCTCGCTCAGCCAGTATTGCCGCGTCTGGGCGCGGGCGTAGTCGCCCGAGGCGGTGCGCGCATCGCTGGCGAGGAAGGCGTCGTAGGCGCGGGCGACGCCGCTCACGTTGACGCCGCTTCCCGCCGCGGTCTGCCGGACCAGCGGGAAGCCGCCGCCCGCGGACGGGTTTTCCGTCACCATCGCGGTGCGCCGCGAGTAGCCCGCGACATTGGCGTTAGCGATGTTCTCGCCGACGATGTCGAGCGCGGTCTGGTAGGCGCGGACGCCCGATGCGCCGAGGCTGAGGAGGTCGCTCATTTCGCTTCGCCTTCGTTCGTCGCGGTCGCCGCGGTTTTCTGGCCGCGGGCGAGAAAGTCCTTCAGCGCCTCGGCGATGCCGAGCGGGCTGTGCTTGGCGAGGGTTCCCGCAAGCTCGCGGTCCTGCATCTCGCGGAAGGTCTTCAGGGCCTCGCTCCGGAACAGGCCGCCGTCGGGCACGGACTGCCGCGCCTGCTTCAGCATCAGGTTCACGAACACGGCCTCGAACTGCTGTGCGGCCTTGTCGAGGTTCGCCTGCGTGTTCCGGCGGCTGTCGTCGACAGCCGCGGTTCCGCCGTTCTGAAGGCCGCCGATCGTACTCATATCACGATCAGCTCCGCCTTGAGCGCGCCCGCCTGCTTCAAGGCTTCGAGGATGGCGACGAGATCGGCCGGGGTGGCGCCGAGGGCGTTCACCGACTTCACGATGTCGTCGAGCGCGACGCCGGGATTGAACAGGAACATGTGCGCGCCGCCCTGCTCGACCTCGATGCCGCTGTCCGGCACCACGGCGGTCTGCCCGCGCGAGAAGGGGCCGGGCTGGCTGACCTGCGGGTTCTCCGTCACCTTCACCACCATGCTGCCGTGGCTGACGGCGGCGGGCGAGACGCGGACGTTGGCGCCGATCACCACCGTGCCGGTGCGCGAGTTGATGACGACGCGCGCGGCGGGGGCGGCGGGCTGCACCTCGATGTTCTCGATGATCGAGACGAGGCTGATGCGCTGGTCGGCCTGCATCGGCGCGGTCACTTCGATGGAAACCGCGTCGATCGGCGTGGCGGTGCCGCCGCCGAGCGTTTTGTTGATGGCGTCGGCGACGCGCTGCGTCGTCGTGAAATCGGCCTCGCGGAGGTTGAGGACGAGGCTCGGCGAAGTGGCGAACGGCGTGTCGACCATGCGCTCGACGGACGCGCCCTGCGGGATGCGGCCGGTGGAGGGCACGTTCACCGTCACCTTCGATCCGTCCTGCCCCTCGACGCCGAGGCCGCCGACGGCGAGGCTGCCCTGCGACATCGCGTAGACCTCGCCGTCCGCGCCGACGAGGGGCGTCAGCAGCAGGTTGCCGCCGCGAAGCGACTTCGCCTTGCCGATCGCCGAGACGGTCACGTCGATCTTCTGGCCGGGCTTCGCGAACGGCGGCAGGTCCGCCGTCACCATCACGGCGGCGGCGTTCTTGAGGCTGGCCTTTACCCCCGGCGGGATGACGACGCCGAAGCGCGCGATGGCGCTCCTCATGCTCTGGATCGTGTATTCGAGGTTGTCGTCGCCGGTGCCGTTCAAACCCACGACGATGCCGTAGCCGACGAGCTGGTTCGAGCGGATGCCGGCGAAGTCGCCGAGGTCCTTGACGCGCTCCGCAGACGCCGGTGCGGTGAAACCGCAGGCGAGGACAAGAGCGATGAGGAAGCGGCGAAGGCGCATAGCGAGTCCTTTGGACCTAGAAGGGTGTAATTGCGGTGAAGAAGCGTTGCAGCCAGCCCATGCGGGTCTGCTGCGCGAGCTCGCCGGTGCCCGAATAGGCGATGCGGGCGTCGGCGACGCGCGTGGAGGCGACGCGGTTCTCCGGCGTCACGTCCTGCGGGCGCACGATGCCGGAGATCTGGAGGTACTCCTCGCCGCGGTTGAGCTTGATGAGCTTCTGGCCGCGCACGAGCATGGTGCCGTTGGGGTAGACCTGCGCCACGGTGACGGTCATCTCGCCGGTCAGCTGGTTCGACTGCGCGGCCGATCCCTGTCCCGCGAAGCTCTGGCCGCTGCCGCCCGAAAGCAGCCCGTCCGGCACCCACGAGAAGGGCTTCGCGTTCGGCAGGGTGAGCGCCATGTCGCTGTTGCGCGAGCTTGCGCTCGACACCGACTTCGCCGCCTGCGTCTTCTCGACGAGCACGATGGTCAGCACGTCGCCGACACGCCGCGCGCGGTTGTCCTCGACGAGGCTCGCGAAGCGGCCGGACTGGTAGATCGCGCCCGTCGCCTGCACCGGCTGCTGCGGCGTCGGCGCGTAGCTCGGCGAGAATTCCGCCATCGGCCGCTCGTAGGGCGCCGCGCACGCCGTGGTGGCGGCGAGCAGCGAGAACGCCGCGGCCTTAAAGGTTCTGCGTGACATACTGCATCATCCCGTCGACGGTGGAGATCACCTTCGAGTTCACCTCGTAGGCGCGCTGCGTCTCGATCATGTTGACCATTTCCTCGACCATGTTGACGTTCGAGGTTTCGAGCATGTTCTGGTTGATCTCGCCGAGGCCGTCGACGCCGGGCGTGCCGACGATCGGCGCGCCGCTCGCCGCGGTTTCGGCGAAGAGGTTGTCGCCGAGCGGCTGGAGACCGGCCGGGTTCAGGAAGTTGGCGATCTGGATCTGGCCGATCTGGCTCGGCGTCGCATCGCCCGGATTGACGATGCTGACGGTGCCGTCCTTGCCGATGGTGAGCGACTGAGCGCCTTCCGGGATCGTGATGTCGGGCTGCAGCGGATAGCCGTCGTTGGTGACGAGCAGGCCCTCGCTGCTCACCGTGAACGAGCCGTCGCGCGTGTAGGTGATCGTGCCGTCCGGCTTCAGCACCTGGAAATAGCCGTCGCCGTTGATCGCCATGTCGGTCGGGTTGTCGGTCGCCTGCATCGAGCCCTGCGTGTTGATGCGCTCGGTGCCGACGACGCGCACGCCCGTGCCGATGTTGAGACCGGTCGCATACTGCGTGGCCTGCTCGCTGTTGGCGCCCGCCTGGCGGTAGTTCTGGTACATCAGGCTCTGGAATTCGGCGCGGTCGCGCTTGAAGCCCGTGGTGTTCACGTTGGCGAGGTTGTTGGAGATGACCCGCATACGCATGTCCTGCGCGTCGAGGCCGCTCCGTGCCGTGTGCAGTGCCGAGCTCATGTGCCGGACTCCTTCCTTGCTATTCCAGACGCAGCAGCGACGTGCTGCTCATGTCCATGTCGCGGACGCTAGTGACGAGCTGCATCTGCACCTCGTAGGCGCGCGCCTGCTCGATCATGTCGACCATCGAGGCCATCATGTTGACGTTCGAGCCTTCAAGCCCGCCGGTCGAAAGCCGCGCCGCGTCATCCTGCGCGATCTCGCCGCCATTCGCAGTGCGCATCAGGTTGTCGAGGCCCTTCTTCAGCGCGCCCTGCTCGGGCGTCACCAGCTTGATGCGGCCGATCTCGGTCATCTCGTTGAGCTGGCCGCCCTGCGGGCGGATGCTGACCGTGCCGTCGGCGCCGATCTCCACCGTGTTCGCAGGCGGCACCGTGATCGGTCCGCCCTCGCCGACGACGACGAGGCCGTCCCCGGTTTCAAGAATGCCGGTCGCGCTGATGCGAAGATCGCCGCGGCGCGTGTAGGCCTCGGTCCCGTCCGGGGCCTGAACCGCCATCATCGCCTCGCCCGTCATCGCGACGTCGAGCGCGCGGCCGGTCTGGTTCACCGTGCCGGGGGCCTGATCGGCGGCAAGCGTGCCTTCCGCCGCCTGGATGCGGCTGGCGAAGCTTTGCCCGCCGACGAGGTGGCGGCTCTGCGCTTCGCTGACGTCGCGCTTGAAGCCGATCGTGCTCGCGTTCGCAATGTTGTGCGCCGTCACGTCCTGCGCAGCCATGGCGCTGCGCAGGCCGGAGAGGGCGGTGTAGACGAGACGGTCCATCGGCGGTTCCGGTCAGATCAATCCGCTTAGCTGCGGATGTTGATGATGGCGCTGGTCATGACGCTGTCCGTCTCGATCGCTTTCGCGTTCGCCTGGAAGTTGCGCTGCGCGGTGATGAGGTTGACGAGCTCCTCGGTGATGTCGACGTTCGCCATTTCGAGCGCGCCCGAACGGATCGTGCCGACGCCGCTCGCGCCCGCCTCGCCGAGGATCGGCTCGCCGGAGAGGCCCGTGGCGGTGTAGTGCGCGTCGCCGGTCTGCTTGAGGCCGTTGGCATTCGCGAAGGTCGCCACCGCCACCTTGCCGAGCGCCTGTGTCTGGCCGTTGGTGAAGCTGGCGCGCACGACGCCGTTGTTGTCGACGGTCACGCTGTCGAGGCGGCCCGAGGGGTAGCCGTCCTGCGTCAGCGAGACGATCGAGAACGGGTCCGAATACTGGGTGGTCGACGTGCCGTGGTTGATCGAGACCAGCAGCGGATCGCCGCCGGGAATGGTCAGCGGGTCGAAGGCGACGCCGCCGGTCGGCGAAACGATCTGCCCGAAGTTGTCGAAGCGGAGCTGCATCGGCGACGGCCCCGACGAGGGCGTCAGTTCCGTGCCGTCGACGATCACGTGGACATTCCAGTCGTTCGTCGTCGCTGACGAGTTGGAGCTCGACATGCGCACATAGTAGATCTCGGCCGCCATCGGATTGCCGAGCGAATCGTAGACGGTCGTCGATGTCGACCGGTTGTACGTCGCCGGGTTGCCGGGGTTGAACGCGTAGGGGTTCGCAGGCGTGAAGATCGGGTTGTTCGGGATCACCTCCGCATCCGACGGCAGGTTGAGCGCAAGGTTGATGCCGGTCGTCGCGCGCGGCTGGCCCGAGGTTAGCGGCAGGCGCAGCGCGCGCGTGTCGTTGATGCTCGTCGAGATCACAGTGCCCGAATCGTTCACCGGATAGACCTGAAGCGCCTGGCCGCCGCTATCCACGACGAAACGCTCGTTGTTCACGCTGAACGATCCGTTGCGCGTGAACTGCATGTCGGTGGTGCCCGAGGTCGACTTCACCATGAAGAAGCCTTCGCCCATCATCGCGAGGTCCATGACGTTGAGGCTCGACTGGATCGCGCCCTGCGTGAACTGCTGCTTGATGGTCTTGAGCGCGGTGCCCGAGCCGGCGACGCGGCCGGCGCTCTGCAGCGCGGAGCTGGAGATGATGTCCCCGAACTCGGCGCGCGAGCGCTTGAAGCCGACCGTGCCGACGTTCGCGATGTTGTTGGACGTCGTCGAGAGATCGGTCTGCGCGGCGTTGAGGCCGGTGAGCGAGGTGTACATGGCCATGGGTAGGGTCTCCTGTCGAAACGGTGAAAACTAGCTGCTGACTTTCTGAACCTTGTCGAAGGTGACGGAGCCGATGCCGAGCAGGTCGAGCGTCATCGGGCTGTTCGCCGTCGCCATGCTGACGGACTGGACGAGGGCATAGACGGAGGTGGAGAGCGCTTCGCGCTTGCCGCCGACGCTCGCCGTCGCCTCGATGGTCACGGGTCCCGGCTCCACGGCTTCGCCCGCGTCGTTCTTGCCGTCCCACGCGAACTCGTGGATGCCGTCCTCGACGGCGCCGAGCTTCAGCGTGCGGACCGTCGCGCCGGTGGAATCCTTGATCGCGATCGTCGTGTCGGTCGCGCCCTCGGGGATCGCGATGGCGCCGTACACGGCGCCGGTCGCGTCCGGCACCGCCTTGGCGCCCGAGGTCAGCACGTATTTGCCGACAAGGCCGGTGGCGGTCGAAAGCTGGTTGTTGTTCAGCGAATCGAGGATGCTGCCGAGCTTGGTGTTCATCTCGGTGATGCCCGCCAGCGACGAGAACTGCGCCATCTGCGCGACGAACGCCTCGTTCTCCATCGGGTTCAGCGGGTCCTGGTTCTTGAGCTGCGTGGTGAGCAGCTTCAGGAAATCGCTCTGGTCGAGCTGGCTCTTCTGCGTGACGGTGCTTCCCGTCTCGTAGCCCTTGATGCCGAGCGCGTTGAGATCGAGGCTGCTGCCGGTGCCGGTCGTTGTCATGCCCGCCTCACTGTCCGAGTTTCAGCGTGTTCAGCATCAGCGACTTCGCGGTCTGGATGACCTCGACGTTGTTCTGATACTGGCGCGAGGCCTCGAGCAGCTCGACCATCTCCTGCGTCTGGTCGACCGCGGCCTCGTAGATGTAGCCGTCCTTGTCCGCGAGCGGGTGGCCCGGATCGTAGCGCTTCACGGGCGTGCCGCCGGCGGAAACGACATCGACGACGTCCACCGTGGCCGCGGCCCCGCCGCTCGCCTGATCGAAGTAGGTCTCGAACACGGGCTTGCGCGCCTTGTAGGCTTCCGCCTCGCTGCGCGCGACGGAGCCCGCGTTCGCGAGGTTGCTCGCCGTGGTGTTGAGCCGCACGAGCTGCGCCGACATGGCGCGGCCGGAAATGTCGAAGATCGAAAGGCCGGCCATCGTCATTCGCCTTTCAGCGCGCGGGTGAGGGTGTTGATGCGGCCGTTCAGGAACGCCAGCGTCGTCTGGTACTGAACGGCGTTCTCGCCGAAGCGCGTCTGCTCGGTGGAAAGCTCGACCGTGTTGCCGTCGAGCGACGCCTGGTTCGGGATGCGGTAGAGCGCGCCGCCCGCCGGGCCGGGGCCGCCGACGCCGATGTGATTGCTCGTCGTGACGGTGAGCGCGCCGCCGCTTTCGGCCGCCTTCAGCTGCGCGGCGAAATCAATGTCGCGCGCCTTGTAGCCGGGCGTCGCCGCGTTGGCGATGTTCGAGGCGAGCAACTCGAGGCGCTTCGAACGCAATTCGAGCGCTTGCGCGTGCACACCGAAATAATTGTCGAGTACGTCCATTGCGGCACGTCCTGATGCTTTTGTCCGCTGCCGCTCCAGCAAGCCGCGTGCCAGATCGGTAAGATCATGATTTTCATGGAGATATTTTGCGCCCAAACGCGCCTTGTCGGGGCCTTGACGGCCTTCCGTCGGTTTCCCGACGCGGCGGCGGCGCCCACTTAATCTTAACCCGAAGCTGTCGTTATTCCTGCCATGAGACTCATGACGTCCCGGTCCGTCCTTGCGGCGCTTGCCCTGTTTGCCCTGCCCGCGCGCGCGCAGGAGGCGGTGCCCGCCGTGCTCACCGGCGTCGGCTTCGCGCCGATCTCGTCGCAGCCCGCGAAGACGGACGAGGAGCGGCGCCTGCTGGCGATCCGCGCCTCGCACCTCGCCGCGCTGCGCAACCTCGCCGAGCAGGTCTACGGCGTGAAGCTCCAGTCGCAGTCGTCCGCGGCGAACACGTCGCTCCAGTCGGATTCGATCCGCGCGACCGTCAGCGGCACGGTCGCCGGGGCGCGCATCGTCAAGATCACGCCGAAGGGCGACGACACCTACGAAACCATCGTCGAGATGAAGCGCCCGGCGGGCGGGGCCGACTGATGCGCCGCGGGGCCGTTCTTCTTGCCGCTCTCGCGCTTGCGGCCTTTCCCGCCGCCGCGGACGTGCGCGTGGACGTGGAAGGCGCCGCGCCGCTCGGCGCCGATGCGGCGCGCGCGCGGCGCGCGGCGATCGGTGACGCGCTCAGGCAGGCGGTCGCGGCGGGGGGCATGGATGTCGAGGCGCGGACGGTCATCGACCGGAACATCGTGCGCTCCGATACGCTCTGGGCGACCGCGCGCGCGAAGGTGACGGGGTTCGAGGTGACGGACGAATGGCGCGACGGCGGCCTGCTGCGGGTTGCGGTATCCGCAACGCTTGCACCGCTCGAAGCCCACAAGTGCAACGCGGCGGTGCGGCCGGCGATGCACGTCGGCGCGCTCCGGGTGGAGATCGACCCGGCCATTGATCCCGCCATCGCGGAGCCGGTGCGCGCCGATGCCGAGCGCGCGTTCCGGCGCGCCTACGGCGATGCCGCCGCGCCGCCGCTCGTCGCCGCGCGGCGATCCTCCGAGCGTTACGCGGCGCTCGCGCACGGCGGCGCGCCCGGCTACGGCCTGTTCGTCCAGCCCTTCGTCGAGATACGGCCGCGCCGGGTCGAAGGCATCGGCCTCGTGACGGGCGAGCGCGCCGAGGCGGTGCTCGGCGTCGAGGTGTTCGACGCCGTGCGCGGCACGCTGCTTGGGCGCATCACGCGGGGCAGCGACTGGACGCTGGCGGCGCGGACGTGGGAATATGCGCCCGCCGACTACCGGCCGTCGCGGCGCGCCGTCGCGCCGGATTTCGGCGGCAAGCTCGCCGATCTCGTGGAGGAAGCGGGCGCGTTCGCGCGCTGCCGCCCGCTCGAAGTGGCCGTGAACGGGGCCTCGGGCGACGAGCTCCTGATCTCGGCGGCGGGCGGCGATCTCGTCGTCGGCGATCTCCTTGGGCTCGGCGACGTACGCGTCGCGGCGGGGGCGGGGCCAGAGGCGATGCTGGGCTGGACCTTCGCCGAGGTGGTCTCGGTGTCGGGCAGCGCCGCGCGGGCGCGCGTGCTCGGCGACGGCGTGCCGCCGGGGACGCGGACGGCGGTGCGTCTGCGCTGATTTCCGGCGCTCGTTTCCGGCCTTGGCATGGACATTGCTTGGAAATGTGTCATGCAAGGCTGGATGAACAAAGCGACGGTTTCCCGACGCCGGTTGGCATTGGCGGCAATGATTGCCGTCGCCGCGCCCGCGGCTGCCGCGCAGCCGGTGATCTTCGAAAACCTCGATCTCCTCGAAGCGCACATCGGCGCGTTCACGGGGCCGGAGCGCACGCCGCGCGTCGACAGGCGCCTGAAGCTTGGCGCCTGCGCGGTGCGGCCGGAACTCGTCTGGTACGGTACCGGGCAGACCACCGTGCTCGTCCGCTGCGGCGGGCCGAACGGCTGGCAGATCTACGTGCCCGTGCACATGAACCCCGCAGGGCAGGGGGCCGTGCAGGGCGGCAGCGGCAGCGTGGTCGTCGTTCGCCCGGTGCCGCGCGGCGGCACGATCACGGCGGGCGACGTCGATTTCCGGCCCGATACCTACGTGCCCGGCGGCGTCACGGCGGTCGACCAGGTGGTCGGCAAGGTGGTGATCCGCGCGCTGGGTCCCGGCGAGGCGGTGCGCGCCAACATGCTGATCGCCGCCAATGCCGTGAAACGCGGCGATCCCGTGCAGATCAAAAGCGGCGGGACGGGGATCGAGGTCGCGGTCGAGGGCGTCGCCGAGCAGGACGCGCCCGTGGGCGGCCGCGTGCGGGTTCGCAACGTCGCGTCGGGCAGCCGGATGCAGGCGATCGTGGTCGGACCGGGAATTGTTGCGCTTCCGGGCTATAAAAATCCGGAAGACGGTCGTGAATGAATTCATAACGGGCTTTTTGCGCTGCTCAGGCGATGATGAGGCGATAGGATGGTAGACGGAATTTCTGGCCGCCCGGCGGGGCTGAACGGAGCATCGGTGCTGCTTGACCCGGCTGCGGCGAAGGCGGCGGGCGCGGCGAAGACCGCGAAGGCCGAAACCGCGCCGACGCCTGCGCGCGCCGAGCTTTCCGAGCTTGCCACCGCCGCGCGGGACGCCGCCTCCGCGCCGGTCGATGCCGCGCGCGTCGCCGAGCTTCGCGCCGCCATCGCCAATGGCAGCTACAAGGTCGACCCCGAGCAGATCGCCCGCAAGATGGTCGATCTCGATTTCGGCTGGGCGGCCGAATGACGGACGCCCCTGCCTACCGGCAGACGCTGAAGACCCTGAACGACACGCTGCGCGCAGAGATCGCGGCGCTGGAAAGCGGGGACATCAGCGTCCTCGAATCGTCGACGCCCGCGAAGCTCGCCGCCATTTCGGCGCTCCAGCTCTCGCCGATCGTCGCCAGCGACGCCGAGACCGACGCGCTGATCCGCGAAGGCGCCGAGCTTTGCGAGCAGGCGGCGCTGCGCGTGAACCTGCTGCTCGCGGGCGTCGAGCGCCGCCTCGCCGTGTTGTCGCGCGCGGCCGGACACGCGCCGCAGGTCCGCTACGGCCGCAACGGCCGCATGGACGGCGGCTACCGCACACTGGACCTCGACTGCGCCTGAGGGTGTGTGAAGATTCAGCCCATGCCGGGCTGCAAAAGGCGGCTTTCTGCGCTTCCGGTGCTCACGTACCTTGAGTACGCTGCGCTCCGGTTCTCGAAATCCACCATTTTCGCCTCGCCCTGAGCTGAATCTCCACACACCCTTGATCTCTGCCACCTGAACACTGGCACGGCCCTTGCTTCGTCCCCTTCGAAGGAGACGAAGCCGTCATGAATCCGACGCCCCTTTCTACGATCGCTGCAGGCGCTGATCGCGTCCGCACGGCGATTGCCGAGGCGAGCCGGCGCACCGGGGTCGATTTCGACTATCTCTACAACCAGGCGAAGGTCGAAAGCGGCCTCAGGCCCGATGCGAAGGCGCGCACGAGCAGCGCCACCGGGCTTTACCAGTTCATCGACCAGAGCTGGCTCGGCGCGCTGAAGCGCCACGGCGCGGAGCACGGCCTTGCGTGGGCCGCGAACGCGATCAGGACCGACGCGCGCGGACGGCTCACCATCGCCGACCCCGGCCTTCGCACGGCGATCATGAACCTCAGGAACGAGCCCGAAGCCTCCGCGCTGATGGCGGCGGAGACGGCGCGCGAGAACGGCGCGGCCATCGCGGCGGCGACGGGGCGCACGGCGAACGCGACCGACCTCTACATGGGCCATTTCCTCGGGCCGCGCGGCGCCGCGAAGTTCCTCGGCGCCATGGCCGCCGACCCCGGCCAGCGCGCCGACCGCGTGATGCCCGCCGCCGCCGCCGCGAACCGCGCGGTGTTCTACGCATCGAACGGCACGCCGCGCTCGCTGTCGGACGTCTACGAGCGCTTCGCCGCCAAGATGGGCGACGATACCCCGGATCAGGCGCTTGCCGCGGCGACGCCCATGCCATCCCCCGAACCGCCGCTGCCGATGAGCCTTGCGCTCGCGCTCGCCGGTGAGGACGCCGCCGCGCTCGACGGCCTGCTCGGGACCACGAAACCGGAAGCCGCCCGGCTTGCCTATCTCACGCTCGCCAGCCTCGGCTGAGCGCCTTCACATGGAGTTTGACGTCTTGAAGACCAGCGCCCGGAGCCGTTCGTGACCGCCGCAACGCTCCAGATGAACCGCTCGATCTGGGCCGGCGCGGGCCGCGCGGCGTTCCTGCCGGTCGGCATCCTGCTGCTCGTCGTGCTGATGGTGGTGCCGATCCCGCCGTTCATGCTCGACACGTTCTTCATCTTCAACATCATGATCTCGCTCGCCGTGCTCATGGTGGCGCTGAACACGCAGAAGCCGCTCGATTTCTCGTCCTTCCCGACCGTGCTGCTGTTCGCGACGCTGCTCCGCCTCGCGCTCAACGTCGCCTCGACGCGCGTCGTGCTGGTGAACGGCCACGAAGGGCCGCACGCGGCGGGCCACGTCATCGAGGCGTTCGGCAACTTCCTCGTCGGCGGCGACTACATCGTCGGCATCTTCGTGTTCTCGATCCTCGTCATCATCAACCTCGTCGTCATCACCAAGGGCGCGGGGCGCGTCTCCGAAGTGTCGGCGCGCTTCACGCTCGATGCGCTGCCCGGCAAGCAGATGGCGATCGACGCCGACCTGAACGCCGGCCTGCTCAGCCCCGACGAGGCCAAGGCGCGGCGTCAGGAGGTCGCGACCGAGGCGGATTTCTACGGCTCGATGGACGGCGCCTCCAAGTTCGTGAAGGGCGACGCCATCGCGGGCATCCTCATCCTGTTCGTGAACATCATCGGCGGCCTGATCCTCGGCACGGTGCAGCACGACCTCACGCTCGCCGAAGCCGGGTCGAACTACATCCTGCTCGCCATCGGCGACGGCCTCGTCGCGCAGATCCCCGCGCTGCTGCTTTCGATCGCGGCGGCGATCATCGTCACGCGCGTGTCCTCGCCGCTCGATCTCACCGGGCAGGTGTCGAGCCAGTTCGGCTCGGCGGGCGCGTGGATGCCGGTCGCGGTGATCCTGACGCTGCTCGGCGTCGTGCCGGGGATGCCGCACGGCATCATCCTGCCCGCCGCCGCCATCGCCGGTGTCGTCGCGTGGCGCCTGAAACGGGCCAAGACCATCGCCGACACGGCCCCGGTCATCGAGACGCCGGTCGTCGATCCCAACGCGGAATCGCAGATCAGCTGGGAGGACGTCACCGACAACGTCCAGATCAGCGTCGAGATCGGCTACGGCCTCATCGGCCTCGTCGACGAAAAGCTCGGCGCGCCGCTGATGGGCCGCCTCACCGGCATCCGCCGGCAGCTCTCGCGCGAGCTCGGCTTCGTCATCCCGATGATCCGCGTGCGCGACAACATGGCGCTGCCGCCGCACGCCTACCGCGTGCTCGTGTCGGGCGTCGTCTACGGCGAGGACGAGGTGGCGCCGCAGGAGCTGCTCGCGCTCGATTCCGGCCTCGTCCACGCGTCGGTTTCCGGACGCGCCGTCAAGGATCCGACGTTCGGGCTCGACGCGCTGTGGATTCCGCCGGAGGAGAAGGACCAGGCGGTCGCCAACGGCTACACCGTCGTCGACCCGTCGACGGTGATGGCGACGCACGTCAACCAGATCCTCAGCAGCCAGTCGCGCCAGCTTCTGGGGCAGGACGAGGTGCAGAAATTGCTCGACACCTTGCAGACGTCCGCGCCGCAGCTCGTCGGCGCCGTCACCAAGACGCTGTCGTTGCAGACGATCACGCAGGTCTTGCAGAACCTGCTCGACGAGGCCGTGCCGGTCCGCGATTTCCGGCGGATTATCGAGGCCTTGTCGGCGGTCGCGCATCGCACGCAGGACGCGGGCGAGCTGACCGAACTGGTGCGCCCGGCGCTCGGCGGGCTCATCGTCCAGAAGCTCTGCGGCATCCGCGAGCAGCTGAAGATCATCACGCTCGACGGCGAGCTGGAGCAGCTTCTCGTCGCCTCCGTACGCGCAGATCCCACCGGCGCCTATCCGCTCGACCCGGCATTGTCGCAGCGCATCCTCACCGCGCTCGGCGAGGCGGCGCGTCCGCTGCTGTCGGATGGCACGACATTTGCAGTCGTCACGACGCCGCTCGTGCGCAGGCCGCTGTTCCAGCTCCTGCGCCAGCATCTGCCGGATGTGACGGTGCTGTCCTTCTACGAGATCCCGGACAGCCGTCAGGTCCAGGTGGTGGCCGTCGTCGGCCGCGGCAACGAACAGGGAGTTTAAGGTAGCGTCATGCAGACCACGACCATCGTAGCGCCGAGCAGCCGCATCGCGCTTGAACGCGTCGCCGAGATGTTCGGCCCAGACGCCGTCGTTTACGAGACCCGCCGCACCCGCCACGGCGTCGAGATCGTCGCGGGCGGCATCGAGCGGCAGGCGCCGCGGATGCCGCAGGCGGCAACGCCTGCGCCCGCGCCGCAGCCCAGAGGCCGCGATCCGATGGTCCGCTTCATCGCGCAGGCGCGGGCGGTCGGCATCGACCCCGAGTTCCTGACCGGCGAAATGGCCGCGGCCGGAACCGACCTCGCCGACGCGTGGTCGCGCTTCCTCATCCGCGTCGAGCGCGAGGTGAAGATCGTGCCGCCGCCGCACACCGACCTCGCGCACGTCTGCGTGGTGGGGGACAGCGGCAGCGCCAAGACGACGACGCTGGCGCAGCTTGCCGCGATGGCGCGCGCCTCCCGCCCCGGCGAGCGCATCACGCTGCTCAGCGGAGACCGCCGCCCCGGCGCGCGCGAGCAGCTTCGGGTGATCGGCGCCCTGCTGAAGATTCCGGTCGCCGAACCGGCGCGCGGCGAGAGCCTCGCCGAAGCGGCGCGGCGCCTCGCGCGCAAGGAGCGCCTGTTCATCGACATGCCGAGCGACCCCCGGCTCGCCGCCTGCGAGGTGGAGGAACTGCGCGCCTCGCTCGAACGCGCGGGCAGGCTCACCGTGCTCTGCACGGTGCCGCTCAGCGGCCAGCTCGCCCGGCATCGCCAGATCGCGGAGATGTTTTCGCAAGGTTTCGATGCCTATGTTCTCACCCATGCGGGTGAAACCCTGCCGCCGGGGGCGGTGTTGACCATGCTGCTTTCGAGTGGAGTGCCGCTCGCCGGGATCGGGCGTTCGGCCGATTTCGCAGGCGGCTACGATGCCGCGCGGGCGACGGGCCTCTGCCGCATGGTCGCGGCGGCGCTCTCCACCGGCGCGACGGCGACCCTGCAATGATCGCCGCCGTGCAGCGTGCGCCAACCGAAGGCTTTTCCCACATGACATCGTTCGCGCCGACCGGCCAGGATCTCCGCAACCGCCCCGTCGTCGTGGCGGTGGCGAGCGGCAAGGGCGGCGTCGGCAAGACGCATGTGTCCGTCAATCTCTCGGTCGCGCTCGCGCGGTCCGGCAAGCGGGTGATGCTGTTCGACGCCGACCTCGGCCTCGCGAACGCGGGCGTCATGCTCGGCCGCCCGGCGGGCCGCACCGTGCGCGACGCCCTGAAGGACGGCGTGCCGCTCACCGAGATCGTGCAGCCGGGACCGGCGGGGATCGGGCTCGTCAGCGGCGGATCGGGCGATGCCAGCCTCGCGGTGATCGAGGACGAGGTGCTCGACGGCTTCTGCCGCGAGTTCCGCGTCTTCGAGGATGCGCTCGACTATCTCGTCATCGACACCGCCGCAGGCATCGCGCCCAACGTCACCGGGCTCGTCGAGAAGAGCGATTTCGCGGTCGTCGTGCTCACCGACGAGCCCGCCTCGTTCATCGACGCCTACGGCCTCCTGAAGGCGCTCGCGCAGCGCGGCCGCTGCCGGGAGGTGCTCGTCGTCACCAACATGGTGGCGAACGCGCTCGCGGGCCGCAGGCTGTTCGCGCGCTTCAAGCAGGTCGCGGGCACGTTCCTCGACATCGGCATCGAGCATCTGGGCTCGATCCCGCACGACAACCACGTGCACAGCGCCGCGATGCGCAAGCGCTGCCTCGTGGAGGCCTATCCGCTGTCGGCGGCCGGGCGGGCGGTGAGCAGCCTCGCGCTCGACATCGCGAAGCGCACGCGCACGGACATCCTCGCGGCGCCCAACACCGCCTTCTTCGGAGAGGACCGCGATGCACGCGCGGGCTGAGCTTGCCGGAGGCCTCGTCTATGGCCGGCGCCAGGCGGCGCCGACGCCGCAGCAGCTCGTCGAGGCCAATCTCGGCCTCGTCCGCAAGATCGCGTGGCATGTGTTCGGACGCGTGAGTTCGGCGATCGAGATCGGCGATCTCGTGCAGATCGGCACGATCGCGCTGCTCGAGGCCGCCCGCAATTTCGAGGAGCGCGGCACCGCCGCCTTCTCCTCCTACGCCACCACGCGCATCCGCGGCGCGATGATCGACCAGCTCCGGCGGCAGGCGAACATGTGCCGCAGCGCGCTCGTGCGCCGCAAGCAGCTGAACGACGCGCGCCGCGAGGCGGAACTCGCGCTCGGGCGCCCGCCCGCGCAGGCGGAGCTCGCCGCGCACATGGGCATCACGCGCGAGGCGTTGCAGGCGGAAATCGACGCGACGCAGGGCGTGCGCTACGAGAACATCGACGAGGTCTATTCCGACCATTCGCAGTGGTTCGCCGACGAGGGCGAGACGCCGGACGAAACGCTGGAGCGCAAGGACCTCGAACGCGCGCTTGCCGAGGGTATCAGGAACCTCCCCGAGCGCGAGGCGATGGTGCTCCAGCTCTACTATGTCGAGGAGCTGAACCTCGACGAGATCGGCGCCGTGCTCGGCGTCGGCGCCGCGCGCGTCTGCCAGATCAAGAAGGCCGCGCTCGACCGGATGCGCCACGGCCTTTCGGAGTGGGCGGAATAAGTTGCCGCAAGGCGGCGCGTTGAGTGTTCGCGAAATACCGGCAGAATGGTCGCGGGACTTTCCCGAGTCCCGATGGATCCTTTCGGCGGGAGCGGGCGTCATGACCAACGGCTTGCGGGACCAGGGTTTCGAAGGCGGCTTCGTCTATGTGGCCATGAGCGACAGGCTCACCGAATGGGCGCTTGCCAACGATCGCCTTCATCTGTTCAAGATCGGCTATTCGGCGGGCTGGTCCGATCGGCTCGCCTATCTGAACGGGGTCGCCCCCTGGCCGAAGCGTGTTCGGCCGTGCCTCAACTGCACCGACTGGCGTTTCGTGGGGCAATGGTCGTTCCCGGCCCTCGGTACGACAAAAAGCACCGAGAAATGGCTGAAGAAGATCTTCGATCGGGTGTTCGAAAGTTTCGATCGGGACGAGCTGGTCAAGGATTTTCCGGCCGGCAATGGCGAAACCGAGATCTACCGGCTACGCCTCCGCACACTACCGCGCTTGCCCGAACTGTTTCAGACGCACGGCATCAAGGGGCCGATCGCAGACAAGGCGCTGCGCGTCATCGAGACGGCCGTCGTCGAGATTTCCCGTCAGCGGTCCGAACGGTGGGCGGCGCTGCTTGCCGAACAGCCCGGCGGGTACGGCGACACATGGGAGGACGATTGGCCGGAAGAGGATTTCGAGCGCGACTGCGACGACGATTATCGCCGCCTTGTCGAACAGCTGGACGAGGATCTGGAAGCCATTGCGCGTGCCGATGAAGAGGGCTGGCCCTATTGAAAGACCGCGCGTCTCACGGATAGCTGATCGCTTCGCCTGCGGGTCGTTTCTTCTCGACCGGCGCGGGAACGATCGGCGTGCTGAGGACTTTCGTCGCTTCGGCGGTCTGCTCCGGCGCGCGCTTCGGGGCTGCGCTGCGCTGCACGGCGGGGCGGGCGGCTTGCGGCCGGGGGCCCGGCGCGGGCGCCGCGCGGCGGGTCTCTACGCGCGCGAGGCGGTCGTCGACCTGCTTCATCACGACTGAAGGAAGCTGCTCGGCCATCTGCTGGTTGGCCTTGACCGCCGCGGCGAGCGCATTGATCTGGCCGTCGAGCGACTGCGGCGATGCCGATGCGGCGGCGAGGCCGGGCCGCGTCGCCAGTTCGTCGATGGCGTCCCGCTGCTGCTCCATCAATGTCTGGAGCGCGTTCAGCTTGGCGATCACGTCCTTCGTGGAACCGCTGCCGCCGGCCGCCGCGGCGAGGCTCGCGGCGCGCCATGACTGCACGGCCGCAAGGGTGGAGGTGATCACGCAGATGCCGAGACACGCGGCGATCGCCATGCCGGAACGCGACGGCTTGCGCGACGGCGCGGCGGCGGCGGATTCGGCGGGCTTCGCTTCGGCATCGGGCGCCGCTGTCGGCGCGGGTTCCGGGGCCGGGGCCTCTGCCTCGGCTTCGGTCTTGGCGGGCGCCGGTTCGGGCTGCGGTTCGGCTTTCGGCTTTTCCGCCTGCGGCTGCTCGGCGTCGAACGTCAGCTCCTCGTCGTCGTCTTCGGTCGCCACGGAAAACCCCCAACTTGTCTCGTCTTCAGGAAAACGGCCCCGGCGTTCGGATGAGCGCCGGGGCCGAACCCGTACTACTTTACGACGCTAACCCTTAACGAAGCAGCGACAGCACGTTCTGCTGCGTCTGGTTCGCCTGGGCCAGCATGGCGGTCGCCGCCTGGCTCAGAACCTGCGCGCGGGCGAGGTTGGTGCTCTCCGCCGAGAAGTCCGCGTCTTCGATACGCGAGCGGGCTTCCGTGAGGTTCGTCGAGGTCGTCGACAGGTTGCTGACGGTCGATTCGAGGCGGTTCTGGAGCGCACCGAGATCGCCGCGGCTCGACACGATCGAGTCGATCGCCTTGTCGAGGACCGTGAGCGCCGCCACCGCAGCTTCCTGGCTGCTGATGTCGAGCGTCGAGGTCATGTTGGCGCTGCCGCCCTGCTCGACGAAGCCGATCGCCGCTGCGCCGGCGCCTTCGACGCGGACGCCGCTGCCGTCAACCGAGGTCAGCACGAGGCTCGTGCCGCTCACCGTCGCTTTGACGCCGGTGTTGCCGGTCTGGGCGTTGATCGCCGTCGCCTTGTCGGCCGCCGAAGCTGTCGCCGAAGCACCGATCTTCACGCCGTTGATGACAAGTGCGTCGGCTGCCAGAGCCGCACCCGAAACCGCGCCGCCCGAGAAGGACACGCCGTCCGAAGCCACGTTGAGGCCCATCAGCTGCACGTCAGCGATCGCGGTCGCAGCCGTCGAGTTCGTACCGACGACCTTGATGTCGCTGCCGTTGATGCTCTGGAGGCTCACGAAGCCCTGCTGGGGACCCGCCGGGAAGCCCAGCGCGCCGCCGACCTCGATTGCCTTGCCGGTGGTGTTCGACAGGGTGATCGTCTTGTCGGCGTTCAGCGTCGCGGTGACGCCGAAGTCGTTGCGGTTGATGTTGGCGACCAGTTCCTCGACGCTGGCGGCCGCACCCACGGCGACGCCGCCGATGGTGATGTCGCCGACCGCAAAGGTCTCGGCTGTGATCTTGGCGCTGGTGACGTTGTTGGAGGCAGTCGCCTTGACGCCGTGCTTGTCGCTGTTCTCGTTGATCGCGGCGGCAAGCGCTTCGGCGGTGTCGGCGGTCGGCACGCTGCCGAGCGCATTGACGCCGTTGAACGTCACGTCGCCGACGGCGAGGCCGGAGACGGCGCCGACGCGGCCCGTCGTGATCTGGCCCGGCGCGCCGCCGCTGGTGAGGCCGAGGGCGTTCGACGACACGTTCACCATCGAGATGCCGACGGTGTCGCCGGCGTTCACGCCGGTTTGCAGCTTCAGATCCTTGACCGAGCCGTCGAGCAGCTTGAGGCCGTTGAAGTTCGCCGTCTTCGCGATGTTGTTGACTTCGGCGAGCAGCTGGTTGGTTTCCGCCTGCAGGCTCGAACGGTCGGCCGTGCTGAACGTGCCGTTCGCCGACTGCACGGTCAACTCGCGGATGCGCTGCAGGATATTGGTGACTTCGCCGAGCGCGCCTTCCGCCGTCTGCGCCATCGAGATACCGTCGTTGGCGTTGCGGATGGCGACGGCCATGCCGCGGATGTTCGCGGTCATGCGCTGCGAAATGGCGAGGCCGGCGGCGTCGTCCTTCGCGGAGTTGATGCGCTTGCCCGTGGACAGGCGCTCCATGGCCTTCGACAGCGCGGATCTGGCGGCGGCGCCGCCGCTCTGGGCGCGAAGGGCTGAGATATTCGTATTGATAACAGTCATGGCTCTCTCTCTTTCCCGCTCTTAAAGCCGGCTCGGTCCTGCGCCGTGACTGGCGTAGCGTCTGCCGTACCCCTTTTGACGACCGGCCCGCGGCAAAGTTTAATCGCGAAAATCCGGCCTCCGTTTTTCCGTCGGATTTCCGACGTCGCCCCGCTCGGCACGCGTCCGGATTTCGACGGGTGCGCCGCGATGCCCCTGTTTTCCGCGATTGGCACGGCGGTTGCATTGCGATGCCGGCTATGACGATTGACGCAAAAGGCCTGCTCGCGATCCGCTCCCAGATCCTGGAGCGGAACGACGTGCTTTCCCGCGCCGCGGCACCGCAAACGGCGGCGAAACCCGATTTCGGCGCCGTGATGCAGGGCGCGATGCAGGCCGTGAACACGCAGCAGACGCGCGCCGCCGAAGCCTCCGCCGCCTACGAGCGCGGCGAGACGACGGACATCGCCGCCGTGATGCTGCAGCGCCAGAAGGCGTCGATCGGCTTCGAGGCGACGCTGCAAGTGAGAAACCGCCTGCTGACCGCCTACAAGGACATCATGAACATGCCCGTCTGATCCCGCCTGCTGACCCCGTCCAAACTTCTGCAAGAGATTGACGAGCCCCATTCATGAGTGACGCCGCTTCATCGCCAGCCGTATCCGCGCCGCCGCCCGCCGCACCGTTCGGTGGTCCGGGCTTCGGCCGCTTTCAGGCGCAGCTCAAGGCGATGCTCGCGCAGCCCGCGGTGCGCCGCAGCCTGCCGATGGTGATCGGCACGCTGGTGATCGCCGCCGTCGCCATCGCCTATATCCTCACGCGCACGCCCGAGATGCGGACGCTGTTCCCGGGGCTTCCCGAGGGAGACAAGGCCGCCGTGGTCGATGCGCTGCGGTCGGCGGGCATCTCGCCCGGCATCGACACCATGACCGGCAGCGTGCAGGTTCCCGCCTCCGACTATCACCGCGCGCGGATGCTGCTCGCGGGGCAGGGGCTGCCGAAGGCGGCGCCCGAGGGCTATGCGCTGCTCGACGACATGCCGCTCGGCACCAGCCGCGCCATCGAGCAGGCCCGTCTCAAGCAGAGCCAGGAAAGCGAGCTCGCGCGCAGCGTCGCGGAGATCGCCGCGGTCGAATCCGCGCGCGTCCACCTCGCGCTTCCCGAACAGTCCGTGTTCGTGCGCGATCAGGCGCAGCCGACGGCCTCCGTGTTCGTGAAGCTGGCGCCGGGCCGCGCGCTCGGCGAGGCGCAGGTACGCTCCATCGTCAATCTCGTCGCCTCCTCGGTGCCGGGCCTCCCGGCGGACCGCGTTTCGGTGGTCGACCAGATGGGCACGCTCCTGACGCCCGACGCCGCCGGCGACGAGTTCGGCGAAAGCCGCCGCCGCATCGCCTTCCAGTCCAAGATGGAAAGCATGTACCGCGAGCGGCTGCTCGCGCTGCTGACGCCGATCCTCGGGCCCGACAACTTCACCGCCGAGGTGCATCTCGACCTCGATTTCACCGAGACCCAGCAGACGAACGAGGCGTGGGACAAGGACAACGCCGTCATCCGCAGCGAGCAGGGCGCCTCGCAGTCGAGCGGCGGCGAACTCGCCCCGCGCGGCATTCCCGGCGCGCTCTCCAACGTCGCGCCGCCTGCGGCCACGGTCGCCACGCCCGAACAGGTGCAGGCGCAGAACGCGAACGCGGACTCCAATACCGCCCCCGCCGCGCCGCCGGCCGGCCCGCGCAGCGAGAGCTACACGCGCAATTACGAGATTGGAAAGCAGGTCTCGGTTACGAAGGCGCCCGTCGGCGAGGTCCGGCGCGTTTCGGCGGCGGTCGTGCTGCGCGAAACCGGCAAGGCCATGACCGAAGCGGAGACCAAGACCATCGAGAAGCTCGTGCAAAGCAGCATCGGTTTCAACGCGGAGCGGGGCGACATCGTCGCCGTCACGTCGCGGCCGTTCGCCGAGGCGGCGGCGGAAACGCAGGCGTGGTATCAGTTCGATTTCCAGAGCAACGCGTGGATCGGCGACGTGCTGAAGATCGTCGCCGCGTTCCTCATCTTCATCGTGGTGTTCTTCGCCGTGCTGCGGCCCTTCCTGAAGAAGGCGCTCGCCGCCGCCGATGCCGCGCCCATGCCGGGCATTCCCGGCGCGCCGCGCCCGATCGTTCTCGACGGCGGCGACCTGCAGACGATGGAGGCGCTGAAGGCGCGCCTGAAGCCGCGCAGCGGCCTGCCGCCCGAGGTGCTGACGATGGCGAACAGCTATGACGACAAGGTCGCCGTGGTCCGCATGTTCGTCGCCGAGGACACGGCCCGCGCCTCCAACGTCGTCCGCCAGCTGATCCGGTCCGAAACCGCAACACAGGGAGCCGCCCATGAGTGAGGAACTCGCCCTTGCGCCGCGACATCTGTCGGGCACCCAGAAGAGCGCCATATTGATGCTGCTGCTGGGTGAGGACGAGGCGGCCGATCTCCTGAAGCACATGGGCCCGCGCGAGGTGCAGAACCTCGGCCAGGCGATGTATTCGGTGGCGGATGTCGATCAGGACACGGTGAACGTCGTCCTCGACGAGTTCATCCTTGCCGCGCGCGAGCAGACCAGCCTCGGCCTCGGCACCGGGCCCTACGTGAAGAACGTGTTCGTGAAGGCGCTCGGCGAGGAGAAGGCGGGCAGCGTGCTCGGCCGCATGAGCTCCTCGTCGCCGCAGAAGGGCATCGAGATCCTCGACTGGATGGACGCCCGCTCGATCGCCGCGACGATTGCATCCGAGCATCCGCAGGTGATCGCCGCCGTGCTCTGCCATCTGGAGCCGGGGCTTGCCGCCGAGGTGCTGCAACTGCTTCCCGAGGAGATGCAGCCCGACATGATGCTGCGCGTCGCGACGCTCGATTCCATCCAGCCCGATGCGCTCGCCGAACTCGAGCGCGTCATGCAGAAGCAGATCAAGACGAACGCCGCCGTGCGCTCCGCGACCGCGGGCGGCACGACGACCGCGGCGCGCATCATGAACTACGTGCGCGGCGGCGCCGACCGCCGCATCATCGAGCAGCTCAGCACGCTCAACGAGAATATCGGCCAGAGCATCCAGGACCAGATGTTCGTGTTCGAGAACCTGCTCGCGCTCGACGACCGCAGTATGCAGACGCTGCTCCGCTCCGTGGACAACACGCTGCTCGTCGCCGCGCTCAAGGGCTCGGACGAGCGGATGCGCACCAAGATGTTCGCCGCCATGTCGCAGCGCGCCGCGCAGAGCGTGCAGGACGAGATCGAAACGCGCGGCCCGATGAAGGTGAGCGAGGTGCAGGACGCGCAGAAGCGCATCCTTGCGATCGTGCGCCAGCTCGGCGAAAGCGGTGCGATCATGCTCGGCGGTTCGGGAGACGACTATGTCTAGTGTTCTCGGTGCAGACCCCCGTCCCGTCGCGCTTGCCGATCTGTTCGCGACCGGCCGCGGCGATTTTACCCCGATGTTCGCGCCGCGCCCAGCGGGCGACTTCGTGCCGCGCGTGGATTTCGCTCACCCCTCGTCGGAATTCACGCGCGGCACAATTCAGGTTGAAACCATCGAAACGACGGAGGCCGAGCTTGCCGCCGCGCTCGCCGAGGCGGAAGCGCAGGGGCACGCCGCGGGCCTCGAGGCCGGACGCACCGAGGTGCGCGCCGAGGCGGAACGCGCCCGCACGGAATGCCGCGCGCTGCTGCGCAGCCTCGACGAGGCGCGCGCCATCGACAAGGCGGCGCTGGGGCCGAAGCTGCGCCGCGCCGTGCTCGATCTCGTCGAGCGCATCGTCGGCGCGCACGTCGCCGTCGAGCCCGCATTCGTCAACGGCTGCATCACGCGCGCGCTCGATACGCTGAAGGAAACCAGCGAGGCGGCCCGGCTGTTCCTGCATCCGGACGATCTTGCCGTCATCGACGACGGCAGCCTCAAGGACTACACGAACCTCACGCTTGCCGCCGATCCCGAATTGCAACGCGGCAGCGTGAGGTTGGAGGCCGGGGGCGGCGAGGTGGAGGACGGCGTCCGTCCCCGCATCGCCAAGCTCGAACAGGCGCTGCGCGCCGCCGGCATCGCCGCGTGAACACCGCGACCGAGGACATAGCGGGCCTGCTCGGCGGCATCGGCAGGACGCCGATCGACACGGCGCCGCTCCAGATCGGGCGGCTCACCAGCTACGACGGCCTGCTGCTCGAAGCCTCGGGCCTGTCCGCGCCGGTCGGCACCGTCTGCCGCATCGAGACGGCCAGCGACGAGGCGGCCGAGGCCGAGGTCATCGGATTCCGGAACGGCCGCTGCATCCTGATGTCGCTCGGCCAGCGCGCCGACGTGCTGCCCGATGCGCGCGTGTACCCGCAAAGCAACCAGTCGCGCGTCGAGGTCGGCGACGGCCTGCTCGGCCGCGTCATCGACGGCTCGGGCCTGCCGCTCGACGGGCTCGGCCCGATCGAGACGGAGCGGGACTGGCCGCTCGTCGGCAGGCTCCAGAACCCGCTGGAGCGCGCCCGCGTGACGGAAGCCTTCGATGTCGGCGTGCGTGCGCTCAACGGCCTTTTCACCTTCGGGCGCGGCCAGCGCGTCGGCATCATCGCGGGCTCGGGCGTCGGCAAGTCGGTGCTGCTCGGCATGATGACGCGCTATTCGAAAGCGGATGTCGTCGTCGTCGGGCTGATCGGCGAGCGCAGCCGCGAGGTCACCGATTTCCTTGCGACCAAGCTGCACGGCCCCGCGCGCCAGCGCTCCGTCGTCGTCGCCGTTCCCGCGAACCATTCGCCGATCATGCGCATCCGCGCCGCGCACCGCGCCACGGCGATCGCCGAATACTACCGCGGGCAGGGCAAGAACGTCCTGCTCATCATCGACAGCCTCACGCGCGTCGCGCACGCGCAGCGCGAGATCGGCCTCGCGCTCGGCGAGCAGCCGACCGCGAAGGGCTATCCGCCGTCCGTCATCTCGCTGCTGCCGAACCTCATCGAGCGCGCGGGCAACGACGCGACGTCGGGCGGCTCGATCACCGCCTTCTACACCGTGCTCGCCGACGGCGACGACACGGTGGGCGATCCCGTCGTTGACACCGCGCGCGCGATCCTCGACGGGCATATCGTGCTCTCCCGCAAGCAGGCGGAGCGCGGCGTCTATCCGGCGGTGGACATCGCCGCCTCGATCAGCCGCGTGATGAGCGATGTCGCCGAGCGCCCGCACATCCGCGCCGCGCAGATGCTGAAGCGCCTGTTCTCGCTCTACGAGGAGAACCGCGACCTCGTCTTGATGGGCGCCTACAGCCGCGGCAGCGACCCGGCGCTCGACGCCGCCATCGCCGCGCAGGCGAACGTCACCGCCTACATCATGCAGGCCGAGGATGCCCCGGTCGATCTCGCCGCGTCGGTCGCGGAGTTGACCGCGCAGTTCGGCGAGCACTGAGATGGCGAAGGCGGAGCGGCTGGCGCGTGTCGCGCGCATTCGCGGCCTTCAGAAGCAGCGCGCGCTCGCCGACGAGGCGAAGGCCGCGGCCGATCTCGACCAGCTCCGCCAGATGCACAACCGCATCGAGGCGCTGCGCCATTCCTACACGCCCGTTGCCGACGACGCGGCCGCCTTCGCGCTGAAGTCGATGGCGCACCAGTACGACCGGCTCGGCAAGGCGCTCGCCGCGACGCTCGACCGCGCGGCGCGCGCCGAGGTGCGGCTGGAGGATGCCCGGCAGGTGACGCTCGGCGCGCACCGCCGCAAGCGCGCCGCCGAGGAACTCGCGGACCGCGCCGGCGCCGCCGAGGCCCGCGAGGCCGAACAGCGGCTGGAACGCGCCGCCCCGCCGCGGCGCGTCACGCGCGCCTGAAGGCCTTCGCACCGACCCGCCCCAAAATGGCACGCTTATTGCTGAGTGTTCGCCCGAGAGAGTAACGGGGGTCAAATGTCCGTCAACGCGACTGGTCTTGGTGAGATGCTGACGATGCCCGAATTGTCGGTGCAGGCGGCCGTTCGCCCCGGAATTCCGGCATCCGTGCCCGATTTCCTGACGATCATGGCCCTGAAGGCCGCGCCGCATGCCAAGGGCGTCGCTGTCGGGCTGCCGTCGGCCGGTGACGGAAACCCGACGGCGGAGGGAGCGCAGCCCCTCGTCGTGCCGGGTGCCGACGCGAGCGAAACTGCCGAAAGCGATGTGGATATGGCCTTCGACCTCCCGCTTCCCGCGATGCCCGCGCCGCAGCCGTCCGCGTCCGAACCGAAGGCGTCCGGCGCGCGTTTCGCGGCGGTGGCGGCGCGGCATCTGGCCCCTGCGGATACGGAAACGCCGGTTCCGGCGACGATCGTGAACGGCGAGGGGGATGCGTCCGGCGATGCCGACGCCGAAACGCCCGTTTCCGCTGTCGCCGACAGTGAAGAGAATGCCGATGTGATTGTACCGGCGCTTGTCCAGACCGTGCAACTGCCCGTGCCTCCCACGGCCCCGGTGACCTCTGCCGAGGCAGCAGCCGTTGCTCCGGGCGAGCCGGAGGCCGCGCCGGTCGCGGTTGCCGGCCGGCCCCGGGCGGCTTCCGGCCACGGGACTCCTGACCCGGGGCTTGCCGATGCGCAGGGTGCGCCCGCCGGACGCGCGGGGGCGCCGCCCTTGCCGCAAGCCGTTGTCGATGCTGCGGCCGATACCGCCACACCGCCGGGGAGCACAGCCGGGGTAGCGGTTGCCGCCGCGCCCGCGATGCAGCGCACGGTGCTGCCGACGCCTCCGGCCGCGCGCGGGGACGACCTGCGCGCCGCCGTCGAGACGGCCGACGAGGCCGATCCGGCGCTGCGCGCGTTCCTGCGCGATCGTGCCGACCCCGAAACGGCGACTATTCCTGCGCCGCCGCGCGAGGCCGCGGCATCGCAGACGGCGCAGGCCGTGCTCGCCGCGATCCACGACGCTGCGCCCGCCGCGCGCGGGCCGCAAGCCGCCCACGCGGCGCAGGGTCAGGCCGTTGAGACCGAGGCGCTGCTCGACGACCTGTTCGTCGGCAACGCCGTCGAGGACGAATGGGTCGACCGGCTCGCCGCCGATGTCGAGACGCTGGTGAGCGGCGACCGCCGCGAGGCGCGGCTGCATCTGAAACCGCGCGAGCTTGGCGATCTCTTCATCCGCCTCGAAACGAACGGCAGCCAGGCCAAGGTGCATTTCACGGTGGAGACCGCCGCCGCGCAGGGCTTCATCGCCGACGCCGCGCCGCGTCTCCAGTCGATGATGGAAAGCCGGGGCGTCCGCCTCGAGGAAGCCTCCGTCGATGTCGGCGGCGGCCGTCAGGATCGCGGCGAGTCGCCGCGCGAGACGCCGTTCGGGCAGCCGCTCGGGGCGCGCCCGCGCAGCGCGGCATCGCAGGCCGAAACCGTTCGTGCCATTGTTCGCCAGACCGCCATCGAGCGATTTGCCTAGGAAAGATCGAAATGAGCGACACTCCCGCACCTCCCAAGAAGAAAGGCAAGCTCGCCGGCCTGCTCGTTCCCGTCGTCGGTGCCCTCGTCCTGCTGGGCGGCGGCGCGGCGGGCGGCTGGTACGCCACGACGAGCGGACTCATCGGCGGCGGCCACGGGCCCAAGGTGGACAAGAACAAGCCGAAGCTCGTGGAGCGCAAGGGCGCCGGGGAAACGCCGACGCAGACCGATGCCGACGGCGACGGCCATTACGAGACGACCTATTTCGAGATGAAGCGAGAGTTCACCGCGAACCTCACCGATCCCAACCGCTACATCCAGGTCGGGATCGGCGTCGCGACGAACTACGACAAGCGCGTGGTCGACGCGGTCGAGAAGAACGAACCGGCGATCCGCAGCGCCGTGCTCGGCGTGCTCGGCGAACAGTCCGCGGACCGCGTCGCCACGGTCGCGGGCAAGGAGGAGCTGCAACGCCGCCTGCGCGCCGCGATCAACAAGACGCTTCAGGACAAGGTCGGCTTCGGCGGCATTTCCCAGGTCTATTTCACCAGCTTCGTCATCCAGTAGGATTCCCATGAGTTCCGAACTCAATCTCAGCAAGGAAGAGATCGAAGCGCTGCAGGCGGGCATCGCCGACGGCAGCATCGCGTCCGGCGCGGGCGTGATGCCCGACGGCGTGATCGCGCCGTGGAGCTTCGACAGCGGCGACGAACGCGAGTTCGGCGATCTCCATGCGCTGCACCTGCTGAACGAACGCCTCGCGCGCGGGATGCGGCAGGTGTTCCAGCCGATGCTGCGCATCGCGCCCAAGGTGGATTGCGGGCTCACCTCGCTCGAATCCTTCGGCAGCTACGCGGAAGGTTTCGAGGATTTCCTCAGCCTCACCATCGTCCGCATGGAGCCGCTGCGCGGCCACGGCCTCGTGGTGATGAAGCCGGACCTGATCGGCGCGATCGTCGACGCTTACTACGGCGGCAGGGGCGAGCCGCCGACGATCCGCGCGAACGAGTTCACCGCCGCCGAGGACCGCGTGCTGCAATCGCTGCTCGGCCGCCTGTTCGCGCAGCTCGACGCGGCGTGGGCGGACATCTTCCACCTCCAGTTCAGCCGCATTTCGAGCGAGAGCCACCCGCAGTTCCTCTCGTTCCTCGAAAGCGCCGACATGGTGGTCGTCACGCGCTTCCTCGTGCACCTGCCGCGCGGCGGCACCTCGGCGGTCGACGTCGTCTATCCGCTGAACGCGCTGAAGCCGCTGATGCCGCTGCTGCGCCTGCGCGTCATCACCGAACAGAGCGAGACCGATCCCGGCTGGAAGGACCGCCTGAAGTCGGCGCTGCTCGACGTGGAGCTGCCGGTGCGCTCCATCCTTGCCGAGCCGACGCTGTCGCTGAGCGCCATCATGGCGCTGAAGGTCGGCGACGTGGTGCCCATCCACGTACCCGAGGAGCTGCACATGCTCGTCGAGAAAACCACGTTCGGGATCGGTGCGCCAGGCGAGGCCAACGGCAACGCCGCGCTCAAGATCCGTTCCATCGCGCGTCCCCGCGCCAGCACCAACCGATAGTTTCCCAAGGAGCCTCACATGAGCGAGACCGAAACCGCGAGCCCCGAAACCCCGAAGGCCGACGATCCGTGGAAGCCCGGATCGGCGAACCTCCGCCTGCTTCAGGAGATCGACGTCCGCCTCTCGGTCGAGGTCGGCACCAGCCAGGTGAAGATCCGCGATCTCCTCAACCTCAACGAGGGCAGCGTCGTCGAGCTGGACCGCCCGGCGGGCGCGCCGCTCGACCTGTTCGCAAATGGCACACTCTTTGCGAGGGGCGAGGTGGTGACGGTCGGCGGACGCTTCGGCGTGCGGATTACCGACATCGTGGCACCGGGAGAACGCGTCAAGGACATCTGACGCGTCAAGATTTTGACGGGGGATGAACCTTGATCGGGGACTACGTGTTGCGGCTGACGATCATGCTGCCGCTGGTGTGCGGAATGATCGTCGCGGGGCTCTGGCTCGCGAAACGCTATAACCTCGGCGGCATCGGGTCCGGCCTCAAGTCCCGCGCCGCTACCCGCTCCGCCGCCCGGCTTTCCGAGACCGTGTTCCTGACCCCGGCGGTGAAGCTCGCCGTCGTCGATTTCGAAGGCAAAAGGTTGCTGCTCGCGGTGACGAAGCAGGGCGCGAACCTTCTCAGCGAGGTGCCCGCGATCAGCTTCACCATCGAGGATGAAGACGATGCGCGCTGATCGCCTGATGCGCTTCGCCCCGTTCCTCGTCGCCGTGCTGCTCCTGTTCGCCGCGCCCGCGCTCGCGCAGACTGCGCCGCAGGGGCCGTCTCCCGTCCAGTTCGCCGCCGATGCGCTGAGCGGCTCTGCCGCGCCGGGCGCGCGCCAGCCGCTGTCGCTGTCGCTTCAGGTCCTCGTCCTGATGACATTGCTGTCGGTGCTGCCGGCGGTGATCCTGATGATGACGGCGTTCACGCGCATCATCATCGTGCTCTCGATCCTCCGGCAGGCGCTCGGCCTCGCGCAGACGCCGCCCAACCAGGTGCTGATCGGCCTGTCGCTGTTCCTCACCTTCTTCGTGATGAGCCCGGCGATCAGCGAGATCAACGATGTCGCCTTCAAGCCCTACGCCGCGAACGCCATGCCGATCGACACGGCGGTGGAGAAGGGCGGCACGGTGCTGCACCGCTTCATGATGGGGCAGACGCGGCAGAAGGACATCATCCTGTTCGCGAACCTCAAGAAGGACGGCGCCTACGAGAACGCGGAGGATGTGCCGTTCTCCGTGCTGCTTCCCGCGTTCGTCACCAGCGAGCTGAAGACGGCGTTCCAGATCGGCTTCCTCATCTTCCTGCCGTTCCTCGTCATCGACCTCGTCGTCGCCGCCGTGCTCATGTCGCTCGGCATGATGATGCTGTCGCCGACGCTGATCTCGCTTCCCTTCAAGCTGCTGCTGTTCGTTCTCGTCGACGGCTGGGCGCTCACCATGGGCTCGCTCGCCGGCAGCTTCTTCACGGCGACCTGAGGGGAGGACGATGGACGCAGCCTATTTCACCGCAGCAGCCGGTCAGGCGCTCTGGATCCTCGTGCTGGTGGCCGCGCCGGTCATCATCCCGGCGCTCGCCATCGGCGTGCTGCTCGGCATGGTGCAGGCGGCGACCTCGATCAACGAGGCGACGCTCAGCTTCGTGCCGAAGCTGCTCGGCGTGCTCGTCTGCCTCGGCCTATTCGGTGGGCTGATGATGGGCCTGCTCGTCGATTTCACGCAGGACATCTTCTCCCGGATCCCGGACCTCGTCAGATGACCGGCATCCTGTCGGTCGGCATCGAGGCGTGGCTGATGCAGCTGATGTTCGCCATGCTGCGCATCGGCGGCACGCTCGTCGCCGCGCCGATCTTCTCCGCGATCGGCGTGCCCTTGCAGGTGCGCGTCGTGCTCGCGGGCGCGATCGGCGTGCTCGTGCTCTCCGTGTATCCGGTGGACGTGCCCCACGACATCCTGTCGCTTCAGGGGTTCGTCATCGTCGTGCAGGAATTGATGATCGGGCTTTCGGTCGGGTTCATCCTCCAGCTCGCCTTCGCCGCGCCGCTGCTCGCGGGCGAGTACATCGCGAACTCGATCGGTCTCGGCTTCGCCAACATGGTCGATCCGCAGAGCGGCAAGAACAGCGCGGTCGTCGGCCAGTTCCTGATGATCCTGATGACGCTGCTGTTCCTCGCGCTGAACGGCCACCTGATCCTCGTGCGCCTGATCGTGGAAAGCTACGCCCTGATGCCGCTCGGCGGCGACTGGCTGACGCGCGACCATTTCTGGGGAATCGTGAAGTTCGGCGGCTTCGTGTTCGCGGGCGGGCTCGCCATCGCGCTTCCCGTCGGCTTCTCGCTGTTCGCGCTCAACCTGCTCGTCGGCGTGCTGACGCGCACCGCGCCGCAGCTCAACATCTTCGCGGTCGGCCTGCCGCTGACGCTGATGACCGGCTTCGTCGTGCTCGCCATCGCCTTCCCGGCGATGAGCGATCTCATGCAGTCCGCTGCCGACACCGGCCTCGACGAGGCCAAGAGCTGGCTGGGAGGGCGCTGACGTGTCCGACAAACCCGAAAAGGACCAGCAAACCGAGGCCCCGACCGAGAAGCGCAAGCGAGACGCGGCGGAAAAGGGCGACGTTCTCCGCTCGCGCGAGCTGACCACCGCGCTCGTCATGCTCGTCGGCGCGGCGTATCTGGCGCTTGCCGGCGGCTGGATGGTCTCCAGCCTCGAACTCATGCTGAAGACCGCGCTCGCCGGGCTGAAGCACGGCGGCGTCAACTTCCAGCCCGCGGCGATGACGTGGGCGCTCGCCAAGGTGATCGCGTTCCCGCTTGCGGGCCTGCTGTTCACCTGCTTCACGGCCGCGCTCGTCAGCCAGGCGCTGCTCGGCACGTTCCAGTTCAACATGACGCTGATCGCGCCGAAGGCGTCGCGCATGAACCCGATGAACTGGGTGAAGCGCACCTTCGGCCTTCAGGGCCTCACCGAACTCGGCAAGTCGATCCTGAAGGTCGTGCTCGTCGGCGCCATCGGCTGGTGGATGCTCTCGGACTATGCGCGCGAGATCGCCTCGCTCGGCACCGAGGACGTCGGCAACGCCATCGCGCACACCGGCCGTCTCGCCGCCGTTTTCCTGCTCGTCCTGTCGTTCGGGCTGGTGGTGGTGGCGGGCGTCGACATCCCGCTTCAGGCGATCCAGCTCATGCGCAAGCTCAAGATGTCGCGGCAGGAGATCAAGGACGAGCTGAAGCAGACCGAAGGCTCGCCCGAGGTGAAGATGCAGCTTCGCCGCCGCCAGCGCGAGGCGACGCGCAACAACATGCGTGCGGGCATGAAGCAGGCGAACGTGGTGCTGACGAACCCGACGCACTTCGCCGTCGCGCTCCGCTACGACAAGACCCGCGATCTCGCACCGGTCGTCGTCGCCAAGGGCAAGGACCTCGTTGCCGAGGTGATTCGCGATCTCGCGGCGGAGAACGACGTGCCGGTGCTGTCCTATCCGCTGCTCGCCCGCGCGGTGTTCTTCACCTCGAAGATCGGGCAGGAAATCCGCGACGACCTCTATGTCGCCGTGGCGGGCGTGCTGGCGTTCGTGTTCAGCGTCGAGCGCGATCGCCTGACCCAGCCCGAGATCGAGGTGCCCGAGGGCGCGCGTTTCGACGAGACCGGGCGGCCGCTATGATCGGAACGCCCGCGAATCTTTACCGATTATTCCCTAAATCCGGCGCAGAATCGGTCGTGAACAGTCTGAGCGGCCGGCGCGCGTCCGCACGAACGAGAAGGCAGGTGCAATGTCCATTCTGACGGCGCTCGGCAGCGGGTCGGGAATCGATACCAAGCAGCTCATCGCTGACCTCGTCGCCGCGCAGCGCGCGGGCAGCGACAAGGTGCTGGCCGCGCGCCAGACCGCCGTCGACGCCAGGATTTCCAGCCTTTCGACGATCAGCTCGGCGCTCAGCGCCTTCTCGACGGCGCTCGGTTCGCTGGTCGGCAGCGGCGCGCTCGGCCGCCAGGTGATCAGCAGCGACACCTCGTCGATCGCGCTCTCGCTCAGCGGTTCGTCGAGCCCGCCCTCGCTTTCGCACACGCTCGAGGCGACGCAGCTCGCGCAGCGGCAGACGGTGGCGTCGGCGCCGGTCGCCGACCGCAACGCGCCCATCGGCGAGGGCACGCTCACGATCAATTTCGGCACGCTGTCCGGCACGTTCCCGACGCCCTCCGGTTTCACGGCGGGCACGGCCGCGCCCGTCACCATCACGATCGGGCCGGACAACAACAGCCTCGTCGGGCTCCAGCAGGCGATCAACGCGTCGAACGCCGGGGTCACGGCCTCGATCGTCGAGGATGCGAGCGGCGCGCGTCTCGTGATTCGGGGCGAGACCGGCGCGGCGAAGGCGTTCACGATCGACGCCGATGCGGGCCTCGAGGCGTTCGCGTTCGGCCCCGGCGCGACCGGCATGACATGGACGGCCGAGGCGAAGAACGCCGTCGTCGTCATCGACGGCATCACCGTCGAGCGGCCGACGAACAGCATCTCGGACCTCGTCTCCGGCCTGAAGCTCGATCTTCTGAAGGTCACCGACGGCCCGGTGACGATCTCCAGCGACTATGACGCCGCCACGCTGAAAACGGCGGTCGGCAACTACGTCGATGTCTACAACCAGCTCGTCTCGATGCTCGCGGAGGAAACCCGGCCCGGCAAGGACGGCGCGGCCGCGGGCGCGCTCGCGGGAGACCGCACGACGCGCGACCTCAAGCGGATGCTCGCCGACCTCAGCACGAAGATGCTGCTGACGGACGGCGGCGGGCCCTCCAGCCTCGCCGAGATCGGCATCAAGACCAACCGCGACGGCACGCTCAGCATCGACGATGCGATGCTGACGAAGGCGGTGACGAACCACCCGGGCCGCGTCCACGACATGTTCGTGCCGGGGCAGACCAGCAGCTCGCCGCTCGTCGAGATCGCCAGCAGCCTCGGCGCCGCGAAACCGGGCACCTACGCCGTCACCGACATCGTCGCGGCGACCTCCGGCAGGCTCTCCGGCGCGGCGGCGCCTTCGGCGTTCGACGTGCCGGTCGTCATCGACGCCACGAATAGGAGCTTCACCGTCACGCTCGACGGCCGCACCTCGCTCACCATCAACCTGCCCGAGGGCAGCTACGCGAGCGGCGCCGCGCTCGCTGCCGCGTTCCAGACCGCGATCAACGACGATTCGGTGCTGAAGTCGTTCGGCCTGTCGCTGACCGCCGCGTGGGACGGATCGGCGTTCACCTTCACCTCGAAGGGCGTGGGCAGCACGTCGGGCGTCACCATCGTCGGCCTCGACGGCGCGCTCGCCGCGACGCTCGGCCTCGACGTGCCCATGGCGACGGCGGGCACCAACGCGTCCGGCAAGATCGGCGGCGTCGACGCCATCGGCATCGGCAACCGCCTGATCGCGGCGTCGTCCTCGGCGGCGTCGGGTCTTGCCGTCAACATCCTCGGCGGGGTGTCGTCGTCGACGGTGGTCGTGCGCTCGACCGTCGCGGGCCTCATCGCCGACATGCAGAAGCAGCTTGCCGCGTCCGGCGGCGGCTTCACGACGACGTCGGAGCGGCTGGCGAAGGAAGCCAAGGCCATCGCCGAGGAGCAGGACCGCGTCGAGGCGCGCAGCCTCGCGCTGGAGGAGCGGCTCACGATCCAGTTCGCGGCGATGGAGCGCGCCATTGCCGCCTTCAACAGCACGCAGGCGTATATGAAGCAGCAGATCGACCTCTGGACGCGGGATCTCGGATGATGATGCAGGCCATGCGCGCGCGGCAGCAGTATGCCGCCATCGACACCGCCACCCGCACCGAGCAGGCGAGCCCGCACCGCCTGATCGAGATGCTGTACGACGAGCTGCTCTCCGCGCTCCGGCAGGCGGGGATCGCGGTCGAGCGCGGCGACCTGCCCCTAAAGAGCAGCCGGATCAGCCGTGCGCTCTCCATCCTGCACGGCCTCGAATCGAGCCTCGATTTCAATCGCGGCGGGCCGGTCGCCGAATCGCTTTCGTCGGCCTACGCCTACCTCCGTCAGGAGACCATCGCCGCCGGCCGCGACAACGATACGCGGCGTCTCGCCGCCGCCACGGAGGCCGCCTCCGGCCTTGCCGACGCCTGGCGGCAGATTCGTCCGTGACGGCGATCCCGGCGCTTCTCGGCGACATCGAATCGCTGTCCGGCATGACCGCGCACGCGGCGGCGGGCGGCGACTGGACCGCGGTCGAACGCTACGAGACGGTGCGCCTCGCGCTCGTGAAGACGCTGTCGGGGCTCGCCGCCGATCCGGCGCTGCGCGCCGAGGCGCTGGCGGCGCTGCGTCAGGCCGAATCGCATTCGGTGACGATCGGCCACGCCATCGCGGTCGGCCGCCGCGCGCACGACCGCAGCGCCCAGACGCTGCGCCAGTCCGGCACGGCGCGCAGGCTCTACGGGAAAGCGAGAACCGCTTAGGGCTATCCTAGGCGACGGCGCGTTCGCCGCGGCCGATCTGGTACTTGCGCATCTTCTCGATGAGCGAGGTGCGTTGCAGGCCGAGCACGCGCGCCGCGTCGGCGACGATGTCGCCGCTCTGTTCGAGCGCGGCGTGGATCAGCGACTGTTCGAGCTTGGCGACGAGCGCGCGCATGTCGCAGCTTCCGGCGCCGAGCAGCGCGCGGGGATCCATGTCGAAGCTGTTGCCGTAGGGGCGCAGCGGCACGACCGCAGCTTCCGGCAGGCGCGTGTCGGCCTCTTCCTCGGAAACCGTGGTCGCTTCCCAGAGCGCCGCGTCCTCGTTCGGCAGCGCGCGGCGGTCGAGCGCCGCGCCGAGCAGCAGCTCGACATCGCCGACGCCGATCTCGCCCTCGCCGAACAGCACGACCGCGCGCTCCACGACGTTGCGCAGCTCGCGGATGTTGCCCGGCCAGCCGTGCTGGCACAGCGCGCGCAGCGCCGGGGCGTCGAAGCGCAGCTTCGCGCCCGCCTGCTTCAGGAAGTGCGCGACCAGCATCGGGATGTCCTCGCGGCGGTCGGCGAGCGCCGGCAGGTGCAGCGGGAAGATGTTGAGGCGGTAGAACAGGTCCTCGCGGAAGCGGCCCTCGGCGATCGCCTGTTCGAGGTCCCTGTGCGTGGCGGAGACGACGCGGACGTCGACGGCCATCGTCCTGTTGCTGCCGACGCGCTCGATCTTGCGCTCCTCGAGGACGCGCAGCAGCTTCACCTGCATGTCGGCGGGCATGTCGCCGATCTCGTCGAGGAAGATGGTGCCGCCGTCGGCAGCCTCGAAGCGGCCCTTGCGGCTTTGCAGCGCGCCGGTGAAGGCGCCCTTCTCGTGGCCGAAGAGTTCCGATTCGATGAGTTCGCGCGGGATGGCGCCGCAGTTCACGGCGACGAATTCGTTGTTCCGGCGGGGGGAGGCGAGGTGCAGGCAGCGCGCCACGACTTCCTTGCCGGTGCCGGACGGGCCCGTGACCAGTACGGAAGCCTGCGAACCGGCGAGACGCATGATGAGATTACGGACCCTGACGATCGCTTCGCTTCGACCGATGAGCAGCGTTTCCAGTTCGGCCAATGCGCCGCCCGCTGCAGCCCCCGTTGCAACCGTCATCCATGTTCCCCCTGGGCATCACCCCGATGCCGTGAAACGAGATGTAACGGTGAAATGGTTAACGAAATTCATACGCGGAATCCTTAATTCTCAGTAGATTACGAAAAATCACGGTTTCGTCGTGAAAGCGTAGCGATTCCGTCATTTCCGGGGCGAAACGAGCGGGTGGCGGTCTGCCGTTCGAGGCCCGCGCGGTTCCCCGGCGGCCGCCTTTCCCATCGCCCGCGTTCACAAAGATTGACGCAACCTCTACGCGCGGGCGGTCGCCGTCGCGGCTGCCGGGTGTCCTACCAGCCCTTCGCGGCAATCCAGTAGGGGCCGGTGCAGGCGCGCGGGATGGCCTCCAGCAGATAGCCGGGCGGCGGCGGCTCGGCGGTGCCGCCGCCCGAAAGCGACACGGCACTGCCGACCGTGAGCGTGCCGCCCGCCGCGCCGTCGCGCACCACGAGCTTGCCGGCCTCTTCGTCGAGCCGGGCCGAGGACGGCCAGAGTACGAGGCGGCTCTCGCCGGTCTCGTCGCCGACGCGCAGGCACCCGTCCTTCACGAACAGCGTGCCGGTGAACAGCGCCTGCATCGCCGCGCCCGAGGGATCGCGGGCCTGCGGGAAGTGCGTGACGGCGCCCGCCTTTTGCGGCTGCGGGATGCTGTCGTCGCCCACCACGTTCAGCACGGCGGCGGGGGAGAGTTTCAGCCTGCCTGCGGCGATGGCAGCCTTCGCCGCCGCATCGTCGACGACATGGAGCAGCACGCGGTTCGCCTCGATGTCCCGCTCCGTGCCGACGAGCGTCAGCCCGGCGGCCTTGAAGGCGTCCTTCGCCTGCGTTTCGGCGGCGGCGAGGTCGGCGAGCGAATAGTCCACGCTGCGCGGCACGAAGGCGTCGTCACCGACGTAGCGTTTCAGCTTTTCGGCGGCGTCGCCCTTGAACAGCACCACGGCCTGCGCCTTCGGCTCGTGTTCGAGGTAGAGCCCCGCGAAATCGGGGTCCGAGCGCACGCGGAGCTGGAAGACGGCGAGCCGGTCGGCGAGCCGCATCCGCGCCTCGGCTTCCTCGAGGCTGATGCCGAGCGTACGCGACAGGTGCAGCGCGGAATCCGCCGCGCTCGTCGGCTCGGGTTGCTGCGCGGCTGCACCCGCCGCGGCAAACAGCGGAAACACGGCCAACATCAGGCGTTGCAAGGTCTTCACGGCGTCCCCTTGTATTATGTGGGCAACACACCCAATATGGTGATAAGCATAGGACAGGAAACGGATCATTAGGAGCGGTAATGCAGACCGAAACCGAGCTGAAGCTTCAGGCCCCCGATCCCGTGATCACCGTGGCGCCCGAAAAGGCCGCCGGGCTCGTGCCGATCAGCGACGAGAAGAAGACCAAGCTGGAAGCGACGGTGGACAGCTTCGTCGACGACCTGCTGGCGCAGGACGCGAACAGCCCCGCCTTCGGCAAGCTCGTCGATGAGGTGACGGCGCTCGGCCGCCGCGAGATCGCGGAGGCGGCGCAGCATTCGAACCGCTTCCTCGACCGCCCGGTGAAGGCGATCAACGCCGAAGGCAACATCGGCAAGGACCTCGTGGCGCTGCGCCGCACGGTGGAGGACCTCGACCCCGGCACGGACGGCAGGAAGCTGGCGCCGCGCAAGATTCTCGGCGTCATCCCGTTCGGAAGCCGCGCCAACCGCTATTTCGACAAGTACCGCTCCGCGCAGAGCCACATCTCCGGCATCCTCGACAACCTCGCGAACAGCCGCGAGGAGCTGTTCCGCGACAACGCTGCCATCGACGTCGAGCGCCAGAACCTCTGGAAGACGATGGAGAAGCTGGAGCAGATGATCCACGTCTCCAAGACGCTGGACGCGAAGCTGGAGGCCGCCGCCGCCGAGCTCGAGGTCTCCGATCCCGCGAAGGCGAAGGCGGTCCGCGAAAGCGCGCTGTTCTACGCGCGCCAGCGCACGACCGACCTGCTCACGCAAATGGCGGTGAGCGTGCAGGGCTATCTCGCGCTCGATCTCGTCAAGAAGAACAATGTCGAGCTGACGAAGGGCGTGGACCGCGCCTCGACCACGACCGTTTCGGCGCTGCGGACGGCGGTGACGGTGGCGCAGGCGCTGACCAGCCAGCGCCTCGTCCTCGACCAGATCACCGCGCTCAACACGACGACGGCGGGCGTGATCGACTCGACGAGCACGATGCTGAGGAACCAGACCGGCGAGATCCACAAGCAGGCGGCGTCCGCGACCATTCCCATCGAGACGCTGAGGCGCGCCTTCGAGAACATCTACGCGACGATGGACTCGATCGACACGTTCAAGATGGAGGCGCTCGCCTCGATGAAGGAGACGGTCGAGACGCTGTCGGGCGAGGTCGAGAAGTCGCGCGGCTACATCGCGCGCGCCGAGGGCGCGGCGCAGGCGCAGATCAAGGGGCCGGCGTCGACGTTCAAGGCGATCGAAGGCTGAGCGGATGGCGCGTGAAGTCTCCGAGATCCTGAGGCGCGCCGACGACATGTTCGGCCGACTCGCGCGCACGCCGGAAGGCCGGGCGGCGGTGATGCGGCGTGCGCGGCGGCAGACGCAGTCGCTGGTGCGCCGCGTGACGAACGCTGTGATCGCGGTGGTCGCCGTCGTCGTCGCGGCACTGCTGTTCGGCATCTTCGTGGGGCCGCTCGGCATCAACGGGCTGCTGCTGCTCGCGCTTGCGGCGCTCGGGCTCGGCGGCTTCTTCCTGCTGCGCACGCCGCGCATGGACATGCCGACGCCGCAGGCCATGAAGAACGCCGACCTCGCCGCGATCCCGCGCCGCGTCGAGGACTGGCTGGAGCGCCAGCGCCGGAGCCTGCCGTCGCGCGCGGCGAAGCAGATCGACGAGATCCTGCTGCGCCTCGAAGTGCTCGGCGAACAGCTCGCGCAGGTGCCCTCCGGCCAGCCCATCGCGGGCGACGCGCGCCGCCTGATCGGCGAGCATCTGCCGCGCCTCGTCGACACCTATCTCAAGGTTCCGCAGGCCTACCGCGCGCCGGGCAGCGAGCCGGAGCAGCAGCTTCTGGAGGGGCTCGTCACCATCGCCGACGAGCTTCGGCGGCTTTCCGAGCAGCTCGTGCGCGGCGATCTCGATGCGCTCGCCGTCGAGGGCAAGTTCCTCGAACAGCGCTACAGGGACAACGGCGCACTTACTTAGAAATCTAACGACCTCTCAATCCCGTGTGGTGGACGCGCGCCTCGGCGCGTGTCTATCTGGCAGGGAAGGAGAGTGCCCATGGATTTCGATCTGCCCGCCGACCTCGTCGCCTACCTCGCCGAACTTGACGCCTTCATCGAGTCCGAGATCAGGCCGCTCGAGCGCGCGGACGATAACATCCGCTACTTCGACCACCGCCGCGAGTGGGCGCGCACCGATTTCGAGAACGGCGGCCTCCCCCGCCACGAATGGGAAGCCCTGCTCGCCGAGGCGCAGCGCCGCGCCGACGCCGCCGGGCACTGGCGCTTCTCCGCGCCGAAAAAATACGGCGGCAAGGACGGCTCCAACCTCTGGATGGCGGTGATCCGCGAGCATTTCGCCGCCAAGGGCCTCGGCCTCCATAACGACCTCCAGAACGAGCACTCGATCGTCGGCAACTTCCCGTTCGTCGCCATGTTCGAGGAGTTCGGCACCGAGGCGCAGAAGCAGGAGTTCATTCCCGGCGGCTTCCGGCGCGAGCGCATTGTCGCCTTCGGCCTCACCGAGCCCGAGCACGGCTCCGACGCGACCCATATGGAGACGCGCGCCGTGCCGGAGACGCGCGACGGCGTACCCGGCTGGCGCATCGACGGCGAGAAGATGTGGACGACGCTGATGCACGTCGCCACGCACTGCGCCACCTTCGCGCGCACGGACGGCGCGGACGGCGACGCGCGCGGCATCACCTGCTTCCTCGTGCCCTCGGACGCGTCGGGCGTGAAGGTGGAGGAGTATCTCTGGACCTTCAACATGCCGACCGACCACCCGCGCGTGTCGTTCACCAACGTCTGGGTGCCGGAAACCGCCGTGCTCGGCGCGCCGGGCGCGGGCCTCGCGCTCGCGCAGTCGTTCGTCCACCAGAACCGCATCCGGCAGGCGGCCTCGTCGCTCGGCGCGGCCGTTTTCTGTATCGAGGAGAGCGTGAAATACGCGCGGGCGCGCAAGCCCTTCGGCAAGGCGCTCGCGGAGAACCAGGCGATCCAGTTCCCGCTCGTCGAGCTCGCGACGCAGGCGGAGATGCTGCGGCTCCTGATCCGCAAGACGGCGTGGGAGATGGACCGGATGCCGCACAAGGCGATCGAGCGCGAGCTTTCTGACCGGGTCTCCATGTGCAACTACTGGGCGAACCGCCTCGTCTGCGAGGCGGCCGACCGCGCTATGCAGGTGCACGGCGGCATCGGCTATTCGCGGCACAAGCCGTTCGAGCACATCTACCGCCACCACCGCCGCTACCGCATCACCGAGGGCGCCGAGGAAATCCAGATGCGCAAGGTGGCCGGATTCCTGTTCGGCTACATGGGGCCGAAGAAGGCGGCGTTTGAAGGCTAGGATGGCGAAGACGCTCCTCATCGTCTGGCATTCGCTGACCGGCGGCGCGCGGCAGATGGCCGAGGCGGCGGCGGAGGGCGCGTGCCGCGAGGACGGCGTTGCGGTCGTGCTGAAACCGGCGTCCGAGGCGGGACCCGACGACCTGCTGGCGGCGGACGGCTACATCTTCGCGTGCCCGGAGAACCTCGCCGCGATCGCGGGCGTGATGAAGGCTTTCTTCGATCGCTGCTACTATCCCGTGCTCGGCCGCATCGAGGGGCGGCCCTACGCGACGCTCGTCTGCGCGGGCACGGACGGCGCGAACGCCGTGCGCCAGATCGCGAGGATCGCGACCGGCTGGCGGCTGAAACCCGCCGCCGAGCCGCGCATCGTCCTCACCCACGCCGATACGCCGGAGGCGATCCTCGCGCCGAAGCGGATCGGGTCGGGAGACCTTGAGACGTGCCGCGATCTGGGTCATGCACTGGCTGCGGGCCTTGCAATGGGAATAGTCTAGGGGAGGGATGATGGCGGATTTCTCGTTCGACCTTTCGGGACGCATCGCGCTGGTGACGGGCGCGTCGTCGGGCTTCGGGGCGCGGTTCGCGCGGCAGCTCGCGGCGAGCGGCGCGAAGGTCGCGCTCGGCGCGCGGCGCGTCGATCTGCTCGACGACCTCGCCGACGAGATCGCAGGTGCGGGCGGCGAGGCGCTTGCGGTCGAGATGGATGTCAGCGACGAAGCTTCGGTGATCGCCGCCTACGACCGCATCGAGGAGGAATTCGGCACGCCGGACAGCATCGTCGCCAACGCGGGCATGAACGTCGAAGGCCCCGCGACCGAGCTTTCGGCGGACGATTTCAACCGGCTGATGGGGGTGAACCTGACCGGCGTGTTCCTCACCGTGCGCGAAGGCGCGCGGCGGCTGATGGCGGCGGGCTCGCGCGAACGCGGGCACGGCCGCATCGTCATCGTCTCCTCGATCACCGCGAACACGGTGGAGCCCGGCCTCGCCGCTTACTCGGCCTCGAAGGCGGCGGTGCAGCAGATGGGCAAGGTGCTGGCGCGCGACTGGGTGCGGCAGGGCATCAACGTCAATTCGATCTGCCCCGGCTACGTGCGCACCGAGATCAACAGCGACTGGTTCGACACCGAGCCCGGTCAGAAGCAGATCGCGAAATTCCACCGCCGCCGTCTGATGCCGGAGGACAGCCTCGACGCGATGCTGCTCTACCTCGCTTCCGACGCGAGCGCGGCGATCACCGGCTCCAGCTTTACGCTCGACGACGGCCAGTCGCTTTAGCGCTACTTTGGTAGAATGTTGATTTTTGGGATTCCCTTGTCGGGGTTTCGGTGGTTCATAGGGAGCCAGCTTTTGGGAGGCTGGCGATGGACGCGGATTGGATGGGCGACCTCGAGCGCTGGCTTGAGCCGTTTCTCAACGGGCTGGGGCACAAGGCGCGGCGTCGGATGTGCCCCGCTTATATCGCCGGATTGATCGGTCCGGGCGATCGCAAGAGCATCCAGCCGATGGCGGCGCGCGACGATGCGATCAGCTACGACCGGCTGCATCATTTCATTGGTGCCGGACTGTGGGACAGCAAGCCGCTTGAGGCAGCGCTGTGGCAGCATGCCGAGGGACTGGTCGGCGGTGAGGATGCTTGGCTGATCATCGACGATACAGCCTTGCCGAAGAAGGGCATGAGTTCGGTCGGCGTTGCTCCCCAATATGCATCGGCGCTGGGCAAGAGAGCCAACTGTCAGACACTGGTTTCCACGACTCTCGCGAACGGTGAAGTGCCTGTCATGCTGAGCTTGCGCCTCTTTCTACCCGAGAGCTGGATGGGTGACGACGCGCGGATGGCGAAGGCCGGCGTACCGCAAGGGTATCGCCAGCCCAGGACCAAACCGGAAATCGCGATCGAGGAGATCGACCGGATCATCGCGGCCGGTGTGCGATTTGGCTGCGTGCTTGCCGATGCCGGCTATGGGCTTTCAGCGTCATTCCGACAGGCCTTGAGTACGCGGGAACTGTGCTGGGCGGTGGGCATTCCCAAGCACCAGAAAGTTTATCCTGCCGATGTGGAACTGGTCTTCCCTGTCGCTGGCCGCGGGCGGCCGCGTCAACGCCACGTTCCCGACTGCAAGTCGATCGCTGCCCATCTAATATTGGAAGGTGCCAGATGGCGGCAGGTCAGTTGGCGGCGTGGCACGAAGCGACGTCTCTCCGCCCGCTTTGCGGCGATGCGGGTGCGAATCGCTGACGGGGCGCCGCAACGTATCGGCAGTATGGGATCGCAGCATATGCCCGGCGAAGAGGCTTGGCTGGTGGGCGAGCATCGCTCGAATGAAGAACGCAAATATTATCTCTCGAACCTTCCTGCCGATACGCCGATCAAGAAGTTGGCCGGTGCCATCAAGGCCCGCTGGATCTGCGAACAGGCCCATCAGCAACTCAAGGAAGAGCTGGGGCTCGACCACTTCGAAGGTCGATCATGGACTGGCTTGCACCGACACGCGCTCATGACAATGATCGCCTATGCCTTCCTCCAATCCCGCCGCCTCGCAGCAGCGGGGCGGGAAAAAAAGAATCGGCGGCCCGCCGCCACAGCCCAGCTTGCCAGCAGTCAGGCAAGCCATCCTTGATCACCTCTCACGACCTCCGCCGAGCCATTGCCCCAACTGCGGATACAACCTTCGACCCCCTACAAGACAGAATCTGCCAAAGTAGTGCTAGGCCATCTCGAAGTCCGAAGGATCGGGCTTCAGCGTCGCCGCCCAGTAGTCGACGAGCGCGAACGGCCAGTTCTGGCTGACGCGGCCGGTGGCGTTCTTGTACCAGCTCGAAACGCCCGGCTGGCCCCACGCCATCCGCGCGTTCCCGGCATCGACGCGGCGGTTGAAGATGTCGTGCACGTCCTCGCGCACGTCGAGCGTCCGCGCGCCTTCCTCGCCGAGCATGGCGAGCGCGCGCACGATGTAGCGCACCGAGCATTCCGAGAAGAAGATGATGCTGCCGTTGACGACGATGTTGGTGTTCGGCCCGTAGAGCATGAAGAAGTTCGGGAAGCCCGGCACCGTCATGCCGAGATAGGCGCGCGCGTCGCCCTGCCAGCGGTCGTGGAGTTCGGTGCCGCCCCGGCCCACGACCTTGAAGGTCGAGAGGAAGTCGCTCGCCTTGAAGCCGGTGCCGTAGACGATGACGTCGAAATCGCGGGTTGTGCCGTCCGCGGTCTCGATGCCGGTTTCGGTGATGCGCGCGATCGGCGTCTGTTCCAGATGCACGTTGTCGCGGCGCAGCGCGGCGATCCACACGCCGTTGTCGCGAAGGCTGCGCTTGCCGCCGATCGGATAGTCCGGGATCACCGCCGAAAGCAGGTCCGGCCGCCCCTCGCATTGCAGGCCGATCTGCTGCACGAGCGCGGTCCGGAGTTCGAGGTTCATCGCGCCGATCGTGCCTGGCGGGCCGCTCCAGCCCTCCTCGGCCTTCACGAACGGCAGGATGCCATCGGTCAGCATCCAGAACAGCCAGAAGCGATACCATTTCTCGTAGAAGGGCACGTTTTCGAGCAGCCACTGGACATTGCCGGTGACGGGATCGTGGTAGTTCGGCGTCGGCCCCGCCCACGGCGGCGTGCGTTGGAAGACGGTGAGGCTTCCCGCCTCGGGCGCGATTTCGGGGACGAACTGGTAGGCGCTCGCGCCCGTGCCGATCACCGCGACACGCTTGCCTTTCAGGTCCACGTCGTGCCGCCAGCGCGCGCTGTGGAAGGCCGGCCCCTTGAACGTGCCGACGCCCGGAATGTCGGGCAGACGCGGCTGGTTGAGCTGCCCGACCGCGCTGACGAGCGCGTCGGCCTCTATGCTGCCTGCGTGCCGCCCGGACAGCGTCAGGCGCCAGACGGCGGCGGCCTCGTCCCATTCCGCGCGGTCGACGCTCGTCCCGAAGCGGATCAGCGGGCGGAGGTCGTACTTGTCGGCGATGTCCCGGAAATAGGCGAGCAGCGTCGGCTGCGTCGAATAATGCGCGGGCCAGTGGTGATTCGCCTCGAACGAGTAGGAATAGAGGTGGCTCGGGTTGTCGACGCGGCAGCCGGGATAGGTGTTCTCCAGCCACGTCCCGCCCACGTCCTCGTTCTTCTCGACGACCACCACCTCGTGCCCGGCCTGACGCAGCCGGATCGCGGCGAGCAGCCCCGACATGCCCGCGCCGACTATGGCGACGCGCTTCTCCGCCGGGGCGGGCTCGGGCCGCTTCGGATCGGCGCTTTCGAGGCCGAGTTCCTCCCTCAGGAACGGCACGTAGTGCTTCGGGATGTCGGCCCCGGCGATGAAATCCATCATGCGGCGCACGGTCGCGGCATCGGGCGGCGGCGGTAGGGGAGCACCCGCGAGATGGGCGCTGATCGCCTCCGCCGCGCGCCGCCGCACTTCGTCCTGAAACGCGGGCGGCAGGTTGCCCTGCCCGTCGCCGAAGAAGTCGTAGGTCGGCCGGTTTCCGGTGAGCAGGCCCGTATCCCCGGTCAGGTGGACGAGCGCGCAGATCAGCGACGGGACATGCGCCTCGGTGAGCGCGGCTTCGATTCGGCCTGTGGTCATGGCGGTCTCTCCCCGAAAGACGTGCCATCATTGCGCCAAACGGTCCCCGGTGCAGGCCCCTCAACTTGAGAGCGTGTCGCTTTTGAGAGGGGATTGACCTTGCCGCCGAAATGCCCAAGTCGGACGCGCGAGGTTTTGCAGGAGAGACGGCATGGCAAACGTGACGATCGTTGAGGTGGGCGCGCGCGACGGCCTTCAGAACGAGCCGGAGATCGTCTCCACCGAAAACAAGCTCGGCCTCATCACGCGCATGATCGACGCGGGCGTGCGGCGCCTCGAGGTCGCGAGCTTCGTGAACCCCAAGCGCGTGCCGCAGATGGCGGACGCGGAGGCCGTGATCGCGGGCCTGCCCGATCGCCGCGACGTCTCCTACATCGGCCTCTGCCTCAACAAGCGCGGCGTGCTGCGCGCCATCGAGAGCCGCGAGGGCAACAAGCGCGGCGTCGACGAGGCGGGCTGCGTGCTCGTCGCCTCGAACACGTTCGGCCAGCGCAACCAGGGCCAGACCATCGACGAGGGCATCGCCGAGAACCGCGAGATGCTGCGGCTCGCGCGCGAGAACGGCCTCGTCGCGCAGGTGACGATCTCGGCGGCGTTCGGCTGCCCGTTCGAGGGCCATGTGCCGCCCGAGACCGTCGTGCGCTGCGCCGAGGCGATGGCCGAGGCGGGCGCCGAGGAGATCGCGCTCGCCGACACCATCGGCGTCGGCGTGCCCGCGCAGGTGACGGACCTGTTCGGCCGCGTGCGCGCTGCGGTCGGCGACCGCGTCCGCCTGCGCGCGCACTTCCACAACACGCGCGGCACCGGCATCGCCAACGCGTGGGCGGCCTATGCGGCGGGCGTCAATGTGCTCGATTCCTCGCTCGGCGGGCTCGGCGGCTGCCCGTTCGCGCCGAAGGCGACCGGCAACATCTCGACCGAGGACCTGCTGTTCATGCTGGACGGCTCGGGCGTCTCGACCGGCGTCGATCTCGCCGCCGCCATCGCCACCAACCACTGGTTCGAGACCGTGATGGGCAAGGCGCTGCCCTCGATGGTCGCGAAGGCGGGGCCGCCCGCGGGCGCTTACCCCGCCGCCAATTACTGCGTCTGAATCTCGTCGCGGTCGAGGTCCGCGCCGAGCAGCGGGTTCCTCAGCGAATAGACGAGCATGGCGAGCAGCAGCACCGCGCTCAGCAGGTAGGGCAGCGGCTGCCAGACCTGATAGAGCGCGATGCCGATGGTCGGCGCGATGATGAACGCGGCGCCGTTCACCGCCGTGATCGCGCCCGCCGCGGCGCCCTGATCCTCCAGCCCCACGGCGAGCGAGGCGCCCGCGCTGAACCCCGGCCGCGCGAAGCCGTAGCCGAGCGAGGCGATCGCGAACGACAGCACGATCCCGTAGAAATCGGTCGAAACCGCGAGCAGGATCGAGCCCGCGGCGGCAAGGCCCGCGCCCCAGCGCATCAGCAGCTTCGGCCCCAGATGGAACATCGGAATCAGCGCCCACTGCGCGAGCAGCGTCGCGGCGGCGGCGGCCATCAGCGCGATGCCGATGAAGGTCTGCGCCTCGATGGGCGGCAGGCCGAGCCGGTCGATGATGAAGAAGCCGAGCGACTGGCCGCTCGCCGCCTGCGCGTTGCCGATGGCGAGGCCGTAGATCGAGAACGGCAGGATGCGCGGATCGTGCCACGACAGGCGGCGGTGCGTGCGCGTGCGCGCGCCGTGCGTGCTGCGCGGGCCGGTGGCGACGGTCGGCTCGAGGTTGGCGATCGGCCGTTCCTCGCTCGCGCCCGGCGCGTCGGCGGGCAGGCGGCGCGAGACGACGATCAGCGTCGCGAGCGCGAACACCGCGAAGGCGAACATCGGCCCCGAAAGCGTCACGAACGGCAGCACGAAGAACGGCGCCACCGCCGGTCCCACGATCGTGCCGAGCCCGAACGCCGAGGCGAGCACGGCGAGCGCGCGAGTGCGCTCCGAAGGGCCGGTCCGCGAGGCGACATAGGCCTGCGCCGCCGGGTTGGATGCCGATCCGAACAGGCCGAACAGCGAACGTGCCGCGGCGAAGATGATGAACACCGCGACCGGCGCGATCAGCTTCTCGAGCCCGGCGAGGATCACGAACGCGCAGATCAGCTTCGAGACGAAATAGCCGCCGAGGCCCAGCAGGATCAGCGCCTTGCGGCCGTAGCGGTCGGAGGCGTCGGCCCAGCGCGGTGCGGCGAAGGTCCAGATCAGCGCCGAAAACGAGAAGATCGTCGCCACCAGCAGGTCGGGGATGCCGATCTCGCGGCCGATGGTGGGCAGCACGGATTGCAGCGCGGTGTTGCCCGCCGCCACGACGAACAGCACGAGGAACAGCAGCGCGAAATCGCCGCGCGTGCCGCCGCCCGGCGGGTTCATGCAGCGGCCGCCTTGCGCCGCTCCGACCATGCCGCCATCAGGCAGGCGCCCGCCACGATCGCGCCGCCCACGATCACCTGCGGGCGCACGCTCTCGCCGAACAGCAACCAGCCGAGCAGCGCGCCCCAGCCGAGCGCCGTGTACTCGAACACCACGAGCTTCTGCGCCTCGGCGCGCGCGTAGGCATAGGCCAGAAGCAGGATGCCGCCCGTGCCGAGCGCGCCCATCAGCGCGAACAGCGGGATGGCGCCGGGCGCGGGCAGGGGCGCGGCGAGCAGCGCGAAGGGCGCCGTGTAGAGCGCGGGGAAGGCGGCGGCGAGGAAGCTGATGACCTGCGGATCGTCGCGCGTCGCCCGCTGCCGCAGGAGGACGACGGAGAGCGCGTAGAGCACCGCCGACACGAACACGGCGGCGACCCCCTCGGTGCGGTTCGGTGTCGGCATGGAGACGTGCCCCGTCACCGTCACGAGGACACCGCCGAACCCCACGAGGCAGGCCGCGACGTTGATAAGGCGCATCCGCTCGCCGAGCAGCACGCGCGCGATGAGCGGCACCAGCAGCGGCGCGATGAAGGAGATCGCGATCGCCTCGGCGATCGGGATGGCCCAGAGCCCGTAGAAGAACAGGTACGCCGCGGCGGCGATCACGAGGCCGCGGACCGCATGGCCCTGCAAGGCATCGCGCGACACCGGCGCCTTGCCGAAGCGCAGCATCAGCGGCAGCGCGAGCAGCGCGCCCGCAGCATAGCGCATGAAGGTGACGGTGATGATCGTATGCGTCTGCGCGCCGAACTTGATCGCGGCGTCCATCGCGCAAAGCAGCGCGATGGCGAGAAACGCGAGCAGCATCGGCGGGGCGGAGGACGGGCGCATGGCGCCGCTGCTTGCCGAGGTCCGGCGGGCGCTGTCAATCCGCGCGAAGTGTGAGGGGCGCTATTTCCCCGGCTTCGGCGGGCAGCGCGTCTTGTCGCCGTCCACGCAGGCCTGCCAGTCGGCGATCTCGCGCTGGCGCTGCTCGTAGGCGGCGCGCGCGGCTTCGTACTCCGCCTGCGCCCGCGCCGTGCTCTCCACCGCCGCCTCGTGTTCACGCATTTGCGCCTGGTACGCGGCCTGTGCGGCGGCATACTGGGCATCGGTGGCGTCGGTGCGTGCCTTCACTTCGGCGTTCAGCCGCTTGCGGGCGCTGATGGCGGCCGCGTCTTCCGGCGTGGCGGCGGCTTCGTCGACCGCCGGGGGCGTCGCTGGCGCCGGTTCGGGCACCGGCGCCGGTTGCAGCACCTGTGCGGCCATCGCGAGCATGACGTGTAGAAAAGGCATCGACATTCCTTTCGGATCAGCGGTGTCGGTCTCGGATGACCCATCCGTTCGGCCGGGTATCGTCGGAATTCGCGTTTATTATCACCTCAATGCTTCTACGCTGAACAATTTAAGCGTAGTTATGTTTCGCAATCACACTGTGGGAGGACCCTTGCCGCGGTCGCGGCGCGCAGCAAGGGTCGCAACAGGGAACGCCGCGGGGGAGCTGCTGATGGGCAAAATTCTTGAAAATCTGCACTTTACGCTGGGGCTGGGGCTTGTCCTCGCGCTCGTCCTGATCTTCGGGCTGCACGGCGATTTCGCTACCAACGGCGCCCTTTTCGGACAGACCGTGCTGCGCTGGCTGCACGTGTTCGCGGGCATCACCTGGATCGGGCTGCTCTACTACTTCAATTTCGTCCAGATTCCCACCATGCCGTCGATCCCGGCCGAGCAGAAGCCGGCGGTGAGCAAGCACATCGCCCCCAAGGCGCTGTTCTTCTTCCGCTGGGGCGCGGCCTTCACCGTGCTGTTCGGCCTCCTGCTCGCAGGCCACCTCGGCTACCTCGTCGAGGCGCTGACGCTGCAGTCGCCGTTCCGCCTGATCGGCATCGGCATGTGGCTGGCGCTCATCATGGCGTTCAACGTCTGGTTCATCATCTGGCCGAACCAGAAGAAGGCGCTCGGGCTCGTGGAGGCGGACGACGCGACGAAGGCGAAAGCCGGGCGCGCGGCGATGCTGGCGAGCCGCACCAACACGCTGCTGTCGATCCCGATGCTCTACGCGATGGCGGCCTACCAGTCCTGGGCGGTCTGACCCGCTCACGCGGCGGAAAGCCGGGCAAGGAAGGGCGGTCCTGACGGGCCGCCCTTTCTCGTTCGGGCGCCGCGGGTTGGCGGGCGTGGCTTAGAGAATGTTTACCTTATCCTGCGAGTGTCCGCTGAGCCCCGCACGACCGGTCCGCGCGGGGGGCACGGAGTACTCGGATTGTTCGAAACACAGTTGCGCATCCGTTCGCTTGCCTATGCCGGCGCGGCGTCCGCCGTGATTGCCGTGCTCGTGTTCGCCTACAGCCTCGGCTGGCCGCCGGCGCTGCCATCGGTGGGCGCGCTCGTCGTGCTCGGCGGCATCGTCGCTGCCAGCGCGGCCGCGGTCTTCGCGGCCGTCTACTACACGGTGGCGCCGGTGGTGATCGCCGTGGAGCGGATCACCGATTTCGTGCGCCCGCGCCGCGACGGCGACGTCGCGCCGCCGATCCCGCGCTCGGTGCGCCGCACGCTGCCGAAGCTGACGGCGGCGATCGAGCTGTTCAAGAAGCGTATCCAGACCAACATCGACACCATCCAGCAGACCGCGCTGCAGGACCCCGTCACGGACCTTCCGAACCGGCTGAGCTTCCGCCGCACGGTCGAACGCCACCTGCGCAGCATGGCGCGCCGGGAAGGTGCGAAGAGCGCGATCCTGTTCATCGACCTCGACCGCTTCAAGTCCGTCAACGACAGCCTCGGCCACGCGCAGGGCGACGTGCTGCTGGCGATGTTCGCGGCGCGGATGCGCGTGCTGCTCTCCGCCGAATCGAACCGCCGGGGCGCGGGCTGCGGCGAAGCCGTGCTCGCGCGTCTCGCGGGTGACGAGTTCACCGTGCTGCTCCCGGACGTTTCCGGCCCGGCCGACGCCACCAAGCTCGCGCGGCAGATCCTGCGCGCCATGCAGGAGCCGTTCGAGTTCGCGGGCCAGTCGATCGTGATCGGCGCCAGCATCGGCATCTGCATCGCGCCCGACGACGGCGAGACCTACGAGACGCTGACGCGCAACGCCGACACGGCGATGTACTACGCGAAGGACAGCGGGCGGAACCAGTACCACCTGTTCGAAGCGGCGATGCACGAGCGCGTGCGCGACCGCCTTCAGCTCGAAACCATGCTGCGCGCGGCGATCGCGGGCGGCCAGTTCGAGCTGCACATGCAGCCGCAGATCAATGCCGAGAGCGGCAGGCTCGTGTCGGCGGAGGCGCTGATCCGCTGGCGCCACCCGGACAAGTCGCTGCGCGCCCCGGCCTCGTTCATCGACATCGCCGAGGACAGCGGCCTTATCGTCGATGTCGGCCGCTGGGTGATCGCGGAGGCCGCGCGCATCGTCGGCGAATGGCACGCCCGCGGCGACAGGTTGCGGCTCAGCGTCAACGTCTCGCCGCAGCAGGTCGAGCGCGCCGATTTCGTGCGGCACGTCCGCGCGTGCATCGAGGCGGCGTCGGCACCGCCGGAGATGCTGGAGATCGAGATCACCGAATCGACGGTGATGTCGTCCGATCCCGTGATCGTCGATCGCCTCGCGGAAGTGCGCGGGCTCGGCATCAGCATCGCCATCGACGATTTCGGCACCGGCTATTCGAACCTCGCGCGGCTGAAGGACCTGCCGATCGACCGGCTGAAGATCGACCGGTCACTCGTCAAGGACGTCGCCACCAGCGCGGACTCGCGCACCATCATCCAGGCGATCGTCAGCCTTGCCGGCGGGCTCGGCTACGAGTGCGTCGCGGAAGGCGTGGAGAGCGAGATTCAGGCCGACATCCTCAGCGTCATCGGTTGCGAGACGCTTCAGGGCTACTGGATCTCGAAGCCGATCCCGCTCGCCGAATTCGAAACCTGGCGCGACGCGCATGAGCCGGAGCACGTCGGAGCGGCGTTTTGACCAGACCCCTGAAGACGCGCCCGGGTTTCAGGGCACGGCTTGAGCGTCTGCCCTTCCGCGTCAAGCTCGCTGCGGCGGTGCTGTTCGCCTGCACGGTGGCGCTGGCGCTCGCCAGTTCGGTGTTCGCCTATCTCCAGTACCAGACCGTCGTCGCGGCGACCTACAAGATCCAGGAGCTGACGACGCAGGGCGTCGCCAGCATCGCTGCCGGGCCGATCCTCGCCGGCGACACCGACGAGACGCTGCGCGTGCTGCGCCAGCTCGATTCGGTGCAGGTGATCCGGCAGGTGCGCGTGCGCGACGTGGCGGGCCGCGACATCATCACGCTGAAACGCACCTCGCCCGATCCCAAGGGCCGCAAGGCGGTGTCGTCCGCACCCATCGTCGCCAAGGGCAGGATGCTCGGCTCGATCGAGATCACCACGGTCGAGGAATTCGATACAAGGCCGTCGTTCGCCTATCTGTTCGCCGTCATCGGCATCATCGCCGTGGCGTTCCTCGTCTCGCTGTTCTTCGCGGCGGGGATCAGCGTCCTGCTGTTCCGGCCGCTCAAGGTGATGACGCTGGCGATGGAGCGCATCCGCGACAGCGGCGACTACAGCCAGCGCGTCGAGCGGCTCGGCGACGACGAGACGCGGCGCGTCATTGATCTGCTGAACGCCATGCTCGACGAGGTGGAACGCCGCGACAGCGAGCTCGCCACCGCCGCCACGGAGCTTGCCGAGGCGCGCGACGTCGCGCAGCACGCGAGCGAGGCCAAGTCGCAGTTCCTCGCCAACATGAGCCACGAGCTGCGCACGCCGCTCAACGCCATCATCGGCTATGCCGACGTGCTCAGGCAGGACCTCGCCGAGCAGGGGCAGGCGCAGCTCTCCGAGGACGCGCGCTGGATCGACGGTTCGGCGCGGCACCTGCTCTCCATGATCAACGAGCTGCTCGACATGGCCAAGATCGAGGCGGGCCGCATGGAGATCGACGTGCACGAGTTCAGCGTGCAGGGCCTCCTCGAAGAGGTCCGCTCGACGCTGGAGCCGCTCGCGCAGCAGCAGGGCAACCGGCTGGAGCTGCGTATCGCGCCCGATGTCGGCATTGCCGAGCACGATTCCATGAAGCTGCGCCAGTGCCTGATCAACCTCGGCGGCAATGCCTGCAAGTTCACGAAGCAGGGCCATGTCATCCTGTCGGCGCGGTCGCTCACCATCGCGCGGCGCGACTGGATCGAGATCAGCGTTTCGGATTCGGGCATCGGCATGACGCCCGAGCAGATCGAGAAGCTGTTCGAGCCCTTCGTGCAGGCCGACGCCTCGACGACGCGCCGCTTCGGCGGCACCGGCCTCGGCCTTGCCATCACGGCGCGTCTTGCCGAGCTGATGGGCGCGCGCCTTTCGGTCGACAGCCTGCCGGGCGTCGGCTCCACGTTCAACCTGCGCCTGCCCCGCAAGCATCAGGAATCCCTGCGCGAATGGGACGATGCGACCGGCACGCAAAAAGGGTCAATCAATAATCAACCAAATCCTGAGACCATCGCGGCATAAAGAACAAGACATGGGCGTATTGATGACTGTGAACGCAGGAGACCGGAACGGGTGCCGAATCCTCGTCGTGGACGACGTGGAGGCGAACCGTTCCGTGGTGTGCAGGCGGCTCGAACGCCTGAATTATACGGTGGTTTCGGCCGAGAGCGGCGAGGCCGCGCTCCAGATCATCGAGAAATCGCCGCCCGATCTCGTGCTGCTCGACTACATGATGCCGAACATGAACGGCATCGACGTGCTGCGCGAGCTTCGCACCAATTCGCGCGTCAGCGAGGTACCGGTGATCATGCTGACGGCGCGCGCGGACGCGCAGACCGTGGTCGCCTCGCTGGAAGCGGGCGCCGACGACTATGTCTCGAAGCCCATCGACTTCGACGTGCTCGCCGCGCGCATCGAGGCGCAGCTCCAGCGCCGCCAGCACGCCGCCAACCTGAAGCTCGCCAACGCCAAGCTCGACGAGCGGGTGACGCGCCGCGCCATCGAGCTTTCGGAGCTCGAGGAGCAACTCGAACTCGAAAGCGAGCAGCGCCGCGTGCTGCAAAGCGAGGTCGAGCGCCTGATCGCCGACCGCAAGGCCGTGCTGACCGGCGGCATCAACCCCGATCTCATCGAGCCGCCGCTCCAGCGTATCGCGCAGATCGCCGACAGCCTCGCCGATCCGGGGCGCGCCGACCTGCCGGTGAACCCGGCCGCGATTGCCGAGATCGCGGCGCTGGCGCGGCAGGCGCTGGGCGCCGTTCGCTAGCGGAACCATCCCCTCGCGCGCAGCCACGTGAGGACGCCGACGGCAAGCGCGACGTTGAAGCCGACGATGGCGTAGAAGGCCCACGCCTCGTCGGCGTAGGGGATGCCTGCGACGTTCATGCCGATGAGCCCGGTGATGAACGTGAGCGGCAGGAACACCGCCGAGACGATCGACAGCACGAGCGTGCGGTTGCCGACCGCCTCCTGACGGAGATCCGAAAGCTGGTCGGAAAGCACCGCCGCCTGATCGCGGACGGCGTCGATCTCCTCGATGATGCGGGTCACGCTGTTGGCGGCGGCGGCGAGGTTGATCCGATCGCTTTCGTCGAAGAACCCGAACGGCCCGCTCGCAAGCTGCGAGAGCGCGTCGCGCTGCGGCGAGATATAGCGCCTGAGGCCGATCGCCGTGCGGCGCACCTTGCCGATGCGTGGGCGCAGATGCCGCCGCCGCTCGTCGATCACGTCCTCCTCCAGCAGGTCGAGGCTTTGCGAGAGGTCGTCGAGCGTATGGTCGATCCGCCGGATCAGCACGTCGGCGAGCTCCACGATGAAATCGCCCGCGTCGCGCACCGCGCGGTCGCGCAGCACGTGCTCCATGTCGGCGATGGCGAGCAGCGGCCGGAAGTTGATGCTGAGCACCTCGCCCGCCGTCACCCACAGGCGGATCGAGACGAGATCGTCGGGATCGGCGTCGGGGTTCTCGTTGACGCCGCGCAGGATGACGAGCGCGCCGTCGCCGATCTTCACGGCGCGCGGCCGCGTCTCGAGCTCGAGCAGCGCCCAGACCGCCGCTTCGGGGATGCCGGAGCGGCGCTCCAGCCATTCGCGGCACGCCGCGTCGTTGCCGTCGATGTGGCGCCAGAGCAGCGCGCAGGACGGTGCCGCATCGGAGTCCGGCGGCGTGTCGATGCGCGTCGCCGCGCCGTCCGGCATGATCGTGTAGGCGAAACTGCCGTTCTCGACTGCGTTCACGGCGATCTCCGCAGGATGACGGTCAGCCCCGGGCGGACGTCGCCTGTCTCGCGGGTGAGGCGGACGGCGTCGCGGCGGCTGCGGTCGAGAACGGCGGCCGGAACATCTTCGCCGTGCACGATCGTGTCCGCGCGGGACAGGAGCCGAACCTGCCGGAGCGTCAGGTCGTCGGGATCGTCGCTCGTCAGCACGATCTCGTGGCGTTCGGCAGCGTGCGTGTCGCTGAGGGCGAGCGCGGCGTCGATCCGCGCCGCGGCGTCGGGCACGTCGCCGAAAGGGTCGAGCGCCGCGCCGGGAGCGAGCAGCCGGTCCCAGAACCGGCGCCGTCCCGATGGCGTCGGCCGGGCGTCCGTCACCCGCGCGCGCGCCGCGCGGATGTTGCGGGCAAGCGTGCCGAGCGACGCCGGGAGCAGCACTTCCAGCCGTTCGCGCAGCGCCTTCGCGAGCGTTGCGGATGCCCCGCCCGTGCCGATGGCGACGAGCACGGGGGAGCGGTCGACGATGGCAGGCACGGTGAAGTCGCAGAGATCGGGACGATCGACGACGTTGACGAGCAGCCCCTGCGCGTGAAGCGCGGCGACCTCGGCCGGGCTCGTCTCCTCAGCGATGAAGGCGATGCGCGCCGCATCGGGATCGTCGGTCAGGCGCCCGCCCGCGCTTTCGATCAGCCGCCGCCTCGCCTCCGCCGCCTCGCCCTCGCCGACGAGCAGCACGGACATGCCCTTCAGGTTCAGGAAGACGGGAAGCTGGTCCATCGGCGGCATGGATGCCACGCCCGCGCCGGACTGGAAAGTGGCAGGCGTGTTGAAGGTTGTGCGCCCCTCGACTTCGCTCGGGATGATGGATGTAGCGTAAAAGCCTATTTCATCCCGAGCGAAGTCGAGGGACGCACCACGGCGCCACGGCCGTCAGAAGCTCGGCAGCTCGCTGACGCCGGTGTGGATGCCGCACTCGGTCTTGTCCCAGCCGCGCCAGCGCCCGGCGCGCGGGTCCTCGCCCGGCTTCACGACGCTCGTGCAGGGCTGGCAGCCGATCGAGAGATAGCCTTCCGCCTCCAGCGGATGGCGCGGCAGGTCGCGCTCCGCGAAATAGGCGTCGAGGTCGGCCTTCACCCAGTCGCCGAGCGGGTTCAGCTTCAGGCGCCCGTCCTCGATCTCGAAGCGGGGCAGGGCGGCGCGCGTCTGCGACTGGAACGCCTTGCGGCCGGAAATCCAGCTGTCGAGGCCCTGCTTGGCGCGGGCCAGCGGCTCCACCTTGCGGATCGCGCAGCAGCCGTCCGGGTCGTAGGACCAGCGCAGGCCCGTCGCGTCCTTCGCTTCGAGCACGACGGGGTCGGGCGTCACCACCGCGCGGTTCGTCATGCCCAGCCGGTCGAGCAGCTGTTCGCGGTAACGCTCGGTTTCCGGGAACATCTTCAGCGTGTCGACGAACACCACCGGCACGTCCGGATCGACGCGTGCGACGAGATCGAGCAGCACGGCGCTCTCGGTACCGAACGAGGAGACAACCGCCGTCCGCCCGAGCAGCTTTTCCGCGAACACCGCGCGCAGCATGTCGAGCGTGCCGACGCCCGCGAAGCGCGCATTCAGCGCGTCGGCGTCCTCTTGCGTGTAGGCCGGGCGCACGTCGATGGTGTCGAGCTTGCGGGCGGCCGCTTCAGCCATGACGCAAGGCCCAGATCGGCACGGCGTCGTCCGCCGCGTGCTGATAGACGTGCGGATAGCGCGCAAGGGAGGCGTTCACGTCGTCCATGTCGAAGGGCGCGTTAGGCGCGAAACTGTCGAAGCCGCAGCGGCGCATGAACCAGAGGAGGTCCACCAGAACGTCGCCGGTGGCCTTGATCTCGCCAGTATAACCCATTTCGCGCAGGATGCGCGCGCTCGAAAAGCCGCGCCCGTCGCGGAAGCGCGGGAAGTCGATCTCCACCAGCCGCACCCGTTCGAGCGTAGGCTCGAGGCGGCGCACATCGTCGCCCGCCTCGATGCGGACGGAGCCGGCGTTCGACTGGTCGAGGAAGGCGTCGAGCGTCACCGCCGGCTCGTCGGCCTGCGGGTCGTCGCGGAAGCGCAGGACATCAACCATAGATCGCCTCCTTGAAGCCGTCCATGCCGACGCGGCGATAGGTGTCGAGGAAGCGTTCGCCCGGCGCGCGGATCTCGCAATAGCGCTCGATCGCGCGTTCCACCGCATCGACGATGCCCGCTTCATCGAAGCCGGGGCCGGTGATCTTGGCCTGGCTTGCATCCTCCGCGCCCGACCCGCCGAGCAGGAGCTGGTAGTTCTCCGTGCCCTTGCGGTCGACGCCGAGGATGCCGATGTGGCCGGCGTGGTGGTGGCCGCAGGCGTTGATGCAGCCGGAGACCTTGATCTTCAGCTCGCCGAGGTCGCGCTGGCGCGCCGGATCGGCGAAGCGCTTGGCGATCTTCTGCGCCACCGGGATCGAGCGCGCGTTGGCGAGGCTGCAATAGTCGAGGCCGGGGCAGGCGATGATGTCGGTCACGAGGTCGAGGTTCGCCTCGCCGAGCCCGGCCTCGCTGAGCGCCCGCCACACCGCGTAGAGGTCCTGCTTGCGGACGTGCGGCAGCACGAGGTTCTGCGCGTGCGTCGCCCGCAGCTCGTCGAAACTGTAGCGCTCGGCGAGATCGGCCACGATCTCCATCTGCTCGGCTGAGATGTCGCCGGGAATCTGGCCGATCGGCTTCAGGCTGATGTTGACGATCGCGTAGCCGGGGGCCTTGTGCGCGGCCACCTGCCGGTCGACCCACAGCGCGAAATCGGGGTCGGAGCGGTCGATGTCCTCGGCAAGCCCGCTCTCGAACAGCGGCGGCGCGAAATAGGCGGCGACGCGGTCGTATTCGGCCTGCGGGAAATCCTGGTCCAGCGTCAGGAAGTGCGCGAACTCCTCCTCCACCTGGCGGCGGAATTCCTCCTCGCCCAGTTCATGGACGAGGATCTTCATGCGCTGCTTGTGGATGTTGTCGCGCCGGGCGTGGCGGTTCCACACCCTGAGGATCGCCTGAAGATAGGAGAAAATCTGGCCCGCGGGCAGGAAGTCGCGAATCTTGTAGGCGATGATCGGGGTGCGGCCCATGCCGCCGCCCGAATAGACCTCGAAGCCGATCTCGCCGGCGTCCGATTTCACAATCCTGAGCGCGGTGTCGTGCCAGCGCAGCGCCGCGCGGTCCTCGGGCGTCGCGACGACGGCGATCTTGAACTTGCGCGGCAGATAGCTGAACTCCGGCATGAACGTGGTCATCTGCCGGATCATCTCGGCCCACGGACGCGGGTCGATCACCTCGCCCGCCGCGGCGCCGGCGTACTGGTCGGCGGAGATGTTGCGGATGCTCTCGCCGCTGGTCTGGATGGCGTGCATCTCCACCGTGGCGAGCTCGGCCAGGATGTCGGGCGCTTCCTCCAGCTTGATCCAGTTGTACTGGATGTTCTGCCGGGTGGTGAAATGGCCGTAGCCGCGGTCGTAGGTGCGCGCGATGTGCGCCAGCTTGCGCATCTGGCGGCTGTCCAGCGTGCCGTAGGGGATCGCGACACGCAGCATGTAGGCGTGGAGCTGAAGATAAAGTCCGTTCTTGAGCCTCAGGGGCTTGAACTGGTCGTCGGTCAGCTTGCCTTCGATGCGGCGGCGCGTCTGGTCGCGGAATTCCTCGACCCGCGCATCGACCATCGCGCGGTCATACTGGTCGTACCTGTACATCAGATCACCCATCCCCCCGCCGTCGGATCGGCGGGCTTGATGTTGAGGTCGGGGCGCACGGTCGGGCCGGCGGCGCGGATGCGGTCCTTGATATGGCCGGGGCGCGGGCCTTCGGGCGTCGCCTCGCCGTCCACCACATAGGGCGCGTTCACGCGGCACGCGGCTTCCTCCGCGGCGGCGATGGCCTCGCCGTGGCCGTCGACGTCGGCCGCCTCGGCGATGTGGCGCGACCAGTCGCTGCCCGTCCACCAGACGACATCGCCGGTCTTGAGGTCGTTTCCCGTCAGCAGCTTCACGCCTGCATCTCCAGTGTCCTGATGTCCACGTCCGTGCCGAGCGCGGCGACCGCGCCGACGACGATCAGCGCCGGGCTCTTCACCGCGTGCCGCGCGACCGTGCCCTCGAGGTCTGCAAGGATGCTGCGGATGACGCGCGCGCCCGGCAGCGTGCCGCGTTCGAGGATCGCGACCGGCACGTCCGGCGTCAGCCCGTCCGCCATCAGCTTCTCGGCGATCGCGGCGGAGGTGGCGACGCCCATGTAGATGACGAGCGTGCGGCCCTTGCCGGCAAGCCCGGCCCAGTTCTGCTCGGTGAGGCTCTTGCACTGGCCGGCGACGAAGCTGACGATCGAGGCGTGGTCGCGGTGTGTCAGCGGCATCAGCGCTTCCGCCGCCGCGCCGAGCGGCGACGAGATGCCGGGGACGACCTCGACGGGCACGCCCGCGGCCCGCGCCGCCTCCACTTCCTCGCCGCCGCGTCCGAAGATGAACGGATCGCCGCCCTTCACGCGCACGACGACATGCCCCGCCTTCGCCTCGGCGACGAGGAGCGCGTTGATTTCCGCCTGCGGCATCGTGTGGCGCGCGCGCCGCTTGGCGACGCTGATGCGGCGCGCATCGCGCGGCGCGAGGTCGAGCACGCGCGGGTCGACGAGCCCGTCGTGGACGACGACGTCTGCAAGCCCGAGCGCCCGCGCCGCGCGCAGCGCCAGAAGGTCCGGATCTCCCGGCCCGGCGCCGACGAGGATGAGTTTGCCCATGATCATGGGTGCTAGATGGTCTCCTCGCGCGCGCAGGCCAAGCAAGGCTTTCTTTGGCAGGGCCAAGGCGGGCTTGATGCGCGCGGATCAGCCGAAGTTCGGCGGCCGCTTCTGCATGAAGGCGGTGGCGGCCTCCATGAACTCCGGCGATTTCAGCCGCTCGGTGAAAAGCGCGCTTTCATGCGCCATGCGCGCGCCGGTTTCCTCGCGGTTCCGGCGCAGCAGGCCTTTCGTCAGTCGCACCGCCTCGGGCGCCTTGGCGGCGATGCCGTGCGCGATGCGGCGCGCCTCGGTTTCAAGCTCTGCGTGCGGTGCGAAGCGCGAGGCAAGGCCGATCTTCACCGCCTCCTCGCCGGAAAGCCGCCGCCCGGTCAGGAACATGTCGCTGGCGAGTGCCGTGCCGACCACCTGCGGCAGCAGCAGCGACGACCCGGCTTCCGGCACCAGCGCGAGGTCGGCGAACGGCGTTTGCAGCATGGCGTTCCCGGAGACGACGACGATGTCACAGTGCAGCAGCATCGTGGTGCCGACGCCCACGGCGACGCCGCCCACGGCCGCCATCAGCGGCTTCTCGGCGTTCAGGATCGCGCGCAGGAACCGCGCCACCGGCGTGTCCGTGCCGCGCGGCGGGTTCGACTGGAAGTCGACGAGGTCGTTGCCGGCCGTGAACGCGTCGCCCGCGCCGGTCAGCAGCACGACGCGGATGCCGTCGTCCTCCTGCGCGCCGTCGATCGCGTCCGCCATCGCGGCGTACATGGCGTGCGTCAGCGCGTTCTTCTTGTCGGGGCGGTTCATGGTGACGACGAGCACGCGGCCGTCGCGTTCGATGCGGATAGTGTCGGTCATGCGGGGCTCAATGCCGGAAACGCACGGCGACGGGTAGCTCGGAGAGAGGACAGGGTGGTGCGTCCTCCGGCCTTCGCCCGTCCCGGGGTGCCCGCGTTGGCAGGCGTCCGAAGGGCTCGGGACGCAAGCCCCTGTTGCTCCACGATCATCATCCCGGGCGAAGTCGAGGGATGTCCGGCCAACCCGGCTTGACTTCGCGGCTCCGCGCGGGCACCGATCCGACCATGCCGAGCGTGGCCGAAACCATCGCCGAAACTCTCGTCCTTCAGGGCACCAGCCACGTATTCTGCGTCCCGGGCGAATCCTACCTCGCCGTGCTCGATGCGCTGCACGGCGTGCAGAACAGGATCGCGCTCATCACCTGCCGCCACGAGGCCGCCGCCGCCAACATGGCAGAGGCCTACGGCAAGCTGAACGGCAGGCCGGGCGTCGCGATGGTGACGCGCGGGCCGGGCGCTACGCACGCCTCGATCGGCGTGCACACCGCCTTTCAGGATTCGACGCCGATGCTGCTGTTCGTCGGTGATGTCGGCACCGACATGATCGGGCGCGAGGCGTTTCAGGAGGTCGATTACCGCCGCATGTTCGGCGCGCTCGCCAAGGGCGTGTTCGTGCTCGACCGTGCCGACCGCGCGCACGAGATCGTCGCCTCGGCCTATGCGCTCAGCCTCTCGGGGCGGCCGGGTCCGGTGGTGATCGCGCTGCCGGAGGATGTCCTGACCCACGAGGCGCAGCCCGCCGTCGCCGCGCGCATCGAGCCGCCGCAGGCGTCGCCCGACGCGTCCGCCGTCGCCGCGCTCGCCAACATGCTCGATGCCGCCGAACGCCCGCTGCTGTGGCTCGGCGGACCGGGTTGGACCGCCGATGACGTCGCCGCGGTGCAGGGCTTCGCGGAAAGCGCGGGGCTCCCCGTCATCACCTCGTGGCGCCGCAAGGACCGGTTCGACAACACGCACCCGAATTATGCGGGCGAACTCGGCCTCGGCTCCAACCCGAAGCTCATCGAGCGGGTCAACGCCGCCGACCTCATCATCGCGCTCGGCACGCGGCTCGGCGAGGTGGCGAGCCAGGGCTACACGGTGCCCGCCGTGCCGACCCCGGCGCAGAGCCTCGTCCATATCCATCCCGACGCCGATACGCTGGGGCGCGTCCGCCGTCCGGCGTTGGCGATCCAGTCCTCGATCCGCCTCGCCTGCGCGGCGCTCGGCGAGCTCGGCTTCGCCGTCGACGGCACGCGCTGGGCGGACTGGACCCGCGCGGCGCGCGCCGATTACGAAGCGTGGGTGCAGCCCACCAGCGTTGTGAACGGCGTTAACATGGCCGCGGTGATCGGCCATCTGGACGCGGTGTTCGGCGGGGACGCCATCTATTGCAACGGCGCGGGCAACTTCGCGGGATGGCTGCACCGCTTCCACCAGCACAGCCGCATCGGCACGCAGCTTGCGCCGACCTCCGGCGCGATGGGCTACGGCGTTCCGGCGGGCATCGCCGCGAAGCTGCTCCAGCCGGAACGCGAGGTGATCGTGCTTGCGGGCGACGGCGACTTCCTGATGTCGGGAAACGAACTCATCACCGCCGCGCGCTACGGCGCGAACGTCATCTTCATCGTCGTCGACAACGGCCAGTACGGCACGATCCGGATGCACCAGGCGCGCGACTTTCCGGGGCGGCAATCGGGCACGGCGCTGGCGAACCCGGATTTCGCGGCCTTCGCGCGCAGCTTCGGCTGCCACGGCGAAACCGTGGAGCGTGACGAGGACTTCCCCGCCGCGCTCGCCCGCGCCCGCGAAAGCGGCGTGCCTGCGCTCATCAGCGTGAAGACCGACCCGCGCGAGATCGCTCCCGGCAGGCGGTTGGACGAGACGGCATGACACGACTGACCGATGTTGAAGTCGAGGCGCTCGCGTTCCTCGACGATACGCACGCGCCCATGCTCGCTGCGATCGAAAGCTGGGCGGCGATCAACACGGGAAGCCGCAATCTCATGGGCCTCGCGCAGTACGCGGACGTGCTGGCGGAGGCCTTCGCGCCGCTCGGCGGCGAGATCCGCCGCGTGCCGCCCGCGCCCGTCGAGGCGGTGGACGCGGCGGGGCGTACCTATGCGCTGGCGCACGGCGACAATCTCCACATCGTCATGGACCGCCCGGCGAACAAGCGCGCGCTGCTCACCGGCCACATGGACACGGTGTTTCCCGCCGATCACCCGTTCCAGGCGCTGCGCTGGCTGGCGGACGGCGTGCTGAACGGCCCCGGCGTCGCCGACATGAAGGGCGGCATCGCCGTCATGCTCTGGGCGCTCAAATGCTTCGAGGCGTCGCCGTTCGCGTCGCAGCTCGGCTGGGAGATCGTGCTCAACAGCGACGAGGAGGTGTCCTCGCTCGGCTCCGGGCCGCTGCTCGCCGAGGCCGGGCGGCGCTGCCAGATCGGTCTCACCTTCGAGCCCGCCTCGCTGCCGGACGGCACGCTCGCGGGCGCGCGCAAGGGCAGCGGCAACTTCGCCGCCGCTGTCGCCGGAAAGGCCGCCCACGCGGGCCGCAACCCCGAAGAGGGGCGCAACGCGGTGATCGCCGCCGCAGACCTCGCGCTCCGGCTCGATGCGCTGAAAGGCCCCACGCTCTCCGTGAACGTCGCGAAGATGGAGGGCGGCGGGCCGAACAACGTGGTGCCCGATACCGCCGTGCTGCGCTGGAACATGCGCCCCTCGACCTTCGAGGACCAGCACCGCGCCTCCCACGCCGTCGCCGACGCGATCAGTGCCGTGGCTGCGGCCCACGACGTCTCGATCCAGCTTTCCGGCGGCTTCGCGCGCCCGCCGAAGCCGATGGACGCGCACCAGCGGAAACTCTTCGATCTCGTGCGCGCCTGCGGCCTCGATCTCGGTCTCGACATCGGCTGGCGCGACACCGGCGGCGTCTGCGACGGCAACAATCTTGCCGCGGCGGGGCTTGCGGTCGTCGATACGCTTGGAGTACGAGGTGGCTCGATCCACTCGGATCAAGAGTATCTGCTTACCGCGTCCCTTGTTGAAAGGGCGCGGCTGTCGGCACTGATCCTGATGCGTCTCGCGCAGGGTGCCTGGGACGGCCACGGGGCCTGATCGGCGCCGGATCCGTGTCCGGACCGATATCGTCCCCGACAACACGACAACACGTGTGAAGGCGCGGCCGCGCCGGGGGAGATATTATGGTCTGGTTCATTCGGCCCGCGCGCGCGGACGATGTCGATGCCCTGCTCGTGCTTGCCGGGCAGACGGGCGGCGGTTTCACCAACCTGCCGCCGGACCGGGAGGCGCTGGCGCGCCGCATCGGCTGGAGCTGCGAGAGCTTCGCGCGTGAAGGCGCGCTGCCGCAGGACGAGCTTTACATGCTGCTGATGGAGGAGGCGGAGACGGGCCGCATCGGCGGCAGCGCGATGATCTTCTCGCGTCTCGGCGGCGAGTGGCCGTTCTACACCTACAAGCTCGCCACCGTGAACCAGACCTCGAAGGAACTCGGGCGCAACATCACGATGGAGGTGCTGCACCTTACCAACGATTTCAACGGCGCTGCGGAGGTCGGCGGGCTGTTCCTGCTGCCGGAGCTTCGCGCCGAGGGGCTCGGGCGCCTGCTCGCGCGCAGCCGCTATCTGTTCATGGCGCGCCACCGCGCGCGCTTCCCGACGCGCGTCGTCGCCGAGCTTCGCGGCTGGCACGACGCGGAGGGCAACTCGCCGTTCTGGGACGGGCTCGGCCGCAAGTTCTTCGAGATGCCCTTCCAGGAGGCGGACCGCTTCAATTCGCTGCACGGCAACCAGTTCATCGCCGATCTGATGCCCAAATACCCGATCTACACCGCGCTTCTCCCCGAAGAAGCGCGCGCGGTGATCGGAAAGCCGCACGATACCGGCGTTCCCGCGCTGAAGCTGCTCGAAAAGGAGGGTTTCATCTACGAAGGCTATGTTGACATCTTCGACGGCGGTCCCACCGTCTTCGGCTACATTGACAACATCCGCACCGTCCGGCAGTCCCGCGAACTCCCCGTCGCCGACGCCGCGCTTCCGGAAGGCGGAGCGGTGACGTCGCTCCTCGCAAAGGGAACGCTGCAAGACTTCCGCGCGTGGCAGAGCGGCGCCGCGGAAACCGCGCAGGGCCTGTCGCTCACCGCCTCGGAAACCGAACTGCACGGTCTTCACGCCGGGGAGACGATCAGCCATGTCGCAGCCTGAGATCGTTTCGACCGACCCATCCACCGGCGAGGTCGTCTGGCGCGGCCCGGTCGCAAGCGCCGAGGACGTGAACCGCGCCGTCGTCTCCGCGCGCGCCGCCCAGCCGGGATGGGAGGCGGTGCGTCTCTCGGACCGTGTCGAGCTGATGCGCCGGTACCAGAACATCGTGCGCGACCGCGGCGACGCGCTGGCGACGATGATCTCGCGCGAGACCGGTAAGCCCTTCTGGGAAACGAAGACCGAGGTGCAGAGCGTCATCGCCAAGGTCGACATCTCGCTCACCGCCTATCAGGAACGCACGGGCAGCCGGAAGAAAGACGGCGAGGGCTTCACGCAGCAGCTTCGCCACCGTCCGCACGGCGTGCTCGCGGTGCTCGGCCCCTACAACTTCCCGGCGCACCTGCCGAACGGACACATCGTGCCCGCGCTCCTCGCGGGCAATGCCGTGGTGCTGAAGCCTTCGGAACTGACGCCCGGCACGGCGGCGCTGATGCGCGAATGCTGGATGCAGGCCGGACTTCCCGAAGGCGCGCTGGAGATCGTGCAGGGCGGCGGCGATGTCGGCCGCGCGCTCGCGGGGCATGAAGGCATCGACGGGCTCTTATTCACGGGAAGCGCAACGACCGGCCACGCGCTCGCCCGCCAGTTCGCCGAGACGCCGCACAAGATTCTCGCGCTCGAAATGGGCGGCAACAACCCGTTCGTCGCGTGGGATGTGCACCCGGCGGACCTGCCCGCCGCCGCCGCGCTCGTCGTCCAGTCCGCCTATCTTTCCGCCGGGCAGCGCTGCACCTGCGCGCGCCGCCTGATCGTCGAGGAGGGGAAGCACGAGGCGCTCGTTGAACAGGTCACGGCGCTCATCGACAAGATCATCGTCGGCGCCCCGTTCGACGAGCCGCAACCGTTCATGGGGCCGGTCGTCGACAACCGCGCGGCGGACCGGCTGCTTGAACAGGTCTCCATCCTCACAGGCATGGGTACGACAGCCATTCGGCGGCTGACCCGGATTACACCGGACCGGCCGTTCCTCACGCCCGCGCTTCTCGACGTGACGGAGGTTCCGCACCGCCCCGACGAGGAGATGTTCGGCCCCGTGCTGCAACTGATCCGCGTGCCGGACTTCTCCGCGGCGATGATGGAGGCGAACGCCACGCGCTTCGGCCTTTCCGCCGGACTCATCGGCGGCGATCAATCGCTCTACGACCGCTTCTGGTCGGGCGCCCGCGCGGGCATCGTCAACTGGAACCGGCCGACGACGGGTGCGGCGTCGAACGCACCGTTCGGCGGCGTCGGCGCGAGCGGCAACCACCGGCCGAGCGCTTACTACGCGGCGGACTACTGTGCGTTTCCGGTCGCGAGCCTTGAGGAGACCAAGGTGCGCGGCGCGATCACGACGGGCCTGAGGGTCGACGAGGCATGACCACGATCGAGGTGAACTTCGACGGGCTGATCGGCCCGTCGCACAATTACGCCGGTCTCAGCCTCGGCAACATCGCCAGCGCGAAGAACGCGGGCGGGGTGTCGCTGCCGCGCGCCGCCGCCTTGCAGGGGCTTGCGAAGATGCGGTTTCTCATGTCGCTCGGGCTGCGGCAGGGCTTCTTCCTGCCGCATGAGCGCCCGAATGCGGCATGGCTTCGAACGCTCGGTTTCTCGGGCACGGATGCGGAGGTCTGCGCCGCGGCGTTCGCGGCCGACCCCGTGCTGTTCCGCAACGCCATGTCGGCCTCGTCGATGTGGACGGCGAATGCCGGAACGGTGTCGCCGGCGCCCGACACGGCGGACGGGCGCGTGCACGTCACCGCCGCCAACCTCTCGACGATGGCGCATCGCAGTATCGAGCACACGGAAACGTACCGGCAACTTGCGACGATGTTCGCGGACAGCCGCTACTTCGCCGTCCATGCCGCCGTGCCCGGAAAGTTCGGGGACGAGGGCGCGGCGAACTTCATGCGCCTCTGTCCGTCGCATGGGCAGAAGGGCGTGGAGGTCTTCATCTACGGCGAGGACCGGCAGGGCCGCTTCCCGTCGCGGCAGGATCGCCGCGCCTCGGAGGCCGTGGCGCGGCTGAACGCCGTGGACGACGCGATCTTCTGGCCGCAGGCGGATGCGGCGATTCAGGCGGGGGCGTTCCACAACGATGTCGTCGCGGTCGCCAACGAGCGGGTGCTGTTCGCACATGAGCAGGCGTTCGAGGACAAGGAGGCGCTTTACGCGGAGTTGCGCCGCCGTCTCCCGGAGGTCGAGATCGTCGAAGTGCCGGCAAGCGCGGTCAGTCTTGAGGACGCGATCGGCTCGTACCTGTTCAACTCGCAGCTCGTCACGTTGCCCTCGGGCGAGATGGTACTCGTGCTGCCGAAGGAGAGCGAGGAGAACGTGCGCGTGAAAGCGTGGCTCGACGCCATGCTCGCGGGCAACGGCCCGATCCGCGCCTGCCATTTCATCGACGTGCGCGAATCCATGAAGAACGGCGGCGGCCCGGCGTGCCTGCGTCTGCGCGTCGCGGTGAGCGAGGCGGCGCTCGCCGCGATCGACCGGCGCTTCCTGCTCGACGATGCGAAGGCGGACGCGCTCGAACAACTGGTGGAGTCGCACTGGCCGGAAAGCATCGCGCCCGATGATCTCGGCAATCCCGCGCTGTGGGAAACGGCGTGGGAAGCCCGGCGGGCGCTGTTTCAGCTGCTGGAGCTGGCGTAAGCCTCGCCCATGCGGCGGACGGCGGCGATCTTCGTGTTGAAGGCGCTCCAGTCGTCGGCCTCGTCGATGGGCTTCCAGATTGCTTCCACCTCGTCGATCAGCATCGTGCAGGGCGCGGTGTCCGACCAGTAGGGGTGCGTGCAGTCGTCGGTGGAGGTGTAGGCGGAAACCGCGGCGCGGAAGGTGTCGAACGGTGCCGCGTCGTAGATCGCGTCTGCCGGGTTCGCTCCGCGCCGCCTGCCGCCGCGCCAGTCGAACCAGAAGCGGTCGGGGGCGATGTCGCTTGCGCCGAGCGCGGCTTCGATGGCGAGCGCCAGCGCCTCGTCGGACTTCGCGTCGTGGGGTTTCACGCCGAGCCGCCACAGGTAGCGCTCGGCGAGCGCGGCCTCGTAGCGTTCGGGGAAGGTCTTGAGCGCGGGGATCAGGCTTTCGGGCTCCGCGACGGTGCGCAGGGCGAGCGCGAGCTGGTGGACGTTCCATTGCAGCGCCTCGGCCTGACGGCCGAAGCTGTAGAGGCCGAAGTTGTCGAAGTAGGCGGCGGTGAACGAATCGTCCCAGCGGGGGGCGAAGCGCCAGGGGCCGTAGTCGAAGCTTTCACCTGTGATGTTGATGTTGTCACTATTGAGGACGCCGTGGACGAAGCCCGCGGTGCGCCAGCTTGCCGCGAGCCGGGCGGCGCCCGCCACGGCATGGTCCATCAGCGCCGCATAGGGATCGTCGTGCGTGCCGCCGACGAAATGGCGCAGGCAGTAGCGGACGAGCGGCGGGATCGCATCGAGTTGCTTCAGGTATGCGAGGCGCTGGAAGGTGCCGTAGCGGATATGGCTGTGGCTGAGGCGGACGAGCACGGAGGAGCGCGTCGGCGAGGGCTCGTCGCCGCGCGTCAGCGCCTCGCCGGTCTCGATCAGCGAGAAGCTCTTCGACGTATGGACGCCGAGTGCCTCCAGCATCTCGGTCGCCAGCACCTCGCGAACGCCGCCCTTCAGCGTCAGCCGACCGTCGCCGAAGCGGCTGTAGGGCGTCCGGCCCGATCCCTTGGTGCCGAGGTCGAGCAGGCGGCCCGCACCGTCGCGCATCTGCGCGAACAGGAAGCCGCGGCCGTCGCCGATGTCGGGGTTGTAGGTGCGGAACTGGTGGCCGTGATAGCGCAGCGCCAGCGGCTGCAGCAGGTTGCCGGGCAGCGGCGCGAAGCGGCCGAAGTGCCGGACCCAGTCCTCGTCCGCAAGGTCGCCGAGGCCCACCGTTTCGGCATGGCGCTGGTTCCGGAAACGCAGGATCGTCTGCGGGAAGTCCGCGGCCCGGACGGGGTCGTAATAGTCGGGACCGAGTTCGAGGATCGCGGGATCGGGCCGGTAGGGCGCGCCCGTCATGCCCCGTGCGTGTGCGGCAGGCCGCAGGCGCAGCGCACGTAGCGGATCGTTTCCGTTTCCACGCGCCTGCGCTGCTCATCGTCGACGCCGGGCGCGAACGCGATGTCGAGCGCCGCGCCGACGACGGCGTAGGTCAGCTCCGCCGCGATCCTGGTGTCGACGTCGGTAAGGTCGTACTTCTTCGCCATCGCGCGGTACTGGTTTTCGCACCACGCCGAGACGACCTCGTGCGAGGCGCGGTAGAACGGCTCGGCGTCGGGGTTCGATTTCAGGCCCATCTTGCCGTGGCCCGCCGTGCCCGCGCAGTTGGCGTTGACGATGTTTTCCCACGATTTCTGCGTGGCGCAGTAATCGAAGCAGCGCTGGATGGTGATGCCGGGTTCGAGGTCTTCCAGCCGGTCGCCCGCTTCCATCGCGGCGCACATGCGCTCGCCGTACATGCGGCCCAGTTCTTCGAGCAGGCTGCGCTTCGAACCGAAGTGATAGAAGATCGAGCCTTCCGAAACGTCCGCCGCGCGGGCGATGTCGGCCGTGCCGGTTTTCGCGAAGCCCTGCGTGGAGAACAGGTGGTTCGCCGCTTCCAGCACGCGCTGGCGCGTTTCCGCCGGATCATACCGCCGCGATCGGCTTTCCGCTATGCGCGTCGCCATAAACCTCATCACCCTCCCGCAGTTGACGCTGATGATATGGGAACTTTTGAGTGAGAGTCAAAAGATTCGTGTCAACCGATCTGGCGCTCGAGGTGCTGCGCCAGATATTCGAGCGTCGCGATGCGCCGGTAGAGCCCGCTGTCGGTGACGGCTTTCATCCGGAAGAATTGCTGCATGTGCGGGAAGTGCAGATCGAGCACGCGCCCGAGGAAGGCGGGCGTCAGCAGGCCGCCGTGCTCGTCCGGGACGGACCCGAGACGCCGCCGGACCGCGTAGCTGCGCTGGCGGAGCCACGGCGGCCGCACGCGCGTGCCGAGCTCGTTCATGCGGTGCGACAGCGTCGGCGGGCGGTCGAAGCTGTAGCCGTAGTCCGAAGGATAGGCGGCGAGCACCGGGTCGATGTGCGTGAGCAGCGCGGCCTCGAAGCGGCCCGCGTTCTTGAGCGCGATCGGCAGTTGCAGCGCGCCCGCGACGACCTCGTGATCGAAGAACGGCATGAAATAGGCGCCTTGCCGCCCGACGAGGCTGATCTCCCGGCCGAAGAAGGCGCGGCAGCGCATCCGCGGGTAAAGTTGCTCGATCAGCGTGCGGCGCAGCTTGCCCGTGTGGCCGGGTTTCTCCAGCGCGGTGAGCGCCTTCGCTTCCAGCCGGTCGAGGAAGCCGCGCGGGTCGAACACGTCGGTCACGTCGCTCAGCGTGTAGCGCGCGAAGAAGGCGCCCATCACCTGCCGCGCCGTCAGCGCGCGGTCGGGCAGGTAGAAGAAGTTGCGGAACACCTCGCCGCACCCGCCGGAGACGGCAAGCTGGCCGCCTTCCTGGCGCTTGTGCCGGGCATGGGCGTTGCCGCCGTTGTCGAACAGCCCGCCGTCGGTGACGAGCGCGTCGGTCTCGTGGAAATTCCGCGCGACGATCGCCGGGAAGTCGTCGGGCGTGATGCGCGCGAAGGATGCCTTCTCGAACGGCTCGAAGCGGAAGCCCTCGTGCTCCGCGATGTGCCGCGCCACCTCGACGTCTCCGTCGCCGGGGCTGCCGTAGACGTAGACGTGCGGGCTGACCCCGGCGCCGCGCAGCAGCGCCAGCGCAAGGCGGCTGTCGAGCCCGCCCGAGAGCGGGCACTGCATCCTGTCGCCGAAGGCGTCGGCATAGACGCGCGCCGTCCCGCGCAGCCGCTCGGCCTGCGCGGCGATGCGCGTCTCGATCGGCGTCGAGGAGATGCGCTCGGGCAGCGGTTTCGTCACCTGCGCGCGCACCGCTTTCACGCCCAGCTCCATCTGGGCGTCGGGGCCGAGCCGCTTCAGTTCGTTGACGACGGTGTCGTCGCCCGTCGGGAAGACGTTGAAGGCGAACTCGTAGACGCCCTGCGGATCGAAGGTGACGCGGTCGAGACTTTTCGCGGCGGCGAGGAAGCTCGTCGAGACGACATCCCAGTCGGCGTCGTGGAAGAGCTGGAAGGCGCCGAAGAAATCGGTGAAGACATAGGTCCGCCCGGCCTTGTGGACGAGCGCGGCGAACTGGCCCGTGGTGCTCGACCAGTCCTCGAACGGAAAGCGGAAGTCCGCGAGCAGCGCGCGCAGCGCCGCCTCGCCGAACCTGCCGCCGTGGACCAGCGTTCCCGCGACCGCGATGAAATCGTCGCCGTCGCGATGAAAGCAGGCATGGCTGCCGTGGATGGGGGCGGCGTGGAAACCGGCGTGCGCGGCAGCGCGCAGCGGCGTGAACCGGCTGAAGCCGTGCAGGCGGAACTGCGCCTCGGCGGCGGCGATGCGCGCCTCGTCGGCGTGTTCCTCCGTCAGTCGGCACAGATAGAAGCCGCCCATGCCGTCCCGTTTCCCTGTTCGCGCCCCTTGGCGCATCCGTGGCGAATGCCGCCTGATCGTTAATTTTCGGCGCTTTGTCACGCCTTTATCGGTGTTTCAACACTGCTATAAGCCGAAACCATGTCCGTGACGCCGCCTTCCAGCCGGCCCCGCCTGCTGCACCTGCATTCGACCTTCGCGCTCGGCGGCAAGGAAGCGCGCGCCGTGCGCCTGATGAACGCGTTCGGCGATGCCTGCGCGCACGACATCGTGAGCGCGGTGCCGGACGCCGCGGGGGCCGCCCGGCAGATCGCCCCGGGCGTGGACGCGCGCGTGCTCCGGGATTTCCCGCAGCTCGCCGGGCGGCTGACGCCCGGCAAGCTGAAGGCGATCGGCGCGGCGATCGCGCGCGGCAACTACGACCTCGTGCTCACCTACAACTGGGGGGCGCTCGACGGCGTGATGGCGAACCGGCTGTTCGCGCGCCGGCCGCTCGTCCACCACGAGGACGGCTTCAACGACGACGAGGTGGTGCGGCAGAAACCCGCGCGCGTGCTCTACCGGCGCCTCGCGCTGCCCTCGGCAAGCGCGCTCGTCGTCCCCTCGCAGGTACTGGAGCGGATCGCGCTCGGCACGTGGAAGCAGCCGCGCGCCCGCGTCGTGCGCATCCCGAACGGCATCGACAGCGCGCTGTTCGCCGCGCCGCCGCCCGCGGGCAGCATCCCGGGCTTCGATCGGCGCGAAGGCGAGGTCGTGGTGGGCACGCTCGCGGGCCTGCGCAAGGTGAAGAACCTGCCGCGCCTCGTCCGCGCCTTCGCGGCGGCGACGCGCATCGTCTCCGTGCCCGCGCGCCTCCTCATCGTCGGCGAAGGGCCGGAGCGGGAGGCGATCCTCGCCGCGGCGGCCGAGGCGGGCGTCGCCGACCGGCTTCTCATGCCGGGGTTCATCGGCAGGCCCGAGACCTGCGTCGGCCATTTCGACATCTTCGCCCTGTCGTCCGACAGCGAGCAGTTCCCCCTGAGCCTCGTCGAGGCGATGGCGGCGGGCCTTCCCGCGGTCGCCACCGATGTGGGGGACGTGCGCGCCATCGTTTGCGAACGCAACCGGCCGATGATCGCGCGGGTCGACGACGACATGGTGTTCGCGAGGCTGCTCGCGCGCATGATCGGCGATCCGCTGCTGCGCGCCGAACTCGGCGCCGCGAACCGCGCGCGCGTCGTCGCCGAATACGACGAGGCGGTGATGGTGGCGCGCTACCGCGAGGTCTATGCCCGCGCTATGGGCGCCGCGATGGACGCTACGTGAGGATCGCCGCCTGACGGTTCAGGCGGTCGCGGCTTCCCGGCGCGCCGGCTTCGCCGCCGAACGCTCGAACACCAGCCCGCAGCGATTGCCGATCACCCAGACGACGCGCGCGTCGAGCTTGCCGGTGGTCTCGGTCTCGAACCGGATGCGCGTGCCCTCCTCGGGCGGGGACGGCAGCTCGATCATGGCGCCGCCCGTGGAAATGTTGCGGACGGCAACCGTGCTGCGCCGCCGGCCGACCGTGATCGCCCCGGACATGCGGGTGGAAACCCGTCCGCGCGCGTCGCCTTCGCTGCTGTCGATCATTCCGGTTCTCCCCCTGCCTTGATGCAACTCGTTCTGTTCTTCGTCGCCAACGCCCCTCTGACGGCGTTTCCGGCAGGTTTGCGGCGGCGACTTCGGAGGACGCAGTCGCCGCCGCCGGGGTGTGGCCGCGATCGGTTGAGAGGAACAGGATCGCGGCCGAACGTGTTGGCGTTTCGTTCTGTGGGACAGGAAATCGGATGAACGGTTCGGGCGGGAGTAAAAACCGGTTGCCGGACTCCCGCCTTGCGGTAGATTCGGCCTTGCGCCTTGCTTTGGTGACGGTGTCGTCACGGGCGGCGGGCGGCTGGTTGTAACCGTTACACCGGAGGTTTCGGCGAGGTTCCGGGAGCGCTGAACTTTCCCGTGAAATCATGCGCCTGCGCTTTTTAACGGAATGTTAGGACGTTTCCGGCTCGTAACAATCAGGGGAACGGTCGCGTTGCGGCAACGGTCGGGGGGAGAGGAGGTCTTTTGATGCACCACGACCCGATCCATCCGGGCGACGCCGTGCGGCGGAAGGTGGACGCGGAACTCGAGGCGATCGAGGCCGATCCGGCGTTCCAGCGGGCGCCCGTGATGCGGCGCCTGCTTCGCTTCCTCGTCACGGAAACGCTCGGGGGGCGCGGCGACAAGCTGAAGTCCTACGCCATCGCGGTCGAGGCGCTCGGGCGCGAGGCGGATTTCGATCCGCAGACCGATTCCTATCCCCGCGTCCAGGTCGCGCGCCTGCGCAAGCTGCTGGACGCGCACTACGCGCACGCGGCGCCCGTGGGCGGCATCCAGATCCGCGTGCCGAGCGGCGGCTATGCGGTCGAGTTCGTCGGCGAGGCGCCGGCCCCGCTGGTGCCCGAGCTTCCCGGGCCGAAGGCAAGCACGGTGCGCTATGCCGCGCTCGGCGTCGCGGCGCTCGCGGTCCTGCTGGCGGCGCTGTTCCTGTGGCGCACGGACGGGAACGCCTGGCGCGTCCGCAACTTCCCGACGATCTATCTCGCGCCCGCGACCGCGCTCGACGCGGCGCAGCCGCAGCGCGACGCGGCGGTCGATCTGACGACGGGCCTCGGCGAAGGGCTCGACCGCTTCACCGCGATCGACGTCGTGCGCACGCCCGCCTCGGGCACGGACTACCGGATCGACACGACGCTTCGCGCCGTGCCCGGCGGCACGCGCATCAACATCACGCTCACCAGCCTCGATACCGGCCGCGTGGTCTGGTCGCGTTCGGGCCTGCGCGAACCCGTCGAAGGCCGGCTGTTCGACGTCGACGAGGTCGCCGCGACGGTCACTGCGCGGCTGGCGCAGCCCGCGGGCGTCATCCACAACGACGGCGACCAGCGGAACATCGACATCGACACGCCCTACGGATGCTGGCTCGCGCTTCGCAGCTACTGGCGGATGATGCCGCCGGAGGACGAGCCGAAGGTGCGCGGATGCGTGACGGCATGGGTCGCCGGCGATCCGAAATCGGCGATGGCGCACGGCGCATGGTCGTGGTTCCTCGCGCAGGATGCGCTGAAGCGCACCGGCGAGGAGCGCGCCGACCTGCTCGCGGGCGCACATGCCGAGGCGCTGAAGGCCGTCGAACTCCAGCCCAACGATCCCGGCGCGCAATATTCGGTGATGCGCGCGGCGCTCTATCTGGGGCTGGATCGGCAGGCCCGCGCCGCCGCCGACCGCGTCATCTACTTCAACCCGAACAATCCGGAGTTCATGGCCGGGGTCGGCATGTTCAAGATCATGATGGGCGATGCCGACGGCGAGGCGGTGCTCCGCAAGGCGCTCTCGCTTCACCCCAATCCCCCGCCGTGGGTGCAGTCGGGATTGTTCTTCGCCGCCGTCTCGCGCGACGATGCCGAAGCGGCGCTCTCGGCGGCGCAGGATTTCCAGACGCCCGTCGGCCCGCCGCTGCAGCACGCGATGATGGCGATGGCGCTCGCCCGCACCGGGCGGATGGAAGAGGCGCAGGCGGAATGGCAGCAGGTCGTGGCGGCCGATCCGCACTACGCCGAGACCCCCGAGAGCATTTTCGATCCGCTGCCGCTCGCGCCGCGCGTGCTCGAACGGAGCATCGCATGGCTGCTGCTGGTCAGCGGCGCGTAATCAGCGGCGCCTGACCGGCCGCGGATGCCTCACGCGGCTTTCCGCGCCGCGAGCCATTCGTCGAAATACGCCTCCAGCACGTCGAGCGGCACCGCGCCGTTTTCGAGAACCGTGTCGTGGAAGGCGCGGATGTCGAATTTGTCGCCCAGCGCCGCCTCCGCGCGGGCGCGCAGCTCGCGGAACTTGAGTTCGCCGATCTTGTAGGCGAGCGCCTGCCCCGGCCACGTGATGTAGCGGTTCACCTCGGCGTCGACGTTTGCCGCGGAAAGCGCGGTGTTCTCCAGCATGAAGTCCACCGCCTGCTGCTTGGTCCAGCCCTTGGCGTGGATGCCGGTGTCGACGACGAGGCGGCAGGCGCGCCACATCTCGTAGGAGAGGCGGCCCATGTCCTTCTCCGGCGTGTCGTAGAGGCCCATCTCGATGCCGAGACGCTCCGAATAGAGGCCCCAGCCCTCGACGAACGCGGTGAAGAACGCGCCGTGCTTGCGGAAATCGTGGAGGTCGAGCTCCTGCTGGAGCGCGATCTGGAGGTGGTGGCCGGGCACCGCCTCGTGAACGCCGAGCGACGGCAGCTCGAACAGCGGGCGCTGGTCGAGTTCGGTGAGGTTGACGCGGTAGACGCCGGCGCGGCCCGCGGCGATGGCGCCGGGCTCGTAATAGGCGGTGGTGTTGCCCGCCGCCTGATCGTCCGGGATCGGCAGCACCGTGTAGGGCAGGCGCGGCAGGCGCCCGAACAGCTTCGGCAAATGGCCGTCGACGGTCTTGGCGAGCGCGCCCGCGCGCAGCATCAGCTCCTCGCCGGTCTTCGCGTAATATTTCGGGTCGGTGCGCAGCATGGCGATGTAGGCCTTGCGGTCGCCCTTGAAGCCCGACTTTTGCACGACCGCATCCATTTCGGCGCGGATGCGCGCGACCTCGCTGAGGCCGAGCTCGTGAATCTCCTCCGCCGTCCGGTCCGTCGTGGTCTGCTGGCGGATGCGGTAGGCGTAGTAGGCGGCGCCGTCCCTGGTCGCCGCGATGCCGACGCTCTTGCGGCACCTGGGCGCGTATTCGGACGTGTAGAATTTCAGGAAATCGCGGTAGGCGGGCGTCACCACGGTCTCCACGGCCTTTGCCGCGCGCGCCTTCAGCGCCTGCCAGTCGCCCTCCGAAATCATCGCAGGCTTCGCGCGGAACGGATACATGAAGCTGCTCTGCCCGGCGCTCGGCGCGATGCGGCCCTCGATCGTCTTTTCGAAGCCCGCCATCGGCACGCACGGCTGCGTGAAGCCTTCGGCGATGGCGCGGCGGGTGACGGCGATGCCGTCGGCGTTCTGCCTGCCGTAGGCCTCGAGGCGGCCGACGTAGCTTTCGTAGTCCGCCCTGTTGAAGAACGGGGAGTCGTCGGCAAGGCCCGCGAACGCCATGTGCCAGCCGTAGCGGTTGGTGAACAGGATGGTAGCTTCCTGCCCGAACGCCGCGCCCTCGACGCTGCTTTCGAGGCTGCGCCTGAGGATGCGGTAGTCGATGCGGTCGGCCTTCGGCAGCGCGTCGATGGAAATGGCGTCGAGGCGCTTCAGGAAGGCCTTGTCCGCGGCAAGGCGGCGCTCGTATCCGGCAAGCGAGATGTCGTCGAGCCTGCCGTCGCCGCGCCGGTCGCCGAGGCTGGTGGCAAGGCGCGGGTTCTCGGCGAGCGTCATCTGCCAGATGTCGTCGCGCAGCCTTGCGAAGTCGTCGGCGGGCGCCGCCCATGCGCCGGATGCGGCGACAGACAGGCCGATCGCGATGAGGCCGGGTTTCATGTGGGTCTCCCTGACGATGCTGTTATACATCCGCACGATAGGGTGGGCGCGGGGGAGTGCAAGATGACGATTTCGGAAGACGCGGAGCCCGAGGCGATCCACATGACGGAGGACCGGCGCTTCCTCGGGCACCCGGTCGGGCTCGGCTATCTGGCGTTTACCGAGGCGTGGGAGCGCTTCTCCTTCTACGGGATGCAGGCGCTGCTCGTGCTCTACATGACGAAGGAGCTTCTGCTTCCGGGGCACGTCGAGAACGTGGCATTGTTCAAGCCGTTCAGTGCGCTCTACGGCGGCATCGAGGGGCAGGCGCTCGCCTCGGCGATCTTCGGCACCTATGCGGCGAGCGTCTACCTGACGCCGATCCTCGGCGGCTTCCTCGCCGACCGCGTGCTCGGCAAGCGGCGCACGGTGCTGCTCGGCGCGGTGACGATGGCGCTCGGCCATTTCCTGATGGCGTTCGAGGCGGCGTTCCTGTTCGCGCTGCTGTGCCTCGTGCTCGGCAGCGGCATGTTCAAGGGCAACATCGCGAGCCAGGTCGGCGCGCTCTACGGCCCCGGCGACCTCCGGCGCGCGGATGCGTTCCAGATCTTCTACCTCGGCATCAACGCGGGCGTCATCGCCTCGCCGCTCGTCGTCGGCACGCTCGGCGAGACGGTCGGCTGGCACTGGGGCTTCGGCGCGGCGGGGGTCGGGATGCTGATCGCGCTTGCCATCTACCTCGCCGGGCAGAAGCACCTGCCGCGCGAGCATTTCGCGCCGCAGGGCAAGCATACCGCAGCCGCGCCGAAGCTGGAGGCGGGCGACTGGCCGGCGGTGATCGCGCTGCTGCTGCTGATCCCCGTGCTTGCCGTCGCGATCGTGCCCAACAACCAGATCTTCAACGCCTATCTCGTCTGGGGCGACCAGCAGTTCGATCTCGTCTTCATGGGCGAGAAACTGCCGACGACATGGCTCGTCACACTGGATGCCGTGGTCAGCGTCAGCTTCCTCGCGCTCGTTGCGCTGTTCTACCGCTGGTACGGCAAGCGCCGGCGGGAACCCGACGAGATCACCAAGATCATCATCGGCTCGGCCTTCTCGGTGGGCGGCATGTTCTGCCTCTACATGGCGGCGGAAACGCAGGGCGCGGGGCAGAAGATCGGGCTCGCGTGGCCGGTCGCCTTCCATGTCATCAACAGCATCGGCTTCGCGCACATGCTCCCCGTGAGCCTCGCGCTGTTCGCCAAGGTCGCGCCGAAGGCGATCAACGCCACGGTGATCGGCCTCTACTACCTCGCCTTCTTCACCGCGAACGCCCTCGTGGGCTGGATCGGCGGCTTCTACGAGACGATGCGGACGACCGAGTTCTGGCTGCTCCATGCCGGGCTTGCCGCCGGTTCGGGCATGGTGTTCGTGCTCTTCAAGCTGTTCATGGGCCGCCGCCTCGCCGTTCAGGGCTGAACGTCGATCAATCCCGACACGCTTTTGGCAGGCGCTTGATTGTGCGGGTGCGACGATGTGCCTGCCTGATCCGAACCCGGTCCTGCTGCGGATCGACGGTTCCTGCACCGCCCCGCGGGACACGACCCGGATCGCCTCGCATCGTTTCCTCCAGTCCCTTCATACGTCGGGGAAATTTACAATTTTCAAATCATGTGCCCTGACAAATCTTGTATCTATTTGTAAAATAAATGTTTTTCATATTGGCATCAAGCTTGCTTTCGGAAATGCGGCTCGGCTTTGGCCTGAGAAACAGGAGGACGTTCATGAAGTTTATTACGCGTACAAAATTGCTGGCAGCAGCGACCGTGAGCGCTTTGGCGCTGGCGGCGCTTCCGGGCTCCGCCAATGCAGGAGCAGTGCTGACCTCGTCGAATGGTCTGGTCCGGATCGGTCTTCAGGACACCGGCGAGATCAATTACACCAGTATCGGCATCGGATACAATTTCAGCGGTCAGGGTGGCCGCACCGGTTTCCAGGATGCGCTGTCGCCCGGCTGCCCATGCGAGGCATGGGGCGTCTCGGCGAACGGTCTCGGCGGCCAGGTCGGCCAATCGACCGGAAACCAGTTCATAGGCTTCACATCCACGGAATCCGCTCCCGGCAGCTTCACGTCCAACACGTACCTCAATCGGGCCGGCCTTACCGGTCTTACGATCTCGCACAGCGTGACCGAGGCCGCATCGACGTCGACAGGCGCCCTCTTCGGCATGACCGTCACGCTTACCAACGGAACCGGCGCGGACCTTTCGAATGTGCGCTATGCGCGGGTCATGGACTGGGACGTTCCGCCCACGGAGTTTGCCGAGCTTGTCACCCACGTCGGAACCGGGACGACCTCCACGCTTATCCGCTCGACCGATGACGGATTCGCGAACGCGAACCCGGAAACCGCGCAGTTCAATTCGGGTATCATGTCCGGCACCGTCAACACCGACTTCAGCGTCAAGGGACCCGCGGACCACGGTTCCTTGTTCGTTTTCGATTTCGGAACGCTTCTTGTCGGTGAGAGCTATACGTTCGACATCTTCTACGGCGCCGGTGCCAACAAGGCGGATGCGCTGTCGCTTCTGTCGCTGATTTCGCCCGAACTCTACTCTCTGGGTCAGTCGTCGGGTCCTGCGTCCGACACGCTTCCGACCTTCGTCTTCGCATTCAGCGGCGTTGGCGGCGATGTCGTCGTGCCTCCTCCCCCGCCGCCGCCGACCGGCGTGCCGGAGCCGGCAGCCCTTGCCCTGTTCGGGCTCGGTCTGGCCGGTCTCGGCCTGATGCGTCGCCGCAAGGCAGCTTAAAGTATACAACAAGGGGGCGGCCCTTCGGCCGCCCCTATTTATCGAACGACAAGCGATCAGGCGCCGGCGGGCGGGTCCGCCGGCGCCTTCGTTTTCAGCGCGCGGAGGCGAGGGAGGATATTTCCGTGCGCCGAAGGTCGAAGCCGCGCGCCGTCATGGCCGCGCGCGTCATGTCGAGGATGGACTTGCGCGCCGTCTCCGGCGTGCCACCGCCGAGCGGCGCGGGATCGTATTCGAGCGCGAGCTGGATCATCTCCGCGACGTCGCGGCCGTGCAGCTTCTCGACGATGCGGAAGGCGAAGTCGATTCCGGCGGTGACGCCGCCGCCCGAGATGCGGTCGCGGTCCTCGACGACGCGCTCCGCGACCGGGATCGCGCCGAAGCCGGCCAGCAGGTCGCGCCATGCCCAGTGGCATCCGGCCCGATAGCCGGTCATCAGCCCGGCGGCGGCGAGGACCAGCGAGCCGGTGCAGACGCTGGTGACGAAGCGGGCGCTCCCGGCCTGCTTCCTGAGCCATGCGAGGGCGGTTTCGTCCTGCATCACCGCGGCGGTGCCGTAGCCGCCCGGCACGCAGATCATGTCGAGCTGCGGGCAGTCCTCGAAGGTCGCCGTCGGCAGGAAGGTGAGGCCGCAATCGTCGCGGATCGGCGCCATGTCCTTCCACACGAAATGCAGCTTCGCGCCCGGCATACGCGCCAGCACCTGCGCGGGGCCGGTCATGTCGAGCTGGGTCAGCTCGGGGTAGAGCAGGAAGCCGATGTGGAATGTCCCGGTCATGGCACGTGTCCTTCGCGTTGTCGGATGCTTCTAGGGAGTTGCCGGATTGGCGGAAATGACAATAACCTGTATAATTCTGCCATGCGGACCGTACTCCTCGTCTTTCCGGGCTTCCAGCTTCTCGATCTTTCGGGCCCCGCCGCCGTGTTCGGCGCTGTCGCGGAGGGGCTCGGGAACGGGGACGAGGTGGTCACGGTTTCGGGGCAGGGCGGGCCGGTGATGTCGAGCTGCGGCGTCGCCGTCTCGACACTCCCGCTGCCGGCGTTCGATGCGGTCGACACGCTGCTCGTGGTCGGCGGCGACGGCCCCGGTCTCCGGGCGCTGATGGAGGACGGGCGGACCGGCGAATGGTTCCGGCAGGGCGCGGCGACGGCCCGCCGCTACGGCTCGATCTGCACGGGCGCCTTCGCGCTCGCGGCGTGGGGGCTGACCGACGGCCGCCGCGTCGCCACGCACTGGAACGGCGCCGGGCTGCTGTCCGAAGGGTTCCCGGGAACGACGGTCGATGCCGACGCGATGTTCGTGGAGGACGGTGCGCTGTGGACCTCGGCGGGCGTCACCGCGGGGATCGACATGGCGCTGGCGATGGTGGAGCGCGACCACGGGCCGCGCCTCGCCAACGCCATCGCGCGGCGGCTGGTGCTGTCGGTGCGCCGCCCCGGCAACCAGTCGCAATATTCGCCGCTGCTCCGCGCGCAGGCGAAAGCCGCCGGGCGCTACGCCGATCTCGTCGGCTACATCGCGGCCAACCTCGACCAGAGGCTCGACGTGGAGTCGCTCGCCGCGCGTGCCCGCGAGACGCCGCGCAGCTTCCACCGCAACTTCCGCGAGGCGACCGGCAAGACGCCCGCGGCTTTCGTCACGGCGGCACGGCTGGACCGCGCCCGCGCGCTGCTCGGCGAAGGCGCGGCGGTGAAGGCCGCCGCCGCGGCGTGCGGCTTTTCCTCGCCCGAGCATTTCGCGAAAAGCTTTTCGGGCGCCTTCGGCCTGTCGCCCGCCGCGTGGCGCGCGCTGAACGCTACTGCGTCTGCACCGCCTCGCCGGTGATCAGGTAGCCGCCTTCGAGGAAGCGCGCGACCTCGTCGGCGGCCGGGTGGCCGAACGCCTTGTATTTCGCGCGCAGGGACGTGCAGCGCTCGCCGGGGATGCGGTCGAGGCCGCTGTCGTTCAGCGTGAGGAGGTCGGCCTCCAGCGCGGCGGCGAGGTCGCTGCCGTAGCATTGCCGCGCGGCCTCCTGAAACGCGGCGGCGTAGCGATAGGCGTCGCCCTCGGCGTAGCTCATCGCCAGCGTCAGCGCGGGCGCGAGCGTCAGCCACGGTTGCAGCGCCGGGTTGATCGCGTGTCCCGCCACGCTCTCCGCGATGCCGTGCCGCCCGGTGAAGGCGCGCAGGTGCAGGAAGCGCGACATGCGCGGGCCGTCGTTGACGGGGTAGTTGTCCCACAGCACGGGTTTGCGGCGGAGCTGCTCCGCGACGCCGTCGAGGTGGCCGCGCGTGAACTCGCGGCTGCACACCTCCTCTCCGGTCCAGAACACGTCCACCGCCGGATCGAGCAGGCGGCCGAGGTCCTCGAGGTAGTGCGCGGGCCGGGCGCCGAACACGCGGTCGAGCACGGGATCGTCGCTGTAGTAGCTCGGGCACATCAGCATCCGGGCGGGGAGCGCGGCGGCGGCGTGGTGCACGATTTCGGCCTGGGTTTCGGCAAGGCCCGGAATGTCGCCGCGCATGTCGTCGAACAGGACGGCGACGATGTCGGGGGCGAGCGCGCCGATCGCCTTCAGCCGCGCGGTGAGCGCCGCCTTGCCGTCGCCGGTCCAGTCGTTGTGCAACTCGTAGGGCGTGAGGCCGACGCCGAAGGCGACGCCCGCCGCGCGGCAGGCGCTCGCGAAGCGCGCCAGTGCGTCCATCGTTTCGGCGGGATGGTCTTCCCGCCACCGGCGGCGCAGACAGGCGTCGGCCTTCGGGGCGTAGATGAAGAACGAGAAGCCGTGCGGCGCGAGGGTTCGCATCACGTGCTCCCGCTCCGCCCAAGTCCAGGGCTCTCCGAAATAGCCTTCGACGAGGCCGAGCGGCGGGATCGTTCCTGTCATGGCGGGATCGTGTAGCGGCTTTCGAGGGGATGGCAAAGGCGAGGGGACCGTGCGACACAGGCGCCGTGAGCCAGCCTGCGCCGTCCGTTCCGTTTGCCGAAGCCGCCCGGGTGTGGGCGCGCATCGGCATCCTGTCGTTCGGCGGCCCGGCGGCGCAGATCGCGCTGATGCACCGCGTGCTCGTCGACGAGCAAAAATGGGTGGGCGAGGCGCAGTTCCTGCACGCGCTCAACTTCTGCATGTTGCTGCCGGGGCCGGAGGCGCAGCAACTCGCGACCTACGTGGGCTGGCTGCTGCACGGCGTGCGCGGCGGGCTCGTCGCGGGGCTGCTGTTCATCCTGCCGGGGATGCTCCTCATGCTCGGCCTGTCGGTGCTCTACGTGACGCTCGGGCAGGTGCCCGCGGTGGCGGGGCTGCTGTTCGGCCTGAAGGCGGCGGTGCTCGTCATCGTCGTGGAGGCGCTGGAGCGCGTCGGCAGCCGGGCGCTCGGCTCGGGCATCGCGCGGCTGCTCGCCGTGCTCGCCTTCGCGGCGCTGTTCCTGTTCGGCGTGCCGTTTCCGGTCGTCGTGCTGGCGGCGGGGCTGATCGGCTACGTCGCGGGGCGGCGCGGCTCGACGGTGTTCGCCCGCGCGCCGGGCGATGCCGCGCTCGACGAGACGCCGCGGCGCAGCGCGCCGCTTGCGATCCTCGGCATTGCGGCCCTCTGGCTCGCGCCGCTGGCGCTGCTGTGGCTCGTCCTGCCCGGCGGCGTCTACGCGGAGATCGCGCGCTTCTTCTCGTGGCTGGCGGTGATCACCTTCGGCGGCGCATACGCGGTGCTTTCCTATATGACGGACGTGGTCGTCGGCAGCTTCGGCTGGCTGCGCCCGCACGAGATGATGGACGCGCTCGGCCTTGCGGAAACGACGCCGGGCCCGCTGATCCTCGTCACCCAGTTCGTCGGCTTCGTCGCGGCGTGGCGGGAGAACGGCGGGTCGGTCGGCGCGGGCATCCTCGGCGCGCTGCTGACGACGTGGGTGACGTTCGCGCCGTGCTTCCTGTGGATCTTCGTGGGCGCGCCCTATGTGGAGCGGCTGCGCGGCAACCGGGCGCTCGCAAGCGCGCTCGCGGCGATCACGGCGGCGGTGGTCGGCGTCATCGCCAATCTCGGCGTCTGGTTCGGCGTGCACTTCCTGTTCGCGCGCACCGTGCGCCTCGATGCCGGGCCGTTCGACGCGGCGCTGCCGGACTGGGCCAGCCTCGACGCCGCCGCGCTGGTGCTCACCGTGCTGCTCGGCGTCATCGCGTGGCGCTGGAGGATCGGCATCGGCCGGCTGTTGCTGATCGGCATCGCGCTCGGGCTCGCCGTCCGGGCCGTGCTTTAGGCATCGACCCCGCCACCGGGCGGCGATATAGCGCCGGACATGCGCAGCCTGATCCCTTTCATCCTGCTCACCGCCGCGCCTGCCGCTGCGCAGCAGGCGGCGGAAGTGCCGGGCGTTCCTGCCGAATGGTTCGCCGCGAAGGAGAGCGCGGCCGCATCTCGCGCGCCCGACCTCGATGCGCTGACCAAGGAGGTGCTCGACCGTGCCCGCTGGTCGACGACGACGCAGGCGTGCGAGACGCTCACGAAGGCGGAGCCCTACGGGCTTCAGTCCGCCACCGCCGACCGGCTGGTGAGCGAGGGGCTGAAGGCGGGCGCGTTCGTCGGCGCGTGGACCTTCTATGCGCGCATAGACTGCGCCGAAACGCCGCTGCTGCGCTACATGTACATCGCCGAGAGCGACGGGCGGCACCTGCTGCTGGTGGTGAACCGCGGCGAGGCGATCTCGACGCCGAGCCAGATGCGCGAGACCAGCAGGATCGCCGCGAAGGCCGCCTATGACCGCGCGAAGCAGCAGCAGCCCGCGTGCGAGGTGACGAGCGTCGGGATGCGGCAGACGCGGATCGCGGCCACGGACGGCGATCTTTCGCCCATGCAGTTCGGCACGCGCTTCGCGGGCGGCTGGAGCGAGGCGTGGGACTTTGTGGCTTGCGGTCGCCGCACGACCGTGACAGTCCGGTTCGACGCCGACGGCAAGGGCGGCGCTTCGGCGCGCGTGACGGACGTCACGCTGTCCTGAGCCGGGCGATGGGGATTACGGAGAGGTTATGACGGACAAGCCGACGCTGGACGCCTGGAAGGCGCTCGCCGACAAGGAAGTGAAGGGCAAGAGCCTCGACTGGGAGACGCCCGAGGGCATCACCGTGAAGCCGCTCTACACGGCGGAGGACGTGACCGCCGATCCCGGCCTTCCGGGCTTCGCGCCGTTCACGCGCGGCGTGCGCGCCTCCATGTACGCGGGGCGCCCGTGGACGATCCGCCAGTACGCGGGCTTCTCGACCGCCGAGGAATCGAACGCCTTCTACCGCCGCAACCTCGCGGCCGGACAGAAGGGGCTGTCGGTCGCGTTCGACCTCGCCACGCACCGCGGCTACGATTCGGACCATCCGCGCGTCGTCGGCGACGTCGGCAAGGCGGGCGTCGCCATCGACTCGGTCGAGGACATGAAGATCCTGTTCGACGGCATCCCGCTCGACCAGATGTCCGTGTCGATGACCATGAACGGCGCGGTGATCCCGATCCTCGCCTTCTTCATCGTCGCGGGCGAGGAGCAGGGCGTCGACCGGAAGCTGCTCGACGGGACCATCCAGAACGACATCCTCAAGGAGTTCATGGTCCGCAACACCTACATCTACCCGCCCGAGCCCTCGATGCGGATCATCTCCGACATCTTCGGCTACACCTCACGGGAGATGCCGAAGTTCAACTCGATCTCGATTTCCGGCTACCACATGCAGGAAGCCGGCGCGACGCAGGTGCAGGAGCTGGCCTTCACCATCGCGGACGGCGCGGAATACGTGCGCTACGGCGTCGCCTCGGGCCTCGACATCGACAAGTTCGCGGGGCGGCTCAGCTTCTTCTTCGCCATCGGCATGAACTTCTTCATGGAAGTCGCCAAGCTGCGCGCCGCGCGCGTGCTCTGGCACCGGGTTATGACGAACCTCGGCGCGAAGGACGAGCGCTCGAAGATGCTGCGCACGCACTGCCAGACCTCGGGCGTGTCGCTGACGGAGCAGGACCCGTACAACAACGTCATCCGCACCACGATCGAGGCGATGGCGGCGATGCTGGGCGGCACGCAGTCGCTGCACACCAACGCGCTCGACGAGGCGATCGCGCTGCCCACCGACTTCTCGGCCCGCATCGCGCGCAACACGCAGATCGTGATCCAGGAAGAGACGGGGATGACCAAGGTCGTCGATCCGCTCGGCGGCTCCTACTACGTGGAGGCGCTGACGCAGGAACTCGTCGACAAGGCGTGGGAGATCATCGAGCGCGTCGAATCCGAAGGCGGCATGGCGAAGGCCGTGGCGGCGGGCTGGCCGAAGGCGATGATCGAGGAAGCCGCCGCGGCGCGGCAGGCGCGCGTCGACCGCGCCGAGGACGTGATCGTCGGCGTCAACAAGTATCGCCTTGCGAACGAGGACCTGCTGGAAACGCTGGAAGTCGACAACACCAAGGTCCGCGAGGCGCAGATCGCCCGCATCAACGCCGTGAAGGCGGCGCGCGACGAGACGGCCTGCCGCGCCGCGCTCGATGCGCTGCGCGCGGGCGCCGCGAAGCCCTCCAGCATCGGGAACAACCTGCTCGCGCTCGCCGTGGACGCGGCGCGCGCGCGTGCCACGCTCGGCGAGATCTCGTCGGCGATGGAGGAAAGCTTCAAGCGCTACGGCACCGTGCCGACGCCGGTGAAGGGCGTCTACGCGGCGCCCTACAAGGGCGATCCCCGCTGGGAGCAGGTGGTGGACGGCGTCAGGGCCGTCGAGCGCCGCATGGGGCGGAAGCCGAAGCTGCTCGTCGCCAAGATGGGGCAGGACGGGCACGACCGCGGCGCCAACGTCATCGCGTCGGCCTTCGGCGACATGGGCTTCGACGTGGTCTCCGGGCCATTGTTCCAGACGCCGGAGGAGACGGTGGTGCTCGCGCTCGAGACCGGCGTCGATGTCGTCGGCGCCTCGTCGCTCGCCGCCGGTCACAAGACGCTGATCCCCGAGCTCATCAACCGCCTGCGCGCCGAGGGGCGCAGCGACATCAAGGTGATCGCGGGCGGCGTCATCCCGCCGCAGGATTATGATTTCCTGCGCGATGCGGGCGTTCAGGGCATCTACGGACCCGGCACCAACGTGGTGGAGTGCGCGGCCGACGTGCTGCGCCTGCTCGGCCACAACATGCCGCCCGCGGGGCTTGCCGAGGCGGCGGAGTAGGGAGTCGGCGCCTGCCGGTTATCGCTCGGCGGCGGCCTTGCGCCGTCCGACGATGAGTCCGGCAAGGCCGAAGCCGAGCAGGGCGAATACGCCCGACAGCGGCGGCTTCAGGACCATGCTCGCGAAGGTCGCGGCATCCGGCAGGACAGCGGGTACGGCCTCGCCGGTGATCGTGGCGCTGCCCGAGGCGACGACGATGCGGCCCTGCTCGGCGATCATCTCGTTGTCCGCGAGCCGCGCGGCGTTGGTGGGCGCGGACCGGTTGGCGAAGAACGTCACGAGCCCCGGCGCACGGTTCACGAAGCGGTTCGCGATGACGCGGACGGGGCCCGGCGGGTTCGCATAACTGCCGCCCTTGCGCATTTCGAAGCCGTAAGCGATGGCCGTGCAGCAATTGTCGGGATGGGGGCCTTTCACGAGAAGATTGCTGCTGATCGTCGCGGCGCCGCCTTGCGGCAGGTCGATGAGGTAGGATGCCGAGCCGTTCGTGTCGTCGATGCGGTTGCGGGTGATGAGGGTCTCCAGCGCGCGCGACTTGATGTAGTGTCCGCGCGCGCCGCGCTCGAAGTGCGAGTCCGTCACGACGAGCCGCGCGATTCCGTTCGCGTAGACTGCATGGCCGACATGGTCGCGCCCGCGGCTCTCCGTCCCGGTGAAGCGCGAACCGCGGACCGTGACGACGCTTCCCGGCACGCTGTCGGTCAGAATGCCCATCTCGTTGCCGTAGAACCGCGAGTCCCGGACGGTCAGGTTTCGCCCTTCGGCGCGGATTCCGGCGCCGTTGCCGTCGGGGACGCGCGCGCCTTCGAAGGCGATGCCCGCAACCGTCACGTCGTTGCCGGAAATGACGAACAGGCCCTTTCGGCCGACGGCCGCGCCGCGCACCACGACGCTGCCCGGCAGCGCGCTTTCCGCTGCGCGGATCGTCAGGCGGTCGGCATGGAAATGCGCGCCTTCATGGAAGCCGGGGGCGAGCACGATCGTATCGCCGGGCCTTGCGGCGTGCGCGGCTTGGGTGAGGGTCGCGTAGGTGCTGTTCGCGCCGACCGTGAGCGTTGCCGCCGATGCGCCGGCCGAGCCGGTTGCCAGCGCCGCTGCCAGAACGAGTCTGAATGCCATGTCCGTCGACCTCGTCGCTGCCGTCATGCCGCGCGAGACCCCCGACCGCGCGGTCTGCTCATGCCCCGCGAATGATGACGGTTTCAATCGCGCCGTCCCCGGAAGCCCGGCCAGCCGTATAGCGGACGGGATGTTACGCATCCGTTTCCCGCCGTGCGCGTATCCAGCGCCGAACATAGCGGGCGGCCGACACCAGCGTCAGAAAACTCGCCGCGATCATCAGCGCTTGCAGCAGGAGGGGCGTTTTCAGAACGCCCGGCAGCGGCAGCAGGATCAGCGCCACGAGCACCATCTGCGCGGCGTTCCCGGCCTTTCCGAACGGGCCGGGTTCGAGCTCGTCGGCATGGCCGCGCACGCGGGCCCAGACGCCGGCGGCGAGCACGAAGCCCTCGCGCGCCGCGACGACGAGCGCGAACCAGCCCGGCAGCAGCCCCGTCCACCAGAGGAGCGCAACGGCGGTGCCGACGAGCAGCTTGTCGGCGACCGGGTCCATCAGCCGCCCGAACGTCGTGACGCTGTGCCACCGCCGGGCGATCCAGCCGTCGATCGCGTCGGTGGCGGCGGCGACGGCGAAGATGATGCCCGCGCGTGTCAGGTCGCCCGCGATCAGGCACAGCGCCATCGGCGGCACCAGCAGCAGGCGCAGCACGGTGAGCAGGTTCGGGATGTTGATAGGGCGCCTCCCGTGCTGTTTTAGTCGCCAGTATCGTCCGCGCACGATAGACGAGGCATGAACGCCATGCACGCCCGTGCCCGGTCTTTTTGGAGGAAACCATGTTCCTGACGCTCAGCGAAACCGTGTCGGTCGCGCCGCAGATCTCGCCCGAGGATGTCGGCGCGGCGAAGGCGGCGGGGTTCACCGCGATCATCAACAACCGGCCCGACGGCGAGGCGCCCGATCAGCCGCCGGGCGAGGTCATTGCGGCTGCGGCGGCGGCGGAAGGGCTCGCCTACGCTCATATCCCGATGTCGCACGGCGGCATCACGCCGGACATGATCGAGGCCGTGCGCAAGGCGCTGGAAGGGCAGCGCACGCTGATGTTCTGCCGTTCCGGCACGCGCTCGACGATGCTCTGGGGGCTCGCCGAAGCCTCGACCGGCAAGGACGCCGACGCGCTCGCCGAGGCCGCGCGCGCCGCCGGATACGACCTGTCGCCGATCCACGGCGTCATGCGGCAGATGGCGGCGCGGTAGCGGACATGCTCGTCCAGACGCTGGTCTCGGTCGGCGGCATAGCGCTCGTGGTGGTGCTGGCGCGCTGGCTCGGCGTGCGGCGTCCTGCGGCGGGCCTCGATACCGGCACGGCGGCGACTCTCGCGGCGGGCGCCATCGCCGGGTTCGAGGCGGGCGAGGTCGCGCTCGATCCGGGCGGCGGCGGCGCGCTGGTTTCGGGGCGGGACGGGCGGTTCGCGCTCATCAAGCCGCACGGCGCGCAGTGGACGGTGCGCGGCCTCGCCCCGCCGGTGCGCGCGACTGTCGAAAACGCCGACTTGATCGTGGACAGCGGCGATCCCATGTTCGGCGCGGTTCGCCTGCGGATCGGCGCGGCGGCGGCGGAAACGCTTGCCGCGCGGTTGCGGGCCGCTGCCGGATAACGCCCATGCAACTGCCCGATCCCGTCGCCCTCGCCATTCCCGCGTTCATCCTGCTGATGGCGGCGGAAGTGCTCTGGGTCCGCTTCGGCGGACGCGGCGAATACGAATGGCGCGACACCGCCACGTCGCTCGTCATGGGCTTCGGCAGCACGATCGCCGGGCTCATCACCGGCGGCGCCGTCGTGGCGGCCGCTTACGGGCTGCACCGGTTCGCGATTCTCGACCTCGGCTGGCACTGGTGGGTGTTCGCGCTCTGCATCCTCGGCGACGATCTCGCCTACTACGTGTTCCACCGGAGCGCGCACCGCGTGCGCTGGTTCTGGGCGGGCCACGTCATCCACCATTCGAGCCAGCACTATAACCTCTCGACCGCGCTGCGGCAGACGTGGACCGGGTTCATCGCGCTGTCGTTCATCTTCCGGATGCCGCTGTTCCTCGTGTTCGACCCGGCGATGGTGTTCTTCGCGTCCGCCATCAACCTCGTCTACCAGTTCTGGATCCACACCGAGGTGGTGGGCCGGATGCCGCGCTGGTTCGAGGCGGTGATGAACACGCCCTCGCACCACCGCGTCCACCACGCGACGAACCCGCGCTACCTCGACAAGAACTACGCGGGCATGTTCATCATCTGGGACAAGCTCTTCGGCACGTTCGAGCCGGAACGCAACGACGAGCCGTGCCGCTACGGCATCGTCAAGAACCTCGGCAGCTTCAACGTGCTGTGGACGGCGTTCCACGAATGGGTCGGCATCGCGAAGGACGTGTGGCACGCGCCCACGTGGACGGCGCGCTGGAACTACGTCGCGAAGCCGCCGGGCTGGAGCCACGACGGCAGCCGCGACACGTCCGAGACGATCAGGGCGCGCTGGGAGGAGCGGCAGGCGCGGCTCGCGGCGGAGCCCGCCGAATGATCTCCATCGGGCGCGGGCTCGCCATCGACGCGGGCGAGATCGCGCTCAGCTTCATCCGCGCGAGCGGGCCGGGCGGGCAGAACGTCAACAAGGTCTCGACGGCGGTCGAGCTTCGCTTCGATCTCGCCGGCTCGCCGTCGCTGCCCGAGGCGGTGAAGCGCCGCGCCGCGCGGCTCGCCGGACGGCGGCTGACGGCGGAGGGTGTCATCGTGCTGCGCGCCGAGCGCTTCCGCACGCAGGAGATGAACCGCGAGGACGCCGAGGCGCGGCTGGTGGCGCTGCTCTCCGAAGCCGCCGTGCCGCCGACGCCGCGCGTTAAGACGAAGCCGAGCAGGGCCGCGAAGGCGCGCCGCACCGACGCCAAGACCGGGCGCGGCAAGGTGAAGGCGCTGCGCCGCAAACCCGCGGACATCTGAAAAGGAGAGGGGCAGCGTGGTCGCCCACGCCGCCCCGGGATTTTACGCAGGTACTGAACTCAGTAGTTGTAGGCGCGTTCGCCGTGTTCGCCGAGGTCGAGACCCTCGCGCTCCACTTCCTCGGAGACGCGCAGGCCGGTGACGAGCTTGGCCACGGTGAAGGCGATCGCCGAACCCACCGTTACCCAGATGATGGCGACCACGACCGCCTGGACCTGGATGATGAGCTGGGCACCGAACACGTAGTCGTCACCGCCCGGTCCGCCGAGGGCGGGGAGCATGGTGACGGCCGTCAGGATCGAGCCGATGATGCCGCCGACCGCGTGGATGCCGAAGGCGTCCAGCGATTCGTCGATGCCGAGCTTCGGCTTGATGGTCATCACGAAGATGCAGCACAGCACGCCCGCCACGACGCCGAGCAGGATCGCGCCCATCGGGCCCGAGTTGCCTGCCGCCGGGGTGATCGCAACGAGACCCGCGATCGCGCCGGAGCACGCGCCGAGCAGCGACGGCTTGTGGCCGAGCACCTTCTCGGTGAGCATCCAGAACAGGATGGCGGCAGCGGTGGCGACGAAGGTGTTGATGAGCGCGAGGCCCGCGCCGCCGCTGGCGCCGAGCGCCGAGCCGGCGTTGAAGCCGAACCAGCCCACCCACAGCAGGCCCGTGCCGATCAGGGTCATGGTCAGCGAGTGCGGGGCCATGATCTCCTTCTGGTAGCCGATGCGCTTGCCGAGGATGATCGCGCCGACCAGCGCCGAGACGCCGGCGTTGATGTGCACGACCGTGCCGCCCGCGAAGTCAAGCGCACCCCATTCGAAGATCAGGCCGCCTTCCGCCCAGACCATGTGCGCGAGCGGGTAGTAGACCAGCGGCAGCCACAGGGCCACGAAGATCAGGACGGCGCTGAACTTGGCGCGTTCGACAATGCCGCCGATGACGAGCGCGGCGGTGATCGCCGAGAAGGTCATCTGGAAGGCGACGAACACGAATTCCGGGATGGTCCCGGACAGCGAGTCCGACGTGATCCCGGCCATGAACGCCTTGTTGAAGCTGGCCATGAAGGCGCCGCCGCCGTCACCGAAGGCCATCGAGTAGCCGAAGATCACCCACATGAGCATCGCGAGGCTCGCGACCGCCGTGACCTGGGTGAGCACCGACAGCATGTTCTTGGTGCGCACGAGGCCGCCGTAGAACAGCGCGAGGCCGGGAACGATCATGGCCATGACGAGAACGGTGGCGACGATCATCCAGGCGGTGTCGCCGGTGTCGAGGACCGGTTCCGCGTCCTGCGCGAAGGCCGGCAGTGAAAACAGCAGGGGGGCGCCGAAAGCCAGCGCGCGTCCTGCCCATCCAAGAGTTGGTTTCATTCCTTACCCCCAGTCTTCTAAAGAGCGGTTCTGTTGGTCTCGCCGGTGCGGATGCGCACGGCGCCGCCGACATCGAGCGTGAAGATCTTGCCGTCGCCGATGCTTCCGGTCGCGGCGGCGGCGGAGATGGTTTCAACGACACGCGGAGCAAGGTCGTCGGCGACGACGATCTCGAGCTTCAATTTCGGGACCATGTTCACACTGTACTCGGCGCCGCGGTACACCTCCGTGTGCCCCTTCTGGCGCCCGTAACCTTTCACCTCCGTCACGGTCAGCCCCTGCACGCCGATGTCGCTCAGGGCCTCCCGCACGGGGTCGAGCTTGAACGGCTTGATGATAGCGATGATCAGCTTCATGCCTTTGCCCCCTCCTGTGTGGTTGTGCCGGGGAGGCGTTCTGCATGATGCGTGCCAACTGCTGCACCGCAGCAAAACAGGCGACTCTCGCGCCGTTTCGGGCAAAGCGTGATTAAAAATCAGGCGATGAAGGGGGTGTGCCTAGATTCTAGGCGTGAATATTGACGAAAGTTTAAGCGCCGGTCCCGTCGAGGATCTGCCGCGCGCGGGCGAGGTCGCTCTCGTCCACCATCAGCCGTGCCGACGTGATCGGCCCCAGCCCGAGGCTGGACATGCCCGCGTCGAACAGTACGGCCGGAATGCCCTCCGCCTCGAGCGCGAGACGGGCCACATCGGCGTCGATGCGGCCCGAATATTCGCGGACCATCGCGAGCGGCATCAGGCGTCCTCGCTCACGTAGCGGTCGGTGACGCGGATCGGCAGGCCGTCGATGCTCCGCGTGCGGTCGGCGCGGCGCTTCACCCACGCCGAGGGGTCCGTTCCGGCCTGCCGATGGTATTTCACCAGCGTCTGGCGTTCGCGCTCCAGCGTCATGTGCGGTACGCCCCAGCCGCAGCTCGTTTGCGTGCTGTCCAAGGCGATGTCGAAGATCTGCCGCGTGCCGGGCAGGATCGTGAAGTGCGCCGCGAGCGCATCCCAAGCCTCGTCCTGCGGCAGCACGGGCCTGCCGTGCCCATAGATGCGGAAGATGAGCGCGGGATTGTCGAACGCGCAGAACATCAGCGTGATGCGCCCGTCCGCGGACAAATGCGCGTGCGTCTCGTTGCCCGATCCGCCGAGATCGAGATAGGCGACGCGCTTGCGTCCGAGCACGCGGAACGAATCGTAGCCCTTGGGGCTGAGGTTGATGCGCGCGCCGGCCGCGGCGGTGGCGACGAAGAACACGGGCTGGCGGGTGATGAACGCGATATGCTCGTCGGTCAGCTCGTCGAAGAAGTCCGCCATGCGCCTGCTCTCCCGTCTCAGGCGGCGGTGCCGCCCACCGTCAGCCCTTCCAGCATCAGCGTGGGCTGGCCGACGCCCGCGGGCACGGACTGTCCGCCCTTGCCGCAGATGCCGACGCCCTCGTCGAGTTCGAGGTCGCTGCCGATGGCGACGACCTTCTGCATCGCCTCCGGCCCCGATCCGATCAGCGTCGCGCCCTTGATGGGCGCGCCGAGCCTGCCGTTCTCGATCCGGTAGGCCTCCGTGCAGGAGAACACGAACTTGCCGTTGGTGATGTCCACCTGCCCGCCGCCGAAGCTCCTGGCGTAGATGCCGGACTTCGCGCGGGAGAGGATCTCGCCGGGGTCGTCCCTGCCCGCCAGCATGAACGTGTTCGTCATGCGCGGCATTGGCGCGTGCGCGAAGTTCTCGCGGCGGCCGTTGCCGGTGGGGGCGACGCCCATCAGCCGGGCGTTCAGCCGGTCCTGCATGTAGCCCTTGAGGATGCCGTCCTCGATCAGCACGGTGCGGCCCGTGGGCGTGCCCTCGTCGTCGATGGTGAGCGAGCCGCGCCGGTTCTCGAGGCTGCCGTCGTCCACGATCGTCACGCCGGGCGACGCGACGCGCTCGCCGAGCCTGCCGGAGAAGGTCGAGGCGCCCTTGCGGTTGAAATCGCCTTCGAGGCCGTGGCCGACCGCCTCGTGCAGCAGCACGCCGGGCCAGCCGGGGCCGAGCACCACGGTCATCTCGCCCGCGGGCGCGGCGACGGCGTCGAGGTTCACCAGCGCCTGCGCGAGCGCCACGTCGATGGCGCGCTCCCACGTCGCCGCCTCGAACAGCCGGTCGTAGAGGTAGCGGCCGCCGATGCCGTGATAGCCGGTCTCCCGCCGCCCGTCCTTCTCGGCGACGATCTGGACGTTGAGGCGCACCAGCGGGCGGATGTCGGAGGCGCGGAAGCCGTCGCCGCGCAGGATCTCGATGGCGGACCAGCTCGCGGTGAGCGAGGCGGACACCTGAACGACGCGCGGGTCGCGGGCGCGCGCGGCGGCGTCGATCTTCTGGAGCAGCTCGACCTTGCGCGCGAAGGGGATGGCGCTGATCGGATCGTCGTCCACGTAGAGCTTGCGGTTGGTGCGCGCGGGCGGCGCGGCGAGCGTGCCGCCGTGCCCGCCGCGCACCAGCGCCACCGTCTCGCCCGCGCGCCGGATCGCCGCCTCGCTGATCTCATTGGCGTGTGCGAAGGCGGTGGTCTCGCCCGAAACGCCGCGCAGGCCGAAGCCCTGCGTCGTGTCGAAGCTCGCAGATTTCATGCGGCCGTCGTCGAAGCTGAAGCTCTCGGCGACGGTGTGCTGCATGTAGAGCTCGCCGTCGTCGGTGCCGGCGAGAACGTCGGCGACGACGCGCTCGGCGCGGGCCGGGTCGAGCTCTGAATAGAACAGGCGGGTCGGGTCGGTCATGCGCCCGATATGGGCGTTCCGCCCTTATTTGTCACGCGTGTCGGCGGGTCCGCCCGAAAGGATGAAGCGCCGGTCGCAGTAGCCGCAGTCGACGTAGCCGCCCTCCATCTCCATGTAGACGCGGGGATGGCCGAGCGGTCCCTCGTCGCCGTCACACGACACGCGCGTCGTGTCGACGTAGCGGACTTCGGGGACGAACGGGTCTTTCTGGGCGGTGGCGTTCATGGGCCGAGCGCTTAGCACCGGTTTTCCGCGGCCTCAAGTCCGCTCGGGGCCCGGCTCAGGCAAAGTGCCCGGCGATCACCGGGCCGAGCGCGATCGCGGCGATCAGCGCGGTCTTCAGCACGCGAAGCAGCAGCGCCGGGCGGCGGGAGACGGGAACCATGAGCATGGCCGCGACGATGGCGCCGGAACGGTTAGCAAAGCGTTAAGAGCCGCGCTCATTGAACGAAGTTGCGCAATGCCTATCTAGCCGCTTGCCGCGTGCAGGTGCGGGCGGTATAGGCCGCGCCGGGAGCGGTCGTTTCGCGCGCGCCTCACCAGCTCGCGGGCCGGAACGGTCGGGGCAGGAGTTGCGTTGAATGATTGATACGGTTGAAGGGATTACCGTCCTGGCCGACGACGACCAGAACCAGACGACAGCGGCGTGGAACGGCATCGAATTGCCGACAGGCTATGTGCCCAGCGAGGACGAGCCTTTCATGAACCCGCTGCAACTCGCGTATTTCCGCAAGAAGCTTCTCGACTGGAAGGACGACATCCACCGCGAGGCGAAGGAGACGCTCGCCCAGCTCCAGAAGGAGCCCTTGCAGGAGGCGGACGCCACCGACCGCGCATCGAGCGAGACCGACTGGTCGATCGAACTGCGCGCGCGGGACCGGCAGCGCAAGCTCATCAACAAGATCGACGCGGCGCTGCGCCGCATCGAGGCGGGCGAATACGGCTTTTGCGAAGTGACCGGCGAGCCGATCTCGCTGAAGCGCCTCGACGCGCGCCCGATCGCCACGATGACGGTCGAGGCGCAGGAACGCCACGAACGGAACGAGAAGATCACGCGCGACGAATAGCGCGGCCGTGCCGCCGGGTGCATCGTTACGCGAAAGTCACGGAAATCCGCGCGCGTCCGGGTGAACGGGCGTCCTGATCCGCAACGCCTCGTTAACTACGCAGGCGCTAGTTTGCCGTCCGGGTTGCAAACTGGCGGGGCCGATGACGCCGATCAATGAAGCCATAGGGCCGGAAGACCTGGCCGCGCTGGAGGCTGCGCTGCCGCGGAAGTGGTGGAGCGGCCGGCGCATCGTCACGGCCGCGCTGATCGCCGTCGCCCTCGCCGCCGCGCTCTACGGTCTCCGGTGGGCGGCCGCGCCGGGCGTGCTGACGCCCGCGGTGCCGCACTATGTCGAGGTCCCGGCGATGACGGTGAACCTCCGCGCCAAGGGCGGCGAGCGCCGCTATCTCAAGGTGCGCGTGGTGATCGAGGCGGCAAGCCGCGAGGACGCCGCCGCCATATCGGCGCGGCTTCCGGCGGTGATCGACGGCTTCCAGTCGTTCCTGCGCGAGCTGCGCCCGCAGGACCTCGGCGGCGCCTCCGGCACGTACCGCATCAAGGAAGAGCTGATGGTGCGGATCAACCGCGCGGGTGCCGGGCGGGCGAGCGACGTGCTGGTGCAGGAGCTGATCCAGCAATGACCAGCCGCAGCATGAAGTTCGATCCCGAGGCGTGGCTCCGCGACGACATCGAGGCGGAGTGGGCGGTGGTGCGCGAGCAGATGCAGCGCGCCGCGCCGCAGGGCGCGCCCGCGCGCGAGACGAAGCGCGGCATCCCGGCCTCCGAGCAGACCGGCATCGACGCCATCATCAACGCCGGTCTCGTCTCCAGCGAGCGGCTGCCGATGCTCGACGTGGTGTTCGACCGCCTCGTCCGGCTGATGACGGCGAGCCTCCGCAGCCTCACCTCCGACAACATCGAGATTTCCGTCGAGGCGGTCGCCTCCGTCCGCTTCGGCCGGTTCCTGAACGACATGCCGCTGCCGTCGCTGATCGGCGTGGCGCGCGCGCAGGAATGGGACAATTTCGCGCTGCTCGTCGTCCGCCCCGAGCTTGCCTTCACCATCGTCGACGTGCTGCTCGGCGGACGACGCGGCGTGCCCCCGGCGCACATCGGCGGGCGGGGCTTCACCGCGATCGAGACGAAGCTCGTCACGCGCATGGTGGGCGCGGTGCTGAACGACCTCGGCGCGGCGTTCGAGCCGCTGTCGCCCGTCACGTTCGCGCTCGACCGGATCGAGACCAACCCGCGCTTCGCCGGGATCGCGCGGCCGACGAACGCCGCCGTCAACGCGCGCTTCCGCGTCGAGATCGACGAGCGCGGCGGTCTCCTCGACCTCGTCATTCCCTATGCGACGCTGGAGCCGGTCCGCGAGCTGCTGCTGCAGCGCTTCATGGGCGAGAAGTTCGGCCGCGACTCGATCTGGGAGCGGCATCTCGCGTCGGAGCTTCACCGCACCCGCGTCGACGTGGAAGCCGTGCTCGGCGAGCAGCAGATGACGCTCGCCGACGTGATGACGTTCAAGCCCGGCCAGACCATCCTGTTCGGCACGCGCGAGACGCATCCGGTCACGCTGCGCTGCGGCGGGCGCACCGTCGGGCACGGACGCATGGGCCGCTGCGGCAATCGCGTGGCGGTGCGGCTGACCGACCGCGAGACGGAACGGCAGCCGGGAAAGACGTTCCGCCCGCGCGGCGAGGACTAGGCGGTGCGCCTTTTCTCCAAACGATCATTGTTGCTCGCCGCGCTCGCGCTGGCGGCCCCGGCGCCCGTTTCGGGCGATGCGCCGGACGTTCGCGCCGCGCTCCGGGCGCTCAGCGTCGCGTCGGAGGCCGAGCGGCCTGAGTGGCGCTGGCGGCTGGCGCGGGACTACGTCGCCGCCGGTCTCTACGCCGAGGCGGACGGCGTGCTCGGCGTGCTCGGCGCCGATTCGCCGGGCCGCGCGGAAACACCCGAATTCCGGCTGCTGCGCGCCGAGGTCCTCACGGCGATCGGGGAACCGGAAAAGGCGCTCGCGCAGCTGGAGACGCCGGCGCTCGCCGAAGCGCCCGCCGCCTGCCTTCTCCGCCTCGCCGCGGCGGCGCGGCTGCGGCGTCACGCGGCGGTCGCCGACGCCCACCGCTGCGCTGCGCCCGCGCTTGCGGCGATGCCTGCTGCGGCACGGGTTCCCTACCTGATGGCCGCCGTCCGCACCTATGCGGAGGCGGGCGACACGGATGCCGCGGCGGCGCTGCTTCGCGGGATGGAGGGGCTGTCCCCGCTCCAGCAGGGCGAGGCCGAATACTGGCGGGGCGTCACGCTGCGCGGCAGCGCGCCCGAGGCGGCGCTGGCGCATTTCCGGCGCGCGGCGGGGGGCGCAAATCCCATCGCGGCGCTGCGGGCCGAGGTTGCCGCCACCCGGATCGAGGTCGCTGCGGGCCGTCTCGGCGCGAAAGCCGCGCTCGGCCGTCTCGAGCGGCTCGGCAACCGCTGGCGCGGCGGCGCGGCGGAGCGGGACTTGCTGATGGCGCTCGGCGATCTCAGGGACGCATCGGGCGACGTGCCCGGCGCCTTCGCGGCGTGGAGCGCGGTCGCGGAGGGCTTCCCGGTCGATGCGCCCGCGCTCAGGCAAACGCTTGCCCGGCGGTTCGCTGCCGCCTTCGCGGAGGACGGCGCCGCACTGCCGCCCGCGCAGGCCTTCGCCCTGTTCCGCGATTTCCCGGACTACGCCCCGCAAGGCCCCGAAGCCGATGCCATGATCCGCCGCCTTGCCGAACGCCTCGCCGGTGCGGGCATGATCGCCGAGGCGGCGCAATTGCTCGGCCATCAGGTCGCCAACCGGCTCGAAGGCACGGCGCGGGCGAGCGTCGCGGTGCGGCTCGCCGAACTGCTCGTGGCGAGCGGCAAGCCGCGCCGCGCGCTCGCCGTGCTCGCCGACGCGCGCGCCGCGCTGCCCGCCGATCTCGACCTGCGCCGCCGTCAGGCGGAGGCCGCCGCGCGCATCCGGACCGGCGGTGCGTCGGAGGCCCGCACCCTGCTGGCGGGGATCGAAGGCCGCCGCGCCGACATCCTGCGCGCCGAAGCGGCGTGGACGCTTCAGGACTGGCCTGCGGTGATCGACGGTCTCGAACCCCTGCTGCCGGAGCGCGAGGCGCGCACTGCGGACGAGGGCATGATCCTGCGCGTCGCCGTCGCGGCCGCCCGGCAGGGCGACAAAGACCGGCTTCGCGGCCTCGATGCGCGCTATGGCACGGCGATGCGCGGGCAGGCGGGCCGCGCGTTCGAAGCGATCGTGAATGCCGCGCGGCTCGATCCGCTCACGCGCCGCCGCGTGCTTGCCGCCGCAGCGGAGACGGCGTCCGGCTATCCGGTGATCGACGGCAGCGCGGCGTAGGCGGCGGGGTCGCCCCACGCGAGGAACGGCCCGTTCAAATAGTCGTCCTTGCCGTAGCGGAACGGCGTGCCGTGCTCGTCGACCATTGCGCCGCCCGCGGCGAGCAGCACGGCGTGCGCCGCGGCGGTGTCCCACTCCGATGTCGGGCCGAAGCGCGGATAGACGTCCGCCTCGCCCTCGGCGATCATGCAGAACTTGAGCGAGGAGCCGCTCGGCTTCACGTCCGCGCCCGGAATCCCCGCCACATAGGCCAGCGTGCGGTTGTCGTTGTGCGAGCGGCTGGTGACGACGACGGGCCGCGCTGGAAGCGGCCGGCAACGGATCGCCGTCTTCCTGTCCCCGTCGAACCGCCACGCGCCCTCGCCGACGATGCCCGCCCAGATCGTGCCGGTGCGCGGCGCCATCACCATGCCGAGCACGGGGCTGCCGTTCACGACGAGGCCGATGTTCACCGAATAGTCGGCGCCGCCGTCGAGGAAGCTCTTGGTGCCGTCGAGCGGGTCGATGAGCCAGAAGCGCTCGGCGGCGGCGGGCTTGCCGCCGGCCTCGCAGGCTTCCTCGCCGACGATCTGCGTCCCCGGGTCGATGCTCTGGAGCGCGGCGACGATCAGCGCCTCGGCGCGCTCGTCGGCCTCGGTGACGGGCGAGCGGTCGGCCTTGGTGCGCGAGGCCGCGCCGGTTTCGCGGATCTGTTCGATGAGGGTTGCCGCGTCCCGGATCACCGGGAGCAGCGCGTCAAGAAAGCGGCGTGTCACGCATCCGCGGTATCGAAGAGTTCCGCGGGTTTCAAGCCGAGGCGGTCGATGTGGCGGCGGATGCCCGGCCACTCGCGCGTCAGGAACTGCTTGCGTTCGTCGGCGATCAGCCGTTCGCGCGCGCCCGGCTCCACGAACAGCCCGAGCCCGCGCCGCGCAGAGACGAGCCCGGCGGATTGCAGCTCCTGATAGGCCTTGGAGACGGTGAGCGGATTGACCTGCTGCTCGGCGGCGAGCGCCCGCACCGAGGGCAGCGAATCCCCGACGCCGTAGTCGCCGTCGATGATGGCGGCCGCGATCAGGTCGCGAATCTGGATATAGATCGGGCGCGTCGTCTGCCACATAGTGTCATAAAACCATAAGACAGTAGTACGGTCAAGGCTTACGGTGCGGCTATGCGCTGCGCCAGACGCTCACCACGTCGTCGAGGTCCGGGCGCGGGCGTTCTTCCACCGGCTTCCCCGGCGTGCCGAGGAACAGGAAGCCGACGATGCGGTCGCCCGCTTCGCCGAGCAGCTGCGTCACGCCCTCCGAATAGGCCGCCCAGCCGGTCAGCCAGCACGACACGAAGCCCTCGGCGTGCGCGGCGTGCGCGAGCGTCATGGCCGCGGCTGCCGCCGACGCCGTCTGCTCGGCGAGCGGGATGTGCGATTCGGGCGCGGGGCGGTGGAGGACGACGACCAGCGCGGGCGCCTGCCGCGCGAACTCGCGGATGGCTTCGCGCTCGAGGCGGCCCGCCTCCGGCTTCTCGGCCACATAGATCGCATCGAACGCCTCGGCGAGCGCGGCGCGTTCGCCCTCCGGCACCACCACGAAGCGCCACGGCGCCAGCTTGCCGTGGTCGGGCACGCGCGCGGCGGCGGTGAGGATGCGCCGGAGCTGCGCCGCGTCCGGGCCCGGTGCGACCATATCGCGCGCCTTGCCGGAGCGGCGCGTGAGAAGCAGGGACATGGGGGTGGTGCGGTCGTTGAACGCGGTCACAGATGGTTTGCCTTCTTGCGATTCGCCGATAGGCCGTTGCGGTGCGGGAGTCCGCTCGCTAGCAGAAGCGCCTCCGGAAAAGAAAGCAGGTCGCGACTGTGCGGTATCGTTTTTGCCTTTTGCTCGCCCCCGTGCTCGCTCCGGTGGCCCTCGCGCATCCCGCGGCGGCCGAGGAGACGATCGTCGTCACCGGCCATGCGCTCGAGCAGCCGCCGGGGACGCGGGCCTATTCGGTGCAGGTCATCGACGGCGCTGCGCTGCGGGACGTGCCCGGCGGGCTGGAGACGGCGCTGGAGGCGGCCTCCGGCTTCCAGATGTTCCGCCGCACGGACAGCCGCTCGGCGAACCCGACGAGCCAGGGCGCGCAGCTTCGCGGCATCGGCGGCAATGCGTCGAGCCGGGCGCTGGTGCTGCTCGACGGCGTGCCGGTGGCCGATCCGTTCGCGGGATGGATCCCGTGGCCCGCGATCCGGCCGGAAAGCCTGTCGTCGGTGCGCATCACCACCGGCGGCGGCGCAGGTGCGTTCGGCGCGGGCGCGCTCACCGGCGTGATCGAGCTGGCGAGTGCGGGGCGGGACCGCGCGCCCGTGATCGGCATCGACTACGGCAGCCGCGATTCGATCGCCGCTTCCGCGGGCGTGACCGTGCCGCTCGGCCGGGGCTTCGTGTCGGTCGATGCCGGCTATGACCGCGGCGACGGCTTTCATCTCGTCAGGCGGTCGCAGCGCGGCGCCGTCGATATTCCGGCCTCCTACGAGCAATACGGCGGCGCGGTGCGCTTCGTCGTGCCCGTGGGCGACGAGACCGAGCTCCAGGTGCGCGGCGCGGCGTTCGCGGACGACCGCGTGCGCGGCGTGGACATCGTCGATTCGGCGAACAGCGGCGCCGATGCGAGCGTGCGGCTGGTGTCGCGGGGGGCGCTGCCGTGGGAGGCCGTCGCCTACCTCCAGACGCGCGACTTCTCCTCGCGCTTCGCGCGCGTCGAGGCGGACCGCAGCGCCGCCTTCCCGACGCTCGACCAGTATTCGGTTCCGGCAACCGGCTACGGCGCGAAGGTCGAGCTTCGCCCGACGCTCGGCGCTCATGCCCTGCGCCTCGGCGCGGACTGGCGCGGCGCGACCGGAGAGACGAAGGAGTTCTACACGCCGGTCGCCAACGTCTACACGCGCATCCGCGAGGCGGGCGGCGACAGCAATGTCTACGGCGTTTTCGTCGAGGACGACTGGCGGCTGACGGAGGCGCTGCTGCTGACGGGCGGTGTCCGCGTCGACCGCTGGTCGCTGACGAACGGGCACCTCGACGAGCGCCAGATGACGGGCGGCGTGCTGACCGACACGGATTTCGCGAAGCGCTCGGGCACGGAGCCGAGCGCCCGGCTCGGGCTCGCGCTCGCCGCGACCCCGGCGCTGACGCTGCGCGCCGCTTCCTATCTCGGCTTCCGCGTGCCGACGCTGAACGAGCTTTACCGGCCGTTCCGCGTCGGCGCGGACGCGACCGCCGCAAATGCTGCGCTGAAGCCGGAGCGGCTGCGCGGCATCGAGGCGGGCTTCGACTACCGCCCGCTCAGCACCGCGCATGTCTCGGTCACGGCCTTCTACAACCGCGCGCGGAACGCCATCGGCAACGTCACGCTGGCGCAGGGGCCGGGCACGTTCCCCGGCGTCGGCTTCGTGGCGGGCGCCTACCGGCAGCGGCTCAACCTCGACGCGATCGAGGCGTGGGGCGTCGAGGCCAATGCGGGCCTCGATCTCGGCCGCTGGTCGCTCGGGCTCTCCTACGCGTTCACCGATGCGACGGTGGAGGCGAGCGGCGCATCCGTGGCGCTCGACGGGATGCGCCCGGCGCAGACGCCGAAGCACCAGGCGAGCGCATCGGCGAGCTGGCGCTCGGGCGGCTGGAGCGCGGGCGCGGCCGCGCGCTACGACGGCGCGCGCTACGAGGACGATCTCCAGACGCTCCGGCTCGACGACGCACTGACGCTCGACGCCTTCGCTGAGGCGCCGCTCGGGCGCGGCCTGTCGCTGCGCGTCGCGGCCGAGAATCTCGCGGACGCGAACGTCGAGGCCGGGCGCACCAGCGACGGCATCGTCGATCGCGGCCAGCCGCGGACCTTCTGGGTCGGCGTGCGCTGGCGGCCCGGCCGCTAGGCGCCGAAACATTCTTTCAATGCGCGGGGCGCGCGGCTAGTCTCGCGCCACGGGAGAGCGGCGCGGCCTGATCGAAGCCGTTCGCGAAAGGGAAGAGGGTCCGGTATCCATGACTCAACCGACGGGGGCCGCCGCCGGCGCCCTTCCAGCAACCGATTCGATGGGCACGATCCTCGGGCACCCCAAGGGTCTTTTCGTGCTGTTCTTCGCCGAGATGTGGGAGCGCTTCTCCTACTACGGGATGCGGGCGCTGCTCATCTTCTACCTCGTCCAGCACTGGATGTTCTCGGACCAGAAGGCCTCGGTGATCTACGGCGCCTACACGGCGCTCGTGTACATCACGCCCGTCATCGGCGGCTATCTCGCCGACCGCTGGCTCGGCCAGCGCAAGGCGGTGCTGTTCGGCGCGGTGCTGCTGAGCTTCGGCCACCTGCTGATGGCGGTGGAAGGCGACGGCGGGCAGGACAGCACGGCGCTCAACGTCTTCTGGCTGGCGCTCGCCTTCATCGTCGTCGGCTCGGGGTTCCTCAAGGCCAACATCTCGGTGATCGTCGGGCAGCTCTATCCTCGCACCGACGTGCGGCGGGACGGCGCCTATACGATCTTCTACATGGGCATCAACCTCGGCGCGGCGCTCGGCGCGATCATCGCGGGCTATCTCGGCCAGACCCATGGCTGGAGCTACGGCTTCGGCGCGGCCGGGTTCGGCATGTTGCTCGGCCTCGCCGTGTTCGTGTGGGGCAAGCCCTATCTGATGGGACGCGGCGAATCGCCCGCGCCCGAGAAGCTGGCCGCGCGTGTCGGCGGCATTTCGTTCGAATGGCTGCTCTATGCGCTGTCGTTCGTGACGGTCGGCCTCGTCTGGCTGATGATCCAGTACCAGGCGCTCGTCGGCACGCTGCTCGGCATCTCCGGCGCCATCCTCGTTGCCTATGTGCTCTACACGGCGGTCGCGAAGCTCTCGCACGAGGATCGCGACCGGATCTTCGCGGCGATGTTCCTCATCCTCGGCTCGATCCTGTTCTGGTCGCTGTTCGAGCAGGCGGGCTCGTCGCTCAACCTGTTCACGGACCGCCACGTGGACCGAGAGATTTTCGGGATCGAGGTGCGCGCGGCGATTTTCCAGTCGCTGAACGCCATCTACATCGTGCTGCTCGCGCCGCTGTTCGCCGCGCTCTGGATCGGGCTCGGGCGGCGCGGCATCGAGCCGTCGGCGCCTGCGAAGTTCGGCCTCGGCCTCATCCAGCTCGGTGCGGGCTTCTTCGTTCTCGTCGCCGGCGCCGCCGCGGCGGGCGCGGACGTGCCGACGCCGGTCATCTACATCTTCCTCATCTACCTGCTGCACACCACCGGCGAGCTTTGCCTGTCGCCGGTGGGGCTCAGCGCGATGAACCGGCTCGCGCCCGCGCACATGGCGAGCCTGATCATGGGCACGTGGTTCTTCGCCTCGGCCGCAGGCAATTTCGCGGCGGGCCTGATCGCGGCGGCGACCGGGGCCGATCACGGCGGCGGCGCGGGCGCGGCGAAGGAGGTCGTGCTCGGCGTCTATTCGAACGTCGGCTGGGTGGCGGTTGCCGTCGGTGTCGGCGTGCTCGTCATCTCGCCGCTCATCAGGCGGCTCATGCACCTCGACACGCTGAAGGACGACGGCGCGCTCGCGGGCGCAGGCGAGATCGGCGAGCCGCAGGCGGCAGGGGTGAATACGGCGGCGGAGACGCGCCCGTGAAGCGCCTCGGCCTTGCACTCGTATCGGCCGCGCTGCTTTCCGCCTGCGCAGGCCAGCAGGAAGCCCCGAAGTCGGCGGCCGCCAAGCCGTCGCGCGATCTGCCGACGATCAACAGGAACCCGTTCCCGTCGACCTACAAGCCCTATGCCTCGGCGCCCACGCTGATCCGCGGCGCCGACATCTACGACGGCGCGGGCGGCAAGATCGTCGGCGGCGAGGTGCTGCTGGTCGACGGCAAGGTCGCCGCCATCGGGCAGACCGTGTCCGCGCCGGAGGGCGTGACGGTCGTCGACGGCACCGGCAAGTGGGTGACGCCGGGCGTCATCGACGTGCACAGCCATCTCGGCAACTATCCGACGCCCTCGGTGGACGCGCATCAGGACGGCAACGAGATGACCGGCGCCAACACGGCGGACGTGTGGGCCGAGCACGGCGTCTGGCCGCAGGACCCCGGTTTCAGCCGCGCGCTCGCAGGCGGCATCACGACGCTGCATATCCTGCCCGGTTCGGCGAACCTGTTCGGCGGGCGCGGCGTCTCCTTGCGCAACGTGCCGGGCCGCACCGTGCAGGAGATGAAGTTCCCCGGCGCCCCCTACACGCTCAAGATGGCGTGCGGCGAGAACCCGAAGCGCGTCTACGGCAGCCGCAACCAGAAGCCGGGCAGCCGCATGGGCAACATCGCCGTCGACCGCGCGACATGGGCGAAGGCGCAGGAATACGACCGCAAGTGGGACGAGTACGAGGGCAAGGTGAAGGCCGGCACGGCGGGCATGAAGGACGTGCCCGCGCGCGACCTCGCGATGGACACGCTGCGCGGCGTGCTCGACGGCGAGATTCTCGTGCAGAACCACTGCTACCGCGCCGACGAGATGGCGCTCGTGCTCGATATGGCGAAGGAGTTCGGCTACAAGGTCACGACCTTCCACCACGCCGTCGAAGCCTACAAGATCGCCGACCTTTTGAAGGCGAACGGCACCTGCGCCGCCATGTGGGCGGACTGGTGGGGCTTCAAGATGGAAGCCTACGACGGCATCCGCGAGAACCTGCCCTTCGTCCACGCGGCGGGCGGCTGCGCGATCACGCACTCGGACGACGATCTCGGCATCCAGCGGCTCAACCAGGAAACCGCCAAGGCGCTCGCCGACGGCAACCGCGCGGGCCTCGACATCAAGCCCGAGGAAGCGTGGACGTGGATCGGCATCAACGCCGCGAAGGCGATCGGACTCGATAAGGAGATCGGCAGCCTCGCCCCCGGCAAGCGCGCCGACGTCGTGCTGTGGAACGACGATCCGCTCTCCGTCTATGCGAAGGCCGAGAAGGTCTGGATCGACGGCGCGCTGATGTTCGATGCGCTGTCGCGGCTGCGGCCGGTGAGCGACTTCGAGCTCGGCCAGCCCGGCGAAGGAGACCCGAAATGAAGCGGCTTCTCTCCCTCATCGCACTGACGCTCGCGTATCCCGCCGCGGCGGAAACCGTCGCCATCGTGAACGGCAAGGTCGCGACCGTCGCCCGCGCCGAGCCGATCGAGAACGGCACCGTCCTCATCCGCGACGGGCGCATCGCCGCTGTCGGCGCGAACGTGGCCGTTCCGGCGGACGCGCGCGTCGTCGACGCGGCGGGCGGCTGGGTGACGCCGGGGCTGTTCGCGGGCTATTCGCGCGTGGGCATCGTCGAGGTCGACGCGGTGTCGGGCACCAACGACACCCGCGCCTCGGCGGCGCCCTACGCGGCGGCGATCGACATCGTGCCCGCCGTCAATCCGCTTACCACCGCCATCGCCGTGACGCGCATCGAGGGCGTGACGCGCGCCGCCGTGATGCCGGAGGCGGGAAACGACATCTTCGGCGGGCAGGGCCTCGTGCTCTCGCTCGGCGACGGCGCGCCGGTCACGCGGCCGCAGGCGTTCCAGTACATCGTGATGGGCGAGGACGGTGCGCGCCTCGCGGGCGGCTCGCGCGGCGCCTTGTTCGCGCGGCTTGCCGATGCGTTCGCCGAGGCCGCGGCCTACGCGCGCAACCCGGCGGGCTACGGCTTCGGCCGCGACCGCGGCTCGCTCCTCAAGAGGGCCGATGCCGCCGCGCTCGCGAAGGTCGTCGGCGGCGAGGTTCCGGCGGTCGTCAGCGTCAACCGCGCCAGCGACATCGTGAATGTGCTCGCGCTTAAAAAGACCTATCCGCGCCTGCGCCTGATCCTCGCGGGCGCGGCGGAAGGCTGGACGGTGGCGGACAGGATCGCGGCGGCGGGCGTGCCGGTGCTGGCGTCGGTCGCGCCGAACCTCCCCGAAAGCTTTGAGGCGCTCGCCGCGACGCAGTCGAACGTCGGGCGCATGATCCGCGCGGGCGTGAAGGTCGCGATCGTGCCGATCGGCCGCGATCTCAACCATCAGGTGCGCCTCATTCCGCAGCAGGCGGGCAACCTCGTCGCGCAGGGCCGGATTCCGGGCGGCGTTCAGGTCAGCCATGCCGAGGCGCTCGCGGCGCTCACGCGCAACCCGGCCGAGATCTTCGGGCTCGGCGGCGAACTCGGCACGCTGGAGCCGGGCAAGCGCGCCGATGTCGTCGTCTGGTCGGGCGATCCGATCGAACTCGCCTCCGCGCCGACCGCGCTGTTCATCGACGGCCGTGCGACGCCGCTCGAATCGCGGCAGACGAAGTTGCGCGACCGCTACAATCCGCTGAAACAGGATACGATGCCCAAACAGTACAGCCGCTAGGAGAAGGGGAGGGCCGTGAAATGGCCGGGCTTGCAATCGCCGTCGCGTTGTTTGTGCTTACCCATTTCATCCTGTCCCACCCGCTCCGAGCGCCGCTCGTCGCAAGGCTCGGCGAGAAGGGCTTCCTCGGCCTCTATTCGCTGGTGGCGGCCGCGACGCTGATCTGGGCGGTGCTCGCCTACCGCGCCGCGCCGACCCAGCAGCTCTGGGTGCCGCCGCTCTGGGTGCTGCAAGTCGGCGGCCTCTTGATGCTGATCGCCTGCATCCTGTTCGTCGGTTCGTTCCTCGCGCCCAATCCGGCGATGGTGGAGGCGGGGAGGCTCCTTGCGAAAGGCACCGCGCCGAAGGGCGTGATGGGTATCACCCGGCATCCGATGATGTGGGCGTTCGGGCTCTGGGCCGTGGTGCACGTCGCCGCGACCGGGCGGCTCGAAACGCTGATCCTCGCGGGCGGCATCGGCATCCTCGCGCTCGTCGGCGCGCGGTTGCAGGACGGCAAGAAAGCCGCCCAGCTCGGCGCGGCGTGGGCGGCCTATGCGGGAAGCACCAGCTACTGGCCGCTCGGCGCGCAGCTTTCGGGACGGCTCGGCTGGTCCCGCGCGTGGCCCGGCGTGCTGCCCGTCGCCATCGGCCTCGCGCTCTATGTCGTCCTCGTCATGGCGCACCCGCTCGTCATCGGCAAAGCGACGGGGGCGGTGCCGTGGAGCTGACCGGCAAGACCGTCTGGATCACGGGCGCGTCGTCGGGCATCGGCGCGGCGCTCGCCGAGGCCTTCGCGGCGTCCGGCGCGAACGTCATCCTCTCGGGGCGGCGCGAGACCGCGCTCGCCGACATTGCGCGGCGGCTCGAAGGCGAACGGCTCGTACTGCCGTTCGAGACGACCGACTACGCGGCGCTGCCGGGCATCGTCGACCGGGCGTGGGCGTGGCGCGGCGCCATCGACATCCTCGTCAACAACGCCGGTATCTCGCAGCGCTCGATGGCGCTCGACACGGATTTCGGCGTCTACCGGCAGATCATGGAGGTCGATTTCTTCGCGCCGCTCCGGCTCACCCAGTTCGTGCTGCCGAAGATGGTGGCGCGCGGGCAGGGGCATTTCGTCCAGATCGCCAGCGTCGCGGGCAAGATCGGCGCGCCGATGCGGACCGGCTACTGCGCCGCCAAGCACGCGCTCGTCGGCTATTCGGACGCGCTGCGCGCCGAAGTCGCCCAGCACGGCATCGGCGTCACGGTGGTCACGCCCGGCTTCGTGCAGACGAATATCGCGGAGAACGCGCTCGACGGCCACGGCAACCGCTACGGCCCGAAGGACGACCCGACCGGCCACGGCATCAGCGCTGCCGAAGCGGCGGACGAGATCCTCGCCGGCCTGCGCGCCGAAAAGCCCGAGATTCCCGTCGGCAGGGGTCTCGAGATGCAGGCGCTGTGGCTGAAGCGCCTCGCGCCGCGCTATGTTTTCCGGCGCGTCGCAGCGATGGCGCCGAAGCGCTAGCGGCGCACCATCGCGAGCATCGCCGGGCTACCGTAGCGCTCGCCCGCCGTGCCGCCCACCGGCGCGGCGGCGTTCAGCGCCGCGACGTCCGCCGCGGTCAGCGCCAGATCGGCGGCGGCGGCGTTCTCCTCCAGCCGCTTCACCTTCTTCGTGCCGGGGATCGGGATGATGTCCGGCCCCTGCGCGAGCAGCCATGCGAGTGCGACCTGCGCGGGCGTGGCGCCGTGCGCGTCGGCGATGCGCTTCACTGCTGCGACCAGCTCCATGTTGGCGTCGAAGTTCGCGCCCTGATAGCGCGGGTCGTGCCGCCGGTAGTCGGTTTCCGGATAGTCCTCCGCCCGCTTCACGTCGCCGGTGAGGAAGCCGCGTCCGAGCGGCGAATAGGGCACGAAGGCGATGCCGTGCCTGCGGCACACGGGCAGGATGTCGGTTTCGACATCGCGCTCCCACAGCGAATATTCGGATTGCAGCGCGTCGATCCGGTGCGTCGCGGCGGCGCGTTCCAGCGTGGCCGTGCCCGCCTCGGACAGGCCGATGAAGCGGATCTTCCCCTGCCGCTGGAGGTCCGCCATCGTGCCGACGACCTCCTCGATCGGCACGTCGGGATCGACGCGGTGCTGGTAGAACAGGTCGATCACGTCCGTTTGCAGCCGTTTCAGGCTCGCCTCGCAGACGGCGCGGATGGTCTCGGGGCGGCTGTCCGTTCCCCGCGAACGCCCATCGACAATTTTGAAGCCGAACTTGGTGGCGATGAACGCCTTGTCGCGCCTGCCCTTGAGGGCCTCGCCGAGGAACTCCTCGTTCGCATAGGGGCCGTAGACCTCGGCGGTATCGAGGAAATCGACGCCGATCTCGAGCGCGCGGTGGATGGTGCGGACGGCTTCGTCCCTGTCCACCTCGCCGTACATCGCCGCCATGCCGGAAACCCCGGCGATGCCCATGCAGCCGAGCCCGATCGCGGAAACGTCAGTCGTGCCGAGGTTGCGCCGTTTCATCGTCGATGCCCTTTCCGTAGATCGTGCCGGCCTTCACGCCGGCAAGGAAGCCGTTCATCTCGCGTCTCACGGGAACGGCCAGCAGCGCAAGCCCGATCAGGTTCGGCACGACCATCAGGAAGAACAGGCTGTCGATCAGGTCGATGACCTTGCCGGGCGAGAGCACCGCGCCGATCGGTTGCAGCAGGCAGTAGAGCAGCTTGAACGCGATCTCGCTCGCGCGGCCGTGGCCGAACAGGTAGCCCCACGCCTGAAGCCCGTAGTAGCCCCACGAGATTAGCGTCGAGAAGGCGAACAGGAACACCGCGACGGAGAGCACGTAGGGGAACCACGACGCCACCGTGCCGAACGCGGCGGAGGTCATGGCGATGTCGCCGTGGCCGTCGTCGTAGACGCCGGTGACGACGATGATGAGCGCGGTCATCGTGCAGATGATCATGGTGTCGAGCAGCGGCTCGATCAGCCCGACCATGCCTTCGGATGCCGGGTGATGCGTCCGCGCCGCGCTGTGCGCCATCACCGCGCTGCCGACGCCCGCCTCGCACGAGAACACCGCGCGCCGCATCCCGACGACGAAGCTGCCGATGGCGCCGCCCGCCACGGCCTCGGGCGCGAAGGCCGTGCGCACGATGGTTTCGAGCGCGCCGGGGATGGCCCCGGCGTTGGTGATCAGGATGACGACGCCCGCGCCGAGGTAGATGAGGCACATCAGCGGCACCAGCCGCGCGGCGACGCTGGCGATGGAGCGGACGCCGCCGATGATGACGACGCCGACGGCGAGCGTGAGGAACAGCCCGTAGACGAGGCCGTTGCCGGGTCCGTTGTCGATTTCCGCGATGAGGGTGAGCTGGCTGAAGCTCTGGTTCACCTGCAGGAGCGGCAGCGCGCCGCCGAGCGCGAAGACGGCGTAGAGCGCGCCGAGGCCCCGGCCCGTCTTCGGCAGGCCGAGCCGGGCGAGGCCGTTCTTCAGCGTGTACATCGGCCCGCCGAGCACCTCGCCCGTGGGCGTGAACTCGCGGTACATCAGGCCCAGCGTCACCTCGGCGGCCTTCAGCGCCATCGCGAAGAAGCCGATCACGAACATCCAGAACGCCGCACCCGGCCCGCCGAGCGCGATGGCGATGGCGACGCCGCCGATGTTGCCGAGGCCGATGGTGCCCGAAAGCGCCGTCGACAGCGCCTGGAACTGGCTGACGCTGCCGGGCGCGCTGTCGTCGATGTGGCGGCCGCGGATGAGCTGGAAGCCGATGCCGACGCCGCGGAATTGCGGCAGGCCGAGCCAGAGCGTGAAGAAGATCATCGCCGCGCCGAGCGCGAGCACCACCAGCTCGATCTGCGCCCCGAAAAACGGCACCTTCATGAACACGAAGGCGGAAAGCCGGTCGATAAAACGACCCATTGCCTCGATCATTGCGTGCGGCCCGCCCTTCATTTTAACGATTTTGAGGCATAAAGAGCCTGTTATGAACGCGCGTGCAAGACGCGCGGGGGCTTGAGAGGACGATTATGGGCGGCCGCCGCTATTTCGGCACCGATGGAATCAGGGGGCTCACCAACACCGCGCCGATGACGCCCGAGATCGCCATGCGCGTCGGGCAGGCGGCGGGCGCCAAGTTCCTGCGCGGCGATCACAAGCACCGCGTCGTCATCGGCAAGGACACGCGGCTTTCCGGCTACATGATGGAATCGGCGCTGATCGCCGGCTTCACCAGCGTCGGCATGGACGTGGTGATGGTGGGGCCGGTGCCGACCCCGGCGGTCGCGATGCTGACGCGCTCGATGCGCGCCGATCTCGGCGTCATGATCTCGGCGAGCCACAACGCCTATCAGGACAACGGCATCAAGCTGTTCGGGCCGGACGGCTACAAGCTCTCCGACGAGGACGAGCTCGAGATCGAGGCGCTGCTCGAGGCCGCGCCGAAGCTCGCCGACCCGGCGCAGATCGGCCGCGCCAAGAAGATCGAGGACGCGCGCGGCCGCTACATCCACTTCGCGAAGTCGACCTTCCCCGATCACCTGCGCCTCGACGGGCTGAAGCTCGTCGTCGATTGCGCGAACGGCGCGGCGTACAACGTCGCGCCGAGCGCGCTCTGGGAGCTTGGCGCGGACGTCGAGGCGATCGGCGTCAACCCGAACGGCTTCAACATCAACGACGACGTCGGCTCCACGAAGCCCGCGGCGCTCCAGAACAAGGTCGTGGAATCGGGCGCACATATCGGCATCGCGCTCGACGGCGACGCCGACCGGCTGATCATCGTCGACGAGCGCGGCCAGATCGTCGACGGCGACCAGTTGATGGCGCTCGTCACCCGGAGCTGGCACGCGGCGGGCCGCCTCAAGGGCGGCGGGCTCGTCGCCACGGTGATGTCGAACCTCGGCCTCGAACGCTACCTCGGCGGCCTCGGCCTCGGCCTCGAACGCGCCAAGGTCGGCGACCGCTACGTGCTCGAGGCGATGCGCGCCAAGGGCTACAACGTCGGCGGCGAGCAGTCCGGGCATATCATCCTCTCCGACTATTCGACGACCGGCGACGGCCTCGTCGCGGCGCTTCAGGTCCTCGCCGTGCTCGTCGAGGACGGCAGGCCCGCCTCGGAGGTGCTGAAGCTGTTCGATCCACTGCCGCAGCTCCTCAAGAACGTCCGGTTCAACGGCGGCCAGCCGCTCGACGCCGACAGCGTCAAGGGCGTCATCGCCGCCGCCGAGGCGCGCCTCAACGGCACGGGCCGGCTCGTCATCCGCAAGTCGGGGACGGAGCCGCTGATCCGCGTGATGGCGGAGGGCGAGGACATGGGCCTCGTCGAAAGCCTCGTCGACGAAATCTGCGAAGCGGTGGCGAAGGCGGCATGACCAAGCCCAGACCGGCGCGCGTCCTCATCATCGCGGGGTCCGATTCCGGCGGCGGCGCCGGCATTCAGGCCGACATCAAGACGGTCACGATGCTCGGCGGCTATGCCGCGACCGCGATCACCGCCGTCACCGTACAGGACACGAACGGCGTCCACGACGTGCATCCCGTCCCGGTCAGCGTGATCGCCGCGCAGATCGAGGCCGTGCTGGCCGACATCGGCGCGGATGCGATCAAGATCGGAATGCTCGGCAGCCAGGCCGTGGTCGAGGCCGTGGCGGGCGCGCTCACCGACGTTTCCGTGCCGATCGTCCTCGATCCGGTGATGGTCGCCAAGGGCGGCGCGCACCTGCTGCGTCCGGATGCGGTCGAGGCGCTGACCTCGCTGCTCGTGCCGATGGCGGACGTGGTGACGCCCAACATCGTCGAGGCGGAGGCGCTTTCGGGCAAGAAGATCCGCTCGCCGGAGGATGCCCGCGACGCCGGGGAGGCGATCCTCGGGCTCGGCGCGAAGGCGGTGCTGGTGAAGGGCGCGCACCTCAAGGGCGACGAGATCAGCGACTGGCTGGTGACGCCGGGGCGCGCCAAGGAATGGATCGATTCGCGCATCGCCACCAAGCACACGCACGGCACGGGCTGCACGCTCGCCTCGGCGCTCGCGGTCGGCCTTGCCCAGAAGATGCCGCTCGAACAGGCGGCGTGGCGCGCGCGCGACTACGTGCGGCAGGCGATCCTCGCCGCGCCGGGCTTCGGCGCCGGGCACGGGCCGCTCGGCCACGGCTGGCCGCTGGCGCGGTGAAACGCGCAGGGCCGGACTACAGTCACGAGGCGCGTTGCAGCGGCCTCGTCGCCGGTGTCGACGAGGCGGGCAGGGGGCCGCTCGCCGGGCCGGTCGTCGCGGCCGCGGTGATCCTCGATCCCGCCTGCATCCCGGACGGTCTCGACGACAGCAAGAAGCTCACCGCGCAGCGCCGCGAGGCGCTGTTCGACACCATCATGGGCTGCGCGCGCGTCGGGGTTGGCGAGGCGAGCCCCGAAGAGATCGACCGCATCAACATCCTTCAGGCGACCTTCCTCGCCATGACGCGCGCCGTCGCCGCGCTGCCGGTCGCGCCCGACCATGTGCTTGTGGATGGCAACCGCACGCCGCGTTGGCGCTGGCGCTGCGACGCGATCGTCGGCGGGGACGGTCTCTCCGTGTCGATCGCGGCCGCCTCGATCATCGCCAAGGTGACGCGCGACCGGCACATGATCCGGCTCCACGAGGCGTTCCCCGGCTACGGCTGGCACGAGAACAAGGGCTACCCGACGCGCGCCCATCTGGAGGCGGTCACGCGCATCGGCATCACCGTCCATCACCGCCGCAGCTTCGGCCCGGTCCAGCACGCGTTCGAATTCGGCGACTGAACGGCGATTGAGTCGTTTCCGCCACACCCACTAGGTCTGGCGTGCGGCGCTCCAAGGGATCGCAAGGGGTTGCGGTCAAGACTTCATGTTTAATAGAATCTTAAGTTAACTCTGCAACCCTTTGAATCCACGGACTCTTGACGCAGGAGTCCGTGCCGGGCCAAGGTCCGCGCGCTTTTGGATCAAGAGGGCGAACAGGGGTCGTTATGGGAACTGCACCGGACAGCATCGACGAGGCGTCGCGCGTCTCCTCGCGCATCATTCTCGGCGATTGCATCGCGGAGATGGAGGCGATGCCGGCGAAGTCGGTGGACCTCGTTTTCGCCGACCCGCCCTACAACCTCCAGTTGAACGGCGACCTGTTCCGCCCCGAGGGCAGCCGCGTCGATGCGGTCGACAACGACTGGGACAAGTTCGACACGTTCGGCGCCTACGACAATTTCACCTGCCGCTGGCTCTCCGCCGCGCGCCGCATCCTGAAGGACGACGGCACGATCTGGGTGATCGGCAGCTACCACAATATCTTCCGCGTCGGCACCGTGCTTCAGGACCTCGGCTACTGGATTCTGAACGACATCGTCTGGCGCAAGACGAACCCGATGCCGAACTTCAAGGGCACGCGCTTCACCAACGCGCACGAGACGATGATCTGGTGCTCGAAGTCTGAAAAGGCGCGCTACACCTTCAACTACCACGCCATGAAGATGCTGAACGACGACGTGCAGATGCGCTCGGACTGGACGATCCCGATCTGCACGGGCGGCGAGCGCGTCAAGGTCGGCGGCGTCAAGGCGCACCCGACGCAGAAGCCCGAAGCGCTGCTCTACCGCGTGCTGATGGCCGCCTCGAACCCCGGCGACACGGTGCTCGACCCGTTCCTCGGCTCCGGCACCACCGGCGCGATGGCGAAGATGCTGGGCCGCAGCTTCATCGGCATCGACCGCGAGCAGGCCTATGTCGAGGTCGCCGAGAAGCGCATCGCGGCGACGAAGCCGCTGGCGCCCGACGCCATGCAGATCACCCGCGGCAAGCGGCAGGCGCCGCGCGTCGCCTTCGGCACGCTCGTCGAGGCCGGGCTCATCCTGCCGGGTCAGGAACTCGTCGACACGGCGCGCCGCTACAGGGCGCGCGTCCGCGCCGACGGCAGCCTCGCCTTCCGGGGCGACGCCGGCTCCATCCACCAGATGGGCGCGGCGGCGCAGGGCGCGCCTTCGTGCAACGGCTGGACCTTCTGGCACATGGAGACGGGCGGCAAGCTCGAACCCATCGACGCGGTGCGCGAGGCTTACAGGCGCTCGGCCGCGGCCTGACACAGGGGACGCACGCCCGATCTGTCACGCTGACGAGACACGCTGATGAAAACCTACTACCGCCCCACCGGCTTCGTCGACGCGCCCTTCGGCTACGACGGGCAGACGCAGCGCCTCGCAGGTGGGCTGACATGGTTCTCGGCGGTCGAGATCATCGAGCGCGGCGGCGGCAGGCGCGTGTCGCAGCGGCTGGTGCCCGTCTCCGAGGTCGATACCGCGCACCCGCTCTGGGCGCGGCTGACGGCGCCGCGCGCGCCGATCCGGCTCGGCGAGCGGACGGTGCGCTTCTCCGAGCCTTCGGTGATGGCGATCCTCAACCGCACGCCCGACAGCTTCTCCGACGGCAGACGCCATGCCTCCGACGACGAGGCCGCCGCCGCGGCCGTCGCGATGGCGGCGGAGGGCGCGGCGATCATTGATGTCGGCGGCGAATCCACGCGCCCCGGCGCCGCCGAGGTGTGGGAGCAGGACGAGATCGCGCGCGTTGCGCCCGTCATCGAGCGGCTGGCGAAGGCGGGCATCGCCGTTTCCATCGACACGCGCAAGAGCGCGGTGATGGCGGATGCGCTGGCGCGCGGCGCGGGGATGGTCAACGACGTCTCCGGCCTCACGCACGACGAGCGCGCGCTCGAAACCGTTGCGAAGGCGGGCTGCCCGGTCGTCATCATGCACACGCAGGGCCCGCCCGAGACGATGCAGCGCGATCCGCAGTACGAGGACGCGCTGCTCGACGTCTACGACTGGCTTGAAACGCGCATCGACGCGGCCGTTGCGGCGGGCATCGCGCGCGACAGGATCATCGTCGATCCCGGCATCGGCTTCGGCAAGACGGTGCGCCACAACCTCGAGATCCTGAACGGCCTGTCGCTGTTCCACGGCCTCGGCGTCCCCGTGCTGCTCGGCGCCAGCCGCAAGCGCATCGTCGGCGCGCTGTCGAACGAGGCGCCGGTCGATCGCCGCCTCGGCGGCTCGCTCGCGCTGGTGATGGCGGCGATCGCGCAGGGCGTGCAGGTGGTACGCGTCCACGACACCTTCGAATCGGTGCAGGCGATCCGCGTGTGGCGCGGCCTGCGCGACGCGGCGCTCAGCCCGCCCGCGCCGTAGCCCATCGTGGAAGGCGGCAACCGCCGCTTGTGAGTCCGTGGGTCGTGCGGGTAGAACGCAGCCGCTTTTCGCGGGAGTGGCGATCATTCGATTCGTCCTTGGATTGCTGGCCGTCATCCTGTTTGCCGGGGCCGCAGCGCTCACCGGCGAGCGGATCGCCGCGCCCGGCGTGCCGAGCGCATCCGACGTGCGCGCGGCGCGCAATCTCGCGCTTTCGCTGGCGGGCACGGCGACGGCCGAGGGGCCTTCCGAGATCACCGCCTCGCGCGCCGAGATGGAAAGTGCCGCCCGCGTGCTGATGAACGGCGTTCCCCGCCTGCGCATCGCGCCGCGCCTTGCCGACGATGCGCTCGCCGTGAAGGCGAACGTCCGGCTTTCCGGCGGGACGTGGCTGAGCGGCGGGCTTCGCATCGCCGAGAGCGAGGCGGGCGGCTATCCCGAGATTTCCGGCAATCTCGGCGTCCTTCCGCTTCCGAGCTTCGTCGTCGAGCCGCTGCTCGGGCTCGCGCACAAGGCCGCGGAGATGCGCGCCGGGACGCGCTTTCCGACCACGCGCGAAGCGATCCTCGGCTTCGAATCGCGGGACGGCGCGGCGCACGCCGTGCTCGATCTGCCGCGGGGCCTGCTGAAAGGGGTGAGCAAGCTCGCGCCGTCCGACGACGCCATCGACGGCGGGCGCGTGAACAGGCTCTATGCCCGGACGCTGGCCTCGCTCGGCGACCGCCCGCTGGACCTGCCGGACGTCTATGCGTCGCTCTTCGAAGGCGCGCCCCGAAACGGAGAGGCTGCGCGCGCCCACGCCCGCGCCGCGATGGTGGCGGCAGCGATGCTTACGGTCGGGCCGCGCGCGGCGCGCCTCGCCCGCGGCGCCGAGGCCGCGCATCACCCGGAGTTTCCGGTGGTCCTCGACGTCTCGCTCGCGGGGCGGGCCGACCTTGCCAAGCACTTCGCGCTGTCCGCCGCGCTGGCGGCGGCTGCCGATCCCTCGATCGGCCGTGCGCTCGGCACGTGGAAGGAACTCGACGACAGCCTTGCCGGAGGCAGCGGCTTCTCGTTCGTCGACCTCGCCGCCGACCGGGCCGGTCTCCGGCTCGGCGAGGCGGCGGCCGACCCCGCGCGCGCCGGACAGCTCGCCTCCCGCTTCGCGGCGGGGGCGCCCGACCTGCTTCCCCTGTCCACGCTCGGCCTCACCGAAGGCATCAGCGCCGAGGTGTTCGAGCGCCGCTACCGCAACATTTCCAGCGCCGAATATGCGGCAGCGGTGGCACGCGTCGACCGCGCGCTCGACACGCTGCCCGTCATGGCCCGCTGAAAGGCCCGGCGTTTCCGCTCAGTTCAGCCGCTCGACCGCCACGGCTGTCGCCTCGCCGCCGCCGATGCAGAGGCTGGCGACGCCCTTCGTCAGCCCCGCGTCGCGCAGCGCGCCGAGCAGCGTGACGATGACGCGCGCGCCGCTGGCGCCGATCGGGTGGCCGAGCGCGCAGGCGCCGCCGTGGACGTTCACCTTGTCCTCGTCGAGGCCGAGGTCGCGGATCGCCGCCATCGCTACCACGGCGAAGGCCTCGTTGATCTCGTAGCGGTCGACGTCGCTCGCCGACCAGCCGACCTTCTTCAGCAGCTTCTCGATCGCGAACACCGGCGCGGTGGTGAACCACGCCGGGGCCTGCGCGTGCGTCGCGTGGCCGAGGATGCGGGCGATCGGCGTCAGGCCGCGCGCCTTCGCCGTCGATTCGCGCATCAGCACCAGCGCCGCCGCGCCGTCGGAGATCGAGGAGCTGTTCGCCGCCGTCACCGTGCCGTCCTTCGCGAACGCGGGCTTCAGCGTCGGGATCTTGTCGAGCTTCGCCTTGCCGGGCTGCTCGTCGATGTTCACCGTCACGTCGCCGCCGCGGGCGCTGATCGTCACCGGCACGATCTCGCCCGCGAACTTGCCGTTCGCGATGGCGGCCTGCGCGCGCGTCGTCGAGCGCACGGCGTAGGCGTCCTGCGCCTCGCGCGTGAACTGGTAGTGGCGCGCCGTCTCCTCGGCGAACGTGCCCATCGCGCGGCCCTTGTCGTAGGCGTCCTCGAGGCCGTCGAGGAACATGTGGTCCTTCACCTCGCCGTGGCCCATGCGGTAGCCGCCGCGCGCCTTCAGCAGCAGGTAGGGGGCGTTCGTCATCGATTCCATGCCGCCCGCGACCATGATCTCCGCGCTGCCCGCGAGGATGTTGTCGTGCGCGTCCATCGTGGCCTTCATGCCCGATCCGCACATCTTGTTGAGTGTGGTCGCGCCGACGCTGTCGGGGAGCCCCGCGCCGAGCAGCGCCTGACGCGCCGGGGCCTGCCCCTGTCCCGCGCCGAGCACGTTGCCCATGATGACCTGCTCGACGTCGGCGGCCGGAACGCCCGCCTCGTCGAGCGCGGCGCGGATCGCGGCGCTGCCGAGCTGGCTGGCGGTAAGCGCCGAAAAATCGCCCTGAAAGCCGCCCATGGGGGTGCGCTTGGCGCCGACGATCACGATTGGGTCCACGAGATGCTACTCCTCTTTCGTTCCGGTCATCGCGAGGCCCGACAGCGGGTGCGCGCCGGCGACGTTGTTTTCCCAGCCCGTCACGCGCGGCGACACCAGCGACCAGCGGATCGGCGACAGGACGGCTATCAGCGGCGCATCCTCGGAGATGAGCCGGTTCGCGCGCCGCTGGAGCTGGATGCGCGTGCCGGGATCGTCCTCGGTGGCCGCGTCGGCGAGTAGCTGGTCGACGGCGGGGTTGCAATAGCCGCCGAGCCGCACCGCGCAGGTGAACGGCTGCAGGAACGTGTCGGCGACGGGGGCGCGCGCGATGCGCTCGACGACGGCGAGGTCGAAATCGCCCTTCTCGATGGCGCGCCGGTGCGACAGCGGCCCGCGCGCATAGGCCTTCACGCGCACGCCGATGGCGCCCCACGAATTGCTGATCGCGCCGAGCAGGTCCGCGTGCTCGCGGCCGTGGGGGATCGCGACCGAGAGCGTCAGCGGCTGGCTCACCGTGTACCCGGCCTCCGCGAGCAGGCGCACGGCCTCGCTCTCGCGCGCGTCGGGCGACCACCCGGCCCAGTCGCCCGCGCTTCCGGCGTAGGCGTCGGGCAGCGTCGGCGGCAGCGCCGAGTAGGCGGGTTGCAGCCCGGCGACGCCGAACAGGCGGGAGAGGATCGCGGTGCGGTCGAACGACATGGCGAGCGCGCGGCGCACGCGCACGTCGGCGAGCGGACCGGCGCTGGTGCGCGCCAGATAGAAATAGAGGCCCCACGTCGGCTCCAGCAGCAGCGCCCGCGAATCGGCGCCCGTCCGCGCGGCGCGAAGGCCGGCGAGGCGGCCGCCGCTCACGACGTCGAGTTCGCCCGCGTTGAAACGCCGGATCGCGCCGTCCGCATCGGCGCGGGACAGCACCGCGCCCGCGAGCGAGACCGTGTCCGCTGCGTAATAGGCGCTGTTCTTCACGAGGTGCAGCGCGCCGCCCGCTTCCTCCGGCGTGTCGGCCATCGTGAACGCGCCCGAAGCGGGCGGGGTCTTGCCCGTGCGGACGATCGCCGCCGCCGGGTCGGCGAGCAGCTGGAGCAGCGCCGGTTCGGGCTTGGCGAGCGTGATGACGACCGTGTCGGGGCGCGGATCGGTGACGCCCAGCATCCGCGCGGGCCGCCGGTTCGCGGCGATGAGCGCGGCGTTGTCGATCATCATCAGCTCGTCGCGCAGCGGATTGCCGGAGCCGGGGCTGACGATGCGCCGCATCACCGCCACGACGTCCCCGGCGGTGAGCCGCCGCCCGTCCGCCCAATAGGCCTCACGCAGCTTGAACACGTAGGTGAGGCCGTCGTCGCTGACGCGCCAGCTGAGCGCGAGCGACGGCACCACCCGCCCGCTCGGCTCCAGCGTGGTAAGCCCGATGTGCATGGCGCGCGCCGCGGCGCTTTCGAGGCTGTCGTCGGGCGCGAGGCTGGCGCCGTCGTCGGCGACGAAGGCCATGCGGAGCAGGCTGTCGCCGCCGTCGTCCGCCGCGCGCTCGCAGCCGCCGAGCGCGATCAGCGCGGCTGCGAAGCAGCCGGCTATCCTGGCAAGGCGGGTCGTCGCTGGGCGGGTCATCGGGGCCGGTCTAGACCAGCAGTGTGGCAATTTCAGCCACGAGTTTTCCGCTTTCGTCACGAATCTGACCCGGATGCACGCTAGCCTTTGCGTCTCGAAGCGCGGCGGCTTGCCCTTTCGCGCTGCGGTTCCCCCAAACCGACCTTGCCGGCGGCGCAGAAATGCGCCGCCGATCTTTCACGCGCCAGCGCGACGGCGCGATTGCATGGCACGGCGCGCGTCGGTAAGCCTTGCATTCACCATGCCAAGTCACGCCTCCCGCGCCCCCGCGCACGATATCCTGAAGCTTATCGGCGGTACGCCGCTCGTCCGCCTGCGCGGCCCGTCCGAACGCACCGGCTGCACCATTCTCGGCAAGTGCGAGTTCCTCAATCCCGGCGGATCGGTGAAGGACCGCGCGGCGCTCTACATGATCGAGGCCGCGGAGCGCGAAGGCCGCCTGAAACCGGGCGGCATCGTCGTCGAGGGCACGGCCGGGAACACCGGCATCGGCCTTGCCGTGGTGGCGAACGCGAAGGGCTATCGCACCATCATCGTCATGCCCTCGAACCAGTCGGTCGAGAAGATGGCGACGCTGCGCGCGCTCGGCGCCGAGCTGGTGCTGGTGCCACCCACGAAATACGCCGACCCCGAGCATTTCCAGCACCGCTCCCGCCGCATCGCGGAGGAAACGCCGGGCGCGATCTGGGCCGGGCAGTTCGACAATCTCGCGAACCGGCAGGCGCATATCGAAACGACTGCACCCGAGATCTGGGCGGACACCGGCGGCACGGTGGACGGCTTCACCTGCTCGGTGGGCACCGGCGGCACGCTCGCGGGGACGGCGATGGGCCTCAAGGCGAGGAACCCGGACGTCCGCATCGCGCTCACCGATCCCTACGGCGCGGCCATGTACTCGTGGTTCGCGCGCGGCGTGCTGGAGCCGGAGGGCGCGTCGCTCGCCGAGGGCATCGGGCAGGGCCGCGTCACCGCCAACATCGACGGCGCGCCGATCGACACGCAGTTTCGCGTCACCGACGAGGAGGGCCTCCGCGCCATCCACGGCCTGCTCATCGAGGAAGGCATCAGCCTCGGGCTTTCATCGGGCATCAACATCGTCGGCGCCGAGCGGCTCGCCGAGGAGATGGGGCCGGGCCACACCATCGTCACCATCCTCTGCGATTCGGGCCTGCGCTACCTCTCCAGCCTCTACAATCCGGAGTGGCTGGCGGAAAAAGGCCTGCCGGTGCCGGACTGGCTCGCCAAGCCGTGACGTCCCGATGAGCGCCCCATGAGCACCCGATGAGCACGATCGTCCGCTTCGACAACGTCGGCCTGCGCTACGGCACGGGCGCGGAGGTGCTGCGCGACATCGGCTTCCGGCTCGAAACCGGCGCGTTCATGTTCCTCGTCGGCTCGTCGGGGGCGGGCAAGACCTCGCTGCTGAGGCTGCTCTATCTCACGCAGCGCCCGTCGCGCGGCCGCATCGACATGTTCGGGCGCGACATCACCAGCCTGCCGCGCACCGCGCTCCCGGCGCTGCGCCGCCGCATCGGCGTCGTGCTCCAGGACTTCCGCCTGATCGAGCACCTGACCGCCTTCGACAACATCGCGCTGCCGCTCCGCATCGCGGGCGTGCACGAGGCGGAGGTGAAGGCGCACGTCGACGAGCTAATGGCGTGGGTCGGCCTCGCCGAGCGCCGCGATGCGCGCCCCGCCGTCCTCTCGGGCGGCGAGCAGCAGCGCGTCGCCATCGCCCGCGCCGTGATCGCGCGGCCCGACATCCTGCTCGCCGACGAGCCCACCGGCAACGTCGACCCCGAGATGGCCGGGCGGCTCTTGCACCTGTTCCACGAACTCAACCGGCTCGGCACGACGGTCGTGGTGGCGACGCACGCGCTGCACCTGATGTCGCGCGTCCCGTCCGCGATCACGCTGCGCCTCGACCGCGGCGAGATGCTCGATCCGATGGGCGTGCTGCGCAATCCGCCGCCCGTGGAGCCCGCGGAGCTGCGCGCGTGATCGCCTGGCTCCAGCCGCGCGCCCAGCGCTACCGTTTCCTGCCCGAAGGGCGCTGGGCCGGCGGCACGCTGCCGTGGATCATCGGCATGATGACCTTCCTCGCCATGCTGGCGCTCGCGGGCGGCATCGCGCTGTCGAATGCGACCGCGGCGCTCACCGGGGGGCTTTCGCGCAGCTTCACCGTGCAGATCGTCGAACCCAACCCCGACCTCAAGCGCGAGCAGACGGCGGCGGTCGCCGCGATGCTGCGCGCCCGCGCCGATCTCGCCGACGTCGTCGTGCTCGGCGACGCCGAGCTTCGCGCGCTCGTCGAGCCGTGGCTCGGCTCCGGCAACATCGGCGAGGACCTGCCGCTGCCCGCGATGATCGACGCGCGCTGGAACAGCGGCGCGGGTGACACAGCGGTGATCGCCGAGGCCGTCCGCGCGCTTGCCCCCACCGCGCGCATCGACACCCATGCCCAGTGGTTCCGTCCGCTCGCAGGCGTCGTCGCGGTGCTGAAATGGCTCGCGGTCGCGATCGGCGTGCTGGTCGTCGCCACGACCGCGGCGATCGTGGCGCTGTCCGTGCGCGCCGCGCTCAGCACGCACGGGCCGACGATCGAGACGCTGCACATCATGGGCGCGGAGGACCGCACCGTGGCGGCGCTGTTCGAATACCGCTACGCCATCCAGGGGCTGGCGGGCGGCATGGTCGGCGCGCTCGCCGGGGTCGCGGTCATCGTCTTCATCGGCAACCTTCTCGGCCAGTTCGGCGGCGGCCTCGCCGGGGAGATCAGCCTGTCGCCGCTCGGCTGGACGGCGCTTGCCGCCGTGCCGCTGCTCGTGGCGCTGCTCACGATCCTCACGGTGCGCGTCACCGTGGGGCGCAGGCTGAAGCAGCAGCTATGACCTCGGTCCTGGTGCGCTCCGCCATGCTGCTCGCGCTCGCATGGATCGCGGGTTTCGTGTGGTTCGTGATGAGCCTGCCCGAACCCGCGCCCGACGATATCCGCACCGAGGGCATCGTCGTGCTCACGGGCGGCCCCGGCCGCATCGCGCGCGGCGTCGACCTGCTGCGCGCGGGCAAGGCGGACCGGCTGCTGATCTCGGGCGTCGACGCCAGCGTCCGGCCGATCGAGCTTGCGATCGAGCTGAACGTCCCGGCGGACGTGTTCGAATGCTGCATTGATCTCGGCAAGCAGGCGGCGGACACGC